>NZ_JBEXJI010000005.1:0-389976 GCF_040609015.1 Nocardia sp. NPDC004860 | reverse complement strand
GGGGGGGCGCCCGCCCCCGGCGGCCGGGGCGCCCGCCGGGCCCCCGGCGGGGGGGCGCGGCCGGGGGCCCGGGCCCCACCGCTGCCGTTCTGCGCAGCAGGTGCGCTCCCAGCCGGGGCAGCAGCTCCGGCTTGACGGCCTGCCACGAGCGGATTTCCTCTGCCGACAGGGGCGCGGCGGGTTCGCCCTTCATCTCGAGCCAGACGGTGCAGGCTGCCGCCAGCACCGACATGGTGGCCACTGCCGTGGCCGGGTCGCTGCCCATCGCGATCGCACCGTTGCCCCGCAGAATCATCGCGTCCGCCGACCCCATCGCCTCGGCGAGCCGGCGGCCGCGGTCGGCCTCGCGGACCAGCAGCGCGGACGGATACACCGGAATGGAGTCGCCGAGCCAGCACGCCTGACCATGCGTCGGGGCGACACGGTCGGTGCGCATGCCGACGGCCAGCGACGACGCGGGCTGGGCACGAGCGATCGCTCCGGTCGCCGGGTAGCGCTGGTAGAGGGCCAGATGGGCCCACGCTTCGGCCGGGCAGCCGGATGGCAGAGCCGTGGCGTGCAACGGGACGCGGAGACAGTCCGAAGGCGCGACGGTCGCCAGATCGGCCGCAGGGGTGATGACCATGTGGTCGCCGTCCCTGGCTGACACGTGCCCGAACGCGTCGACGAGCCCCAATGCGGCCAAGGCTCGCGCGGCGTCGACAACCTGGATATCGAGGGACCGGGTGATGGGGGAGGGCATGACAGGTAACTGTATGCACCTGGGGTTGGCGGCGCCACGCTGGAAGCAAAAGTCGGTAGCCCCGCCGAGAACTCGTTCCGCTAGGTGAAATCCGCGAGCATCCAACGTGACCGGCGTCACTACCGAGAGTCAAGGTGTATGCACTTCTACCCGAAAGGATCCACCATGACCAGCGCTTTGACCGCCGCAGCACTACAGGCGGTCGACACTCTCGACGCCGAGGGTTTTGCCGAGTTCTTCGCACCCGACGGCAGGATCACCTTCGGCAATGTCCCCGCTCTGGAGGGCCGTAGTGCGGTCGCGGCGGGCTGTGCCGGCTTCTTCGGCACGATCGATGGGATGCATCACGACATCGTCAACGAGTGGGTCGTGGGCAACGACACGATCGTCGAACTCACGGTCACATACACGCGTAAGGACGGCCGGAAGGTGTCGATCCCGGTGGCGTCGATCTGGACCGTCGGCGATAGCGGCCTGATCGACGAATACCGGGTCTTCTTCGACCTGGCGCCGGTGTTCGCATGACCGCGCGCAACGCGAAGGGACGCGTCGCGGTCGTCACCGGGGGCGCTGCCGGCATCGGCCAGGCGTTCGCCGAGCGCCTGGCCGCGGATGGACATGTGGTTGCCATCGCCGACGTCGGACCTGCGGACGAGACCGTGCGCCTGATCGAGAAGGCGGGCGGCCGGGGGTTCGCCGCCCATTGCGATGTGTCTTCGCCCGAGTCCGTGCGCGCATTCGCCGCCGAGGTCGAGGTCGAGCTCGGGCCGGTGGACGTGCTGGTGAACAATGCGGGTATCTACCCGGCCACCGCTTTCATCGGGATGAGCTGGGCGGAATGGCAGCGGGTGCTGGGGGTGAACCTCAACTCGTTGTTCCTGCTGGGGCAGGCCTTCGTTCCCTGCATGGTCCAGCGGGGCTGGGGTCGCGTCATCAGTGTCTCCTCGACCACCTTCCATTCCGGCATCGGACTCAATACGCACTACACCGCGAGCAAGGGCGGGGTGATCGGGTTCTCCCGGTCCCTCGCGGCCGAGGTCGGAGCGCACGGGGTCACGGTGAACACGATCGCCCCGGGTCTGGTGCGCACGCCCACCACCGAGAGCGGCCCGCAAGCGGCATGGTTCGATGTGCTCGCTCAGCAGCAGGCGATCAAACGGGTCCAGGAGCCCCATGACCTGGTCGGGGCGATGTCGTTTCTGGCTTCGGACGACGCGGCCTTCATTACCGGTCAGACCTTGGTTGTCGACGGCGGATGGGTGCGGGCATGAAGCCTCGCACGTGAGGTCCGGCTGGCCTGTATCGGTATGGCCGCTTCGGGCCCGCCCATCGCGGTGATGGGCGGGCCACGGCGGATCAGGTGAGGTTCTCCGCGATCGCGGTCGCGGTCGCCCTGGCGTCGGGCACGAGATCGACGAGGTGCCGGCGGTTCGAGCTCGCCGACGGGCACGCCAGCACGACCGCGGCGATGACCTTGCCCGACCGGGTGGTGACCGGGACGCCGACGGCGTTCACGCACTGCTCGCTTTCCTCGAGGCAGAGGGCATAACCGTTCCGGCGGACCACACCGAGCTCACGACGGAGCGTGACAAGATCACGCATCGAGCCATCGCGCATACGGACATGGCGGTTGGGGTAGAGCGCGACCAGTTCGGTGTCCGGAAGCTGGGCCAGGAGCACCTTGCCGCCCGAGGTGGTGTGCGCGGGGAGCAGGAGTCCGACGCGGCTGCCGACTCGGAGCGCGCGGTCGCTCTCCACACCGTCGATGAAGCGGCAGCCGTTGCCCTGCAACGTCACCAGAAACGTTGTGTCGCCCACCGTGCGCGACAGCGCCGCCAGGTAGGGGCGGGCCAGGCCGCCCAGGTCGTGCGGCGGCTCGGCGCCCGACGGCAACTGCGCCAGCCGAGGTCCGGGCAGGTAGGCACGTTTCCGGTCCTGTTCAGCGAACTCGTGTCGCTTGAGGGTGGACAACAGCCGGTGTGCGGTAGGGGGCGTCACCGACAACAGCTGGGCGGCGTCGGCCACTCGCAACCGGCCGTGCTCGCGCAGAGCGATGAGGAGGGTGAGGACGTTCTCGGCCGACGAGACCGACTCCTGCGACGGCACCACCGACTCCTGCGACGGCACTGTCGCCGTGGTCATGACGCGACCATGGCGTTCTCCAGTCGGCCGATACCGTCGATCTCGGTGACGACCAGGTCGCCGACCCGCAGGAAGGTCTTGTGCGGCATGCCCACTCCGGCCGGTGTTCCGGTCAGGATGACGTCGCCCGGCTCGAGTGTCAGAACGCGGCTTGCGGCGGCGATCAGCCGTGGCACCGTGATCACCATGTCGGCGGTGGATGCTTCCTGCTTGATCTCACCGTTGACGGTCAGCCGAATGGTGAGGTCGTGTGGGTCGCCGATCTGCCAGCCGGGGACGATTCCGGGCCCCAGCGGGCACGATCCGTCGAATGCCTTGTGCTGGAACCAGTCCCAGCCGAACGGCGGGAGGACCGCATCCTTCCTCGGGAACCGTCCGCGTGCGGACAGGTCGTTGGCGACGGTGTAGCCCGCGACGTGCTCGAGGGCTGTGCGCTCGTCGATATCGCGCCCGCCCGTGCCGATGACGACGGCCAGCTCGGCCTCCCAGTCGACGTCCGCGTTGTCCGGCAGCCGCACGTCGTCGTGCGCACCCACCACGGTCGTTGTCGGCGGCTTGAGGAAGAAGAACGGCTCGGCGTCGGGGTCCGGGCGCTGGGTGCCCATTTCCTGCGCGTGCCCGTAGTAGTTCGCCCCGGCGCAGAGGATCTTGCGGGGGTAGGTGAGGGGGGCGATCAGCTCGGCGTCCGGCGCGACCTCGAGTGCCGGGAGCTGGAGATTCCGGAGCAGTGGCGTGAACTCCTCCCACCGGTCGACGACTTCCAGGAGGGTGCGACCGGACAGCGACTGCGGCGCTCGACAGACCTTGCCGTCGGCGAGCACGCCGATGCTCGGCTCGGCTCGGTTGTTCTCGACGAATTGGACGAGACACCAACGCTGCGACGACATGGAAACCCCTTAAGGATCGGTTAGCTCCCTAAAGTGCACACACTTTTGCAGAGGATGTCAAGGTCGCTCGCTCGCCGGGCCGGAAGTTCCGGAGGCCGAAATTTGCTCAGCAGTCACTTTCTGGCGTGCAAAACGAGAAAGGCCCGGTCCATGAGGACCGGGCCTTGTCGCATTCAGAGGGTGCCGTTTTCGATGTCGCGTTTCAGGGCGGCCTGGTACGCCTGGTGGGATGAAACGCCATTGTCGACGGTGAAGTTGATGAGCAGCGGGTTGGCGATGAAGGTGAGGTGCTCGTTCACCGTGGTGGTGCCGTTGCCGTTGTCGACGAAGGTGATCTTCTGATGGGTGATGATTCCGGGCGAGTCATAGCTGTCGGTCAGGTAGTAATGATCAGCCGGATAGAGGCGCTGTTCGGCCTGGGTTTTCGCGGGGTAGTCGACCGAGCCCATCGGAACGTTCTCCAGCGCGGTGAAATCGATGGTTTCGGTGACGCCGTCGGTGCAGGTGCGATGCGTGATGATGTCCTTCAGGAAAGGATGCCGCCCGATGTCGTTGCGCAGGTTCGAGTACACCGTCCATACCTTGGCGATCGGCGCATTGATGGTGATCGGCAGATCGACCGTCCGCGACGACGTGCCGGACGACGGACTCTTCTGCTCGGCCTGATATGTGGCCCAGCCGGTTTGCCAGCCGGCGGTGTAGGCGTTCGGGGTGTCGGTACAGGTCGGTGCGGAATCCGCCTGCGCCACCGGTGAACCCGCCGCGAACGACAGGGCCATTGCGCATCCCACAAGATATTTCACGGGCGGACTGTAACGTGTTCTCGCGCCCTGCGCGAGGCGCTCCCGAATTCGAGACCGAACCGTATGAATTGTGCTGTGCGGCCCGCCTACCAGCAATGCACGGTTCGAATGACTGTCCGGCCGGCCGTCCGTCGGAAGGACGAGCCGGCCGGACCCGCGTCAGCTCCGCGCGGCCGGCACGCCGAGCAGCGCGGTCAATGCCGCAGCGGTGCCGGGGAACCGCTCGAGCAGGCCGGCTACCTCGTGGTTTCCGGCCGGGCCGGCCTTCTGCCAGCCGCCCTCGATGCCGAGCAGTCCGCTGAGCGCGTCACACGCGGCGGGGTGAACGGCCAGCAGTTCGGTGACCGGCCCGCGCGGCGCCGCGGCCACCGGCGGTGCGGCCGTGGTGAATTCGGCCGACCAGGGCGGGACGAAGGCGTCCACGGCGGGCAACGCGCCGGGGAAGGTACGGCCCGCTTCCCGGACCAGGCCCGGAATCAGGTCGCCCGCCTGATCCTTCAGGGTGGTGATCAACTTCGGCAGCCAGGGCAGCAGCACCGTGTCCGGCAGCGTGCCGAAGGCCTTCGACAACAGTTCCACCACAAAGGGTTTCAGTGCCGGAGCCGGGTCGATGGCCTGCACGAAACCGCTCACGTACTGCGGAACCGTCGGCAGCACCAGCGGATTGGCCAGCATCCCGTCGCACCGCGCGCGCAGCTCGGCCATGGTCAGCAGGCCGAGCTGGAACCGCGCCGCCCACAGCAGGGCCACCTTGGCCGGCGCCTCCGGATGTGATTGCAGCACCGCCAGTTCCAGCTGGGTGTGATCGCAGCCCAGCGACAGCGCCAGATTCTCCATCCCGAACAGGAAGCCCAGCATCGCCGCCACCTGCCCTGGCCCGGTCTCCTCCGCGGCGAAGGCGGTGGGCAGCAGGGTGCAGTAGTGCGCGTATCCCGCTGTCACGAACCGTTCGCACCATGCCGGTAGGCCGTCCTCGGTGGAGCGGAAGTAGTTGAGCAGCACCCGGATCCGTCGCAGCACGACGGGCGCGTCGTCCACTGTCCGTTCCGCGGCGAGGAGTTCGACCGCGCGGTGGCCCAGCTCGTCGGCGAGCCGGACCGAGCCCAGATACACCAGCGCGTCCTCGACCGCGCCCAGCGCCACGGCCGCGGTCGCGTCCAGCGCGGCGACCGCGCGCCGCAGGCGCTGCTCCAGCACCTGCTCCACCGACACGCCCTCGTACCCGAGCTCCACCAGTGAGCGCTGGTGTTTGCCGAGCCCGATGTCCCAGCTCTCCTGGATCGAGGTCTCACCCAGTCCGCGCGAGCCCATGATGGGCCGCAGCGCGTCCTGCGGCAGCAGCCTGCGCAGCAGCCACAGCAGATTCGAGCACGGCCGCAGGTCCGGATTCGCCTTCAGGTCCAGCAGAGCGCGTTGCAGCGTCCGCTTGGACAGATCCAGTCCCAGCGGTGCCAGCCGGTCGAGCACGTCGCGGGCCAGTGGCGGCAGCGCCGCGTACCCGACCTGGCCGATGCGGTCGCCGCCGAGCAGGATCTCGCACAGCCGCCGCACATCCCGCCGCCCCGGCACCCGGTCCTTCTCGAGGCAGGTGACGGCCGCGTCCTGGAAGTCGTACGGCGTCGGACGGGCACGATTGCGCAAGCCCGCCAGCAGGATCGAGGTCTCGAAGATGGCGATGGCGTCGGCGGTGCTGGCCAGGTAGCCGTTGCGCCGGGCCAGCCGGACGATATCCACCGACCACTCCAGGAGCTCGGCCTCGTCGAGCGGGTCCAGCACCGGTGGCCGGGACAGGAAGCCCGAAAGCCGGTCCGTCACTTCGGCTTCCGATTCCGCCGGAAGGGGCGGCTGCTTGGCGCGCTTCTTCGCTCCCTGCTGGCCTTCCAGCTGGAACGACTGCAATTTGCCGCGCCGCAACCCCTTCGCCCAGGTGGCTGCCGCGATCGACACCGCGCCGCCGGCCAGCCCGAACTGCGCCTCGATGGCGGAGTGGCTGGACGGGATCAGCCCGTAGTGCCATGTGGTGGCCGAGCGCGGCGAGATCTCGAACGGCTCCGACGCGGCCAGTCCGAACTGTTCGACCGGGCTGGCCGCATGGGCCGCGCCGCACACGTACAACGCCTGTGCCGGATCGATGTCGTTGGCGGCCAGGTGTTCGCGCATGCGGGTCCACATGTACCGTTCGCGGTCCTCGTCCTCGACGGTGCTGCCGCGCCGCAGCCGCCGGAACAGGCTGCCGATCATCACCATGACCTGGCGGTAGGTGTCGTAGTCGGCGTCCACCAGGGGCTGCTCGACGTACTGGTCCCACCATTCCGACCAGTGCCGGACCTTGCCGTGGTGCAGCAGGTGTTCTTCCAGTTCGGCGAAACGCGGTCGCAGATCACCGATTTCGAGGCCGACCGCGCCGCCGTGCAGGCCGTCGTCCTCGGGCTGCTCGCCGCCGGCGGGTGTCTCGGACTGCTTCGTCTCGGGAGCCCACTGGAAGACGTGATCGGTGGACCGATCCACCAGCACCAGTTCGACGCCCGGCGTATCGAGCGCGTAGGCGATGGCCTGGTACTCGGCCGACGATTCGGTGATCGGCGCGACCACCGACAGCGGCGCCCATTCCGCGGGAAAGCCCTCGATCTCGGTGGCGAAGGCCTGCAGCGCAATCGGCAGGCGGCAGTTGCGCAGCTCGTCCAGCAGCGGCCGCATGTCCTCGCACAGTTCCAGGTAGATGACGCTCGGCTGCTTCTCGCGCAGCCGTCGCACCATGGCCAGACCGGAGGCGGGCGAGTGGTGGCAGACCGGGAAGATCTCCAGCCGCTCCGACAGCGCCCGGTCGACATCGTCGACGATGCCCGCCAGGATGTCGCCCGCCGCCCCGGGTGCGCCGGCGAACGCGACGGCCGCGTCCGCCAGCTGATCTCGCAGCGCGGCAAAGGTATTCGGCGCGGGCCGGGTGTCGGACACGTTCACGACAGCCTCGCGATCGCCGCCCGGCCGCCCTCGAGGAATTCGCCCCAGGCGGCATCGCCCTTCTTGTCCTTGGTGCGCGGCTCGACGACGCCGTGCAGGTACTTGTTGAGAATGGCCAGGTCCTCGGGCGTGCGCCGGGCCAGCGAGCCGACCAGCGAACCGGCGAGGGTCTCCGCGCGCAGTTCCTTCGCACCGAAGAACTGGCTGTGCAGGATGGCGTCCTCGAGCACGCCGATCTGCTCGGCGGTGGACAGCGCCGACTCCAGCTTGTCGTCGTCGCTGGTGGCGGCGGCCGCGGCGGCGCGCAGATCGGCGAAGCTCTCCAGCAGGATGTCGAGCAGCGTGGGCGGCAGTTCCAGCTCGATGGAGTGGCGGCGCAGCAGTTCCGCGGTGCGGAAGCGCACGATCTCCGCCTCGCTCTTCTTGTTGGACACCACCGGAATTCGCACGAAATTGAAGCGCCGCTTGAGTGCCGAGGACAGGTCGTTCACGCCGCGGTCGCGGCTGTTGGCGGTGGCGATGATGGAGAAGCCCGGCTGCGCGAACACCACATTGTCGTCATCGAGCTCGGGGATCGAGACGTACTTCTCCGACAGGATGGAGATCAGCGCGTCCTGCACATCGCTGGTGGAGCGGGTGAGCTCCTCGAAGCGGCCGATCACGCCCTGCTCCATGGCGGTCATGATCGGGGACGGGATCATCGACTCCCGCGACTGACCCTTGGCGATGACCATGGAGATGTTCCACGAGTACTTGATGTGGTCCTCGGTGGTGCCGGCGGTGCCCTGCACCACCAGCGTGGAATTGCGGCTGATGGCCGCCGACAGCAGCTCGGCCAGCCAGCTCTTGCCGGTACCCGGATCGCCGATGAGCAGCAGACCCCGGTCCGAGGCCAGCGTGACAATGCTGCGCTCGACGAAACTGCGGTCACCGAACCACTTCTGCTCCACCTCGCGGTCCAGTCCGTCGGCGCGTTCGGAGCCGAGTATGAACAGCCGCACCATCTTCGGGCTCAGCCGCCACGCGAACGGCTTGGGGCCGTCGTCGATGGACTCCAGCCAATCCAGTTCCTCGGCGTACTTGACCTCGGCGGGGGCGCGCAAAACGTCGTTCATGATGGCTGGTCTCCTAGTCGAGAAAGTTCTTGAGTTCGTGCACGAGCTTCTGGATGCGTCCGGAAATCACCGGGGTGCCAAGGTTTTTGAACCGTTCGCGGAACCACGGGTTGACGCTCTGGTGGCCGGAGCTGTTCACCGAGCCGACCGGGATGAGCTTCACCCCGGAGCGGTGCACCGCCTCCATGGCCTCGAACAGCGGCTGGGAGCGATCGAACTCGTAGAAGTCCGAAATCCACACCAGCACGGTGTTCTTCGGGTCGGTGATCTTGGGCTGGGCCATGGCCATGGCGACCGGGCCGTCGTTGCCGCCACCGAGATTGGTGCGCAACAGTACCTCGAACGGGTCGTGCACCCACGGGGTGAGATCCAGGGCGCGGGTGTCGTAGGCGATGAGATGTACATCGACCTTGGGCAGGCCCGCGAAGATCGACGCCAGGATGGTGCAGTTCACCATGGAGTCGACCATGGAGCCGGACTGGTCCACCACCACGATCATGCGGGCGGGGACGGTGCGCTTGGCGGTCTGACGGTAGTAGAGCCGGTCGACGTACAGCCGCTCGTCCTGGGGGTTCCAGTTGGGCAGGTTCTTCCAGATCGTCCGGTCCACATCCAGATTGCGCAGGATGCGCTTGGGCGGGACCGAGCGGTCGACGGTGCCCACACTGGTCTGCTGCACCTGGGTGCGCAGCACTTCGGCGACCTCGTCGATGTAGCGGCGGATGAGGCGTTTGGCATTGGCCAGGGCCACGCCGGACAGATTGTGCTTGTCGCGCAACAGTTGTTCGATGAGCGACATGCTCGGGGTGAGCTGGGCGGCCAGGTGCGGATCGGCGAGTACCTCGCGCAGCCGCATGCGGGACACCAGCTCACCTTCCAGGCCGGTGAGCACGCCTTGCACGGCGCCGGCCTGCTCCTCGCCCAGGCAGCGCCGCAGCCAGTTCGCATCGGACTGCCAGCCCGCCAGCTGGGTGGCGCTGACCTGGCCGGAGCCGGTGGCGAAGACGTTCAGCAGCAGCTTGGAAACCAGTGCGGCGCTGCGGACATCGGCCGCGCCGATGGACTGGGGCGCGGCGGCTTCGGTCTCGTTCCCGGCGTCTTCGGCCGCCGCCCCCTCGGTCGCGGAGTCCCCGTTCTCGGAGAAGTCGAGGCTTTCGAACTCCGCTTGCATCTCCGGATAGCGTTGCACCACATTGTCGATGGAGATGCCCGGATCGAGTACGGCCAGCGGCAGACCCAGATCGTCGACGATGCCCGCGCTGGCCTGCTCCAGCGCCGGTTGCTGATCTCCGGTGAAGACACCGGCCAGGAGACGCCAGTACAGGATCTGGCGTCGCGTTTCATGATTCGTCATTTGCGCAGCAACCGTCCCGCGCGCTCGCGCAGCACCGCCACGGCATCGCCCGACTTGGCCTGTGCCTTGGCGACTTTCGGATCCGTCGGGCCCAGCGCCCAATCACCGTTGTGGAACGCGGTGAGCGCACCCTTGACCTTGCGCTGCACGGCCAGCGGCCGCACCGACCAGACGCCCGCATCCCAGCGCAGCAATCCGATCATGGCGCTGGACCCGGTCAGCCCGGCCGGAGTGAGCGGACCGGCGGACGGGAGCGCGTCCAGCTCCACCCGGATCCGCTGCTCACCCATCTCCAGTACGCCGTCGCGGAACCGGTACCCCTCGAGCACAACCGGTTCGGCGATGTGCACCGGATCGCGATCCAGCGGCGCGACGGCCGGGGCCTGCGCCTGCGGCAGTTGCACGGTGGCGGTGACGAACGGATCGGCGGCCTCCCCGGCCTTCGCCCGATCGTCATCCCACAGCAGGTCACCGGTCGCCGTCAGCGGCATGTCGGTGAGCTCCAGCGTGCGCTGCCTGGCCAGCGCGGTGAGCAACTGGCGATGCGCGCCCAGCAGCTGCCACACCGCCGGTCCCACAATGGTGTCCACCTTGGCCGCCGCCACCGACACCCGCACCCGGCGGGCCGGTGCGCCCGCGACCTCGAGCACGCCGTGCACCTGTGCCTGTACGGCGGTCCCGTGCTCGTGCAGGTCCACGCCGAGCGGGAGCAGACGACCCGAAACCGGCTCGGTGGCAGCGGATTCCGCGCCGCGCCAGGACAGCAGCAGGGCGCGCGTCCACAGATCGGCCCAGCGTCGCGCGGGCACCCGGTCCATGGTGGCGATCGGTGCGGACGCGCCCAGTTCGGCGGTGAAGCCGTCCAGCAGCATCGCCAGCCGCCGCAGCGCGGGTTCGGCCAGCAGCGACTCCACGGTCTGATCCGCGGCTGCCACCAGGTCGTGGTCCACGCCGCGCCATCCGGCGATGGCCAGTTCACCCAGCCAGGCGCGGGAACCCGCCACGAGCGGGCTCGGTGCGGCCGCATCCGGCGACGCCGTCCACTCGGATCGATTGCGGCCCATGGCCGTATCGGCCTGGCCGACCAGTGCGTCGTGCACCGCGCCCAGCAGGGCGGCCCGGGCGGCGGCCAGCGCCGACAGCTCATCCGCGCCGATCGCGCCCGTGCTCACCTTCGACACCGCCGCCGAAACCGCCTCGGCCAGAGGCGAACCCGCCACCGCCGCGGCCAGTGCCGCCAGCGCCGCGCTCTGCGGTTCGGAAACCCGGGCGAAGCCATTGACCAGAGCGGAATCGAACCCGCTCACCGCGTCCAGGGCTGCCTCTACGCCGGCGGGCGCATCCACCAGCGCGGCCAGTTGTACCGCCTGCATCAGCGACCCACCCCCGCCGGGAACCAGTGCAGCTCCGGAATCGGCGCCGTGCTACCCGGCAGCTCCAGATAGGTCAGATGCCGCAGGAACCGGCTGAACACCGCGGCGGCCGGAGCCGGATCACGAGTTCCATTGAGACAGTGGGCAAGTCGAGAGCCCTCGGGGACCTCGACCCGCAGGAACCGCGCCACCCGGTCCTGCCCGTACTGGAGCACCGCTTCATCGATCAGCGCGTCCAGATGCTTGCAGGCCCACCCCTGGTTCAACCCGCCGCACGGCCGGTTGTTGTTGGTGCTGCAGCTCAGCCCGTGGGTCCCCGCGGTCACCGATGCCACGTACACCCGTGAGATATCGGAGCCGCTCGACACCACCCCCTGCAGGCGTCCGTCGGCCAGCTCGACGAACGGCACCTTGTTCAATTTCCGCGGCGCGACAGCGGGCAAAACCCGCACCACAGAAGCGCTTTCCCAAGCCGGTTCACCCGGCGTGGCACTCGGATTCGAGGCCATCGTTCTCCCTCCCGGTCGATCACGATGCGCCCAAGGTATGTGACCCCACCGACAAGTCCCGCCCCACCCCCGAAACGGCTGGTGAGGACCCCTTCCCTCGGCAGCTTCCCGGGCCCGTCCGCCGCTACCGTGAACGGAGCGCCGCTGCCCGAAGAGGACGTATTTCACTGACTCGCAACGCAATTCCGATGCCTGGCCCGGGAAGTTGTGCAATTCATCGCCATTCGCATCGCCCGGTGCCCTGACCCGGCTCGTCCACCGGCGGCGGCCACTCGGATTTCCGTCGTATCCGTGCCCATGGATGGCCCCCGGCTCCACGAAGATCGGTGCGCTCTGCAACTCGCCGCGCGATAAAATCGATCATGGCTCGGGGTTTCAGCTCGAGGTGATGCGCAATGGGTGATCGGCCGACCGGCGATGCCACCGCTGCCTTCGATCCATTGGCCGATCGGGCGGTGAGTGAGCGGTCGAGCGCGCCGATCGTGAGTGAGGAACTCGAGCCGGGGGATCGGATCGACGATTTCGATCTGCTGCTGGAGTTGGGCCACGGTTCGTTCGCCAAGGTGTTCCTGGCGCGGCAGCGCTCGATGCAGCGACTGGTGGCGGTGAAGGTTTCCACGGACCACGGCTTCGAACCCCAGACGCTCGCCCGGTTGGAGCACGAGTACATCGTTCGGGTCTACGACCAGCGGGTGCTGCCGGACCGCGGGCTGAAGCTCTTGTACATGCAGTACCTGCCGGGTGGAACGCTGGCGGCGGTGCTGAAGCGGGTCCGCGCGACCCCGCCGGAGCTGCGCAGCGGGCGGTTGCTGCTGGACGCCGTCGACGCGGCATTGGAGGAGAAGGGCGAGATCCGCACCACGGGCCTGCGGGTGCGTGAGGAAATCGCCGCCCTGTCGTGGCCGGAGACCGTGGCCTGGCTCGGACGCCGGCTCGCCGAGGCGCTGGACTACGCCGAACGACGGGGTGTACTGCACCGCGACATCAAGCCAGCGAACATCCTGCTCTCCGCCGACGGTGTGCCGAAGCTGGCCGATTTCAATATCAGTTTCAGCGACCACCTCGCGGGCAGCAGTCCGGTGGCGTACTTCGGCGGGTCCCTGGCCTACATGTCGCCCGAGCATCTCGCGGCGAGCCACCCGACGCTGTCCGGCACGGTCGACGACTTGGACACGCGCAGTGACATCTACGCCCTCGGCGTCGTGCTGTGGGAGCTGCTGACCGGGCGGCGGCCGTTCCCCCGGGTCGAGGCGAAGGATTCGCAGGACTATGTCGAGCAGGAGCTCGCGCTCCGCCGCCGCCCGATCGCCCCGGAATTCCTGGACGACCTGCCCGCCGACTGCCCGGCCTCGCTGCGCCGTGTGCTGCTGACCTGCCTGTCGCCACGACGGGACGATCGGTGGGCCAATGGGGCGGAGCTGGCTCAGCAATTCGAGCTGTGCCTCGACCCCCGGGCCCGGGATCTGGTCGACCCGCCGCAGCACTCCCGGCGGCCGACCGGACCGCTGTGGCCGCTGCCGATGATCGCGATAGCGATCGGAATACCGAATGTGGTGGCGGCTGGGTACAACTATTACTACAACAAAACGCTCATCATCAGTAAGCTCACGCCCGCAGCCCAGCGGTCGTTCGACTATGTCGCCTCGATACTGATTCCGCTCGCTATCGCGGTGGGCGGAATCCTGATTCTCTACGCGTCGCGCCGCCTCATTATCGTACCCATTGGTCTGCGCATCGGATGGACTTTCAGCGACGAGACCCTCACTCGGACGCGTATCGATGCGCTGCGGCTCGGCAGCCGGGCGGCGCGGATCGCCTTCGTGTTCTGGGTGCTCTGCGGCGTGATCATCCCGGCGCTGCTGAACCTGATCGCCGGCGGCGTTCCACGCGGCACCTACGTGCATTCCGTGCTGGCGGTCGTCGTGTGCGGCGCAATCGCGGTGGCATATCCGTATTTCGCGGTCACCTGGTACGTGGTGCGGTGCCTGTATCCCCTTTTCCTGGTGCACGGAAGGTCCGACGCCGCCGATATCGACCACCTGGGCTGCCTCGCCGGGCGCACCGGTTTCTACCTCACCGTGGCGGCCGCGGTGCCGCTGGTCGGCGTGACCGGCATAACCTTCCTTCCGGGCGCGGAGATCGAATCCATTATCTGGGCGGTCCGGATCCTGTGCATCGGCGGCATCATCGGCTTCGTGCTCGCCTATCTGCTCTACGGCGTCATCGAGAAAGATATCGAGGCGCTCGAACGTGTTGCCTCCGCATCCGATACGTGTGCCGCGGGCACGGACGAGCCGAACCCCGATACGGCATCGGAGTCGTCCCGGCGGCGGGACTAGCGGTCGGGAGCCCCACACGGACGCGGCGGCTGCGCTGGTCCGAGCGGTGCGCGCGGCTGTCTGCGACCGGCATCGATACCCATTGGCGAGTCTCGGTGGGTGCGGGTGCACGCCTGGGAGGGGACGCCGATAATGTGATGTCGGATGAGTTGTTCTACCGCTGTTGCTGACCCGAAGTCGCTGACCCGCCGTTTCGGGCGGGTGATGTGGCTGGTTCCGGCGTTGTGTGTGGCCTTCACCGCGCTGTGCCTGATGCTGCCCGTGTGGCCGTTCAAGCAGATCACCGGTGGGTTCATCGACCTGCAGGTGTATCGGCTGGGCGTGCAGACGCTATGGCACGGCGGCGATATGTACGGGCAGTTGCCGCAGACCACGATCGGGATCGGGCTGCCCTTCATCTATCCGCCGTTCTCCGCGCTGGTGCTGTCGCCGTTCGCGGCGTTGCCCTGGGACGTGGCTCGTACCGGGTTCTTCGTGACCTCGGTGGCCGCGCTGGCGATTTCGTTCTATCTGGTGGCGCTGCGGGTGTGGCCGGGGGAGAGCCGGCAGCGGCTCGGGCTGTGGGTGACCGCCTGCGCCACGCCGCTGGCCCTGCTGCTGGAGCCGACCCACTCGACGCTGGATTTCGGGCAGGTCAATCTGCTGCTGATGGTGCTCGTGGTGGCCGACTGCCTGACGGAGAAGCCGAAATGGCGGCGCGGCATGCTGATCGGCATCGCGGCCGCGGTGAAGCTGACGCCGGCCGCGTTCATCCTCTACTTCCTGATCCGGCGTGATTACAAGGCCGCCGTCACGGCCGCGATCACCGGTGCCGTCGCTACCGCGCTGACCTTTGCCGTGTTGCCGCAGGCGTCGGTGAAGTACTGGTTCGGCGGGTTGGGCAATGTGTCGGGGCTCAGCGGTTCGGCATTCCACACCAATCAGTCGATTCAGGCGGTGCTGGCTCGGTTCGAGATCCACAAGCCACTGCTCACGATTCTGTGGCTGGTAATGAGCGCCGCACTGCTGGCGCTGGTGGTGCCCGCCATGCGCCGCGCGGCGGACTTCCCGCCGCTGGCCCTCGGGATCAACGCGGTCTTCACGCTGCTGGTGTCCCCGATCTCCTGGTCGCACCACTGGATCTGGATCGCCCCGGCCCTGCTGGCGATGCTCGGCTACGCGACCCGGTTGCCCTGGCGCCGTGCCGCGGGCTGGTATCTGGTCACCGCGATCACGGCCGCGATCTTCGTGATCGGCCCGCAGAATTGGCTCCCGGACGGCGAACATCGCGAATCGCACTGGACGCCTTGGCAGCACCTCATCGGCAACACCTACGTCTGGTTCAGCGTGCTGCTGGTGGCGCTGTTCCTGCTCGGCACCCGGCGTGCGCGACCGGTCGCCCAGAACCCTGCGGTTGGCGCGCTGGTCCGTTAGGCCCCTTCCTGTTTCACCACTTCCTGTGTCGGCTCGCGGTAATGCGCCGCGGCTGGACCGGATCGCGGGAAGGGGTTATTCTCGGCCGGGTGTTGACTCCTTCTGAACAAAGATTGGGGGTCCCGTTCGTGCCAGGTGAGTGCTGATGCGCACTTCGAGTACGAATTGGGACGATTCCCGCTTTTCCTTCTGGCTGCGCGTGCGTGAGTACGCCGTGCCGCCGTCCATGATCGAGACCGCGACTGCCCGGCGTTGTGTCGGGGACTGGGCCGGGGCTTGTGCCGCAGCGGGTTTCGATGTCGATATCGATATGCGTTCGCTGGTGCGCGCCCACGGCCGGGAACTCGCCGCTCGGGTGCGGGCCGATCTGCGCCACTTGGCGCCGGACCTGTTGCGCTGGCACATGCCGCGGATTGCTCCTGACGGTCTGCTTCGGCCGGGGCTGACGATCACCCTGGCACGATACGATCCGGAAGGATCAGTAATCCGTTGTGGCAGAGATCATTCCGTGCATCTGGTCGTCCGGACCGCACCCGCCTGGGCGGATGCGGGCCAGCGAATCAGCCTCGCACTCTGGGACGGATCCCGCTCCGGTGCCGGCCTGCACCCGCATTCCCGCCCCAGCCGGCGGTTCCGGCTCGATCTGCACCGTCATCTGTGGGATGCCCGCAGCAGTGATGAGCTGCGGATGCGTTCCGGTGCAGCGCGATTCGCCGACGAAGGCATGCCGGGCTCCGGGCTGTCGGAGCTGGTGCCGCCGGGGTGCGCCGTCGACCGATGGGCGGCTGAGGCGGGAATACTGCTGCAGGCGCATGGGCGCCGGGCCGGGCCGGTTCTGGTTCGGTGTGGCGCACGGCGGCGGATCGTCGTCGATGTGTCTGTGCCCGAGGATGATTCGCCGGTTATGCGGATCGAGCAGACGTTTCCGCGGGGCGGGATATCCGCGCTGCCGGTGCTGCCGGACGCGGCGACCTGGGTGTTGCCCGATCTGGAACTGCTTCGTGCCGGTGCCATCACGCCCGATCGGCTGCATCCACTGGTCGCGTCGGCGCTGGTAACGGATCATTCGCCCGCCGATATCTCCCCGATTGCCGACCCGGCGGGCCGGCCGCACCTGGTGGACTGCCGGGGCGAGCTGCACCGCATCGGACTGGTGAACGGGGTGCTGGCCGCACTGGACCACGATCCGGCGGAGGTCCGCAGGGAGGAGCTGCTGGTCGGGTTGACCGGCACTCCGCTGCCCTGTCTGCAGGCCATCGACCGGGCGCATCGGCATCCGGATTGTCTTGTCGGCGTTCGTGAACGGCTGGACCACGGCGACACCGCCGGTGCGCTGGCCGTCGTCGAAGGTCTGCTCGGGCCCGACGCGTTACTGCGTGCGGGAGCGCTGCGAGACGAGCTCGAGGCTGCCGCGCAACGGCGGATCGGCTACGGGCTGTTCCGGGCCGGGCTGACCAGGCCAGCGCTGACCCCACCGGCGGCCGAGCGCGATCATGCCCGCCGACGCAGCGCAAGCCGCGCGCATCCCCGCCACGCGACCGCACGCTGATCTTTCCCCAATTCCTTTACGCCCAAAGGTGATTCACACATGCCTGTAGAAACCACGTGCGCTCCGGCCGCGGAGCACGCCCACCCTTCCCAACTCGACGTCGCGGGCGAACTGCTGAACCTGCTGGGCGCGGTGACCACCGAGCCGCGCCCGAACATCCAATTGGACGCGCTGACACTGGCGGTCGCCGCCGACCTGCCGGTGCTGCTGTGGGGCGAGCCCGGGATCGGCAAGACCGCGGCCCTGACCCAGCTCGCCGCCTCCCTGGATCTTCCTCTGACCACGGTGATCGCGAGTGTCCATGAGCCGTCGGACTTTTCGGGCCTGCCCATCATCGGAGACGACCCGGCGACGCACGGCGTGCCGATGGCGCCGCCGGACTGGGCCGTCCGGCTGGTGCGGGCGGGTCGCGGGCTGCTGTTCCTGGACGAACTGTCGACCGCTCCGCCGGCCGTGCAGGCGGCCCTGCTCCGCCTGGTCCTGGAACGGCGGATCGGTGCACTGCGCCTGCCCGACGGTGTCCGCATCGTCGCCGCCGCCAACCCGCGTTCCTCGGCGGCCGACGGCTGGGAGCTGAGTCCGCCGCTGGCCAACCGTTTCGTGCACCTGCCGTGGACGCACGATCACGATGTGGTGGTCCGGGGCCTCGGCGGTACCTGGCCGCGCGCGATCTTGCCCACGCTCGCTCCGGAAAAGGTCACGGAGGCAGTGGCTTTCGCCCGCCGCGCGGTGTGCGTGCTGCTCGCGGCGCGTCCCGCACTCGTCCATCAACTGCCCAGCTCCGAAACCCGCAGGGGTGGCGCCTGGCCGTCGCCGCGCAGCTGGGAGATGACCGTGCGGCTGATCGCCTTCGCCACCGCGGCCGGCTCCGGACGGGATGTGCTGTCCCTGCTGGTCCGAGGCGCCGTCGGCGACGGTCCCGGTTTCGAATTGCTGGCCGGCATCGACCGGATGGACCTGCCCGATCCGGAGGTGCTGCTCGCCGACCCGGCCGCCGCCGAGCTGCCCGAGCGGGGCGATCTCCGTCAGGCCGTGCTCGACGGTGTGGTGGCGGCAGTCCGCTTGCGGCCGGAGCGATCCCGCTGGGACGCGGCGTGGGCGCTGCTGGTGAAGGCCGTGGAATCCGGTGCCCCGGACCTGGTGGTCGTCCCCGCGACGACCCTCGCCACCCTGCGACGGGACGACTGGGACGTACCCGCCTCGATCGAACGACTGGCCGGCATGGTGTCGGTGTCGCAGGGCGCGGATCGCGCCGCGGCCCGGGTCGCCGCGCAGGCGCGCCGATGACACCGGACACCGCGCCGCTCGACTTCGACAAGCTCTTCGCCGCCCGGCTGCTGGCCGCCCGGGCCCGGCCGTATCTGGCGACCGCCTTGTTCGCGCTGCACCTGGTCGAGTCGCCGCGGGTGCCGACGATGGGCGTGGACCGGTACTGGCGGTGCTATGTGTCGCCGGCGTTCGTGAACTACACGCCGGTGGAGGACCTGGCCTCGGTCCTGGTACACGAGGTGTCGCATCTGCTGCGCGAACATCACAGGCGCAGTGACCGATTCGCCCGGGAGCAGAACCTGACCGGCCCGGCGGAGCGACTGCGGATGAATATCGCCGCGGATGCCGAGATCAATGACGACGCGTTCGGCGACGGCCTGGTCCAGCCCGAGGGGGCGGTGCTGCCGTCGACGCTGGGGCTGGGCTCCGGTGAGCTCATGGAGGACTACCTGCGTCAGTTCCGTCTCGGGCCGCGCACCGCGGACCTGGCCTGGCTGGACTGCGGCAGCGGCGCCGACGGCCTCGACCGGGAGTGGGAACTGGGGCCGGACGGCGCGGACGGACTGAGTGAACAGGAACGCGACGCCGTCCGATTTCGCGTGGCGCAGGGCATTGTCGGCCGTCCGGGGCACGCGCCCGAGGGCTGGCGCCGGTGGGCGGAGGCGGCGGTGCACCCGCCGCAGCCGTGGCGGGATCTGCTGGGAGCGGCGATCCGCTCGGCGGCTTCCGCCCCCGGCGTCGGCGCGGACTACAGCTATGGGCGGCCCGCGCGGCGCTCGGCCGGAGTGCCCGGCGTCGTCCTGCCGAGCCTGCGGCACACCCCACCTCGCGTCACCGTGATCATCGATACCTCTGGGTCGGTCAGCGACGCCGAACTGGGCAGCGCGCTGCTCGAAACGGCAGCCATCGCCCGGACGGTGGGCGGCCGCCGCGACCTGGTCACGGTGCTGTCGTGCGACGCCGCGGCCCGGATCGCGGATCCGCTATGCCGTGCCGAGGGCATCCCGCTGATCGGCGGCGGGGGAACGGATCTGCGCACCGGCTTCGCCAAAGCGCTACGCGCGCAACCCCGTCCGGATGTGGTCGTGGTGCTGACGGACGGTCAGACACCCTGGCCGGCCGCCCGCCCCGCCTGCCGCACGGTCGTGGGCTTGTTCCGCCGGGACCCCGCCTGGCGGGAAGACGATCCGGACTACGTACCGGACCGTCCGCCCGCCTGGGCAAGGGTCGTCGATATCGGGTGACGGCGCGGGCCGTCACGGCCGGGATGGTTGACGGCGGTACGGGTGTGGCGCATGGTGGGCCGATGGGCGATGACGTGCGGGCCGGGCTGAAGTTCTCCAGTCTCGACAGTCCCTTGTTCGACGGGGCCGAGGCCACCAAGGGCGATTTGATCGACTACCTGGAGGCGATCGGCGAGCGGATGGTGCCGTCATTGCGGGAGCGGCCGCTGTCGGTGGTGCGGGTGCGGCCGGGGCAGGAGCCGTTCATGCAGAAGAACCTGCCCAAGTACACACCGGAGTGGGTGCGGCGGGTGACGCTGTGGGCGGGCAGTTCGAAACGGGAGGTGTCCTACGCGCTGTGCGATGACGTGCGGACGTTGCTGTGGTTCGGGAATCAGCGCGCGGTGGAGTATCACGTGACACTGCTGTACGCGGAAGGTCTCGCCGACTATTCCGGCAGCCCAACGCATCTCGTGCTGGATATCGACCCGGCGCCGGATCAGCCCTTCGCCCAGGTGGTCGGGGCAGCGCAGCTCATTCGGGAAGCGCTGGCGGCGGACGGGCTGGCGGGCGCGGTGAAAACCAGTGGCTCCAAGGGCGTGCACATCTTCGTCCCGGTCGTGCCGGGCGTCGACCTCGAGGATGCCGCGGCGGCGACCCGGGCGATCGCGGCCCGCGCCGAACGTCTCGATCCGCAGCTCGCCACCACGGCGTTCATTCGAGAAGACCGGGGCGGCAAGGTCTTTCTCGATTCGACCCGCGCCGGCGGCGCGACGGTGGTGTCGGTCTACAGCCCGCGGATCCGCCCGGGCGCGACCGTCTCGTTCCCGGTCGCCTGGGCGGACCTGCCCGGCATCGACCCGCACGACTTCACGATTCGCACAGCGGCCAAGATGCTCGGCGACCGCGATCCCTGGGCCGAGGCCATGCCCGAACCCCAATCTCTCCCAGCCGATCTCATCGCCCAGGGGCACACCATCCCGGTGGCGCGGGTGCAGGCCATGCACGAGGGCAAACGCCGCGCCCGCGCCCGCCGGGAGAACTGACCCGGGCCGCCGCCGCGTCCATCGCGATCAGCAGCACGCCGACACCGATGCCGAGATAGTCCACCGGGCGCAGCCGGGTGCGCGTATGCGGGGAAGGTCGACCCCGGGATCCGGGCACGCTGGGCGCCAGGTCGGAAATCGTCCGCCGCGTCGCCGAGGGCACGATTCAGGCGGTTCGCCTACGCTGGTCGGCGTGATGAGAGCGGTGGGTGCGGTGGCGGGGATCGCCCTGATCGGGGCGGCGATCGCGGGCTGCGGCGGCTCGTCGAATCAGCAGGCGGCCCCGGCGACGACCACATCCAAGGCGGCGGTGATGCCGGCGCCGAACACCATCGAACTGTGCGGCGGGGTGGCCGATGCCGATGTCGATCAGGCGACCGGGCTCAATGGGCTGCGGCGAGTGGCGGTGAATCCGCTGGGATGTGCGTGGCAGCGGCCCGCGGGCGGTGACTACGCGGTGGTATTCCACTGGTTCCGGGGCAGTCCGCTCGCGGAGCGCCGGACTCAGATCACCGACGCGCGCCCGTCCGACGTTCAGGTGGCCGGGCAATCCGGCATCGAATGGCAGGGGCCGCAGTCGTGCGAGGTGGCACTTCCGTTCGGGAACAGCGATTTCATCGATTGGTCGGAGCGGGCCGCGATCACCGAGACCGCCAAGGGGCCCTGCGCGGGACTGGAACAGCTGGCGGCGTCCACTCTGACGAAGGCGGGACAGGGGTAATGCGTACGGTTCGAACGCGAATCACCTTGGCGGCCTTGCTGATCGCCGCACTGGCGGGGTGCTCGCAGGGTCCGAGGGAATCACCCGTCCGCGCCGCCGACGCCCCGAACCTGCTGGCCGGCTGCGGCCCGCTGGAGGATCGGAAGATCGCGAGCAACCTGCACGTCTCGGGCCTCGAGCAGCAGAGCGCCCCCACCATCTGCAACTGGACCGCCACCAGTCCGAACGGCGGCGCGATCGACATCGCCTACGCCTGGCTGGAGAACGACACCCTGAGCCGTGAGGTCCAGATCGCTGACCAATTCGGTTATCAGGTCGAGCGTTTGGTGATCAAGCACTTCGGCGGCATGTACTGGCGTGACCCGAAGGATCCGAGCACCTGCGCCGTGACCACCTCCGACACCGGCACCGTCACCTGGTGGGTCCAGAACCGCGACCACGCGGCGCAACCGGACCCGTGCGCGGGGGCCATGACTCTCATGCAGGCCACCCTCTCGGTAGACGGTGTGTGACCGTCCCGAACCTGCTGCCGGACCAGAAGGCAGCGGCGGCGAGGGTCGAGACCATCACCGCCACAACGGGTTTCACAGACACAATCGGATCCGCCCGCTAGACGGCAGGGGCAGGCGCCGCGCCGGCGGGAGCCGGGGTCGAGTCGGGCGCGGACAGGCGCTGGGCCAGGCCGATGCCGACTGCGATGGCGGCGGGTACGCCGGTCAGCACCAGACCGGCCGCCGCACCCAGCGGAAAACCGATGGCGGCCACCCGTGAGGCAGCCCGCGATACCGGTCGGCACCGACATGACCGTGACGCCGGCGATGGCGCCGCCCGCGGCGCCGATGGCGCAACCGGCCGCGCCGCCGATGAGGGTGCCGATCAGGGTGCCCATCGAGGTGGCCAGACCGAACTGGTCGACCGCCGCGGAGAAGGCGGCATCCTGGTCGGCCTGGCTCGCGACGGTCTTCAGCACCGGCGCGGGGACGGCCGGGGCGGGGACGGTGGCGGCCGGGGTGTACGCGGTGATTTTCCTCATTGGCGAACCTCCGAAATTCTTGGTGGATGATTTCGAATGAGGGTGAAAAGGCCAGCACGCATTACACGGCCGCGTAATGGGGATACGCATCGTGCGTGGTGTGGTGAAAGGTCAGAGTCGTGTGGCGTGTTTCCACCCGCAAACGGATGAGTGGAACGGATCACTCGGATACGGACTATCGCCGGGGGCCATGGGTCGTCCTCACCTCCTGGTGGCCGGAGCGCACGAGGGCGCTGACCAGGGTGCACACGAGGAGTCGCCACGGCAGCAGGCCGGCGGGCGAGCACCCCTCTCGTCAGAGCTTCGGCACTGCACGACGTATACCCAATGACAATGACGTTGGGAAGCCACTTCGGGTGACCCCTTAATCCGGGGAAACCTGTCCTAACCCTGGGCGTCTCTCGACGTCGTCGGATCAGTGGCCTGTGTTCGTACAGGAGCCTCGCCTAGCGAGGTGCTGATTGACGCCGCAAATTCTGGCAGCAGAGGATTGATTCGTCAAATTCGGACATGCAATGTTTCGCCCGTGGCCGCCGGAATTCCGGGTCGCTCGATCAGGAGCGCAGATGACCGAGCCCACAGTATCGCCGAAGCCGGAATCGGTTGCGACGGCGCATCTGTCGCAGTTGCTGAAGGCGCCGGTGTACCAGGAGATGGTGGTTCGCCTGGGCGCGGTCACCGGCGTTCTTCCAGCGGTCCACTGTCGTCGACAAGCGCATCACCCCGCGGTTCATCGGCTACGAGCGGGCCGACACCACGCTGGGCGCGTTCGTCGTGGTGATCGGCGCGCCCGCGCTGATGATGACCGCCGACTACGCCGCGCGCCAACGACGCGGTCGGGAAGTTCATCGACGTGGGCGAGCTCGCGCACCTGCTGGGCCAGGTCCACCGCCTGCTAGGGTCGATTTTCGCGATCGTGCTGCTGGACGCGTCGATCATCGGCGCGGCGGCGGTCGCCCTGCGCGGGCGCGGCCGAGCTCAGTGCTCGAGGAAGGTGGCGACGATGTTCCAGAACATGTTCGGGTCCACGCTGTTGAAATCCCAGCTCTCGGTGAGGCTGTGCGTGATGCTGACGATGCTCGGGATGTCGAAGTCGTGCCGGGTGGCGGTGCCCTTGGCCTCCACGGCGGTGACGACATAGGCGGTGGCGGTTTCTGCGGTGTGGGGCACGAGGAAGCTCCAATCGAGGACCGGGACCGGATGGGAACGCGTGGCCGTGGACAGCGTCGGCCACAACCACGCATCGCAAACGCCGTGGCGAGCCTCGCGGCGGGCACGTCGTGGCGTTTCCGTCCAGTTTCATTTCCGCCCGCGTCGCGCGGGAGTTCCGAAGACGCCAAACCGGGCCGGTACACGCCAACCTTGCTGTGTGGTTGCCGGAATACCGTACGGTAGGTGCGATTTCGGCCTGCGCGCGGGGTCCATCTTTCAGGAATCGTCGCGATCGCGCCAGCGATGTACGGCGCGCCGCAGGCTGGCCGGATCCGCGTATCCCAGGAATTCCGCCTGCTGAGCACGTGGAAGGTGTTCGGCCCGTTGCAATCTGCGGCGCCGCGCCCGGTCCACCTCACGGCGCCAGGTGGTTCCGGCCTCGGTCAGGCGGCGTTGTAGTGATCTTGGTGAGGTCAGCAGACGCCGCGCTACCACTTCCAGTGTCGCCGTGCCCTCGTCGAGAGCGCCGTCGAGGACGTCGCCGAGCCGTTCCAGCCAGGTGACGCCGGACTCGGGAGTGGCCGGCAGTGTGGCCGCGTAGGACAGCAGCACGGCCGTCAACTCGGGATCGGCCGACTTCATGGGTAACGCCAGATCCGCGGCGCGCAGCGTCAGGGAGTCGACCAGGCTCCCGAAATCGATTGCGCGAGTGCCGAACAGCTCGGTGACGGCGGCGAGGTCGGCCGGCGCGGCCTGCCGGAAGGTCACCCGCGCGGGCACGATCGGGGAGCGGGTGGCCGCCCGGCCCCGGCCCACGAGGAGCGCGAAAGCCGCCTGCACCAACAGTTCCCGCCCGCGGCAGTCCTCCACCCCGGACAGCACCTCGTAGCAGACCTCGTGTTCGGTGCGATGCGTGATCCGGAAGTTGTAACTCGTTGTCAGACTGCCGGTGTGGCGCACGCAGGCTTCCAGCGCCGCGCCCAGGGTCTCCGCCGACAGGAACAGATACTCCAGCAGCCCGAATTCGCCGGTCGCACTGTCCTCCGGCACGCGCAGGGCGATATCCGGGTCACCGGTTTCCTGTTCGAGCAGCTCCCACACCCGCAGGCAGTACCGGGACGACACCCGGGTCCCCTCGCCACCCTCGCGCCAGGCGGGGACCCCGGCCAGCCGGGCGATCCGCTCCGGGTCGAGCCCCGCCCGGGCCGCCCGCTCCAGTGCGAACCGGGCCATCAGAATGCTGTCGTGAGCGTCGGATCGAGTAGTCACGGCCGCCCATCACCACGCCGCCCGGCGGCGCGCGCTCGCCAGCTCCCGGCTCCAACTGGTTCCGGCCGCGGCCAGTCGCCGCTGCAGGGTGCGCGGGCTGGTACCCAGCCGCCGGGCCATGCCGTGGATCGACGCCGTGTCCAGCGACGGTAGTGAATCGAGTTCGGCGGCAAGCAGATCGGCCCAGGCGCGCGCGGGCGGGGTGGACAGGGTCGCCGCCCTGGCGGCCCGGCGTAGCACGGCCGCCAGCCCGGGATCGGCGGTGAACTGCCGCCGGTCCAGGTCCGCGTGGCGCAGCGTGAGCGTGTCGGCATCGGCGCCGAAATCGACCGCGGCCGTGCCGAAGAACTCGGTATACGGTGCGTGATGGCGCGGCGCGCGTTCCCGCAGGGTCACCGCGACCGGCGCGATCCGCGTCCGGGCACCGAGGCGTGCGCGACCGGTCAGGAAGGCGAAGCTCGCCTGCGCCGCGACCTCCGCGCCCCGGCCCTCCCCGGTCGTCTCCGCCGCGAAGGTGACGTGCCGGTCGTCCTCGCCGACCACGGCCAGGCGCCGCGTGGTCGACAGCGCGGATCCGAATTCCCCTGCGGCCCTGAACCCTTCGCCCACGGTCGACGCCGTGGCGAGCAGATAATCCATCATCCCCAGTTCCCCCATTCCGTACCGTTCGGCCGCCCGCAGTCCCACGTGCGGCAATTCCGCCCTGCGCTCGAACAATTCCCACAATCGCGGATAGCACTGCCCCGGAATGCTTCCCGGCGGCCCGTCCAGCGCGCCGGCCCCGATTCCCGCCGCCCGCGCCAATTCCACCGGATCCAGCCCCGCCGCCCGGGCTCGCGTCAGCACGAACCGGGCCAGCAGCACACTGTCCGAGGCGGTCATGATCGCTGCTCCATCCGCCCGGCCACACCGCCTCGCCCACGCCACCTCGGGTCACCTCGCCGGAGTGGGTACCCCCGGGAACTTCGGCGAATCATGGCGTATCGCAGTCGTGTTCGGCGGCCCAGCCGGATTCGAGATCTTCGAGGTGGCGTTTGCGGGCGCGGTCGACCTCGAGGCGCCAGGTGGTGCCGGATTCGGCGAGGCGGCGCTGGAGGGTGCGCGGGCTGGTGTAGAGACGGCGCGCAACCTGGTCGAGCAGCGCGTCGGTGCCGTCCAGGACCTCGGCCAGCACCGCCGCCACCCGGTCCGGCCACTCGGTGGCGCGCGGCGGCGGGGGCGGCATGGTGGCGGCGTGGCGGCGCAATACCGCTGCCAGCAAGGGGTCCGCCGTGATCTGGGCCAGCTCGAAGTCCGCGTTGTGGAAGGTGATCCGGTCGACCGGAGCGCCGAAATCCAGCCGCGCCGTGCCGAACTGCTCGGTGAAGGCGTCGAGGCGGCGGGGCGCGCGCTCGCGCAACCGGATGCGCACCGGATCCATCGGGCGGCCGGTGGTCTGGCGCAGGCGCGAGATCAGGGAGGCCAGCGCCATCTGTACCGACAGGTCGCGGCCGCGGCCCTCGGTATTGACGGTGTAGATGTCGAAGGTGGACTCGGTCTCGGTCTGCGCGCCGGGCTCGACGCGGAAGTTGGTGGAGATCGCCCCCACGCACGGGCCCATCACGCCGAAACCCGCGCCGACGGTCTCGGCCGTCGAGATCAGATAGTCGATCAGCCCGAATTCCCCGAGCCGGTAACTGGCGGTGGCCCGCAGGGTGACCTCCGGGTCGTCCAGCTCGTACTCCAGCAGCTCCCACAGCCGCGGGAAGTAGTCACTGGACACCCGGGCATCGCCGTCCTCCAGCAGCCAGCCCGGCATGCCGGCCTCGCGGGCGAGGCGGGCCGGGTCCAGGCCCGCGGCCGCCGCGCGCGACAGGACGAAACGTGGCAGCAGCACGGAGTCGGAGGTGTGCATCAGCCAATGGTGCGGCGAATTCGCGGCCGGAAACCGCGAATTCGCCGAACTGTGAGACAACCCGCTCGTCCCCGATTTCCTGCGGGACCGGCGAGCGGGTGTCGCTCCCTGGTTTTTCTGCGGGTCAGGCGCGCAGGAAGGTGGCCGCTATGCCCCAGAACCGGCGGCGGTCGACCGCCTGGAAATCCCATGTCTGCGTGATGCTGTGCGTCGTGCTGACGATCCCGGGGATATCGAAGTCCTCACGGGTCGCCGTCCCCTTGGCCTCCAGGGCGGCGATGACATAGGCGGTCGCGGATTCCGCGGTATGGGGCATGGGAGCTCCGGTCTGTCGTAGGGGCATGGGGCGGTGTGCGGTTTCAGCGGATGGTGTCGCTCAGTACTTCCTCGTAGCGGTACTCGGTGGGGATGGTCTCGCCGGACGCGTGCGCCCGCTCCTCGCGCTGGCGCAGGTCGACGCGGCGGATCTTGCCGGAAATCGTCTTCGGTAGCTCGGTGAACTCCAGCCGGCGGACACGCAGGTAGGGCGCGAGGTGATCGCGGGCGTATTCCAGGATGGCGCGGGCGGTTTCACGGTCCGGCTCCCATCCCGCCGCCAGCGCCACGTAGGCCTTGGGCACCGCGAGCCGCGTGTCATCCGGCTGCGGCACCACGGCCGCCTCCACCACGGCCGGATGCTCGATGAGCACGCTCTCCAGCTCGAAGGGGGACACCTTGTAGTCGGAGGACTTGAAAACGTCGTCGGTGCGCCCGATATAGGTGATGTATCCGTCCGCGTCTCGCACGGCCACATCGCCGGTATGGTAGTAGCCGCCGTCCATGACCGCGGCATTACGCTCCGGATCGCCGAGATAGCCGGTCATCAGATTGACCGGCGCGGCAGCCAGATCCAGGCAGATCTCGCCCTCCTCGGCGCGCTGCCCGGTGATCGGATCCACCAGCACCACCGGCACGCCCGGCGCGGGCCGCCCCATGGAGCCGGGCTTGAGCGGCTGGCCGGGCGTATTGCCCACCTGCAGGGTTGTTTCCGTCTGGCCGAAGCCGTCGCGGATGACCAGGCCCCACGCCTTCTCGACCTGCGCGATGACATCGGGGTTCAAGGGCTCACCCGCGCCGAGGATTTCGCGCAGCCCCGCCGGACGCTCGCCCAGATCGGCCTGGATCAGCATGCGCCACACCGTGGGTGGCGCGCAGAATGTGTTCACTTCGGCCCGGCGCAGCTGCGCCAGCAGGGCCGCGGCGTCGAAACGCGCGTAGTTGTAGACGAATACGGTCGCCTCCGCCAGCCACGGCGCGAAGAAGCAGCTCCAGGCATGCTTGGCCCAGCCGGGCGCGCTGATGGCCAGATGTACGTCGCCGGGGCGGACGCCGATCCAGTACATGGTGCTCAAGTGACCGACCGGGTAGCTGATCTGGGAGTGCTGCACCATCTTCGGCTTGCTGGTGGTGCCGGAGGTGAAGTACACCAGCAGCGGATCGGTCACCTCGGTGACGGCCCGGAACGGCCCGGCCGATTCGACGGACGCCGCGGCGGCGTAGTCGTGCCAGCCAGATACCGGCTCGCCCACCGCGATTCGCGTGTAGTCGCCCGGCACCTCGTCGAACTTGCCCGTATCGCCGTGATTGGCGATGACGAAACGCGCTCCGCCGCGCTCGATCCGGTCGCTCAGATCGGCCGGGCCCAGCGCCCCGGTGGTGGGCATGATGACCGCGCCCAGCTTGGCGACCGCCAGCATGGCCTCCCACAGCTCGGCCTGGTTGCCGAGCATGAGCACGACGCGGTCGCCCTTGCCGACGCCCAGCCCGGCCAGCCAGGTGGCCACCCGGTCCGAGCGCTCGGCCATCTCGGCGAAGCTGATCCGCTGCTCGGAGCCGTCCTCCTCGACGATCCACAGCGCGGGCCGGTCGTTGCCGCGGGCGATGTGGTCGAACCAGTCGGTGGCCCAGTTGAATTCGCCGGTCAGCCGTGGCCATTCGAACTCGCGCAGAGCCGCGTCGTAGTCCGTCGACACGGCCAGCAGTCCGTCGCGGGCGGCGCGGTAGGCCTCGGTGTTCGTCATGCGTTCTCCTCGGTCAGGCCGAGCAGTCGCGCGCCGATCTCGCGCATCTCGACCTTGCGGATCTTGCCGGTCACGGTCATCGGGAACTCGTCGACGACGTGCACATAGCGGGGAATCTTGTAGTGGGCGAGCTTGCCGGCGCAGTACTCACGCAGACTCTCGGCGGTCAAGGGCGGTGTACCCGGTCGCATCCGGATCCACGCCATCAATTCCTCGCCATATTTGACGTCGGGCACACCGATCACCTGGGCGTCGACGATGTCGGGATGGGTGTAGAGGAATTCCTCGATCTCGCGCGGGTAGATGTTCTCGCCGCCGCGGATGACCATGTCCTTGATGCGGCCGGTGATGGCCACGTAGCCCTCGTCGTCCATGGTGGCCAGGTCGCCGGTGTGCATCCAGCGTGCGGCGTCGATGGCCTCGGCGGTCTTCTCCGGTTCGCCCCAGTAGCCGAGCATCACCGAGTAGCCGCGGGTGCACAGTTCGCCGGCCGTGCCGCGCGGCACGGTCACCCCGGTCACCGGGTCCACGATCTTCACCTCGATGTGCGGCCCGGCCCGGCCGACCGTCGCGGTGCGCTGCACCAGCGAATCGTCGCCGCGGGTCTGGGTGGAGACCGGGCTGGTTTCCGTCATGCCGTAGCAGATGCTCACCTCGCGCATGCCCATGCGCTCGATGACCTGCTTCATCACCTCCACCGGGCACGGCGATCCGGCCATGATGCCGGTGCGCAGCGAGGACAGGTCGTAGGTGTCGAACTCCGGATCGGCCAGTTCGGCGATGAACATGGTCGGCACCCCGTACAGGGAGGTGCAGCGTTCGGCCGCAACGGCTTCCAGGGTGGCGCGCGGGTCGAAGGCCGGTGCCGGGATGATCATGGCCGCGCCGTGCGTGGTGGCGGCCAGATTCCCCATCACCATGCCGAAGCAGTGGTAGAACGGCACCGGGATGCAGATCCGGTCCTGCTCGGTGTAGCCGCACAGCTCGCCCACGAAATAGCCGTTGTTGAGGATATTGTGGTGGCTCAGGGTCGCGCCCTTGGGGAAACCCGTTGTGCCGGACGTGTATTGGATATTGATCGGGTCGTCGGTGGACAGCGCCGACTGCGCGGCGGCCAGCAGCTCCGGATTCGCGGCCCGGCCGCTGGTCGACAGGCTCTGCCATTCGAGGCTGTCCAGCAGCACCACCTGTTCGAGCTCCGGGCACTCCGGGCGCACCTCGGTGATCATGGCCGCGTAGTCGGAGGTCTTGAACGACGGTGCCGCGACCAGCATCCGCATTCCGGACTGGCGCAGCACGTAGCGCAGTTCGTGCGCCCGATACGCCGGATTGATATTGACCAGGATCGCGCCGACCTTGGCGGTGGCGTACTGGATCAGCGTCCACTGCGGGCAGTTCGGCGCCCAGATGCCCACCCGGTCGCCCTTGCCGATGCCGGCCGCCAGCAGGCCCAGCGCCAGCGCGTCGACCTCGGCGTTGAATTCGCGGTAGGTCCAGCGGATACCGGTGGTGTAGTCGATGAGGGCCTCGCGGTCCGGATGCGCGGCCGCGGTCCGGTCCAGGTTGGCGCCGATGGTCTCGCCCAGCAGGGGAGCGTCCCAGACTCCGAAGGTGTAGCTCGTGCTCTCGCTCACACCAGTAGGATCTACGTCACACTCACCCTGGACTACCCCCGAAAGGGGCTGACCGATGACTTCGGCCACGGACGGGCTCCTGCGCCCCAGCGACGGTGACGCTCTGCGTGCTGAGCTGCGCACTCTCGCCTCCGCCAGCAAGCTTCCGGTCGTCTTCGGCGGCGAGGTGCACGCGGGCATGCTGGTGCTCAGCGAATTCGTCGGCACCCGCACCAACGGCATGCGCGGGCTGGCCGTCGCTCCCAGCTCCGGGCTGGGCGGCTCGGCGGTGGTGACGGGCAAGCCGCGCTCGGTGTCGGACTATCGCTCGGCCTCGACCATCACCCACCACTACGACGCCCCGGTGCTCGGCGAGGGCCTGCGCGCGGTGGTGGCGGTGCCGGTGGTGGTGCGGGGCGAGGCACGGGCGGTGCTGTACGTGGCCAATCGGGACTCGGGGGTGATCGGCGACCGCATCGCCGACGAGATGGTGCAGGCCGGGCGCCGGCTCGCGACGGAACTGGCCATTCGCGACGAAGTGGATCGGCGGCTGCGCCTGTCCTGCGCGCGGGAGTCCACGACGAGCGCCCATGCCTTCGTCGCCGAAGCCAATGCCGTTGTCACCGAACAACTCCGGGATCTGCACGCGGAACTGCGCGGCATCACCCAGGTGGTCTCGGAGGCGTCGGCCCGCCGGCGCCTGCGCGAGGTGACCGAGAAGCTCGCGCGCCTGGTGTCGGGTGTCGCGGCCCCGGACGACGCGGTGAGCCTCGCGCCCCGGGAACTGGACGTCCTCGCCCACGTCGCGCTGGGCTGCACGAATCTGGAAGCGGCGCAGCGACTTTCGGTGCGACCGGAGACGGTCAAGAGCTATCTGCGCAGCGCCATGACCAAACTCGGCGCGCACAACCGCCACGAGGCGGTCGTGCGCGCACGCCGCCTCGGGCTCCTTCCGTAACCGAATGTCGCAGGCAGCGGCCCGCGGCCGGACTCAGTCCGACACGAGGTGGCGGATCGATTCACCGCCCTTGGCGTGATGGAGCCGCCCGAACTTGCTGTCGAGCAGGTGCGCCATGCTGTCGGCGGCTCCGGTGTAGGCGTCCTCGGCGGTGGCCGCGCGGTGGGTGGTCGCCACCGGTGGCTGGCCCTTGGGCCGCGCCTCGAGGCTGCACTTCTTGTCCTCGGAACCACCCTTGTGCCCGTTCACATCGGTGATGTGGGCCTCGACCCGGGTGAGGTGATCAGCGAATCGATCCAGAATCGAAGCGATGGTGTCCGTCGCTTCCTCGGCGATCGCGCCGCCGCCGATGTTCTTGTCGGCGAAGACCTGGATTTGCATGGCATCTCCAATCTCTCGGGTAGCAATCCCTGGAGTAACCGAGGGCTTGCTGACACCTCCGACCCTACCCACTCCGACTGAGAGTGGCATGTGGAATAGATCGCGTAGCGGCGTACGGCTTTTCGTGATCCGCGCTCAGCGGGTGGCCAGATCCAGGACGGTGAGGGCGAGGTCCGTGGCGGCCTCCGGGTGGCCGAGGGCGCGGGCGGCGGCCGACACGGCGGCGCGGGTCCCGGCATCGGTCAGGAGTTCGGTGAGGGCCGTGCGGAGGTTCGCGACGGTGGCGTCGTCACCGACGAGGGCGCGAGCGGCGTTGTGGTCGGCCAGGATTCGGGCATTGCGAATCTGCTCGCCGCCGACCGAATGCGGGTACGGAATCAGCACCGAGGGCTTGCCCAGCGTGGTGAGCTCGGCGAGAGTTCCTGCGCCGGAACGGGATACGACCACGTCTGTGAGCGCCAGCACATCGGGGAGCTCGGGGCCGACGAACTCTCGCACCAGATAGCGGCCGCGCACGTCCTCCGGGAGGGCGGCGGCGTGGTCGCGAACCTGCGCGAAGGAGAGTCGTCCGCACTGGTGAATCACATTGGCGGAGTGGAGGAGTTCGGGTAGCAGCTGCCCGATCAGCTCGTTGATCTGCACCGCGCCCTGCGCACCGCCGGTGATGTAGACCGTCGGCAGGCCGGGGGTGTAGCCCTCCCAGTCGAGAGCCTTGACCGCCGCGGCCGGATCGCCGGTCGTGAGGGTCGGGCGAATCGGGTTGCCGGTGACCACGGCCCGGTCCCGGGCGCGCGCGGGCAGCATGGCGATCGACGCCTCGGAGCTGAGCGCGATGCGGTCGGCCATCCGGGCCAGCAGCAGGTTGGCCTTGCCGACGCCGGTGGTCTGCTCGTGGATCACCAGCGGCCGCCGGCGCAGCGCGGCGGCCATCCCGATCGGGGCGCACACGTAGCCGCCGGTGCACAGCACCGCGTCCGGGCGGAACCGGCGCACCACGCCCTGGGCGGTGAGGACGCTGACCGGCACGCGCAGGGCATCCCGCGCATTGTCCTTGTTGAGCATCTTGAGCGGATTGCGGTCGCGGCGCAGCTTGCCGGCCTTGATGCCGGTGAAGTCGATGTCGTTCTCCGCCGCGACCCGCTGCTCCAGGCTGTCGGGCACACCCACCCACAGCACCTCGGCCGCGGCCCCGGTCTCGGCCGCCAGATCCCGCAGCGCCCGCACGGCCGCTACCGCCGGATAGGTGTGGCCGCCCGTGCCGCCACCGGCGACGATCACGCGCACCCGGCCACGGTCGCCCAGTCGCTGCAGGATCGGGGCGCGGTCGGCGGCGGGATTCGGCATGGACGATCCTCCTGGTGTGGGTGGCGGGTGCGGGTGGCGCAGCGCCCAGGCTATCTCGGGTGGCGGCGGGCCGGCCGGTTCGGGAGGTACTGGTCGGTCGGCGAAGATTGCGAGGTGTTGGCGAGACGGCGACGGGCCTCTACCATGGTTGTGACGCTGATCACGTTGTCGCAGTGAGAGTTCTGACGCGGTTCGTTCGACATATCGCAAACAGCAGCGCAATACCGGTGCCGCCGGCGACCGGAGTGCACAACCTCCAGCGAGAGGGCCCTGAATTGAAGCCCTTCACCCTGCCCGATTTCTACACCCCGCACCCCGCCCGGCTCAATCCCCACCACGGGTACGCCCGCGCGCACTCCACCGCGTGGGCGCTGCGCATGGGCATGCTCGGCGAACTCGGAGTCGACGGCAAACCCATCTGGGACGCCGAGAGATTGGACCGTATGGACTACGCGCTGCTGTGCGCGTACACCCATCCCGACTGCGACGCTGAGGCTTTGGCGCTGCTCACCGAGTGGTACATCTGGGTCTTCTATTTCGACGACTGGTTCCTGGCCGAGTACAAGTACACCGGCAACCGGTCCGAGGCCACCCGCTATCTCGCGCGCCTGGAACTGTTCATGGCCGAACCCGGCTGTCCCGCACCGGAACCCGAGACGCCGTCGGAGGCCGGCCTGGCCGACTGCTGGGCCCGGACCGTGCCGGTCATGTCCCCGGGCTGGCGGCAGCGCATGCGCCGCTCCACCCACAACCTCATGGTCGAATCCCTCTGGGAACTGGACAATATCGCCCGCGACCGGGTGGCCAATCCGGTCGAGTACATCGAGATGCGCCGCCGGGTGGGCGGCGCGCCCTGGTCGGCCAATCTGGTGGAGTTCGCCTGCGGCGCCGAGGTGCCCGGCCGTTTCGCCGCCGAGCGGCCGCTGCGGGTGCTGTGCGAAACCTTCTCCGACGCAGTGCATCTGCGCAACGACCTGTTCTCCTACGAGCGCGAGGTCCGGGTCGAGGGCGAGAACGCCAATATGGTGCTGGTGCTGGAACGGTTCCTGGGCCTGCCCACGCAGGCGGCCGCGGAACTGACCAATGACATGCTGACCTCGCGTCTGAAGCAGTTCGAGGACACCGCGTCGGTCGAGGTGCCACAGCTGTTCGTGGAACACGCGGCCACCCCTGCCGAACAGCTGGCCGTCGCGCGGTACACCGGGGGCCTGCAGGACTGGCAGTCCGGTGGGCACGAGTGGCATCTGAGGTCGAGCCGCTACATGAACAGCGGCGTCGACCGCGGTCCGACCGGGCTGGGCAGCGCGGCCGCCCGGCTCGCGCCGGGGTTGCGAATCCAGCTCCGGCAGCACGTTCCGCCGCCGCGAACATCCGGACCGCTGCCGGTGCGCGGGCTGGTGATGCCGTATCGGGTGTCGATGAATCCGCAGGTGGCGCTGGCTCGCGCGGACGGGCCGAGGTGGGCCGCGGCCGTCGGGCTGCTGGATCCGCGGGTCGGCTGGACGGCCGAGACCGTGGCCGCCGCCGATTTCGCGGGGCTGATGGCCATGCTCGATCCCGGGGCCCATGCGGCCGCGCTGCTGCTGCGCACCCGCTGGTGCACCTGGGGCACCTACGCCGACGACCTGGCCACCCGGGTGTTCCGGGTGGAACCGGCATCCGGCCGAGATCAGTTGCGGCGCTTGCCGCTTCAGCTCACCGACAGCCCGCCCGCACCGCTCACCGCACTCGAATACGGCTTGGCCGCGCTGTGGCGCGATACCGCGGCCGGCTGTGACGAGACGGGGCGTGAGCGCTTGCGGGCGGCCCTGATCGAGCTGTTCGAGGGCTGGGAGTACGTGTTGGAGAACGAGATTCGGCACCGGCTGCCCGATCCCGTCGACTATCTCGAGCAGCGACGCCTCACCTCGGGCGGGCCGCTGTTCTGCGCACTGGACGCCCTGTATTCGCCCGAAATTGCCTCCGACCCACGGATTTCGAAAATATCGGACTCCAGTATTGTTCGGCAGCTGCAGAATTCGGCGCACGACTACGCGGCCCTCGTCAACGATCTCTATTCGTATCAGAAGGAGATCGAATACGAGGAGGAGATCTACAATCTCGTGTATCTCACCCAGTCCCTCCTGGGCTGTTCCCGAGAGCATGCGGCCGATATCGTCGTCGATCTCGCCAATGAACGGTTGACGCAGTTCGAACTCGTCGCGTGCGAACGGCTGCCCGAATTCTTCGCCGACCACGAGCTGCCCGGCGAGGTGCGAGCGGCGCTGCTCGGCCATGTCGACCGCTTGCGAGATCACATGGCCGGAAATCTGCACTGGCACACCAGCACCGGCCGCTATTCCGAGCAGACCCTACGTGCCTCCCGTCCCCGGCCGGTGATCGCCGGTCCGCTCGGCCCCTTCGTCAGCGTGCTCGCCGATCGGGCGAGCCGCCGCTGACCGTTGCGCCGCGGCCGCCCGGCGGTGTGGCGGCTGTGGGGCATCGAGGACGCGGTCCTGGTCGGGGACGCCCTGCACAGCTTGGCCAGCTGGATGCTGGACGAATGCCTGGAAACCCTGCGGCGCAAGGGGGCCGCGCTGCTGGGTTGCGCCTGCGCCCTGGGTGCGCCGTGCGCGGGCGCGGAGGTGGTGGCGGCCATGGACCGGTTCGGCCGCCGCGGATCTGCTGGCGCCGGCCGGTTGTGCCGGGCGGCGATAAATCGAATTCGGACAAATGAATTCGACCGGACGGTTCATATTTTGCGGCAGCATTTTTTCGTGATGTGACCGTCAAGCGCGCTTAACTCGTGGGCGGCGCATTTAGCGGATCGCTTGCGCTGGTGATGCTGGTTTCCCCGCGCGCCGGGTCGCGCAATGCCATGGGACTTAGGTAATCGATTCACCGGAATCCGTTGCTCTAAAACTGCTGGGCTGTCACGATATCCCACACGCGGTGAACGGGTTCGGTGCGATTCGCCGTCGAATTGTCGACCAGGCGCGCAACTTTCACATTCCGATGCTTCCGGGCTGCGATACGCCTCATTTCGCCGTGCCTACTTCCCAGGAGTTCGAGCATGACTACGGGAGCTGTCGTCGCCCTCGAGCCGCCCCGCGACGCACCCGGGCGGTCCCTGCTGCCGTGGCGCCGGCGGCATCAACGATGTGCTCCCGCCGAGACCGCCGCAGCCCATGCCGCGCGGCGGTCAACGACCCCTCACCCCGAGGAAACCAGAGAGGACGCAATGAACACGTCGAGCAATGCAGGTGCCCCCGGCAGCATGACCGACCGGGTGTCGACGCTGGTGAAGGTCCTGTGCACGGAGGTGCCCGAATGCATCGCCGCGGGCGCCATCGACATGGCCACCGGGATGCTGCTGGCGGTGGAGACCGTCGACAACCATCCCCGGGAGGACCTCGATCTGCTGGCCGCGGCCGCCCTGGAACTGTTCCAGGGCCGCAATGTGGTGATGATCGAGAACATCTGGAAGGAGCGGCGCGGAATCCGGTTGGACCACCACTACTTCCAGGAGATCCTGGTCAACAGCGACAATCTCACCCACCTGTTCGTGCGTGCCGAGAGCCGCGAGGACGTGGTCGTGGTGGTGGTGTGCCGCAAGTCGGTCAATATGGGCATGCTGTTCGCCCAGACCCGGCGGGTGCTCGAGGACGTCGGCAGGCTCTGACCATGCGCGCGGCGGGTCGGCCGGATCAGGGAATGCGGCCCACCGCCCCCAGCATGGACACCGCCTCGGGACGCGGATGCGGCCGGTACTCCTCGGGCCGCCAGAGGGTGACCGCGGTGATGCCCGGCGGAATCAGGGTGAATCCGTCGAAGAACTTGGCGAATTCGGCGCTGGAACGCAATTGGAACGGCACGCCGCTGCGGGCATTGGCCTCCGCGGAGCGGGCCAGGTCGTGCTCGTCGAGGTAGTCGTTGGTGGCGTGCGACATGACCAGGTAGCTGCCGGGGGCCAGGGCGTCGGTGAGCTGCCGGACGAGGTCGTAGGGCCGTAGCTCGTCGGTCATGAAGTGTGCGACCGCGACCACCATGAGCGCGACCGGCTTGCTCAGGTCGATGGTGGCCAGCAGGTCGGGATGGGTCAGGATGTGCTGCGGGTCTCGGAGGTCGGCGTCCAGATACGCGGTCCGGCCCTCGGGGGAGCTGTTGAGCAGATCGCGAGCGTGCACCAGCACGATGGGGTCGTTGTCGACGTAGACGATGCGGGACTCGGGGGCGATGCCCTGCGCGATCTCGTGCACGTTCCCGGCGGTGGGCAGGCCGGTGCCGATGTCGAGGAACTGGCGGATGCCCGCCTCACCGGTCAGATGGGCGACCGCGCGGCGCAGGAAGTTGCGGTTCTCCACCGCGGACAGCTGCACCGTCGGGAACGCCTCGGACACCGCGTCGGCGGACTCGCGATCGGCGGGGAAGTTGTCCTTGCCACCCAGCCAGTAGTCGTACCGGCGCGCCGGATGCGGTTTGGTGGTGTCGACGCGGTCCGCCGCTGATTCCGAGTTCAAAACGCTCACAATCCTTTTCGGCTACTGTCTGAATCTGTCAGCTCCAGTTGCGGATCGGTAGCGACTCTGTACCTTCGGAAACCGGCAGAGCCGTGCGCCCGCCCCCGCAGCATCGCCGGAAGGTTCGTCATGCAGTTGCGCTACAGCCCGTTCGATTTCGATGTCCATGCCGATCCGTACCCTTACTATGCCAGGTTGCGCAGCGAGGCCCCGGTCTACCGGAACGACACCGACGACTTCTGGGCCTTCTCGCGCCACGCCGACGTGCTCGCGGCACTCCGCGATTCGGACCGTTTCTCCAGCGTGAACGGCCTGCGCATGGAACCGGCCTTCTGGGGGCCGCAGGCCGAACGGTTCTTCTCCTTCGTCGCCATGGACCCGCCCAAGCACACCCGGCTGCGCGGCCTGGTGACGCGCGCGTTCACCGCGCACCGGGTGCAGTCGCTGCAGCCGCGGCTGCGCGAGATCGCGACCGGCCTGCTGGAACCGCTGCTGGAGCGCGGCAGCTTCGACCTCATGGCCGAATTCGCCGGGCCCTTCCCGACCGAGGTGATCTCCGAGCTGGTCGGCGTGCCCGAGAACGATCGGGAGATGCTGCGCAAGCTCGGCATGGAGATCATGTACACCGAGGAGGAGTCCACCGATCTGCGGCCGGAGGCCATGCAGGCCATCGGCGCGCTGGTGGGCTACTACACCGAGCTCACCATCGAGCGCAGCAAGTCCCGGCAGGAGGATCTGCTCTCCGGTCTGCTGGATGCCGCCGACGGCGATGACCGGCTCACCCCCGAGGAGATCGTCGGCGTCCTGATCCTGCTGGTCGGGGCCGGCATCGAGACCAGCATGCTCACCTTCGGCAATGCCTGGCACGCCGCCTGGCTGCACCCCGACCAGCGCCTGCAGGCCCTCGACGGCCGCATCGACGACTGGATCGCCGAGGCCATGCGCTGGGACCCGGCCACCCAGACCCAGCTGCGCACCACCACCGAACCGGTCGAACTGCACGGCGTGTCGATTCCCGCCGACGCCCGCATCCTGCTGCTGACCGGGGCCGCGAACCGCGACCCGGAGGTCTTCGCCGATCCGGACACCTTCGACCTGGACCGCGACACCTCCGCCTCCCTGGTCTTCGGCAGCGGCCGCCACCACTGCCTCGGCTCCAACCTGGCGCTGCTGGAACTGCGCACGGCGCTGCAGGAAATCGCCTCGCGGGTAACCGATTTCGAGGTCGACCCGGCGGGGCTACAGCGCATCCACGCCTCCAACAACCGCGGCTTCGCGAGCCTGCCGACCACGGTCACGCTGCGCTGAGCGCTACCTCCGTGCGGTGCCGCCGCCGGTCCGGTTCAGCGCAACGAGCCGGGCAGGCGGTCGGTCACCAGGCGGGTGTACGCGCGCAGGGTCAGGCACATCGAGAGCCAGCACGCGCCGATGAGCCAGCCGGCCAGGACGTCGGTGGGCCAGTGCACGCCCAGGTAGAGGCGGGACAGGCCGACCGCTCCGGCGAACAGGGCGGCGACGGTGATCACCAGGATGCGGGTGAACCGGCGGGCCAGGATCGGCAGGAGGACCGCGACCAGGATGCCGGCCACGACGGTCGAGCCGAGGGCGTGCCCGGACGGGTAGGAGTGATTGGTCTCGGTGACCAGATGGTCGATCACCGGGGGCCGATCGCGGGCGATGAGAAGTTTGCCGAAGAAGACCAGCACCCCCGCGCCGGCCGCCGCGACGGCGACGAGCACCGCCTGGTCCCAGTACTTCCGCCAGGCCAGCAGCACGCACGCCAGGATCGCGTAGATCGCCACCGAGGTGGTGTCCCCGGCCGCGCTGACCGCCTTCGCCAGGCCGGTCCAGGTCGCGGTGCGCTGGTCGATGAACCACTGCAACCAGGCGGAATCCGGTCCGGCCGGGCCGTTGTACCAGACCACCACGCAGGTCAGGACGAGAATCACGGCAGCCAGCGCCAGCGCGACCAACGTGCCGGTGAGGGTGCGGCCGGGGAATCCGGCGGGCCGTTTCGTGGTGGACGCTTCCTTCTGCGCAGGGGGTGAGGACAGCATGCCACCGAGGTTGCCATGGCATCGCTGAGAGAACGTTGAGAGCGCGGCCGGGCGGGGCCGGGCCGCCCCGCGGCCGGATCGTCGGGCATGCTGGTGCCCGTGCGGGTGCTGGTGGTCGAGGACGAGGAGCGGCTGGCGCGGACCGTGCAGCGCGGGCTCGAGTTGGAGGGGTTCGTCGTACAGCTCGCCCACACCGGGACCGACGGACTGTGGGCGGCGGTCGAGGACAGCTTCGATGTGATCGTGCTGGACATCATGCTGCCGGGACTGAGCGGCTACGAGGTGCTGCGCCGGCTGCGCGCCCGCGACGTGACCACGCCGGTGCTCATGCTGACCGCCAAGGACGGCGACTACGAGCAGGCCGACGCGCTGGATCTCGGCGCGGACGACTACCTGACCAAGCCCTTCTCCTTCGTGGTGCTCATCGCCCGGCTGCGCGCGCTGCTGCGCCGGCGCGCACCGCAGCGGCCGGTGCTGCTGACGGCGGGCGATCTCGCCCTGGACCCGGCGCGGCGCACGGTGCGGCGCGGCGAGACCGCGCTGACGCTGACCCCGCGCGAATTCGGGCTGCTGGAATTCCTGTTGCGGCACAAGGGATTGGCGCTGACCAAGATCGAGATCCTGCGCAATGTGTGGGACGCCCACTACGACGGTCCGGAGAACGTGGTCGAGGTGTACATCGGCTACCTGCGCAAGAAGATCGATGCGCCGTTCGGCAGCACCAGCATCGAGACGCTACGGGGCGTCGGCTACCGCATGGTCGACCCCGACTGGTCCGGCGACGGGCAGGTCGATGACGAATCGGGCTCCGCCCCACGGTGATTCGCCGATCCTGACCGAACCGCCGTGCGCGGCCACGATTTCCGCGACGATGGCCAGGCCGAGCCCGGAGCCACCGGTGGCGCGGGCGCGGTCGGCCTCCAGTCGCACGAAGCGGCCGAAGACGCGCTCGCGGTCGGCGGCGGGGATGCCGGGGCCGTCGTCGTCCACCAGTACCCGGGCGGTGTCGCCGTCGCGCCGGACGGTCACCGCCACCGTGGTGCGGGCGTGCGCGGCGGCATTGTCGACGATATTGCGCAGTGCCCGAGCCAGTTTCGGTTGATCGCCACGGATCCGCACCGGCTCGATCGCCGTCCGCACCGTGCGGCCGCCCCGCGCCCGCAGGGCCGCGGCCTGGTCGCCGGCCAGATCGTCGAGATCCACATCGCCGGTGCGCATGTCGAGCCCGCTCTCGTCGGCGGCGGCCAGGGTCAGCAGATCCTCGATGAGGTGCCGCATGCGCTCGGTCTCGGGCAGCAGTGTGCCGCCGATCAATTCGGCGTCCAGCACCTCGGGCCGGTCCCGGGCGAGCTCGAGCGCGGCGGTGACCGCGGCGAGCGGGCTGCGCAGTTCGTGTGAGGCGTCGCCGACGAAGCGCCGCTGGGCCGCGTGCCCGGCCTCGATGCGGGCGAGCATGTCGTTCATGGTCTCGGCCAGCCGGGCGATCTCGTCGCGCGCCACCGGCACCGGCACCCGCTCCGACAGTCCGGCCGCGCCGATGCCCGCCACCCGGCTGCGGATCTCCTCGACCGATCGCAGTGACCGCCCCACCAGCAGGTAGGTGGCCAGCGCGGCCGCCGCGACCACCAGGGGCCCGCCCACCGCGACCAGGACCGCGACCCGCTTCACCGCGTGCTCGGCCGATTCGCTGTCGCCCGCGACCAGCACGAGGTACCGGCCATCCGGCGCGGACAGGGTGCGGGCCGACACCCGCAGATCCTCGTCGTACGCGGAGACCGGCCGGCGCGCGGTCTCTCGCGCGCCCACTGTCCCCGGGTCCAGCAGCGGTGCCGCCAGCTTCGCGTTCGACTCCCGCGCGATCCGCCCCTGTGGGTCGATGACCTGCACCACTCCGATCTGTCCGGTCGCCTCGAACAGCGAGTTCGGCAGCTCGGCCACCGAATTCCGGGTCAGCTCACCGGCGATGGTCTCGGCCCGCGTGCCGGCCGCCGTATCGATCTCCCGCAGCAGCGACCGATTCAGCAGTCCGAGCATGGCTCCCGCCGCCAGCAGCAGCACCGCACCCACGGTCAGCGCGGCCGCGATGGCCGACCGAATCCGCAACCCCCAGTGCGAGGGCCGCAACCATTCCCGGATCCGATTCACGCCCCCATCATGGGTCACCCGCGCGCCGGGTCGTCCAACAGGCCGCGGTTGACCAGGCCGAGCACCTGATCGACCGCGAAATCGATGTCGGCGCGGGTGGTGGGCAGTGACCCGTCCAGTAACAGCGCGGCCAGGCCGTGGACCGCCGACCAGGCGGCGATATCCGCACCAGGCCGCAGCTCCGGGTCGAGGAGTCCGGCGGCCTGCGTCTCGTCGAGGACCTGGCCGAGGATGCGGTGCGGGTCGTCGGCCGGTTCGTCCGCGGTATCGGATGCGGCGGGCGAGTGTGCGCCGAAGGCGGTGCGGAACAGGCCGGTGTGGGTGAGCGCGAAATCGATGTAGGCCGTGCCGACCGCGTGCAGGCGGCCGCGCGGATCGTCGGTGCGGGCGATGCGCCGGCGCATCTCGGCCGCGAGTGCGGCGCGGGCGCGGCGGGATACCTCGGCGAGCAGGGCCTCACGATCGGTGAAATGCCGGTAGGCGGCCGAATGCGATACCCCGGCGGTGCGGGCGACCTCGCGCAGGACCACTCGGTCGGGTCCGCCGTCGTCGGCCAGCGCGAGCCCGGCGTCGACGAGGGCCGCGCGCAGCGCGCCGTGGTGATAGGTGGTGCGGCGGTCGGGGGCAGCTGGACTCATAACGTCAGGATTGCACATTCGGCAGAGATGTTGACGACGGTCACATGAGCTCGCATACTCATAGATGTGACCAATGGAAACATTGTGGTCCGTCATCCGGCCTTCGAATGAAAAGTGCTGATATGAACGACATTTCCATCGATACCCCGTACGCCTCCGGCAACTCCCGGACGGATATCGAGAAGGCCCTGCTCGCGGCCGGGCACGACCTCGATCGGCTACGGCTCGCAGACCTGGCGCTGGTCGAGGACTTCCACACCATGGGCCGGATCGCCACGGGTGCGCTGGCGGAACTGGCAGGTCTCACCCCGGCGTCCCGGGTGCTCGATGCCGGCAGCGGAATCGGCGGCACCGCACGGTATGTCGCGGAAACCTACGGATGCCGGGTCACCGCTGTGGATCTGACCGAGGACTACTGCGAGACGTCGCGCTGGCTCAATCGCCTGGTCGGGCTGGACGACCGGATCTCCGTGCGGCAGGGCGACGTCACCGCGCTGCCCTTCGCCGACGGCGACTTCGACGTGATTTTCAGCCAGCACGTGCAGATGAACATCGCCGACAAGGCCGCGCTGTACCGGGAAGCACGGCGGCTGCTGAATCCCGATGGCCTGCTGGCCATCTGGGACATCACCACCGCTTCGGGCGCCCGCCCCGACTTCCCCGTCCCGTGGGCCGACCGGTCCGAGCAGAGCCACCTGGTGACCCCGGACGATCTGCGTGTCACCCTGGAGCGCTCCGGTTTCGCCCTCGACCACTGGGACGACCTCACCGACCAGGCGGGCCCGATCATGCGGGCCGTGCTGGCCGCCCCGCCGAATCCCGTTGGGCTGCAGGCTTTCGTCCCGAACTTCCCGGTGAAGATCGAGAACCTGACCCGGGCGCTCGCCGACGGCCGGCTGCGTGTCGTTCGCGCGGTCGTGCGCGCTCTGCCGTAGCGCGGGCCGGATCGGGGAGCTCCGGGTGCGGGTTTGCGCGGTTGACCGCAGCCGGAGCTCCCCGATCATGAAAGTTACCGGGGGACCGGGATTCCCGCAGACCAGACGCCGCGGATCTGCGTTGTGGCCGTGATGTCGGCGAGCGGATCGGCGTCGAGCAGAACCAGGTCGGCGCGCAGACCCGGGGAGATCGCGCCGCGATCGGTCAGGCCGAAGTACTTCGCGGGCAGGGCGGTTGCGGCATCGAGGGCCTCGGCGGGGGACAGTCCCGCGCTGACCAGCAGCGCCAGCTCGTGGTGCAGGCTCGCGCCGAAGGCCGGGTTCACGGGCACGCCGGGGGAGGAGTTGGCGTCGGTGCCCGCCAGGATGGGGACGCCGGCCGCGCGCAGCGCACCGACATTGGTCAGGGCGTCGGCGAAGGCTCCGGGGACGCCGCGGGCGGCGGCCATGCCCTCCATCATGGTCAGAGTCGGGACGACGACCTTGCCCTCGGCGGCCAGGCGGGCGATATCGGCCTGTGGCAGGGCGACGCCGGCGGGGATGTGGGTAATGATGTCGACACCCGCGTCGAGGGCCATGGCGTATGCGCCGGGGGTGGCGGCGTGGGCGATGACGAGCAGATCGCGGGTATGAGCTTCGGCCACAACGGCTTTGGCCGCGGCCGCGTCGGGGCCGCCGTCGCCGGGGGCCTCCAGCACCAGCTTGATGTAGTCGGAGCCGGTGGAATGGCGCTGGGAGACAGCGGATTCGGCCTGGTCGGCGCTGCGGATGATGGCGGGTTCGCCGAGGAACTTGCCGTGCATGCCCTCGGGGCCGACGATGGCCATGCCCGCGCTGCGAATATCGCTGGTGCCGACGGTATGCCGGAGCTCGGCCACCACCTCGGCGGGGCTGGCCATATCGAGCCCGGTGGTCACGCCGTGGGCGGCGAGCAGCCCGGGAGTCTGCGCATCGCGGATGTGGACGTGGGCGTCGATGAAGCCGGGCAGCAGGATCGCGCCGCCGGCGTCGAGGTGTTCCGCGCCGGTGTCGTCGGTGCCGATGCGGTCGCCGTCGATGACGATCGTGGTGGGCTCGGTGAGCGCGCGGCCGTCGAAGACGCGGACATTGTCGAGCGCCGTCCGGCTCGCTGAACTTGAAGAGGTCACCGAACCAGCTTCCTCCCATTTACGCCGGGCGACACTGCGTTTCGGCTCAGCGCCGGCGGGGCAGCAGGCGGCGGGAGACGTGCTCGGTCACGGCGTCCGCGATCGGCGGCACCGTCGGCGTGGGCCGGGTGGGCGGCGGCGGGGCCGAGCGGGCGTCGGCGGAGATGCGGATCAGCAGCGCCAGGATGATGTAGTTGGCCAGCAGCGACGAACCGCCGTAGGACATGAACGGGGTGGTGAGACCCGTCAGCGGAATCAGTTTGGTGACACCGCCGACCACCACGAACAGCTGCCAGCCGATCGAGAACGCCAGCCCGCCGCCGAGCAGCTTGCCGAAGGCGTCGCGGGTGGTGAGGGCGGCGCTGAAACCGCGGACGCACAGGATGAGGAACAGCGCCAGCACGGCGGCCAGGCCGATCAGCCCGAGCTCCTCGCCGATGGTGGAGATGATGAAGTCGGTACCGGCGAACGGCACGTCCTGCGGCCGCCCGCTGCCCAGCCCGGTCCCGGCCAGCCCGCCGGTGCCCATGCCGAACAGGCCCTGCGAGATCTGGTATCCGGTCGTGTAATAGGTGGCGAACGGGTCTCGCCACACCTCGACGCGGACCCGCACGTGCCCGTACAGCTGGTAGGCGATGACCGCGCCGACCGAGAACATGGCCAGGCCGATGAGCAGCCACGCGGCCCGCCCGGTGGCGATGTACATCATGGCCAGCACGGTGCCGAAGACCAGCAGCGAGAAGCCGAGGTTCTTCTCGTACACCAGCACCAGCACCGCGATGAAGGTGACCAGCAGCAGCGGGGCCAGATCCCGCAGGCGCGGGAAGGTCATGCCCAGGAAGCGTTTTCCGGCGGTGGTGAACAGGTCCCGGTTGGCGACCAGGAAGGCGGCCACGAAGATGATCAGCAGCACCTTGGCGAACTCACCGGGCTGAATCGAGAACCCGCTGATCAGGATCCAGCTCTTGCCGCCGTTGACCTCGCTGAAGCGGGAGGGCAGCAGGGCGGGGATGAGCAGCGCGACCACCCCGGCCAGTCCGCAGGTGTAGCCGTAGCGGGCCGGTTTGGTGTGGTCGGGCACGAAGACCAGCACCAGCACGAACAGCAGCATGCCCAGGCCGGTCCAGATCAGCTGATGCGCCGAGTCCGAGGACGGTATCGGCTCGCCGGCGTTCTTGGCCTTCACCACCTCGGCGCGGTCCAGCCGGTCGATGAGCACCAGCCCGATGCCGTTGAGCAGCACCACGCACGGCAGCAGCACCGGGTCGGCGGCGGGCGCCCAGCGGCGCACGGCCAGATGGGTGACCAGCACGAAGACCGTGAAAACGCCGAGCGCGCGGACACTCTGGCCGTCGAAGCCATTGCCGGTGGCCGAGGTCATGGCCAGGTAGGCGAAGGCGATCAGGGCCAGCGCGGCCACGCAGAGTAGCAACTCGGCATTGCGCGGAACTCGCCCTCTCGACCGTGCCGGGGGAGGGCTGTGCCGAAATGCGCTCACACCGAACAGTATCGCGTGCCGTAGCGGATGAGGAGCCAAAGCAGTAGTGCTTCGGCCAGGGCGGTGAACACGGTGAGGAATCGGCTGAAGTGACTGGCGAGTACATTCACCACGGTCAGCGACAGAATGCAGCGGGCGACCAGCACGATCAGCAGGAAGGCGGTGTCCACCGTGGCACCGGCGGCCGCGTCATCGCACCGAATCAGGTGGTCATCGCACCGAATCAGGTTCTGGGAGCTTCATCCGGATCAGTAGGGGTGGGCGGTGGCGGAGAAGCGGGGGGAGAGCTGGTCCGTGAGGGGGCGGGGGAAGGACTGGTGGGCGGGGTCGCCGTCGGAGGTGTAGCGGGCGGTGGGGTTCGCCGCGAACCAGTCGAGCCAGTAGGTGGAGTCGAAGGGGACTGCGGTGCGGCCGGAGCGGATTCGGGGGAGGCCGGTCGGGTCGAGGGTGGCGGCGAACGGGGAGGGGGCGGGGTCGGCGCCGACGAGGAGGACGGCGGCGAAGGTGTACGGGGTGCCGTCCCAGGCGCCGGAGGTGGCGAGGGCGTGGTCGGCGGGATAGACGCCCAGGGGGAGGGCCATGGAGTGGACGACGGTGCCGGGTGCGGAGGTCGTGATGGCGCGGACGTTCTGGACCAGTTCGCGCTGAACGTCGGCGGGGGACAGGTGCGCCAGGTTGGGGTGGGTGGCGGTGTGGGCGCCGATGTCGTAGCCGTGGCGGACCAGCCAGGCCAGGGCGCGAGGGTCGTCTCCGAACGCCTCGTTGTTGAAGTAGAAGGTGGCGGTGGCGGCGAAATCCGGGTGGCGGGAATGGAATTGCTCGAGCAGGCCGACCGCGCAGTCGGGGGTGGGGTCGCCGGAATCGCCGAGGGTGAGCTGGGTTCGAGTGGAGTCGTCGAAGGTGAGGACCACCGGGTGCGTGCCCGCGGGTAGGTCGATGGCGCCCGCCAGATACTGGGCGATGGTGATCGGGCGATAGCCGTCGGTGTAGAGGCGGTCCAGCTCGGTGGTGAATTTCGTTGGCGTCTGGTCGTATTCGCTGCCGGGCTCGGCCTCGATGCGGTGGTACATGAGGATCGGGATCCGGCCCAGCTCATTGGCGGCCACCGTGGCCGGATCCGGCGGTCTCGAGGTCGGTGGGGGTGCCGTGACGGCCGCGGGGCGCGGCACGGTGGCGGTGGTTGCTCCGCAGGCGGTGGCGGTCGCGCACAGCAGCGCCGCCGCGACCATCCGCAGCGTCGTCGACGCCTTCATCGCCGCAACGCTACGCGGCGACAACGGTTTTGAGGTGATCTCGGCGAAAAACGGCCGACGCCTGCGTGCAGGCGCGATAGTGATGCCAACAGCTGTCAGTGGAAGTTGGTGTGTACGTTGCTCATGCGACTCCGGTCGATCCGCCGCCGGCGGTCCACCCTGCTCGCGATCGGCGCGGTCGTGGTTCTGGTGCTCGCCGCGCTGGTGTTCGTCTTCGGCCGCAGTCGCCCCTCGGCCGCCGGCGCCGACGCCCGCCCGGCCCGCCTGGAGCTGGCCCCGACGGCCGCCGCGACCTCCTATCGTGATCCGGTGACGGTGCGCGGCACCGCGATCGGCGCGAAGCAGGTGTCGGTGGGCGACCGGTCCGTCCAGCCCGCCAAGGACGGATCCTTCGAGATCCAGCTGCCGCACGCACCGCTCGACACCACCGTCGTGGCCACCGGCGCCGCGGGCGACCGCGTCACCGCCCCGCTGCGAGTGGAGGTGGCACTGCCGCGCATCCGGGCCGTTCACGTCACCGCCTACGCCTGGGCCTACGACCCCATGCGCGATGCCGTGCTCGACATGGCACGCGAGGGCCGCATCGACACCGTCGAACTCGATATCAAGGACGAGGACGGGATGGTCGGCTACGACTCGCAGGTACCGCTGGCGCGCGAATCCGGCGCCGCCACCACGATTTACGACGCGCCCGCCGCGCTGAAGCAGCTGCACGATATGGGCATCAAGGTGGTCGGCCGCATCGTCGCCTTCCGTGATCCCACCCTGGCCGGCTGGGCCTGGCACAACGGCCGTCCTGACTGGGTGATCCAGAACCCGTCCGGCCGGCCGTACTCCAGCGGCTACGGCGCGATCGCCTTCACCAACTTCGCCAGCCCCGAAATCCGGTCCTACAACCGGGATCTCGCGGTCGAGGCGGCCCGGCTCGGCTTCGACGGCGTCATGTACGACTACATCCGCCGCCCCGACGGCAATCTCGCGAGTATGCAGTTCCCGGGCCTGGCCGAATCGCCGTCGGACTCCATCGCCGACTTCCTGCGCGACTGCCGCGAACCCGTGCACGATGCCGGAGCCTCGCTGAGCGCGGCCGTTTTCGGCATCGCCGCCACCCGCCCCGACGAGATCGCCCAGGACATCCCGTCCATGGCCCGCTACACCGACTTCCTGGCCCCGATGCTCTATCCGAGCCACTGGCACTCCGGCGAATACGAGGTCGCCAATCCGAATGCCCAGCCCTACGACATCATCTTCCGGTCCCTGCAGGACTTCCGCGCCCGCACCGCGGGCACCGACGCCCAGATCATCCCGTGGCTCCAGGATTTCAGCCTCGGCGTGGCCTACGGCGACGCGGAGGTGAAGGCGCAGATCGACGCCACCTACGCGGCGGGCTACAACGGCTTCTTCCTCTGGAACCCCGCGGTCAGCTACCACCCCGGCGCTCTCGCACCCAACTGATCTGCCTCGCAAGGCTTCTCGTCGGGGCGGCCCGCCGATCGCGTCCGGGTCAGGCGGTGGTGGGGCGGTCCGCGAGCCCCAGGCGCAGGTGTTCGCTGTGGTAGATGGCCTCGTCCAGCAGTTGCGCGACGTGGTTGTCGTAGAGGCTGTAGACGATGCTGCGGCCGGTCCGGGTACCCACGACCAGCCCGAGATTGCGCAGCAGGCGGAGCTGATGCGAGACCGCCGACTGCTCCATGCCGATCGACGACGCCAGTTCGGTGACCGCGAGGGGGCCCTGGCGGAGCTCGCTGAGGATCAGTAGCCGGCTGGGGGTGGCCAGCGCCTGCAGGGTGGTCGCGACATGGGTGGCGGCCTCGGCGTCCAGCCGTGCCGTCGGCCGATCGCGGCCCTCGACGCCATGTCCCATAACACAGGAGGGTACCTCGAGGAACTCCATACACATGAAGACGTCTTCATGTGTTCTGGTATCGTCGCGGCGGTCAGGGGTAGCAATGGAGGTGAGTCGTGGTCGTGGCGACGCCGGTGCAGGCAATCGCGCAGCCGGAAGTGGCGGTCCGCCGGACCCGCCTGTTCGAGCTGGCCGAGATGCGATGGGCCGCAGTCGCCCTCGCACTGTTCCTGCTCGGGCTGGCCGCTCAGCTGGCCGGCGCGCCGAGCTGGCTGTGGTGGGGGCTGTACCTGGCCTGCTATGCCGCGGGCGGCTGGGAGCCGGGCTGGGCCGGGCTCCGGGCACTGCGCGAGAAGACCCTCGACGTGGACCTGCTCATGGTGGTGGCGGCGCTCGGCGCGGCGGCCATCGGGCAGATCACCGACGGGGCCCTGCTGATCGTCATCTTCGCGACCTCCGGGGCGCTGGAGGCGCTGGCCACCGCGCGGACCGAGGATTCGGTGCGCGGCCTGCTCGACCTCGCGCCCGAGACCGCGACCCGGCTCACCGTCACCGGTGAGGAGACCGTGCGCGCCGCCGACCTGAACATCGGCGACGTGGTCCTGGTCCGCCCCGGCGAGCGAATCGCCGCCGACGCCACCGTGATCGACGGTGGCAGCGAAGTGGATCAGGCCACCATCACCGGCGAACCGCTGCCCGTGGACAAGACCGGTGGCGACGAGGTGTTCGCCGGCACCCTGAACGGCACCGGGGCGCTGCGGATCCGGGTGGATCGCCGCGCCGAGGACTCGGTGGTGGCGCGCATCGCCGTCCTCGTCGAACAGGCCGGGCACACCAAGGCGCGCACGCAGCTGTTCATCGAGAAGGTGGAGCAGCGGTACTCCCTCGCCATGGTCGCGGTGACCCTGGCGGTGTTCGTGATTCCCCTCGCCCTCGGCGACCCGCTGCAGCGAGCCCTGTTGCGCGCCATGACCTTCATGATCGTGGCCTCCCCGTGCGCGGTGGTGCTGGCCACCATGCCGCCCCTGCTGGCCGCCATCGCCAATGCCGGGCGGCACGGCGTGCTGGTCAAATCGGCCGTGGTCATGGAGCGGCTGGGCGTGACCACGCGGGTCGCCTTCGACAAGACCGGGACACTGACCCGCGGCGCCCCGCACGTCGACGAAATCCGCAGTGTCGATCCGGAATTCAGCGAGCCGGAGGTGCTGCGGCTGGCGGCGGCCGCCGAACTCGACAGTGAGCACCCGCTCGCGGCGGCCATCGTGCGCGCGGCCCGCGCCGCGGGGCGGCAACTGCCGGCCGTCGAAGGATTCGCCGCCGATCCCGGGCGCGGCGTCAGCGCCCGGATCGGGCAGCGCCGGATCGCGGTCGGTTCTCCGGCGGCGCTGCTGCCGAGCTCCGGGCAGGGTGCGCCGGACGCAAACCGGGCCGCCCGCACGGCCGTGGACGGATTGCAGGAGAAGGGATTCACCGCAGTCGTCGTCTCCTGTGATGCGCGCCCGATCGGAGTGCTGGCGATCACCGATCAGCTCCGCCCCGAGGCCGCCACCGCGATCGATCTCACGGCCCGCGTGACGGGATCCGCCCCGATTCTGCTGACGGGAGACAACAGCCGCGCCGCGCATCGGCTCGCGGCTCGGGTCGGGCTCAGCGACGCCCGCGCCGAATTGCTCCCGCACCAGAAGGTCGATGCGGTGCGGGCGCTGCAGTCGGCCGGTGACCGGGTCGCGGTGGTCGGCGACGGCATCAATGACGCACCCGCGCTCGCCGCCGCCGACACCGGAATCGCCATGGGCGGAGCGGGTTCCGACCTGACCCTGCAGACCGCCGATGCCGTGGTCGTGCGCGACGACCTCACCGCCATCCCCGCCGTCATCGCCCTGTCCCGGCGCGCTCGCCGGGTGGTGGTTGCCAACCTGGCGATCGCCGCGACCTTCATTGCGGTCCTGGTGATCTGGGACCTGATCGGTACCCTGCCCTTGCCGCTGGGCGTCGCCGGACACGAGGGCTCGACCGTGATCGTCGGCCTCAACGGTCTGCGCCTGCTGCGCCGCGCGGCCTGGCGGCGGTCCGCCTCCTATCGGTCCAGCACGTAACTGCCCGGAGCGGCCTCGATCGGCTGGAATCGGGCGTTGCCGAGATGCGCCGGTGCGGGCACCAGCTCACCGGAGCGGTCGCCCAGCCATTGCGCGAAATCCGGCCACCACGAACCCTGTTCGGTGGTGGCGGTGCGCTGCCACGCTTCGGGGTCGAGGCTGTTGTCGTCGGAAACGCGATAGCTGGATTTGTGATTGTCCGACGGGTTGACCAGGGCCGCGATGTGGCCATTGGTCGACAGCACGAAACGCACCTTGCCGCCCAGCATCTGGCTGCTGCGGTAGCAGTTGGTCCACGGGCAGAGGTGATCGGCCGAGCCCGCGACCACATAGGAATCGGCGGTGATCCGCTTCAGATCGATCTCGGTGCCGAGCACGGTGACGCCGCCGGGCCGGGCGAGCTTGTTGCCCAGCGCGGTGTCGAGGAAGTCGCGATGCAGTTTCGCCGGCATCCGGGTGGTGTCGGCATTCCAGAACAAGATGTCGAAGGCCGGCGGCTTGCGGCCCTGCAGATAGTTGTTGACCCAATAGTTCCAGACCAGGTCTCGCGGGCGCAGCCACGCGAACACCGCGGCCAGCTGCTTGCCGTCCAGATAACCCTGCCGCCGCGAGCGGGCGATCGCGGCGGCGGCGGCCTGCTCGTCCACCATCGCGCCGAACGCGTCCTCACGGGCCTGGTCGAACATGGTGACCAGCAGATCGAGGCTGGCCAGCCGGTCGAAGCCCGCGGTCTCGGCCCGATAGGCCGCCGCCATCGCCGCGAGCAGCCCGCCCGAGCAGGCGGCGAGCACGTGTGCCGTGCTGTGACCGGTGATCTCGTCGACGGCGTCGAACGCCCCGGTGACGGCCTCGACGTAGGCGTCGAAGCCCCACTTGCTGTGCCGCGCATCGGGATTGCGCCAGGACACCACGAACACCTGCTGGCCCTGCCCCACCAGGTACTCGATGAGGCTGCGCCCCGGCGCCAGATCGAGCACGTAGAACTTGTTGATGGTCGGCGGGATGATCAACAGCGGTACCGTGCGCACGGTTTCGGTCTGCGGCCGGTACTGGATCAGCTCGAACATCGGCGTCCGCAGCACCACCGCGCCCGGGGTGATGCCGAGGTCGGACCCGACGCGGAACGCGGACTGATCGACCATGGACGGGATGAACGGGGCATGGCTGAAGTCACTGATCAGCTGCTGTGCGCCGGTGCGGAGATTGCCGCCGCCGGTGTCGATGATCGCCTTCCAGGCCACCGGGCTGAGCAGCGGATTATTGCTCGGTGCGAGCGCCTCGACGAGATTCGTGGTGAGGAATTTGATCCGCTCGGCGTCCTGCCACTCCAGAGGCAGGTCCTGCACCAGGCCCTCGGCGGCGATCCCGGCGGCCAGATAGACCTGTACCACGCGGCGCAGCAACGGATTTCCCGTCCAGGCGGGATCGGCGAACCGCTTGTCCCGGCTGGACGGGGCGACGGTGGAGGAGCCGGCCGCGATACGGGTCAGCTCCGCGCCCAGGGTTGCCGCCCGGTTCGCGACGCGCCGGGGCCGCCGCGCCATCGCCAAGAGCAGGCTCAGTCCCGGGCGCCCCGGCAGGAACCGGCGGGCGATCCCGGTCGTGGCCTCGGTGAGGATCAGGTCCGGGGGTGCGGAGACATCCAGATCGGTCATGACAGTCCTTCTGGGAGAGACGATTTCACGTTCGATGAGATGGGCGAAGGTCGACGATGACCCGCACCTGTCAATCGTCGGAGAGCCGCGCGGGCAAACCTATGTGCCCGGGAAACATGAAATGCCGCTAACGATGTGGCCGAGCACATTCATCCCGGATGGAGCGATGCGTACTCTGGTGCTCGGATCGTGCTCCGATACCCACGAGGACACCCAATGGCGAGTGAAAATGCCCGGGAGTACACGGTATCCGGCGACCGCCTGCGCGTTGTGGTCCGTCCCGGCGTCGGCGTCCCGCTGGTGCTGTGCAATGGGATCGGCGCGAGCCTCGAGCTGCTGCAGCCATTCGTCGACGAGCTCGATCCGGCGATTCCGGTGATCCGGTTCGACCCACCGGGGATCGGTCGTTCGCCATTGCCCCGGCGGCCCTATCTCCTGACCACGCTGGCCGGCCGGGTCACCACACTGCTCACCCAACTCGGCTACGACACCTTCGATGTGCTCGGCATCTCCTGGGGTGGCGGCCTGGCTCAGCAGATCGCCCTGCAGAACCCCCGGCGCTGCCGGCGGGTGGTCCTGGTCAGCACCGCCACCGGCTGGATGATGGTCCCCGCGCACCCGAAGGTGCTGCGCAAGATGATCACTCCGCGCCGATACCGCGACGCCGAGTACGCCACCAGGATCGCCGCGGAACTCTATGGTGGCCGGCTGCGCACGGATCCGGATCGGGTGACAACCCTGCTGGCCGGCCACTCGACGACGTCCTCCGCTCGCGGCTACCTGCTGCAGCTGCTGGCCGGCACAGGATGGACCAGCCTCCCGTTCCTCGGTTTGATCCGGCAGCCGACGCTGATCCTGGCGGGCGACGACGATCCGATCATTCCGCTCGTGAACGCGAAGATCATGGCCCGGCTGATACCCGACGCGCGGTTGCACGTCTACCACGACGGCCATCTGGGTCTGGTCGTGATTTCCGATCAACTCGCCCCGGAGGTGAGCAGATTCCTCCGGGGCGATCGGCAGGTCGACCTGCAACGGATGGATGTCGTTCGCTGACCCTGCGCGCCGCGTGGCGCTGAGCAGGGGGTACGGTGATCAGACGTCCGGGGATCTCGGATGGGTGAGCCGGGAAGTCTGGTCGGCGTCAGGACATGACGCCGGAACAGCGCAGGAGGCTCCACCGTGGCCGGCATACCCCTCGAATTCGACCGCCACCGCGAAGCATTGCGGACCAATCTGTGGTTCGTGCCGACCGTGGAAGTGCTCGCGGCCATCGGGCTTTTCGCGATCACCTACCTGCTGGACCGGGCGGCATATCAGGGCGGGTTCACCTTTCCGTCCTGGGTGATCGGCGGCCCGCCCGACACGGCGCGGCAGGTGCTGACGGCCATTGCCGCCGCCATCATGACCGTGGTGGGTGTGGTCTTCTCCATCACCATCCTGGCGCTGACGCTGGCCTCGACCCAGTTCGGTCCGCGCATGCTGCGCACCTTCATTCGCGATCGGGGCACCCAGGTCACCCTCGGCACCTTCGTGGCGACCTTCGTCTATGCCATCGCCGCCCTGGTGTCCATCGGATCGGATTTCGTGCCGCACATCACCACGACGGTGTCGATCGCGTCGCTGGTGCTCGATCTCGCCGTGCTGATCTACTTCATCAATCACATCGCCATGGCGATCCAGCTGCCCAATGTCATTGCCGAGATCGCGGGTGAGGTGGCGGCCGGAATCGAGGCGCAGCGCAGCGACGCGCCCACCACCCCGCACTGCGGGCCGACGGCGGCCGAATTGCTGGAACGGATGGCGGGCGAGGGCGGCGAGGTCCGGGTGACCGGCAGCGGATACCTGCGCTACATCCGCTACGAGCAGCTGGTGCGGCTCGCGACCGAGGCGGACGCGGTGATCCACCTGCCCTATCGGCCCGGGCATTTCCTCACCGAGGGGCAGGTGGTGGCCACCGTGTGGCCCGCGTCGGCGGCCGGGCGGATAGCGGAGAACTTCTCGCGCGGGCACGTGGCCGGGCCCACCCGGTCGCTGACCCAGGACATTTCCTTCGGCATAGACCAGCTGGTCGAAATCGCCGTGCGCGCGCTGTCCACCGCGGTGAACGACACCTTCACCGCCCTGACCTGTGTCGACTGGCTCGGTGACTGCCTGTCGCGGGCCGCGGTGGCGTGGGAGCCGAGCCCGGTCTACCGCGGCAAGAACGGTTATGTCCGCGTCATCGCGGCGCAGGCGAGTTACGAGCGGCTGGTGCAGCGGGCCTTCGAGAAGATTCGACAGTCCGCGCGCGGCATGCCCGCGGTCATGATCCGGCAGCTCGAAGCGCTGGCCCAGATCTCGGATCACACAACCGATCCCGAGCGGCGCAGCATCCTGCTGGAGCAGGCGGCGATGATCGTGCGGTCGGCGCGCGAGTCGGTGCCGGAGGACGCGGATCTCCAGGACGTGCTGCGACGGTACCGGGTGCTGGTCGGCGACGCGGAGCTGCCGCTGATTCAGGCCGTGTCAACGCCAGAACTGCCAGGCACGGCGTGAATCCTGTTCCTGCGGTATGAGTGTCGCCGCGGGCGGCAGGCTGTCCGCGGGGTCCAGGACCAGCAGGGCGGTCATGGCCTGGGGGAGGTCCAGGCGGGTGCGGAGCCAGGGCCAGCCGCCGGTGAGGGTTTCGGTCAGATCGGCCGGGGGGAGGTCGAGGGCTGCCACCGCTTGCAGGAGGGTGGATGGGGGCATGTCCCATTGGCGGGCGCAGGCGGTGACCAGGGTGGGGAGCTGATCGGTGGGGGTGAGGGCGAGGATGCGGCGCAGGGCGGAAACGGCGTCGGGGGTGCGGGAGCGCGAGACCAGGGCGGAGACGACGAATTCGAGGTCCGCGGTCAGGGCAGCGGACAAGGTGCCGGTGGGCGATTCGGCTGCCAGTGGTTCGTCGGCCGGGGTGCACAGCAGGGTCGTGAGTTCGGCGCGGGACCAGGTGCCGCGCTGCCTGCTCCATCCGAATGCTCTGCGGGGCACGCGGAGTCCGTCTCGCTGCTGATCGTCGGCGGGCGCCGGGACGGCGAGGACGACCAGGGCCTCGATCGGTTCCGGAAGGTTCAGGGTCTTGCGCAGCGTGCGCCACGCGGGGCGGAGGGCGGCCACCAGTTCGGCCGGTTCGGAGCGGGTGAGGGTGAGGGCCTTCAGCAGGGCCGTGGCGTCGATCGCGGGGTAGCGGGTGGCCTCGGCCAGCAGCGTGGGCAGCAGGTCGGCGGGTGCGCAGGCCAGGATCTGTTCCAGCGCATAGCGATCGCGGCCGTTGCACGAGACGTTCACCACCAGCTGGGCGACGATGCCCAGGTTGGTGTGCATGGCCCGGCGCAGGATTCGGCTGCCGCCGGTGTGGGTGCCCGGATCGTCGACCTCGGCGCTGAGGGCCTCGTACACCAGGGCCCGGTCGCGGGAGCCGATCGCCTGCTCGCGCAGGGCGCGGTGGCGCAGCAGATGGGCGGCGACGATGCGGCGACGCTCGACTTCGCCGGTGGCCCAGTCCCGCTGGAGGCGCGGCCACACCGATTCGGCATCGGACGAGGTCAACGGAGCGGTCCCGGATTCCAGGCGGTGCCAGGCGGAGGTGGCCAGCGCCCCGCTGAGATCGATGCCGAGCTGCCGGGCCACCTCGACGGTACGGGTGCGGTCGCGGCCGTCGGTGAGGATACGGTCGGTGAGAACCTGCTCGAAGGTGCGGCGGACGCCGGGACGGTGGTCGAGTCGCGCCAATGCCTGCGCGACGCTGGGTCTTCCGATGGCGAGACGGACGGCGCGACCGGCCACCGCGTCGTCGCGGAGCCAGTCGGGGTTCAGCTCCGGGTCCGTGATCACCTCGGCCAGGTGGTTGTCGTCCAGCTCGGCGGGACCCAGGATGCGCAGGTGCCGTCGATAGCACCAGTGGCCGATTTCGTCTGCGGTGGACAGGGATTCGGGAAGCGTGACACCGGCGCGCCGGTGGCCGATGATCTGCTGCCCGAGCACGACGAACGGGTCCGATTCGTCGCCGGGATCGCCCGGTGTGACGATCCGGCGCGCGCCGCCGGGCGGGGCGGGGCTGTCGCGGGTCACCGCGGTGATCGCGGCGGGAGTCGAGGACGGCGTGCTGGAGGTGCAGAAGGTCAAGTCCCGCAGGCTGTTCCGGGGCAGCAGGCCGTAGAGCGCGCGCAGCATGGCCACGGCGTCCGTGCCGCTCTCGACGTGCAGCTCGATGGCGGGGCCGCGCCCGGCCAGATGCGCCAGGGTGTAGCCGAGCAGCGCGGGCAGCCAGTCCAGGTCGAGGTAGGCCTCGGCCGCGGCGGTGACGGCGGGACTGTACTCCACGGAATTCGGCAGCGGCGGCCAGTGGTCGGTGGGAAATTCGGCGTCGTCGAGCGAGGTGCGGAAGCGTCCCGCATCGTAGAGGCTCAAAGTCGTTGCACCGTCGAGTGTTCCGCGACCACCCGCGACGAGGTGTGCCACACAGGTGCCCGGCCGGTCATTGGCGGGCGTCTTCAGCACCGCCACCGCGAGTCCCCGCACCACGGTGAACTCCAGCGCGAACGCCTCCGGCGACGCGGGCGAACCATCCCAACTGACCAGCGACCCCAGCTCCCGCGTGGTGGATCCCAGTGCGGCGGGCCAGTTTCCGGACCTGGCGACCACGCCGACCCCGGTCCCGGAGGACTCCAGCGTCACCACGGCCCAGCCGCACAGCAGCTGCGCGAAGCCCGTCATCGGTCCGCCCGTAGCCGGTCGATGCGGTCGAGCATGTGGATGACCGGGTCCACGGCCGCGAACGGCTTGAACACCGGATAGGTGTTGTCGGCCCGCTTGCCGCACCCGACCGCCGAGACCGGGAAGTAGCGGTTGTGCGGGAAATGGATGGACAGCGTGGCGTCGACGGCCGGAAACAGTTTGCGCACCAGGCTTCTGGTGGCGTCGGAGCGATAGTCGATCTGGCCGGGCTGATACAGATTGCCCGCACCATTGAGGCTGTACGGCGTATCCGCCCAGTCCGGCGGCGGCGCGACCAGTCCGACCTCGGGCAGGTTGATCAGCGACAGCAGATCCGATTTCGCGATGATGGTCGAGGCGTGCAGGCGTGGCGGCTCGATGGGCAGATCCAGCGGATAGCTGTTGGCCGTGCGCCACAGCTTGGCGATCTGGTCGATCATCATCTTGGTGCGGCCGACGGTCTGGGAGTGCTCGACATTGTTGTTCAGGCTCTCCTCGTTGGCCGGTCCCGCGTGCTCGCGCATGATGGCCAGGTACTGCTTGTTCAGCGTGGACGGCATCACGAACCAGAGGAAGTCGGCGATGGCCAGGTGCGGGCTCACCTTGGCCGCGATCTCGGCGTCGGCCACATCCTCGCCCGCGACATCCACGAAGGCGAGATTCACCGTGCGCCTGGTGGACAGCGAGGTGAACTTGATCAAGATCGGGGTGCGGACCTGCCAGCCGCTCCAGGCGTGGGTCCGGGTCTGCTGCTGCGCCATCGGCGGTTGCGGCGGGCGCGGCGGTTGCGGCAGACCCGGCGGCTGCGGTGCGCCGAGCGGCCCGATGCCGTTCTCCTGCCGCTGCTGCGCGCCGACGTAGCCGCGCTTCTGGGTGTAGCCGATGGCCTGCCGGTTCATCAGCGTGTTCTCCAGCGCGGCCAGCATCTTCGTCGAACGGCGGGACGGCACGATGGACCATTCGCGGGCCAGCATCGGGTCGTTCATGACCGAATAGATCATCGACACGATGAGATGCGTCTTGGACGAGGCGGATTCGCCGACGAAGCCGATCACGGTGGTCGGATGGTCGAGGATCTCCTCGTCGATCTCACAGCCGTTCGGGCAGCGCCGATCCAGGCGCCGCGAATAGTCCCCGACGCGGGTCGCGAACCCGCCGTTGGGCTGGCGCAGCACCCAGATCCAGGAGCGGCGGGCGGTATCGAACTTGAACTCCGCCAGGCAGTTCAGGCAGACGATTCGCACGGTCACCCCTCAGAGCACGGTGTAGGTCAGCCACAGCAGCGTGGCCAGGAAAGAGGCCCCACCGACCGCGGACGCCACCCGCAGCCAGTGCCAGGAGCGGGATCCGGCGTACACGTACTGCTGCCAGGCCAGGCCGGCCCGTCGGTTGTTCATCGCAGTTCCTCACAGATGGTGGGCGATCGACACGATCACCCAGGCGAGCAGCACGAAAACCAGCCAGCCCAGCACGATTCCGGCACCGGCCGCGCCGAGCAGCACGCCGCCGATGTAGCGGGGATCGTCGCGGGTCAGCCCCTCCAGCACGCGCTGGCGGTATTCCAGGGCCGGGCGGACGAAGATGCCCCACAGCCCGGTCTCGGGCAGGTCGACGCCGTGCCGTTCCTCCGGCAGTCGCACCGGCGGGCCCGGGGTCAGCACGCTCGTCTGCGCGCGCACCGGCACGGTGACCGGTTCCGGCCTGGGGCCCTTGACGGTTCGGGCCAGGTTGCGGGTCTCGGAGTGGACCGCGTCCCGGAAGTAGTGCTGGAACTCGGCCGCGGATTGGAAACGCAGCGCCGGATCCGGCGAAAGCGCCTGATCCAGCACCGATTTCAGCCGGCCGGGCAACGGCGCCGGCGCGAACACCGCCTCCAGCACCTCATGGCACACCACCGCGAACGAGTACACGTCACTGAGATGGGTGAACCTGCCGTGTTCGAGATACTCGGGCGCGGAATAGTTCTGTGTGCCCACCACCTGGTTGGTGCGGGTGAGCCGCAGCATGTTCTCCCGCATCTCGATCGCGATGCCGAAATCGGCCAGCTTCGCCGTGCCGTCGCGGCAGATCATGATGTTCTCGGGCTTGATGTCGCGGTGCACCACCTGCTTGGAGTGCGCGTACACCAGCCCGCTGAGCGCGTCGGTGAGAATCCGGGCCAGTGCCGGCAGCGACCAGTTCTCCCGGTCCCGCATGAACTGCCGCAGATTCTCCCCGTGAATGAACTCCATCACCAGAAACGGTGAGCGGCAGCCGTTCTCGGCGAACACCCCCGAGTCGTGCAGCATCACCACATTGGTGCAGTTCATCTGCGCCGCGATCCGCGCCTCCCGCTCGAACCGCTGCCAGGCCACCTGCTCGTCCTGCGCCCGCACCGCGACACTGCCCGCGTCGAGCACCTTGACCGCAACCTGCCTGCGCAACTGCCGATCCCAGGCATCCCAGACCTCGGCCATCCCGCCCTTGCCGACCAGCTCCCGCAGCTCGTACCGGCCATTGATCAGCCTCACCGGCGTCCGACCTTCCCCGCGGAGCGGCCGCCTTCCCCGCGAACCACCCCGGACGACAACGAATCACCGCCCACTGTACGCGCGCCCACCCACCCCCCGCCCACCCATATTTCCAGCCGATTTGCACTAGAGGGGGTCCCCTGGTGTACCTTCTCCCAGTCGCCCGGGAAACCGAGCGGCAACCATCCGGGGCTATGGCGCAGCTGGTAGCGCACCACACTGGCAGTGTGGGGGTCAGGGGTTCGAGTCCCCTTAGCTCCACAATCAGAGAAGCCGCATATCAGAGACATGCGGCTTCTTGCATTGATTTGCTGCGCGGACCATTGGATGGTCACTGATCGGGCGAAATCGTTTTCTCATGGGGTTCGAGTCCCATTAGGTGTCTTGGCGACTCGCGGTCGATTGGCTCAACCGGGTAGCCCGGTGACCGAGTCGGAATTGTGGTCGACGCGATGATGGCCGGGACTCGGGGCGGCGGCACTATTCGCGAGATGAGTTGTCGGAAATCCTGATTCGGTACAAATGGATTAGAGCCGAAGGCACTGCGCAGCCCGCACTTGATTCAGCCGAAGACGTGCACGCCCGCAAACGGGTTGCCGTAGGCAAGGCTTCGAACATCCTCAGTCAGTTGATCGTCGGTCGTCCCGTGTTGGCCGACTCGGTCAGCGCGACTCGTGGAGGAGATCGGACCGGTGCGGACTTGCCGCCTGGACGTTGAGGTAGGACTGGGCGAGCGGTGGCAAGAGCCGCCGCGTGATCGGCGAGACATCCGAAAGCCGGTGCGTCGCAGCCAGATCCGAGTCCAGCAGGTCGAGCAGACGGTCATCGGCGGCCGGGTGCACGGGCTTCGGGAACCAGCGCTCACGCCAATTGTCGAAGAGCTGGTCGACGCCCGCGCGCCGCCTTCGGAATATTTGTAATTCTCGAGCTCGTAGTTCACGACCCAGGCGCGGTACTCGTCGTGAGTTTCGGGGACTCGCAAGCCCATGCGGATTCCGAAACCACGCCAAACGCGGAATGGCCGAGGCGCTTGGCGGCCGTGAGCGCGTGCACGCGAAGATGATTCAGATTCCGGTGGCCTTCGAATGTGACCGTGGACGTGGTGTACAGCTGTTGATCCTCGCTTCGACCGCGGCTCGTCGGGATCCGCGCTCTCGGCCACCGACTGCAAGAGCGCGTGTGCTTTTCCCATGATGTCCAGCGCGGTCTCAGTGGTCGCCAGCCACTTGTTCGCCAACTCCCTTGTCGAACGCGCGATTTCAGCCTGCTCAGCGGCCAGCTTGCCGACCTTCTCACCCGGCCCCAGACGGTTCGCTCGACTTCGGCGGTGTAGACGCCCGTGCATCGTGACGAATCGTTCGATGACGGGCTGTAGGAAGCCGCGCAAGACCCCTCCGACAACCACCAGATCGTCGCTTGCCAAACCGGCTTCGAGAAGCCCGCCAAGTAATGACTCCCCGATCCTACTTCCACTGACCACCACAACCCTCGACACAAAACGAAAGGCTGGCGCGTCAGCACCAAGCGCTCGCGGTGTACAGGATCGGGTGTCGTAGGGGCATGCCGCGAGACCCGGTGCACACGCTGTCGGTTGTCGAGGTCCCCGGTTACCCCGGACCCGAGAGACGATGTGCACCGGTTCCGCATCGACGAATACTCGACGGTCCCGGACCTGGTGTCTACCTCACAGTTCCGCACAGCGGCTGCGTGGCAAGAGCTGGGAGGTACCGCGCCGGACATCCCTATGTACCAAGGTGAGACCGACGCGGTCGTGTCTGCCGCCGGCGTCCATGCATTGGTGGATCGGTACTACGCGCTGGGATCTACGCTCACGCAACGGTATTCAGCGATCACTGGCAGTCACGATGGCACCGCTGTTACAGCGGTGCTGTCTGCCATGAGTTACCTGGCGGATAGCCTTGTCGCCAGACCGACGGCTCCGAGTTAGGTCCAGGCCGAATCCGAGGACCTAGCCACTCCTCCGAGAATCATGCCCTCGCGCCCTGACCCGGGCGCCATCACACCGATGCCCGATGGGACTGTAGAACAACGGTTCCGGTCCTCAGAAAGTGGCCAGATCGTCCGGAGTGAGGACAAAAGTCAAGGTGAGCCGATTGGCGACGTAGCCTTGGGGCAATCCGGGCCCCAGCACGATCGCATCCTCTGCGCCGAACTTGCTGACTTCGTTCATGAGAAGGTGGACCCGGATCGGGTTGAGATACTGAGTGAGGAACAACTCGCGAACCTCGTCGGCCGTCTGGATGACGCCGGTCTGATGGGGCGAACACAGGGTGATCTTCGGATCATAGAAGGTCATCCTGGAGATATGGTGCGCCATGAAATCCGCCACATGCTGCACGAGCGGGGTGTGGAAGGCGCCGACGTACTCCCCCAACATTCGGATCCGAGTCGGTTGCTCGGCCGCGAGAGCGGCCAAGTCCGCTCGATATCCGGCGAGCACGATGACCCGTTTGTCCTCGCCGGGCACGGCGCCGTAGTCCGCGGCCAGGTAGATCCCGGGCCGGACGGGGCTGACGTATTTCTCGATACCGTCACTCTCCGCCAAGGTCGCCACCGCCATCCCCTGTAGTGGCGAGTCGGCTGGCACCTCGGGGATGAGGCGTTGGTAGTGCAGCATCTCGAACAGTTGCTGTCGATCAACTCCGCCAGCGAGGCAGGCGCTCACCAAACCGCCGAGGCTGAGCCCGCCGATGACATCCGGCCGGATGTTGCGGTCCGCCAGTACATCGTGCATCCCTACTATCAACGCCGCCTGGCGCACGGCGCCGAAGCTCTGGACGAGTTCGCCTTCTCCGTCAAACTTGCCGGCGATCAGGTTCGACGTGTCCAGTTCGGTCCAGTACGCCGCCTGCTCGAATACTTCACGGATAGCAGGGAATCGAACGCAGTAGTCCGTGACGAATGCCGCCTCTAACGGAATTTGTCCCCCGAGCAAGTATGCGATGGTCATGCAACATTCCCCTTGAAATAATGAGGTTGACGAAGGCCGACATATGACCGACAGCCGACTCCCGTGTTTGAAGAATCCCGCCCCATGGGCAATGCCCGCCCAGAAGGAAGCTGCCCGTGTCACCGGGCTCGATTTCACATTAGGCCACGTCCAACCTCCTCGCAAATGCTTAACCGTTGTTATCCGCACCAGTATCGACGATGGCAGGACGCTGCCATTGCCTTGGCAGGATTATGTCAACGCACCACCGCGACAAAGTGCTAATGTCCACTGTTGAAACAACTGTCGCGAGTAGTTCTGCGAGAATGCTTGCGGAGCAAGGATGTATCACCCAATCATCGGGTGTGCCATTGCGATCCGGGCGGTCGGGGAAGGGTCGAGGCATGGCTTCGAATCAACAGTACAAGAATGGGATAAATCCCTGGGCGGCGCTCGGCGCGCTGTGCATGGGCTACTTCATGATCCTACTGGACATGACCATCGTCGGGGTTGCGAACCCGGCGATCATGGTCGGCCTGCATACCGACTTGTCCAAGGTCATCTGGGTGACCAGCGCCTACCTGCTCACGTTCGCGGTGCCGCTGCTCATCACCGGCCGTCTTGGCGACCGGTTCGGGCCGAAATACATGTATCTGGGCGGACTTTCGATCTTCACGCTGGCATCGCTGTGGTGTGGTATGGCCGGCAGCATCGATTCGCTGATCGCCGCGCGAGCGGTGCAGGGCTTCGGTGCGGCATTGATCGCGCCGCAGACGATGGCGGTGATCGGTCGAATCTTCCCGTGGGACAAGCGCGGTGCGGCAATGGGAGCGTGGGGTGGCGTCGCGGGCATCGCGGCGCTGATCGGCCCGATATTCGGCGGTTTGCTCGTCGACAACGGCGGTTGGCAGTGGATCTTTTATGTGAATCTGCCAATCGGGGTGATCGCGTTCGCGTTGGGCGCGCGGTTGATTCCGGTGCTGCCGACCAACAGCCATTGTTTCGACATCTTGGGTATGGTGTTGGTCGCAATCGGGATGTCGGCGCTCGTGATCGGCATTCAGGAAGGCAACGCTTACCACTGGGCGGGCTGGGTGTGGGGCCTGATCCTCGGCGGCCTCGCCGTCCTCGCGATGTTCCTGATCTACCAGAACCGCAACAGCCTCGAGCCGCTGGTTCCGCTGAGTGTTTTCCGAAACCGCAACTTCTCGCTCGGGAATGTCGTCACCAGCGCGCTGGCGGCGGCAGCGACCGCGCAAATAGTGCCGTCGTACTTCTACCTGCAGGCGGTACGCGATCTGTCCCCGACCAAGGCTGCGTTGGTCGTCGCACCCATGGCGATCGTCTCCGGCGGTTTGTCGCCGCTGGTCGGCAGATTGTCGGACAAGGTGCCACCCCGTTATTTGCTGACGTTCGGTTTCACCGTATTCGCGGTGGGGGTGTGGTGGTTCATCACCCTCGCCACTCCGCACGGATCCATCCCGCTGGTGTTCGCGGCGGGGGCGATCTGTGGTGTCGGCAACGCATTCATCTGGGCGCCACTGCCCGCGACCACCATGCGGACCCTGCCGCTCGAGCAGATGGGGGCGGCCTCGGGCGTCTACAACACCACCCGCCAGCTCGGCTCGGCACTCGGCAGCGCGGGCATCGGTGCACTACTTGCCGCGCGCATGGCGGCACATTCACTGCCCAGCGCCTCGACCGCCGCGGGCGGTCATCTCCCCGACTTCATCAAGGCGCCCTTTAGCTCGGCGCTGTCCGATTCGCTCTACCTCCCTGTCGGCCTGTTGGTGGTTTGCGCCGTCACCTCAGTGTTCCTCGTCTCCAGCAAACCACCCTCCGCGGTGCCGACTTCGGCTGCGGACGAGGAGACCAGGGTTGGTGCGGCTGACTAAGTACGTGTCTCAAAAGCGTTAGAACCGAACACAATATTCTGATCATCGTGAATTGAGGACAGGGATGAGTGAAGCTTCATCGGTTACTCAAAGGCAAACGGCCCAAAATCGGCCGCCGGGACCAAGTTTGGCGACCCTGTTGAAGTTGGTTGTGGCCAGGCGTCGGGAAACGTACGCGATCATTCCCGAAGTGGCTCGCCGGTACGGCGATGTAGTCGACCTGCCGGTACCGGGACGCGATGCACCACCGGTGACATTGGTCAGCCACCCGGATCACGTCGACCACATCTTGGTCCGGCACCACCATCGGTACGTCAAAGGCGAGTCCTACCAGGAGCTCACGGACGGTCAACCGCTGTCGTTGGCGTTCTTGGAGGGCGAGGATTGGAAACAGGTTCGCCGACCGCTCAACCCTCACTTCACGGAACAGGCATTGGAGCGAATCGCCCCCAAGCTGACATCAGGGGTCACTGCCCGTGTCGATGCATGGGCAAAGTACGTCGATACCGCAGATTGGATCGATCTCGAGCATGAACTCGGCACCGTCGTCCTGGACGGGTTGATGCGCGCGGTATTCGGAGTGACCATGGCGACCGGGGAGCTGGACAGCTACGTCCGGTCTGCACGGGATTTCAGCCGCTACGCCGCTAATCGCTCGATGATGCATGATCTCCCGGCCTTCCTTCCGCGCCCTTTCCAGCGACGGGGACAAGCCGGACTTGCCGCCGTACACGCCGATCTCGAGAGGTTCATCGCACAGCGGAGAGCGGACGGTCCAGGCGCAGAGCAGGATCTCCTGGACACTCTGTTGGAGATGAGCTTTGACGAATGCCCGCATTTGCAACAAGCCAGGCTGCTCTCGGAAGTGAGTGGCATGATTTTCGCCGGATTCGAAACCACGACTGAAGCCATATCCTGGACTCTCGCCCTGATGCTTTGCAACCCGCTGACGCTTGAGCGCGCATACGAGGAGGTCGATTCGTTCGGCGGAGCGCCGATCGGGTACGCAGATGTGGGGCGCCTTTCGTATCTCAAGGCATGCTTCGATGAGGGGCAGCGTGTCCAATCGTCGATGGCCAACATCCGCACCGCGATCGAGGACGATGAGATTGGTGGATATTTCGTTCCCAAGGGCTCCCGAGTCTTATTCTCTCCGTACGGAATTCATCGCGATCCCCGATTCTGGAACGAGCCGGACAAGTTCGAGCCGAATCGCTTCCTCACAGACAAGATCAACAGGAACGCTTACCTCCCTTTCAACATCGGTCCGCGAAAGTGCATCGGTTTCCGTCTCGCCAATATGGAGGCCCTTTCAGCACTTGCAGTGATATTGCAGCGGTACACATTCCAACTCCGCGAGGGCTGGCAACCTCGGCATCGGATGCGCATCATCACCTCGCTGGTGGGTGGGCTGCCTGTGCAGATCAAGACTCGCTAATCGACGGAACTGGGTGTAGACGGTGACAATATGGATCTGAAACTTGCTGGTAAACGGGCACTTATCACTGGATCGAGCAGTGGCCTGGGTGAGGCGATCGCACTATGCCTCGCTCAGGAAGGAGCCGCTGTCGTCGTGCACGGGCGGGATTCGTCTAGAACGGCGGCGGTGGCGAAGGTTATCCGTGAAGCGGGCGGCGAGGCGAGTGCCACGCTTGGCGATCTCGGTACAGACGCCGGCGCGGAGGCTGTTGTGGCAGATGCAATGACGGGGGGACAGATCGACATCCTCGTCAACAATGTCGGCGTATTCGATCCGTGGGCGACGTGGGCGGACACCACGGCCGAGCAGTGGGCGGAGCTGTATAACATCAACGTGATCTCAAGTGCGCGCATGATCCAGCGTCTTGTACCACAGATGCGGGCGCGCGGATGGGGGCGCGTGATCCAGATCAGCAGTGTCACCGGCGAAATGCCGACCGCCACGCAACCTCATTACGCCGCAGCGAATGCCGCGCGCAATATTCTCTCCCGCTCACTCGCCCGGGAGCTGAAGCACTCGGGTGTCACGTCGAATGCCGTGGCGGCGGGCGGCATTCGTACCCCTGGCTCGCTGCATGCTTTGCTCGCCATGGGCAAAGCGCAAGGCTGGGGAGACACGCTCGAGGAGATCGCACCGAAGGCCTCGCTGGCGCAAAATGACATCGGTCGTGTCGGCACACCTGAGGAATACGCGGAACTCGTCGCTTTCCTCGCTAGCCCGCGGTCGGGCTACATCACCGGCGCTACGCTGCGAATCGACGGCGGGCATTACGACGGATGATCGCCTCCACCGCTGTCAACACAGCACGATCTAAATCGAGAAGTAACGCTGCCGTTGCGCACGCCGATCACGCCAGGCTCGGAACCAGCGATAAGACCCTCGATGTGTACGAATTGGAGCGCGCCGCCACCCGCATCGCGTATCTGCTGACCCGCATGCGCCGACACGACCTCGTCTGCATCGAAGCGGGTGTCAACGTGAACCGCGCCACCATGACTGTGCTGCGTGTTCTGGCCGATGCCGACTGCCCACTGCGGCCCGGCGAAATTGCTACACGGCTCGACGTCGAAGCCCCGCATATCACTCGTCAACTGCAACTCCTGCAACACACAGGCTTCATAGACCGGATCGCCGATCCTAACGACGGTCGCGCGCAGCTGATTCAAATCACCTACGCCGGACATGAGGTGGTTGACGCAGTCCGGGCCGTCGACCGCCGACGTATGGCTGACGCACTCGCCGACTGGTCCGCCGACGACCTCCGCCTGCTCGCCCGACTCCACCGCCGCATGGTGAACGACCTTCTCCAACACGCTCAACAACACATATGACGGGGTGATGCGCAAATTACCACCCCCAGTCGACCATTGAGACTTATTCACTGGAGTCAGTAGAAGAAAAACGGGACTGCCCCGAGTTCGGTTGACTCGCGGAGTGTGGTGTTTCAGGCCGAGAGCGCAGGCTGATTGATTGTCTCAAATTCGATCGGTGTCAGGCGGCCGAGGCGGCGTTGTCGGCGGCGGCGATGGTAGGTTCACTCGATCCAGATCACGATCGCCAAGCGCAGCTCCTCCCTGGTCGACCAGTGTCGGCGGTCGAGGACGTTGCGTTGCAGCAGTGCGAAGAAGGACTCCATCGCCGCGTTGTCACCACATGCTCCGACATGGCCCATCGGGCCTCGTAACCCGTTGGCCGACAACATATGCACGAATCGTCGGGACCGAAATTGACTGCCCCTGTCGGAGTGGACTACGGTGCCGACCGGTGATCGGATCGCGACCACGTTGCGTAGCGCCGCTACCGCCAGGGCAGCGGTCATTCGTTCGTCGATCGAGTAGCCGACGATCCGATTGGAGAAACAGTCCTTGATCGCGCAGAGATAGAGCTTCCTTCGCTCGTGCGATGCTCGGTGATATCGTTGAGCCACAACCGATTTGGTGCTGTCGCGGTGAACTCGCGAGCTACCAGGTCGTCATGGACGGGTGGTCCTGCGCGTCTGCTGAGTCCGCGTTTGCGGGCGAACACCGACCAGATCCGCTGCTGCGCACACAATCGCTGCACCCGGTTCTTCCCGGCCCGGATACCGCGGTCGCCGAGTTTGTCGGCGATAAACCGATGCCCGAACGCGGGGTCGTCGTGGTGGATGTCGCGGGTGGCATCGATGAGGTGGGTGTCGTCCCAATCTCGTTGGGACACAGGGTTTTGCTGCCATTTGAAGAATGTTTGCGGCGTAAAGCCGAGGACCCGGCAGGTCCCCGCGACGGGGAACCCGTCCGCGGCCAGGTCGAGGACCAGCGGGAACCTCATTTTGGGGGCCGCTCGCGGGCGAAGAACGCCGCCGCGCGCCGCAGGATCTCGTTCTCCTGTTCCAGCTGCTTGGTGCGTTTGCGCAGTTCCCGCAGCTCCGTGGACTCTTCCCGGTCAGGCCGGGCTTGTTGCCGTCGTCGATATCGGCCTGTTTGAGCCAGTTGTGCAGACAGGCTTCGGAGATTCCGAAATCCTTGGCGACCTGCTTGATCGAGGCGTTGCCCTTGCAGGCGACCGGGACAACATCGCGGCGGAACTCCTGCGGATACGGCTTCGGCATGGTGGACATCCTTCCAGCGAGGACGAAGTCCTCACGGATCAGGAATCAACCAAACCGGGGGCAGTCCCGAATATCGCGATGATGGGCTGGCAGGATGCTACCAATATGTTGGCAGCATTCTGCCATTATCGACACCACTCCAGATGCCTCATATCTATATATGCTCTCCATGTGACCGACATTCGTGATATCCCTCCATTTCCGTTCCCTTACCACGAACGGCGGATCTCCCACCCGAGGTCCGCCGTGATCGAGAGTTCCAGCCAGCTCGGTGGCCGCCTGCTCAATCACCGGAGCGTGCAGGTGGATCGTTTTCTCTCGCTCCGTCTGGACTGTATGGTGGACGAATCGCGCTACTCTGAAGCCGGACCTCTGAGTTCGCTCATTTCCCTTCCGGTCGTGTGGTGAGATCGATATGAAGCTTGTTGTCGGTCAGACCTGTACTGGTCACGGTGTTTGCGAAGGCATCCGGCCTGATCTTTTCGAAGTGGGAAGCGACGGTCAGGTGCGTCGATTGACCGATGCCATCACCGAAGCCGACATCGAAGACGTCGAGTACGCCGTCGGACAATGTCCGGCGCGGGCACTAGCGCTGATACGTCAGCCCTAGTTGTACTGACCTGAGAGGTTGGTGACACGGCTGGCTGTGGGTGTCCGCCGAGTGCGGTGTGGCCGCGGTGGTGATTGTAGGTGTGGAGCCAGTCGGTGAAGGCGATTCGGCGTTCGGTTTCTGATCGGTAGGGGCGGGCGTAGGCCCATTCTTCGAGCAGGGTGCGGTTGAATCGTTCGACCTTGCCGTTGGTTTGGGGCCGGTATGGGCGGATCCGCTTGTGGGTGATGCCGGCATCGGCCAGGGTCTGTCCCCAGAGCCGGGATTTGTAGCAGCTGCCGTTGTCTGTCAGTACTCGTTTGACGGTGATTCCGTTGCTGGCGAAGAACTTTCGGGCGCGATGCCAGAATTCGACGGCGGTTTCCTTGCGCTCGTCGGGCAGGATCTCGCTGTAGGCCAAGCGGGAATGGTCGTCGACGGCGTTGTGCAGGTAGCTGGAGCCGACGTGGCTGTCGCCGTTGTGGTCGAGGGTCTTGCCGGCGGTGCGGGTGCGGTGGCGTTGCCCGGCGCGGCGGCCGTGGACGCGGTGGCCGCCGCCGTCGGGGATGTTGTCCAGCTTCTTGATGTCGACATGGATCAGGTCCCCGGGCGCGGGGTGCTCGTAGCGGCGGATCACACGGCCGGTGGCGCGATCGAGGTGCGTCAATCGGGCGAGTTTGTAGCGGCGCAGGATTCGATGCACCGTGGCCGGATTCGAGCCCAGCAGATACGCGATTCGCGCCGATCCCCACCGGCGCAGCAGGCGGACCTTGATGACGCGGCGCTCGGTGCGTGTCGGTGTCCGGTTCGGGCTGTGGTGCGGGCGGCTGGACCGATCGGCCATCCCGACCGGGCCATGAATTCGGTAGCGGTCGGCCCAGCGTTTGGCGGTGGTGTGGGCGACCTGGAACCGTTCGGCGGCGCGTCTGAGCGGCCAGCCGTCCTCGACGACGCAACGCGCGAGCCGCAACCGGCCCAGCTCCGACAGTGGGGCATTACGGTGGGACACGAAGACCTCCGGAAGTGAATGCGTTCCTCAACAGCTCGCACTTCACTCGGAGGTCTTCGCCATGTCAGCTCGCCACGCCGTCACCAACGTCCGTGGTCAATACACCTAGTTGGCCATGGAAGTGACTGTCCGCGGCGAGTTTTCGGCCGGTGCTTTGAGTAAACCGAGTTCCATCGCACGAGCACCGATCTGGAATCTGGTCGCAACACCTAGGCGAGCCATGATGTCGGCGACATGGCGGCGATAGGTGCGCACCGACACCGCGAGCCGACGCGCAGCCAACTCGTCCGTCAATCCGAGATCGAGCGCACCCAGCACCGCAAGCGTGATCGGATCGACCTCCGACCGCCGCAGAGCCAGGTGCGCTGGCAACCCCGGTGCCGACTCCCAGAGCACCGTGGCGAACTGATGCAAGACCCGCAACAAGTCCGGATCGCTGATCACGAAGCCGTAGGATCGCTCCTCATCCGCGCCACCCCAGACGGCCGCGACCTGCCGATCGATAATGATCATGTTGTCGAAGTTCGCGTCGGAAACCCTGATCTGATCGTGCAACTCCGGTTGCTTGCGCAACGATTCGTAATCACGAGTCTTGGCATAGCGCTGGGAGAAGAGTATGCGAACCTCCTTGCCGGTCGAGAGCATGTCGGCAACTAGTCGCCGACCCTGCCAATACTGCGGCTCAATCCGCAATGGACTCGCGACCGTCAACAACGCCTCCTGGTGACCACGTTGGAGAAGCTGATGCAGATTGCACTGCCAGCCTTCCCCTGGTCGCAGCCGGACCATATTCCCGTACTCATCCCTAGCGTCATGGTGCTCAGCTATCGCATGATCGAGTAGCCGACGTGACTCCGCCAACAGCCACCCGATATCTGCTGAACCCCGACCAGCAAGTTGGACACCAGTCTCAGTGGATACCTCAGTAACTGGATACATCTCCACACTCCCCTCCATTGCTCACAGTAAACCAGCGGCGGCTCTGGCGCACTTCCGGTGGTGGTCGGGGCTGGTTGATGCCATGAGCCCTCGGTGGACCGGGTAGATGATGTTGTAGGGCTTGCCTTTTCGGGCATTTTGCCGCTAAGAGCTCCTAACAGGTTCAGTCGAGTGGCGTCGTGTTCTGTTGCAGTGCAGGATGTTTCGTCGTGGCAGCACCCTGGATCGTGGACGACGAATTGTGGGCGGTATTCGAATCGCTACTGCCGGTGAAGGCGGCCGGGACACCGGGACCGGCGCAGTTGAACCCCCGTCTGGTGCTGCAGGGGATCTTGTTCGTGCTGATCACCGGGATTGGGTGGGAAGATCTGCCCCAGGAACTGGGCTTCGGATCCGGGATGACCTGTTGGCGCAGGTTGCGGGATTGGCAAGCCGCAGGAGTGTTCGAGGAAATCCATCAAGCTGTGCTCGCCCGCGCCCACGCCGCCAGGCTGATCGACTTCGACCGGGTCATGGTCGACGGCTCACACGTGCGGGCGAAAAAAGGGGTGCCGCAACAGGTCCCAGCCCGGTCGACCGCGCCAAGACCGGTTCCAAGCACCACATCCTGACCTGCGCGAACGGATTCCCGCTCGCCGCCGCGCTGTCGGCGGCCAACGTCAACGATCACCTGATGCTGCCCACACTCCTCGACCGGGTCCGCCCCCTGCGCGGGCGTGCGGGCCAGCCCCGCCACCGGATCACCAACCTGATCGCCGACTAGGGATGCGACTATCCCAGCGTGTATTCCGAACTGCGGCAACGACATATCACCGGATATATCGCCCGCCGCGGTACCCGAGACAAGGTCACCGCCGGCCGCTGGATCGTCGAGCAGACCTTCGCCCTTCTGCACCAATACCGACGGCTGGCCATCCGATGGGAACGGCGCACCGACATCCACCACGGATTCCTCGACCTCGCCGCCGCACTCATCTGCTGGCGACGACTCAGCAACCGAACTCGATAGATATCCCAGGAGCTTGAATGTCAAGCAGCAGACGGTTGAGCGGGACCTCGCCATGCCGTGGCTTCGTCGTAGTGGGTTCCGGTTTTGAGGCAGCCGTGCAGGATGCCGACGAGTCGGTTGGCCAGCTGGCGTAGGGCGGCGTTGTGGCCGGCACCGCGGGCTCGGTGGCGGTCGTAGTAGGCGCGAGCGCCCTGGGACCACAACAGTGCGGGTTGTGCTTGGGTGGTGAGTGCGTCGATGAGGCGGTCGTTGTGCACGAACCGTGCCAGGGCGACCTTCTTCTTGCCCGACGCGCGGGTGATCGGGGAGGTGCCCGCGTAGTTCTTGCGGGCCTTGGCGCTGGCGTAGCGGTGGGGGTCGTCACCGAACTCGGCAAGCACCCGGGCGCCCAGGACCGATCCCAGCCCCGGCTGGGACAGGATGATCTCAGCGGCCGGGTGCTGCCCAAAATGGGCATCGACCTGCCCGTTCAGGGCCTTGATCTGAGCGTTGAGAACGGTCAGCACCGCCAGCAACGCCTGCACCGACGCGGCGTAGGCCTCGGTCACGACGTCGGGTTGCCCGAGGTGCTCGCAGCGCAACGCGGCCCGGACACGGGCAGCCTTGTCCGCGACGTCCTTTCGGCGCGCGCGTTTGAGCGCCGCACTGATCTGCGCGACGGTCAGCCGCGCCGCCTGGGCCGGGGTGGGTGCTTTGGCCAGCAGTTCCAGGGTGTCGGGGGCGTCGAGATCCTCGAAAGCGACCAGCGCGGCCGGGAAGTAATCGCGCAGCGCGTGGCGCAACCGCTGCGTCTGGCGGGTCCGTTCCCAGATCATCGTCTTGTGCATGCGGGCGACGACCTTGACCGCCTCGGCCCGCGCGGAATCTCCTGCGACCGTCCGCAATTCGTGAGCATGGGTGCGGACCATGTCCGCCAGGACGTGAGCATCGCCGGCATCGCTCTTGGCGCCCGAGACCCCCAGCCGGTCACGAAACCTGGACGCCTGCAACGGATTTACCGCCATCACCGTATATCCGGCCGCGATCAGCGCCCCGACCCAAGGGCCCCGGTCGGTCTCGATACCGACGATCACCTCAACCTCGTCGGCGTCCTCGCCGACCAGATCCCCGATGATCGCGTGCAACCTCGCCATCCCGGCGACGCCCTCGGGCAGTCGTGCCCTGGCCAGACGGCCACCGGAAGCGTCCATCACCTCCACATCGTGGTGGTCCTCGGCCCAGTCATCACCGACGAACAGTCGCAACGATCCTCCCAATCTCCACGGCGAACGCGATCGAGCAGCCAGCAGGAGAACCATCAGCGACCTAATCAAGCAGTGCTCACGTCCGTTCCGGGCGGGCACGACATCCCAGCAGCGATCAACTCTCCCAACCTACCGGCAAGGGCACGGTCTATCGTCAGGACTCGAAGTCCAGGAGCTGGGAGTGCTCACCCGCCGGTCGGCCACCGCGAGGAGTTTGCCCGATGACTCACTCCCCGAACTGATTAGGAGCTCTAAGCGCTCGCCGGGAAATAAGTTGTGTCTTCGGGTTTGGCCGATGATGGGGTGTGGGCGTGTCGGTGGAGACCGTGGAGGCGTTGGCGGCGAAGTTCGCGCTGATCTTGCCGCATCTGGACGAGCGGCAGCGCCGTCTGCTGCTCGGGGTCGAGGCCAGGATGCTCGGGCATGGCGGCATCCGGGCGGTCGCCGAGGCTGCCGGGGTGAGCGAGTCGACCGGTTCCGGTGGGATGGCCGAGGCGGCGTCCGGTGCGCAACCATCGGCGCGGGTGCGGCAACCGGGCGGAGGACGGAAGCGGTTGACCGCCACCGATCCTGGGCTGCGAGAAGCGCTGCTGGCATTGGTGGAACCGCACGAACGCGGCGATCCGGCCTCGCCGTTGCGGTGAACCATCAAGTCCACGCGCAGGCTGGCTGATGAGTTGACCGGCCAGGGTCATCCGATCTCGGCCGACACCGTGGCCACGGTCCTGAAGTCGGACGGATTCAGCCTGCAGTCCAACGTGAAGACCCTCGAAGGCGCCCAGCATCCCGACCGAGATGCCCAGTTCCGGTATCTCAACGACCAGGCCCGCGCCCATCGGGACGCAGATCAGCCGGTGATCAGCGTGGACACCAAGAAGAAAGAACTGGCCGGAGACTTCCGCAACCCGGGCCGGGTCTGGCGGCCGACGCGACGGCCGGTGCCGGTGAACGTCTACGATTTCCCCGAATCCGGTGTGGGCAAGGCCATCCCGTATGGGATCTACGACATCGTTGCTGATGCCGGGTGGGTCAACGTCGGCACCGATCACGACACCGCCGCGTTCGCGGTGGAGTCGATCCGCCGCTGGTGGAACGACATCGGCCACGCCACCTATCCGACCGCGCAACGACTGCTCATCACCGCCGACGCCGGTGGCTCCAACGGGTATCGCACCCACGCCTGGAAGGCCGAACTGGCCGCGCTGGCCGCGGCGACCGGCCTGGCGATCACGGTGTGTCATTTCCCGCCGGGCACCAGCAAATGGAACAAGATCGAGCACCGGCTGTTCGCGGCGATCACGCTCAACTGGCGCGGTCGTCCGTTGACCAGCCACGAAGTCGTGGTCAACACCATCGCCGCCACGACGACCCGCAGTGGTCTGCGAGTGCGTGCGGCTCTGGACACCCACGCCTATCCTCTCGGCGCTCACGTCGACACCGCCGATCTCGCAGCCCTGCCGCTGACTCGTCACAGCTGGCACGGCGACTGGAACTGCACTCTGCACCCCACCCAGATCACCGGACCTGCCCACTCGAATCCACCTGCGGGCCAATGGGATCCCCGAATCTTATCCGACCCGGAGATGACCGGGATGACCCGCGACGAACTGGATCGGCTCACCACCGCCCTGCACGCCCGCCACCAGCAGCAACCCCGGATCAAGCAGGGCCGGCCATCTACGGTCGCGTTCGCCGATCAAGTGCTGCTGGCGGTGCTGCATCGCCGTCTCGGCCTGACCCGCGAGCCCCTGGCCATCCTGTTCGGCACCAGCCGCACCACCGCCCACCGCATCCTCACCGCAATCGGCGAACTACTCGACCAACACGGCACCCACATCCCACCCCCGACCACCCCACCGGCTCGACTGTCCGATCTTCGCGCCCGCGTCGTCGATCGAAACCCCAAGGTCGCTACCAAGACCCAACCAACAAGTTAATTTCCGGCAGCTTCCTTAGTCATGGAATGTGTTCGGATAGAGGACGGGTGGGTGGTGGTGCGGGCCAGGACGGCGTCGCGCCCGGCGGTGTGTTTGCGGTGTGGTGTCGAGTCGGTGCGGGTTCACAGCTATCACAACCGGACGGTCGCGGACCTGCCGCTGAATGGTCGGTCGGTGGTTCGTGCGGGTGCGTGTCCGTCGGCTGTTCTACTGCGACACCGAAGTGCTGCAATACATTGCGCGAGCAAGTTCTCGGATTACTCGAACGCTACCAGCGCCGCACCGCCCGGCTGACGGGCCGGGTGCGGGCGGTCGTGCGGGAGCCGGGCCGAGTCGCGATCCGGGTGCTAGCGGCCTTGCCGATTCGCATGTCCCGCGACACCGCGGTGCGGGTGCTGCTGCGCATCCTGGCGCCGCAACGACCTGTCCCCTTGAGTGGTGAGCGTGGACGATTTCGAGTTTCGCCGCGGAAACCGTTACGGCACAGTGCTCATTGATGCGGTCACCCATGACCGGATCGATGTGCTTCCCGATCGCCGTTCCGAAACTCTTGAGACATGGCTGCGTGAACACCCCGGTGCGGAGGTCATTGTCCGTGACGGTTCGGCCGCCTACGCCGAAGCGATTCGACGGGCGTTGCCCAGCGCAGTGCAAGCCAGCGACTGCTGGCACCTGTGGCGCGGACTGGCCTGGGCGGTCGAAACTGCCGTCGCCGCGCACGCCCGCTGCTGGGCAGCGACGGGCCGAAGCGGCAGACATTGACCCGCGAGACAACAACTTTGGAACGCTGGCGTGCGGTCCACGACCCGCTCAACAACGGTGTCGGACTGCTGGACTGCTCTCGGCGACTGTGCCTGGCACTCAACACCGTCAAACGCTACGCCCGCGCCACCGAACCCGATCAGTGGCGCCGCCCGCCGCAATATCGAGCCTGCCTTGTCGATCCCTATCGCGACCACCTGCGTCAACGCCGCGAAGCCGAGCCCGGAGTCCCGGTGCTGCATCTGATCCACGAGATCAAAGCTCTCGGCTACACCGGGCGGCATCAATCTGCTGCACAAATACCTGAACCAGGGCCGTGTCGAAGGCGACCGGCTGACGCCCTCGACACGGCGGCTCAGCTCATGGATCTTGAGCAGACCCGCTGATCTGATCTCCGGGCGGCGCGCCCACCTGGGTGCTGTCGATCAACTCCGCCGGCGAGGCAGGCGCTCACCAGACCGCCTAGGCTGAGACCATCGATGGCGTCCGGCCAGGCAGTTGTCGACTGCGGTCAGTGCGGCTTTCCATTGGTTGACCTATTTCTTCTGGCTGGCACCGGTGGGTCCAGGCTAATCACCTTCTTCTCAGCCAGCTCCGCGTCGCAGTGAGCCCGCATGTGCACAGGATTCGCAGCGCCACGGCGATCGGCGTCTTCGAAGCCACGGGCAAACATCTATTCGCAGCGCTGCAGTAGGCGCAGCGCGATGCCGGTCATCGTCTCAAGATCGTCACCGACTTGCAGCAGTTCGATGAGGAAGTGGTCGAATCCGGTGACCTTGGCGGTGGTTTCAACGGTGGCCAGGATGTCGTCCTCGCTGGTGCCGCGGGCGACGTTCACACGGACCACGGTGGCGATCGAGGCGGGGTCGCGGCCAGCTTCCTCGGCGGCGCGGTCGATCTCCGTGCGCAGCTGGACCAGGTGCGTGCCCGTCTCCGGCTGGCCTGGCTCGGACAGCATCGGCAGCCAGCCGTCGGCGCGGCGCCCAATGCGGGCGAGCGCGGCGGGTGCGGAACCGGACAAGTGGATCGGCGGGTGCGGGCGCTGCACGGATTTCAGCTCGCTACGATGCTCGGGCACTGAGACGTACTTGCCGGTGTAGCTCGCCGGGTCGGTGGTCCAGATGGCCTTCAGTGCATCGATCATCTCATCGAGGCGCGCCCCGCGTTGGGAGAACGGCACGCCCGCCGCCTCGTATTCGTCCGGCGACCAGCCGATCCCGAGGCCGGCGTCGAGGCGCCCATTGCTCGCCACCTCGAGCGTGTTGAGCGAACGCGCCAGCATGGCAGGCTTGTACAGCGGCGCTATCAGCACATTCGTGCCGAGGCGCACCCGCTTTGTCGCCGCCGCCGCGAGACCGAGGACCACGAACGGGTCCAGCACGGAGTTGAACACGGCGGGAATGGTCGATGATCCGCCGTAGCCGATTTTCGGGTTCGTCGCAGCGATCAGCCGCTCTGCCACCCACAGACTGTGCGCCCCAGCCCGCTCCAGCTCGGCGGCGTACTCCGCGATCCCAGCACCCTGGTGGGCCTGTGCCCCGATCTGCGGAAGGGAAAACCCGATCTTCATCCTTATCCTCATCTGTCCTCGATGGACGTGTTTCCTTTTGGGGACCGGCTACGCCGCTACCGCAGCACCGTGGTGCTTCGTTTAACGGCTTGGTGATTGTTGCCGTCCACCAGCCCCGTATTCGATGTCACCACGCGAGCGGAAGGGAAATGAGCGAACTCAGGAGTCCGCCTTCGGTGTAGCGCAACTCGTCCACGTCGCAGTCCAGTCGGAGTGAGGGGAAATGTTCCACGAGCACGCGGAGGCCGATGCGCAGCTCCGCCAGCGCGAGGTTGATACCGAGGCAGGTATGCGGTCCACGACCGAAGGCGAGTGTGGGTACGGGCGGACGATCGAGTTGGATGGTTTCCGGGTCGGAGTACACCGACTCGTCCCGCAATCCGGAAGCCACGGCAACGACGACAGCCTGGCCCTCGCGGATACGGCCGGAAGGCAGGTCGACGTCCTCGGTGGCCAGACGCATCGGAAAGAAGGCCCCGAGCTTGGTTGTGCGCAGGAGTTCGTCGACGGCGGCCGGTATGAGGTCTTGGTCGGCGACGAGCCGCTTCCAGAGTGCGGCGTCTTCGTCGAGCAGCGTCACTAGGTGCCTGCCCAGCGAATTCGAGGTCGTTTCGTTGCCCCCCGCGATGGTCGAAGTGACCAGAGTCACGAGCTCAGGTTCGCTGAGTCGGTCGTCGCCGTCGCGCGCGGCTATCAGATTGTCGATCAGGTCTGTGCCAGGGCGGGTTCGCTTGTAGGCGATCAGCTCGGCGACGTACCCGGTAAACTCGCTCATCTGCTGAATCCGCTGTTCCAGTGTCATTTTCGCACCAGAGACAAAGGCGTTGGACCAGGCGCGGAACTGTGGCGCGTCGCTTTCCGGCACACCGATCAGCCGCCTGATGATGGTCACGGGCAAGGGAATGCAGAAGTCGGACATGACATCCGCCCGATGTCCGCCGTGATCGAGAGCCTCGGCCAGTTCGGTGGCGACCTGCTCGATCATGGGATGCCAGGTCGCAATGCTCTGGGGAGTGAACGCGGAGGCGATGATGCGGCGTATGCGGCGGTGTTCGGCCCCTTCCATGTTCGCAAACATCGTGGGGTCGTCCAGATAGCTTGGGCCCTCGACAAAGCGCGGCGATCCTGGGGCCGTCAGGTCGTGCGAGAGCCGTGTGTCTGCTAGAGCGGCAGCGACATCGGCGTTGCGAACCAACAGTACTGCGTCGTGTCCGCTTTGCAGGCGAACGGTTCCGAATGGACACGACTTTCGCCGGTCGGCAAACTCCGGAGCGAGCCGCCGTTCGTGGTAGGGGAACGGAAATGGCGGGGGCTCATTGATGTCAGTCATATACGGACCATATATGAATAACGGTTATCTGCATTAGCGTCCATGTTGGCATAATTCTGCCACTTCGTTGGCAGCAATATGCCAACGCGTCGCCGCAACATAGTGATAACGTCTGCTGTTGGAACAACAGTCGTGAGTGAGGGGGGATCTGTGACACAGCATGCAAATTCAACGCTACAGCCGTATGCCGATCTGACAGACTTGGATGTATTCGCAAACGGGTTTCCTTACGATGAGTTTGCCCGACTGCGCGAACATGATCCGGTGCGATGGCATCCGCCGACCGAATTCACCCCAGGAGGCGAAGGATTCTGGGTGGTAAGTCGATATTCGGAAGTCGTATCGGCCGCCCGGAACATCAAGACGTTCTCCTCCAGCCACGGTGGTCCGCGCACCGAAGGTGGCGGTGTACTGATCGATGATTTACCGGTCGGGCTTGTGGCAGGTGTCCTGCTCAATATGACCGACGACCCGCGACACATGCATGTTCGGAAGTTGCTCAGCCCGCCCTTTGCTCCAAGGGTGTTGGCCGGCCACGAAAACGAACTGGCAGCACGTGCGAAGTCAATTGTCGCTGGCGCCATCAGAAAAGGGGAATGCGAATTTTTGCAGGATGTGGCCGCGGAGCTTCCATTGCAGGCGACCGCCATGCTATTGGGTGTGCCGCAGGAGGATCGTCACAAGCTGCTCGAATGGACGGTGGCATCCCTCGACCATGTCGACCGCGATCCTGGCGGTACGAGTCCCTCGTTGCAGAAATCGATGGACGAGATGTATCACTACAGTGTCGACCTGCTGAACAGCAAGCGAAAATGCCCGGCCGATGATGTGCTGTCGTTGGCAGTTCATGGAAAAGTTCCGGGTCCGGATGGCATACCGGCACCACTGACGGAACTTGAAACCCAGACCCTCTTCAGCCTCTTGATCGCCGCCGGTGCCGAGACAACCCGAAACTCGATAGCGCTGGGGATGCAGGCGCTTATCGACCGGCCGCAACTGTGGCATGAGCTTCGTAGCGACCGTGGCCTGCTTTCCGGCGCGGTCGATGAGATGCTTCGCTTCACATCCGTGAGTACGTACAACCGACGGACTGCGACGTGCGACACTGAACTGGGCGGTGTCCGGATCGCCGCCGGCGACAAGGTAACTCTGTGGTGGGCATCGGCCAACCGCGACCCGGCAGTCTTCAGCGACCCGGACAACTTTGATATCCGCCGCAACCCCAATCCGCACGTGACCTTCGGCTTGGGCGGCCATTTTTGCATGGGCGCCGCGTTCGCGCGCATGTTGATGCGGCTCGTCTTCAACGAGCTACTTGACCACGTTGCGGAGCCGATAGGTACAGGTCCGCTGGAGTATTCGCGAAGTAACAAGCACGTCGGAGTTCGTCGTATGCCGGTCCGCCTCCAGGCGACATAAATGAATGCGTCGCATGTTCGAATGGTGCCGCACCCAACCGTAAGGAGTTTCTGAATGTCCGCATACTTCAAGATCGTTGACGGCTGCTACGTCGGAACCAGTTGGGCTGCCAGCCCGTGGCTTCCGACGCAACTCGGTGGCCACGGTGTCTGCGGCATACTGGCCCGAGAGTTGGAGACACACTCTCCGGGAGAGGATTTCATTCCGGCGCGGATGACTGCAGATCTCCTCAAACCGGTGCTAAATGAGCCAGTTGTTGTGCAAAGCAGCATCGTTCGCGACGGGAGGCGGGTTCGTGTTGTCGATGCTTCGATCGTGCAACACGGCGTGGTGCGGGTGCGTGCAACCGCGATGTTCCTGGCCATTTCCCAGCAACCGCCGGGAACGGTCTGGCAGGCGTCTCATCAATTTCCCGCACCGACAGCTCGCCTGAGTGCGCCCGGGGAAGATGGTCTGCTGTTCAAGTCTGGCGATGGCGAGTGGAGCGAAGATTTTGTAGCGGGCCAGAATGGTGAGCGCAAGTATTCGTGGCAGAATGTATGGCCGCTTGTGGAAGGCGAGCAAATCACCCCGTTCCAGCGGGCGGCGTTTGTCGCCGACACGACCAACATGGTGTGCAACTGGGGAACCGAGGGCATCGGCTACATCAATACTGATATGACGATGACCCTGTCCCGACTTCCGGAGGGGCCGGAACTGGGCTTGTTGGCGCAGGATCAGGTTGCGGCCGCGGGGATCTCGGTGGGAACCGCGACAATGTACGACCGGCTTGGGCCGTTGGGAACATGTGTCCTCACCGGTCTCTCCAATGCCCAACACCAGATTGACATGCCCACCTGGATCGCACACTTTGCCGAGGTGTAGCCGCCGATGCGAACCGTTCTTGCGCTGGCAACGTCTCACAGGAATCGGCGCAGGTCACAGAAAACTGGTCTTGACCGGCCCTGCTCCTTCAGGAATGACCTGCTGAAGCCCTACTACGCCGAGGCTCCGGGATGCGCGGTCACCCCTGTAGGCGGCTGACCGGATATGCGGAAGGACCGGAATTCTGGCCGTCGCCTTTGCGGCTACTGGATACCGGGGGTCTCGTACTGTCGAAAGTAGAAACGGATTAGTCCGGCCTCTATAAAGCTCCTGTTGTGCAGAGACCTGGCTGTAGCCGAACGGTGTCCCCGACAATTCGACTGACGGTAGATCGGCTCCGACGGATGTGGGCGGCGATTTGTGTTGTATTCCATCCGTCATCGAAATGCAGGGCGAGGATCTGCGCCACTTCCGCTGGGTCTCGTCGCCCGGCTGCATCTCGACTGCAAATCACTGTGGCGAGTTCGGACCATGAAGGAGTGGAAGTACCGTCCGCACTGGATGCGCCAGAGGTGCACACTGCGTTCGAACCTTCCGCACCGTCTGCTGGCACCTTGGCAATGGGGATGGTGCTTGTCGTTTGGGGCGGGAAGGTCTCGGCAAAGTTGTGCGGCTCGACGTGGATGCTGTCGTGCGCACGGACCAGGTCGCTGGTGGTGATCAACAGGGCCATCGTGGCCTGAGCCGTTGAGCCCTCAATGATGACCGGCAGCAGCCATGCCTCACTGTCAGAAGCCCCGAGACAGCGGCGAGAGGCGTAGGGCGGTGAACGACAGACGGAATGCGCTGGATGCGATCAGTACGGTCGTCCCGATCGCGATCATGCGCAGCAGGCGGTCTGGGCCGTGCGCACGTGACAGCACCGCAACACCGTGCACGGCGGTGATTAGCGCGATGGGCGGTACTACGGCCACCGGCACGGCTAGCCAGCAGCGGCCGGATGAGTGCAGCACTGCGGCGGTCGTATTGCCCGTGATGCTGATGATGGCGGCTGTGATCAGCACGCGCCAAAAGAACGCGTGCGCACTCGAGCGGGTCGTCGCGGCTGGTGTGTGCGCATCGATATCGTTGTGTGCTGTGGGAAGTTGGGGAACTGCGGCTTTCTCGAACGTCTGCATGGGAGCCTTCTCCAATGTGGAAACCGATCGGGATGTTGCCTCCGATACCGGGTGAGGGTTCACCGCGGGCGGCCATGACTGTCTCGGCGAGGGACACCTCGCCGCACCAGTGCGGAACGGACTGTGGCGGCCTGGACGCCGAGCTGCTCGGCGATCGTGGCGAGCGACTGTCCGTCCTGGTAGCTGACGATGGCCTGATCGATCTCTTCGCTGGACAGTCGGCGCTGCTGGCGTATCGCCGCGCCTCCCGTGCGAAGGATCTCGAGGATGCTGCCCTTGGCAAGCTGGTGGTCGGAGGCGAGCTGGTTCGCTGAAGTTCCACCCTCATAGGCGGCGATGATCTGCGCCCGATCCGTCTCTGAAAGACGTCGAGCCAGCGCATGCACCTTCTGGACCTTCGCGGTCAGTCGACGTTTCTGTTGGTCGGAGACTCGCTCGCGGAGCTTTTTGAGGGTGGAGGTTAGGGCACCCTGGTTCGAGTAAGCTCGCATTAGGTCCACCGAATAACAGAGCCGCAGGTCAATAGCCTGCGGCTCTGCTGTTTTCGTGGCGCACGAACCGTTCGAGGCGGTCATGGGCGTGCGTTCCACAGGGTGCTGACCGGCAGGGCGCGGAATTTCGGTCCGAAGGGGAGGGTTTCGGTGCCGGTGTAGAGCACGTATCCGGCGAGGAGGTCGTCGCCCAGGCGTTCTGCGAGGTGGCGGAGACCGCGGAAGTCCTCGGCCTTGACCGTGGCGGCGGCTTTCACCTCGATCGCGATCACCTCGCGTCGGTTGTTCTCGAGGATGATGTCGACCTCGACGTTGTCGCGGGTGCGGTAGTGGAACATGCGGGCCTCCTGCTCGGACCAGGTGAGCTGACGAGCGAGTTCGGCGGCTACGAAGCCCTCCAGCAGTGACCCCAGCGGGCCGTTGACGGCTCGCAGCGCGCGTGAGTCGGCGCCGCACAAATATGTGGCGATTCCGGAATCGACCATGAACACCTTGGAGGTCGCGACGGCCCGGGTGGTCAGGTTTCGGGACCAAGCGGGGATTCGCTTGATCAGGAAAACCTCTTCCAGGAGGCGAAGATAACGGGTGACGGTGTCCTTGGGCAGGCCGAGTTCATTGCCGAGGGCGCCGGGCACCAGGAGTTGACCGGATCTGGCCGCGACGAGGTTGGTCAGGGTGAACATCTCTGCGGAACGCTCGATCTCGGACAATTGCATGACGTCTCGGTTGATCAGATCGGCGACGTAGGAGGAGAAGAATCGGGAACGCCGTTTGCCCTCTCGTGCAACGGCTTCGGGGAAGCCGCCGCGTGCGATCCGTTCGATGTAATCATCGCGATTCTCGGTCGCATCGTGCCGCAGCTGCGGTCCGCGCTCGAAAGCACAATCGATGAATCTGTCTGGCGCTCCGTCGATTTCGCCTTGGGAGAGCGGCCAGAGTTCGATTGTCTCCACGCGTCCGGGAAGGGCGTCCGGAACGCTGCGGAGCGTCATGACGTGAGCCGAGCCGGTCAGTAGGAACCGGCCGGGTCGTCCATCGGCGTCGACGGTCTCCTTGATCGCCAGCAACAGCTCCGGTACTCGCTGGACCTCGTCGATGATCAAGAGGGAATCGTCGAGGACGAACTGCGTCGGGTCGTAGCCGGCCGCCTGCCGAGTCTCCGGCTTGTCGAGGCTGCGCCAGGTCGCGCCGATCTCCCTGCCTATCCGGGAGACCAGCGTGCTCTTTCCGCATTGGCGAGCTCCGTTGACCAGGACGACACGAGTGTCTGCCAGCGCTTCATGTACTGCCGAGTGGGCATGGCGGGGAAGGATCCGACCAATTGGCGATGACGAGAAGGACGAGGTCACTGCTGTATTATTGCACAGACTGTGCGCGATCTGCCGCTTAGTTTGTGCGCGATCTGCCGCAATATATGTGCGCGATCTGCTGGTGAGTTCGTGCGCATCTTGCCGATGCTGGAGTCGTTGCCCCCAGAGAGCGCCCTCGATGAATCGGGGGTTTGATTCGCGGGTGATTCGTTGCGGTCGGCCGCGTGGAGCGGTAGCGATCATCGGGCACCGCCAGCCGAGCCCGGCCGCGTACCGACCGCCCCGGATCGTGATGTCCGGCCCATCCACCAGCACCGCCCGGTTCGTATGCTGGTCCGTCAGGTCCACTCGAACACAAGGCTCAGGCCCGGCGGATCTCCGGGCCTGAGCTGTTCGATACGACCGGACCTATGTTCCGTTGGCCGCTTCCCGATCTTGGGTGTGTGTCAACGAATTCGGCGACCGCCGCCTTTCCCTTGTCGGTGATGCTCGGGTGTCCCATGTCGGCCTTCGTAACCCAGAGGGTTCGGGTGGCGTCGTCGATCGCGTGCCAGATACGTCCACCCGCGGTGACCTCGTACTGCCACTGCTCGAATTCCTCATCGCCGAGCTTGACCGATTTCAGATCGGCTTTCAGGCGGTGCTGCCGTTGGGGCTTCGCGATGCTGCGGGGGTCGGCGGTGATGTCGACCCAGGCCCGGTCGAGCGCATCGATTGCGTTCCGCTGCATCTCCGTCCAGCCGCGCGCCGCCTGGGTACTGTGCAGCAGGATTCGCCACGGCTTGGGGCGCGGGGCTTCGTCGCCGCGCTTCAGTTTGCTCATCCGGTATTTCCAGGTCGCTGTACCTCACTGAACTCGGCACGCTGGAACGGTCCGGTGAGCTGCGCGACCAGCGATGGATCGGTGTGGATCTCGGCAGTGTGCTTCCACGCGATCAGGTTCCGCATGAACGGCAGGTAGTAGCCGGTGTCCACCCCGGCGAGCAGATCGTCGAGCAATTCCGTCACAGCTTCGCCGCGGTGCTCCGGCGGCAGCCAAACCAGCCAGGGCAGTTCGACAGCCAGCACCTCTTCCGCCATTACCCGGTTCGCTTTCGCTACCAAAGCGAGCGACCTGGCCGCGATGCGCAGCGCGCCATCCATCGCTCGATACCGTTCGTCGCGCATCAGCACGACGTTCTCCGCGTCCCGCCGCTCGAGCAGTACGTCGGCATCCTCCAGGAGCGGGAACACCGATGTCTGTTTCCTGATCAGCTCGCTGAAGGGTAGTGACCTCGTGCATCCATGGTAGCCGCCACTGCTGAATTAGTTCAGCTCTTCGGGTGAAGACTCGTCACCGCCGTGCAGGCACCCACCGCGCGAATCACGATGTCCGGCCTGTCCGCCAGCCGGGCGCGGTTACGTCAAACCTGTTGGACCACACAGCACTTTCGCAGTTTGCCGGTTCGCCCAGGGCTTGGTGGGTCATCGGTATTGGCGGATGTTCTCGGGCCGCAATAGATTCCGTTTACCAGACCGCTGCGGTCGGGGTAACCCCGACCGCAGCGGTCATGGCGTGCCGGATGCGGCTATCAGCCGAAGGAGCCGGTGCTGGGCTTGGGGGTCGGAGTGGGGGTGGGGGTCGGGGTGTCGGCCACGGTCACTGCCTGGGTGGTGGTGGAACCGGATACGCCGGTGCGGCCGGAGAAGGTGGCTGCGATGTTGTAGGTGCCCGCGGCGCCGGGGGTCCAGACGATCGAGGCGGTGCCGTTGGCGGCGACGGGGATGTCACCGAGAACCTGGTCGCCCGCCTTGAACTGGATGGTGCCGCCCGCGGCCGCCGGGGAGACGGTTGCCTGCAGGGTGACGGCCTTGTTGACCTGGGCGCCGCTCACCGGGGCGAGCGTGGTGGTCGATACGGCGTCGCTGGACACGGTGATGTTCGGGCCCTTGTCGGTGTAGTTGCCGGAGCCGAGGGAGCCGTTGTAGCTCATGGAGGTCGGCAACGGGGTGTCGCGGGCGCAGTTGACGCCCACGGTGTACTGCACCTCGAAGGTCTGGGACTTCGGTGAGATGTTCGGGTACACAGGGTATTTGACGATGCTGAAGGAGGCGCTCACCGAGTCCGGGGCCGAGGTGTCGAGCGTGACCTGGTCGCCGCCCATCCTGCCCGAGCCCGCGACCGGAGTCAGGCAGGTGGGGTGTGCGTCCTTGACCGAGTAGATGTACTCGACCGGGATGCCGGTCCGCTCGAACATCGTCGTGACGGTGATGGTTTCGCCGGCGATCGGGTTGGTGTCCGAGACCGTCCGGGTGAACTTGCTGTTCCCGTCGGTCCAGGTGACCGTTCCCGATGCGGCCGAGGCCGTGCCGGGGATCGCGGCGACCGCGAAACCGGCCGCCACCGCGAACGCGGCCATCGAACCGGCCGCCCGCCGCATACTGCTGTCCATCATCGTTTCTCCCACAGACCTCGGGTGTCCCTCGACACGGTCGTCGAGGGGTTGCCGCACCCGAGTTGGGCAGCATTAGATCACGGTGAAATGGTCAGTGGACCAGTTTCTGAAATGATCGTGATTCAGTTTTTGTGAGTGCCGCGGCGGACCAGGTCGTCATGGACCGGTGAGCGCGGCCGCACGGTCAGCCCGCGTCTGCCGGCGAACGCACTGTAGACGTTGGGACACAGGATCTTCACGCCACTGTTGGAACGCTTGCCCCGCGCGGGCGCAGATCCAGCCGCCACAAGGCATTGGCACGGACTCGACCGTGGTTGTGCCAAACCACTATCGACCTGGCATATTCCCGAGACGAATCGCAGCTATCCAGGAGTAAGTAACCGCGTTCACTCATTTCGAGTACTGGTCCTGGGGAAGTGCTGATGCGCACTCGATTTCGCTGTCTCGTCGCGGCCGGGCTGGTCATGGCCGCCACCCTGCTCCTGGTGCCCGGGGCCGCCCGCACCGCACCGGAAAGACACATCGGCGTGCTCGGCGACGATTTTCCGTGGGGTGTGGCGGCCTCCGGATTCCAATCCGAAGGCCAGTCACCCGACAGCAATTGGACCCGTTACATCGAAGACAATCCGGGCTGGGATCGGCTCGGCGATTCCGTCGATTTCCATTCCCGGTTCCGGTCGGATATCGCCTTGGCCGAGAACCTCGGCGTCAAGGTGTTTCGGATCGGGGTGGAATGGGCACGGCTGGAACCCCAACCGGGAGTATGGGATCCGGCCGCCTTCGCCTTCTACGACGACGTGATCGACGCCATCCTGGCAGCCGGCATGCGCCCCATGCTGACGCTGGACCACTGGGTGTATCCGGGCTGGGAAGCGGACGTGGGCGGCTGGCGCAATCCCGGGATGGTGGCGGACTGGCTCACCAATATGCGGAAGGTGGTCGACCGCTACGCGGCTCGCAACCCGATCTGGGTGACGATAAACGAGCCGGTCGCCTACATCATGCACGAGGTACGTCAGAACCGGACCGATGCCGACCAGATGCTGAACGAGGTGGCGCAGGCGCACAACAGCATCTACGACTACATCCATCAGGTGCAGCCGAACGCGCTGGTGACCAGCAATGTCGGCTACGTTGCCGGGGCGGAGTCGCAGGTCAACGGACCTCTGCTGGAACGCATCGGCGACAGACTCGATTTCATCGGCATCGACTACTACTTCGGCTACCAACCACCGGACCTCGCCGCCGCGAACACGCCCGGGGGCTCGGCGCCCGCCCCGGCGGGAATGTGGGATCTTCCGGTCCGGCCCGAGGGTATCTACTTTGCGCTGCAACACTATTCGCAACGGTTTCCCGGCAAGCCATTATGGATCGTGGAGAACGGCATGCCCACCGAGAACGGGCAACCCCGCGCAGACGGTTACACCCGCTCCGAGCATCTGCGAGACACCGTCTACTGGCTGCAGCGCGCGAAGACCGACGGCATGAACCTCATCGGCTACAACTACTGGAGCCTGACCGATAACTACGAATGGGGCTCCTACACACCACGATTCGGCCTCTACACCGTGAACGTGCGCAGCGACCCGGCCCTGAACCGCGTACCCACCGACGCGGTCGACGCCTACCGCGACATCATCGCCCACAATGGCGTGGCCGCCGAGTACCTACCGATCCGCGCCCCCGCCGACTGCGAGCTGGTCGATCCCCCCGCCAGCTGCAACACCCCGGTCACAGCACCCTGAGCACCACATGGACGACGTTCGAGATTCTGGCCGGCCAATCGGTTACCAGGGAAGCGGTTCGGAAGTAGGTTTCCATCGCGGGCCGGAACAGTCGACCGCGTGTCCGCCGGTCTTGCACAGGGTCGGCGCCCGCTCGACGACAGTGACCGAAAAGCCTTGCCTGGTAAGCCAATATGCCAACCTCGTCGATTTTTCGAGAGTCTCTGGTTGATTCGACGCTGAGTGCGTGATTGATTCGTTGCGACGGGGCGGCAGCGTCGAGAGCCTCGAGTACGCTCGAGCCGGCGCAGGATTCAGGTGCGCTGCGCCTCGAGTACCAGGATTGGTAGCAGCAGCGCGCCATTCTGGTCGCGGTCCGGGCGGAAGTTGTTCTGGGCGAACATGTTCGACTGTTGCTCAGTGGGCACTGTCGTCTCCAGGCGATCGGCTCGCAGAGTGGTGATCGCCCAGTTCGGCGGAGCGAACAGGATGTGCAATTCCGACTCGGGGATCGGATACGGGGCGTACAGCTCGGTGTGTTCGGCAGGGGTGAAGCAGAATTGGATCAATCGGCCGCCTGGTTTGATTGCCCGAGCTAGCGCACTCACGTGGGTTCGGCGCTGCGCCGGATCCAGACAGTGCAGGAGCGCGCTGCTCACTATAGTGTCGAAACAGTTGTCGTAACCATCCAGGGTCGTCGCGTCGGCGATCTCGAATGTCACCGATACACCGCGCTCCGTGGCACGTTGGCGGGCCTGTTCGATGGCGGTGGGTGCGACGTCGAGGCCGGTTACCCGGTAGCCGAGGCGGGCGAGATGGACGGCGGTGTCGCCGGGCCCGCAGCCGATGTCGAGGACTTCGCCCCGGATGCGGCCGGCCCTCTCGAATGCCACGAGTAGCGGTTGCGGCCTGCCGATATCCCATGGCGGTCGCTGGACGATGACGCCCGGGAAGAGTTCCTCGCCCCGGTACAACCGCTCGTAATCGACTGTCGTCGGGTCGATCCGCGGTGCTGCGTTGCCGTTGCTCATCTGATTCGGTCGCTTTCGGAAGTGGCGGTGAGGAACTCGCCCGGCGCTCGGCCGTGAGCGAGCAGGTGCTTGCGGAGAAACAGCAATTGGGTGTCGACGGCCTGCTCATGCGCGTCGAGGAACGGCGCGTAGTGCCCGCCAGGCACGTGGGCGATGTCCGCGTGCGGTGCCGACCTCGCCGCCTCGACCGCGAGTTCGGCCGGGGCGGTCTGATCCTGATCGGCAACGAGAACCAGCAATGGGCTGGTGATTCGGGACGCATCTCGACCGGGTCGATACAGGCTGATGCGGATCCCGCTTCGGGCCGCGATCATCTGCGGCCACTCCGGATAGCGGTTTCCGGGGTTCAGTGCTCGGTCGCCGTCGAGGCCGTCGGGTGTGGTGAGCATCGCGACGGTACCGGGTTCGCCCGCCAGCGGTATCAGCACCGGCCGGCGTACGGCCAGGCCACCGAAAGCATCGAGAATTCCCAATCCCAGAACACGCAGCATCGCGAGCGGGCGTTGATGACGTCCGGCCTGTGCCGCACCGCGGACGCCGTCGACCAGCGGGGTCTGCGCCACGGCCGCGCCGAGACGCGGGTGCCGCGCCGCAACCCGGAAGACGTGACCACCGGTCAGGGAGAAGCCCCAGATCGCGATTCGGTCCGGTGACACCTCCGGCAGGGTCGATGCGTGGGCGATCGCGGCCTCGAAGTCCGCGAGTTGCTCGCGCATCCGGATGATCTGGCGTGGCTGCCCGCCACTTTCCCCGAGCCGCCGGAAGTCGAAAGCGAGCACCGTGAACCCGTCGTCGTGGAATCGGCGTGCGAAGGGGTCGGTACCCGGTTCCTTCGTGACCGCTCCGCCTGCCGCCATGACCACGCAGGCGCCGTTGGTGCCGGGGTAGTGCCACGCGACGCACTCGACGTCGCCGCTGGCGAACCGCACCTGCACTCGTCCTGTTCTTGTTTGCACCGTGACCTCCTACTTGTATCTAGTATGACTTAGATATTATATTAATTCCATAGCTTATGGTTTGCGTATTTTTAGAGAGGGATCGGCCCCGGTCCCGATGGGAGAGCACCTCATGAACGCCGACACCAACCGTCGCCTGACCAACGCCATCAACACCCTCATCGTCGGATTGCAAAGGCGCGGAATCGCTTTCGGTCCGATGCAGTTGCTCACGGTCCGGGGGCGACGCAGTGGGCAACTGCGGACCTTCCCGATCGCGGTGATCGCGCTCGACGGCGGGCAGTACATCTTCCAGGCCTTCCCGAAGGCCGCATGGGTCGCGAACGCACGGGCCGCGGAGACTGTCGAGCTGGCCCGCGGCCGACGGTCCTCGACCGTCCGACTGGTCGAGGTGCCGGTGGACGAACGACCGCCGCTGCTGCGTCAATTGGTGACCAGCAGTCCGGCCAGTGTCGGCAATCGTTTCGTGACAACGGGTCTCGCCGAGAGGTCCACTCCGGATGGAGTCGCCGCGGCGGCGCATCGGATCGCGGTGTTCCGTGTCGAGCCGATCTGATCGAATATCATACGGAATTCGTACAAACCGATCGGGAGTAGCGCGTATGAGTTCGACAGCGGATCAGGCAGGGGCTCGGCGCCGCAGGCAGCTCACGGTTGCCGTCAAGGATGCGCTGCGCGACTTGAACATTCAGCTGTCGCTGCTCAACCGCCGGTTCGGCGGCCGAATCGAACTCAGAGACGTCGACTGGACCTGCCTCGACCTCATCAACCGACACGGTCCGTTGACCCCGACCGAGTTGGCGCGCCGGGCCGGCCTGCATCCCGCGACGCTCACCGGAATTCTCGATCGGTTGCAGAAGGGCGGCTGGATTGTGCGCGAGCGCGACCCCGAATCGACGGACCGCCGTGCGGTCGCGCTGCGGGGCGTCCGCGAACGCAACGCCGAGTTGTTCCGGGTGTTCGCCGGAATGAACAACAGGATGGACGAACTGTGCGACCACTACTCCGAGGCCGAACTCGAGGTGATCGCCGACTTCCTCCGCAGAACCGGCTACGCCGGGCACGAATCAGCCGAGGAATTGGCCGACAGCTGAGAGGAAATCGCGGATCACCGTACCGGACGATGTCCGCACCGAAATCGGCCGCTTCCACGCCTCCAACATCGGCCGCCTCACCGCAGCGCTCGCCACGAGTGTGCTGTTCTTCCTGGCGATCTGGGCGCCTGATGATCCCGGCGGGGCCGAAGCCGCAGGTTGTGCGGCTTCGGCCCCGTTCTCGTTGTCGGGTTGGATTTCAGATGTGGTCGACCAGGCCTCTGGCACCCTCGGACATGGCGCAGTGCGCACAGCAGAAGAACCTGCCGTCTGCCTCCACGCCGTGACCGATGATCTTGCATTTGCAGTGCTCACAGATGGGTGCCATTCGGTGGATCGCACATTCGAAGCAGTCGAAAACGTGCCGCACTCCCTGAGCTTCGACGACGATCGGCATCGCGTAATCGTTACCGCAAACCTCGCATGCGCTCATGGATCGCACGCTACTCCGTGGGACCGGTTCGATGTCTGCAGTTCCGGTTTATAGGTCGTTGACCAGCCGAGTTGTGGTGCCGAGGGGCTGCCTCGGCTACGCCGGCAGGCCGGCCCGGCGGCGGGCCACGGCGGCAACGGCGGCCCAGTCCTTGTCGGCGTCGCCGTGGGCGAGGGCGTCGAGGAAGGCGTCGCGCAGCACGCTGCCGAAGGGCAGCGGGACGTTCGCCGCGGCGCCGGCGGTCAGGGCCAGGTTGACGTCCTTGAGACCGAGTGGCAGCCGGAAGCCGGCCGGTTCGTAGCGGCGCTCGGCGACCATTGCCCCGTAGCCGGTGTAGATCGGACCGGGAAACAGTGTGCCGCTGAACATTTCGACCAGGTCGGTGGGCCGGACACCGTGGGACTCCGCCAAACTGCACGCCTCGGCCATGGACTCGATGGCACAGGCGATCAGGAAGTTGGCGCTGATCTTCGCGGCGTTGGCGTGGCTGGGGCGGGTGCCGAAAGGCCAGGTGTGCCGGCCCATCGCGGACAGCAACGGTGCTGCCTGCGCCAGCGCCGTGTCACCGCCGGCGGCGAGGATGTTCAGTTCGCCGGCGGCGGCGACCTGGGGCCGGCCGAGGACGGGCGCGGCGACGTATCCGATGCCGTGCTCGGTGTGCAGGGCCGCGGCCCGGTCGGCGAGCGCGATCGAGACCGTCGCCATGTTGACGTGCACGGCGGCCTTCGCGCCGGCCAGCAGCGCCGGGTCGAGCAGTAGCTGTTCGACGGCGTCGTCGTTGGCCAGCATGGACACGACCGCCTCGGCGGCGAACACGTCAGCGAGGGTCCCGGCCGCGTCGGCGCCCTGGGCGACCAGCGCGGCGACCGGCTCGGGGGAGCGGTTCCAGACCCGGAGCCGATGGCCCGCCCGCAGCAGGCTGGCGGCCATGCCCTGTCCCATTGCGCCGAGCCCGATGAAACCAACGGTCATTCCGGTCATCACACACTCCTCGTTGTCGTCGTCGGCCGACCGGGTGAGCGGCGGCCGTCTCCAGGTCGAAGGCCAGTGGGGCCGGGCCGGGCGGACCGAGCCCGATCCATCGTCCTCCCCTGGTCCGACATCGCCTCGTCCGACATCGCCGCTGTCTATCCCGCGGTGCGGTTTTCGCTGCTGAGCAGCCACGCCTGCTTCTCGAGTTGATGGATGACGGCATGGAGCAGGTCCGCGGTGGACGGATCTTCGGCATCGGTGTCGTCGTGCGCGGCGCGCAGTGTCGCCACCACGTCGCGAATCTGTGTGGTGACCAGGTCGACGATCACGGCGGTGTGCTGCTCACCGGCCGGGAGTTCCGGCAAGAGGCTGGTCGCCGCGACCGTCTGGGGCCGGCCGTCCGGCACCGCGTCGAGGGCGCGCATCCGTTCGGCGATGGTGTCACCGGCTTCGCATGCGGCATCGACGATTTCGTCGAGCTGCAGGTGCAGGTCACGGAAGTTGTGACCGACGACGTTCCAATGCGCCTGCTTGCCGTTGAGGTGGAGAGCGGTGAGCTCGACGAGGACCTGCTGCAGATTGCCGGCCAGTCGTGACGACGCGCGAAACGCGATTGCCGATTCCATGTGGGTGGTCATGATGGTGCTCCTGAATGTGTTGGGGTGGTGGACTATTCGGGCTAGTGAGTGGTGGTTCCGGCGATCAGGCTCTGCTGAGTGCGGACACCCTGCTCGATGCGGTCGCCGAGCTTCTTGTCTACGTTGCGCCAGTACTCGAAGGCGCGTTGCAGGACCGGTTCAGTGACACCGTGGAGGAGGTGGCCGACGATGTTGCCGGCCAGCCGAGCCCGCGCGGCATCGTCGAGCACGTCGCGCACGAGGGTGCCTGCCTGCCTCCAGTCGTCGTCCTCGGCGCGCAGGGAGTAGGCGGTGCGCACCATCTCCCCGTCGGTGTGCCAGCCCGCCGGTTCGCCGTGGCGTTCGGTGTCGGCGCGGGGGCCGCCCTTGGAGTTCGGCGCGTACACCGGGTCGGAGACGGTGCGGTATCGCATCGCACCGTCCTTGCTGTAGCTGTGCACGGGCGTGATGGGCGCGTTCACGGGCAACTGGTTGTAGTTGGTGCCGATGCGGGCGCGGTGGGCGTCCGGGTAGGCGAACATCCGGCCCAGCAGCATCCGGTCCGGGCTCGGACCGATGCCGGGCACCAGATTGCTGGGCGCGACGGCCAGCTGCTCGATCTGGGAGTGGTAGTCGGTCGGGTTGCGGTCCAGAGTCAGGCGCCCGACCTCGATCAGCGGGTAGTCGGCGTGCGGCCACACCTTGGTCAGGTCGAAGGGGTTGAAGCGGTAGGTCTTCGCCTCCTCGAACGGCATGATCTGCACCTTCAGCGTCCAGCTCGGGTAGTCACCGCGGGCGATCGCCTCGAACAGGTCGCGGGTGTGGTAGTCGGTGTCGACCGCTGCCATGCGGTCGGCCTCGTGCTGGGTGAAGAATTCGATGCCCTGGTCGGTGATGAAGTGGTATTTCACCCAGAACTTTTCGCCTCGTGCGTTGATCCACATGTAGGTGTGCGAGCTGTATCCGTTCATGTGCCGCCAGGTGCGCGGGATACCGCGGTCGCCCATCAGCCAGGCCACCTGGTGCGCGGATTCCGGTGACAGGGTCCAGAAGTCCCATTGCATGTCGTGGTCGCGAAGGTTGTTGTCGGCGCGGCGTTTCTGCGAGCGGATGAAGTGCTGGAACTTCATCGGGTCGCGGATGAAGAAGATCGGGGTGTTGTTGCCGACCATGTCGTAATTGCCTTCGGTGGTGTAGAACTTCACCGCGAACCCGCGTGGGTCGCGCCAGGTGTCGGGGCTGCCGTGCTCGCCGGCCACGGTCGAGAACCTGATCACCAGCTCGGTCGTCGTATCCTGTTGGAACACGGCGGCTTTGGTGTAGGCGCTGACATCGGCGGTGACCTCGAACCGGCCGAAGGCGCCGCCGCCCTTGGCGTGTGGCTGACGTTCGGGCACGCGTTCGCGGTTGAACTGGGCCATCTGCTCGATCAGATAGTGATCGTGCAGCAGGATCGGCCCGTCCGGGCCGACGGTCAGCGAGTGCTCGTCGCTCTGTACCGGGATACCGGCATCGGTCGTCGTCGCTCTGGGCGCCGTCTTGCTCATGGTCTGGCCTTTCTGGTGGTGGAGGCGGCGGATCATCGATCGTCGGGATCGAGTGCGAGGAAGACGGCGCCCGCGGCGGCGCCGGCAATCAGCTGAGCCGCGAGGTACACCCACAGCGTCGGCCAGGCGAACATCCCCATCACCGCCGCGCCGATCGTGACCGCCGGGTTGAACACTCCGCCGGAGATCGCGCCGACCGCGAATCCGCCTGCCACGACGGTGAATCCGATCGCCAGCCCGTAGAACGAGTTGTCCGGATGGCTCCTGCTCGTGGCGACGTTGAGCATCACGTAGCAGAGCGCGAAGGTGAACAACAGCTCGACCACGAACGCGGCCGCGATTGTGTGAAAGGTGAGGGCCGGATGCGGCGGGGCTGCGGGCTGTGCGGGATCCACGACCGCACGCGCCACCACCGCGGCCAGTAGTCCGGCAACCAGCTGCGCGATCCAGTACCGGACGGCATCGCGCAGCGCGATCCGATGTCGCAGCAGCACCGCCAGGGTGACCGCCGGGTTGTAATGCCCCCCGGAGATGTGCCCACCGGCGTAGATCATCACCATCAGCACCGCGCCGATCGCCAGTGGTGCGAACGAGCCGACACTGCGGACGGCCGTCCCGACCGTGAACACCAGGAAGAATGTCCCGATCAGCTCGACGGCGTACTTCGCCGCCGTCCGGCGGGAGGCGGCCGCCCGGTGCGGTTCAGCTGGGCGGACAGCGGCGGCCTCTTCGAATGTGACCATGTCGCGACTCCTCGGTTTGCCTTCTGGGACTTCCAGAATCGCTGTCACCCGAGCCGGTGTCGTCGCTGCTGACATCCATCGGTGCTCCCGGCCAGCACCACAGTGGGTATGGCGGCTACCTGCAATCGGCCCGGTTATGCTCGACCTCTATCGGCCATCCATGTCCGGCGCAAGGAAGGCGAGAGTTCAGTGACGACTCCGTTGCGGGTGCTGCTGGCCGATGACGATGTGCTGCTCCGGGAGGGGTTGGCGAGCCTGCTCACGCGTTCGGGTTTCGACGTCGTGGCCCAGGCCGGAGACGCCTCGCGCTTGCTGGAGCTGGTCCGGGACACGCGGCCCGAACTGGTGGTGGTCGACATTCGAATGCCGCCGACCCACACCACCGAGGGGCTCGACGCGGCCCGTGCGATCCGCGACGAATTCCCGGAAACCGGCATTCTCGTGCTGTCGGCCCACTCGGATGTCGAGCACGCGATGGAGTTGCTGGCCAGCGGCCGGGGGATCGGCTACCTCCTCAAGAGCCGGGTCACCGACGTGGAGGATTTCATCGACACGCTCCAGCGAATCGCCAAGGGCGCGGCGGTCGTCGATCCGGCGCTGGTGACGGAGTTGGTGTCCGCCCGCCGGCGCAACGATCCGCTCGCAGCGCTCAGCGCACGCGAGCACGAGGTGCTGGCCCTGATGGCGCAGGGGCGTTCCAACGCCGGCATCGCCCGGCAGTTGTGGGTCACCGAAGGCACCGTCGAGAAGCACGTGCGCAGCATCCTGACCAAGCTGAATCTGGCCGAGACCCACGACGATCATCGCCGGGTGCTGGCGGTGATCACCTTCCTCGAGTCGCGCTGACCCGGGCCGCTCCCGCGCCCCGCAGCAGGGCCGCCGTGCTGCGCAAACGCAGGGCCGCCGTGCTGCGCAAACGCAGGGCCGCCGGGCTGCGCCGACGCAGGGCCGCCGTCCTGCGCAAACGCAGGGCAGGTGCAGCTGCCGGGAAGGCCGGGATTGCTGCTGGCAGGAATCGTCGATGGGCGCTGGCCGTGGCGACAGGCGCCTTCCGAAGCGCGACAGTAGGCAGCAAGACCCCTACAGAGATTCGGAGAGCGACATGAAGACAACAATTTTGGGAAGAAGCGGACTGCACGTTTCCCGAATTGCCTTCGGCACTTGGCAACTCGGCGGCGATTGGGGGCGGTTCGACGAGGACGCCGCGATCACGGCGATCCGGCGCGCCCGTGATCTCGGCGTCAACTTCTTCGACACCGCGCAGGCATACGGCTTCGGTGCGTCCGAACGGATCCTGGGCCGGGCTCTGCGCCCCGAACTCGCCAGCGCCCGTGACGAACTCGTGATCGCCACGAAGGGCGGGTTACGCAGGACCGATACCGGCCTGGTCCGCGATGCGAGCCCCGACTGGCTGCGCAGGGGAGTGGATGCCAGCCTGGCCGCGCTCGGCGTCGACCACATCGACCTCTATCAGGTGCACTGGCCGGATGCGGCCGTGCCGGCCGCCGAGACCGCGGGCGCGCTGGCCGACCTCGTCGCCGCGGGCAAGATCCGCCACGTCGGGGTCTCGAACTACAGCCCGGCGCAGATCGCGGAATTCTCCGCCGTGCTGCCGGTGGAGACGGTGCAACCGCCATACCACCTGTTCCGGCGGGACATCGAGGACGACCTGCTGCCGTACTGCCGGGTTCAGAACATCGGCGTGCTGGTGTACGGGCCGCTGGCACATGGCTTGCTGACCGGAACGCTGCATCGAGATACGACGTTCGCCGATGACGACTGGCGCAGCACGAGCCCCGACTTCACCGGCGACGTCTACCAGCAGAATCTGACAGCCCTGTGGGAACTGGAGACATTCGCCGCCGACCACAACATCACGGTCGGTCAACTGGCGATCGCCTGGACATTGGCCAATCCCGCCGTGCACGTCGCGATCGTCGGCGCCCGGCAGGCCGGCCATATCCAGGACAGCCTCCGCGCCGCGGACATCGTGCTCGACGATTCCGACCTGGACGAGATCGACAAGATCATGGCCTGGGCCATGCCGATCGCCGGGCCGTCTCCGGAGAGCGTGTGAGCTGGTGACCGTCACCGGCGCCGGCACGTTCACGCTCGCCCGCGCTCCCGGCACGAGGCCGTCGGGCGGCGCCGCCGACGGGCGGCGGTGAGGAAGGCGTAGAGCCCACCGGCGACAAGACTGCCCGATAGCCAGGAGAAGTCGGTATTGGCCAGGGCCTTGGCAAGTGGGCCTTGCATCGCGGGGACCAGACCGTATTGCCAACTCCAACTGGCGAGCAAGCCGGCCACGACACTTACCAGGCCGGGGATGTTGACCTTGCCGTAGGCCGAGGTCGTGGCATCGCGGTACAGGTCGGGGATCGACGGGGTGCGGCGGTGGATCAGGAAATAATCGACGAGCAGGATGGACATCCAGGGACTGATCCACATGAGTATGGAAACCATCCAATTGTCGAAGGCGTGGGCGAAGCTCGATGAGTTGATGAAGATCGCCAGAACGACAGCGGCGATCGCACCGGCGAAGAGGGTGATCTTCCACCGGGCGGTGCGGATGCCGAGGGTCAGGGCGGCCAGCGAGCACGAGTAGAGGTTGAGGATATTGGTGGCGACCGGGCCGTGCATGATCAGCAGGAGTACGGGGATCGCGAGGGCACCGAAGGTGCCGACGACCAAGGTGGACGGATCGGCGCTGCCGCCGGCGCTGGCGAGACAGGCGCCGAGGGCAGCGAGCCAGACCGTCGGAATGTACATGCCGGAGGCCGAAGCCCAGAAGACGGTCCGCGCGGGCAGCTCCGGGCGGGCGAAGCGGCTGTAGTCGGCGGCGTAGGGGATCCAGGTCAAGCCCCAGCCGACGCCGATGGCGGTGACGAGCTGGGTGATGGCGGTGAGCTTTTCGGCGGGGGAGTCGGCCTTGGCAGGTGACCAGTCGAGGTGGGTTCGGGCGAGCGCCACCACCGTCATCACCACCATGACCGCGACAGTGAGCGGTACCGTGTACTTCTCGAAGGCGCGGATGGCGTAGAAGCCGTACAGCGCGAGGGCGAGCTGCACGGCCATGATGACCGCCGCCACAGCGATTTTCAGCCCCAGACCACCTCGGATGCCTATCTGCTCGAGTACGGCCAGTACCAGGTCGAGCACCACCCAGCTGTTCACGCCGACCCAGGCCATGGTCAGCAGACCCTGCACGATGGCCGGCAGCGCCGCGCCGCTGATACCGAAGGCCGAGCGCCCCAGCACCATCTGATTGACGGCAGTGCGGTGACCGATCACATTGAACAGGCCGAATATCGCGCAGCCGAAGAGATTTCCGACCACAACGACGATCAGGGTCTCGAACAGGCTGAGCCCGAGGGTGATGCCGAGCGCACCGAGCACCCAGTTGATGGGAGCGACATTCGCGCCGCACCAGATCCAGAACAGTTCCCAGGATGAGCAGTCGCGCTGCTGGTCGGGAATGGGCAGGATGCCGTGCTCGTCGAAGCGGACGCCGGTACCGGTGGGGGACGTGATCTCAGCGGTGCCGGGAGGTTGCGGAGAAGACATAGCGGAGTTCCTTCGTAGTGAGGTACCTCATAACAGCACCGTCAATGCCAGCGGAGGGATGGATGTTCATCCACCAATTACCGGCTCTCCGTGTACATTCCACCAGGTGTTGACTATTGGCCGACTCGTCGCGGACCCTGCCCTGGGGCTGCGAGTCGTGACGGCGGAACTCACCGAATCCGTGGGGACGGAGATCCACTGGCTGCACACGACGGAGCTCACCGACCCGTCGCCCTATGTCCGGTCCGGCGAACTCGTGCTCACCAATGGCCTGTGGCTGTCACATGTTTCGGCGGACCGGTTCGTGGCGGCCGTCGCGCGGGCAGGTGCGGCCGGGTTGGTGTTCGGGCTCACGGCGCAAACCCCGTCGCTGCCCGAAGAGCTTGCCGCGCTGTGCCTTTCGCACGGATTGCCGCTCATCGAGCTGTGTGCCGGGGTGCCGTTCGCCGCGCTCACCCGAGCGGCCGCCCGGATCCAGAACGAGGTGCTGCAGGCGGAACTGACTGCCACTGTCCATCGTGGCGACGCCCTCGCCACCGCTCTCTCGCGCGGCAGCGGTGCGGCGGGCGTACTCGAAATCCTGCGTGGCGAAACGGAATTGCCGCTGCTCGTGGTAGACCGCAAAGGTCGCCGTCTGGCCAGTATCGGCTGTGAGCCCACCGATGAGCAGGTGCGGATGGCCGCGGCCGCGCTCAATCGCACCCCGCCGCCGATCGAGGTCGATCTGCTCGGGCCCGGACCGGCGGTGTTGTATCTCGTGGAGGGTGCGATGGGGGAGATCGACGCCGGGCTCTACTGCCTGGAACCGGCGGCGGCTCTCACCGCTGCCGATCGGGACGCGCTGGCCCAGGCGGCGCGCTTCCTGAGCTTGGAGGTCACCAAACAGCAGGCCGTACACGCCATCGAGGCGCGTTTCGCCACCGAGCTATTGGAGATGATCCTCTCCGGGCCCCGAACTAGCGGTGAGGTGATTCGCCGCCTGCGCGCCTATGGCGTGCCGCCGGACCGGCCGCTGGGAGTGCTCGTGTCCGCACCGGTCGCCGCCTCCGACGCCGATGCCCTGCCCGGCGATATCGCGCACGCGATCGGCGCGTTCTTCGCCACCCACGGCATACCCGTCTTCACCGCGGCGGGCAGCCGGGATGTGGTGTCCATCTGCCTGTGGGAGCGCTCGGCGGACGAGTTGGCGCGCTTCGCCCGCGACCTGGCCGCGGAGGTCGGCAGACGGGTCTCCGCCGACCGAGTCGTGATCGGCGTGGGAGATATCGCCACGGCCGGTGGTCTGCGGGAATCGCTGGTGCGCGCCCGCGAGGTCTGCCAGATCCTGCGAGTGCAGCATGGCCCGGACACCGCTGTCTTCGCCGATATCGCGACCTTCCGGATGCTGCTCGGCCTGCTCGACGACCAGGTGCGGCAACGGTTCTCGGAGCAGGTGCTGGGCGTCATCCGTGACCACGACGCCCGCACCCACACCGATCTCGAGCACACCCTGCGCACCTTCCTCGCGCACGACGGCCAGTGGGCGGTCACGGCCGCTGCCCTGCACGTCCACGTCAACACCCTGCGCAATCGCATGGCCCGCATCACCGAGCTGACCGGCCGCAATGTCAATCGCCTCGAGGACACCATCGACCTGTACCTGGCCCTGGTGGCCGAACCGCCGGGCCCGTGAGCGTGTGCTACCGCGGGTAGACGGCTTCGTCCACGTCGTAGGCAGGCAGGGGACGGGCCGGGGTGTGGGCGTCCTCCCGTGCCCAGGTCGCTACGTCGCGGCAGCGGGCGAAGGTGACGTCTCCGCATTCCTGGGCGTAGGCGATCAGGTTGCGCAGGGCCAGCATTCGGCCCGGACGACCGGTCAGGAACGGATGCATGCACACGTTGAACAGGCAGCCGTAGTGACGCATGCCGTCGAGCTCGGCCCGCCACATCTGCTCGACCTTGACCGGGGACTCGATGACCGAGCCGATGCGCGGTGCGGGCAGGTACGCGTACTGCTCCCAGTCGTCCAACGACCAGTGCACGGGCAGTTCGATGACCGACCCCTGTGGGGTGTCCACCTGGTACGGCCGGTCATCGCCCATCAGCGAGGAGTCGTAGGCCAGGCCGTATTCTGCTATCAGGGAAAGGGTTTCGCGACTGGCGCTCCACATCGCGGCGCGATGCCCGGCGATCTCGATGCCCTGGGACATGAATACCTTCAGGGCGCGTTCGAAATCGGCGCGCTCGGCGCCGGCGGGCAGCGAGGTGGGCGGCCGGTGGCTGTAGGAATGGTGCGCGACCTCGTGCCCGCGCTCGACGATCGACGCGGCCAGTCCCGGGCGTTGCTCGGCGACCCAACCGGGTACGAAGAACGTTGCGGGAACACCCATCTCGTCGAGCAGGTCGAGAATGCGCGGCACCCCCACATCCGGTCCGTAGGCCTGGTGTGACATCACCATGGGGTGCTCGGCGTAGTGCCGGCCCTCGGCGAGGATCGGCGTCTCGGCGTCCACGTCGAAGGTCAGCGTCGCCACCGCGGCCCCGCCGCGGGTCCAGGTCCGAGCGCTCATTCGCCGGTGCGCTCGCGCCAGGCCGCGGCACAGTCCAGGGTTGCCATGGGGTGCAGCATCTCATGGTCGAACGAGGAGAGTGCAGCGCCGGTCTCGACCCGGCGCGGCAGGTCCGGATTGGCCAGTGCGCCCGTACCCAGCGACAGGATGTCGGCGTGTCCGCCGGTCAGCACTTCGGCGGCCTGGGGCAGGTTGTGCATGCCCCCGTTGGCGATGACCGGGCGGCCGGACACCTCCCGAGCCAGCTGGGTGACGGTCGTGCCGCCGGGAAGTTTCGCGGTCTCGAGGAAGTCCCGGCCCTCGCTGGCGATGTGCAGGTACGTCGCCTCGGTCAAGGCCGCGAAGATGGTGCGCGCGTCGGCCTCACCCTCCGGCCAGCGGTAGGTGAAGTCGTTGACCTTGGTCTGCGACAGCCGGACTCCGATCGGGAAGTCGCCGAGGGCATCACGAATCGCACCCAGCACCCGCGCGGTGAGCCGGATGCGATTCCGCATCGGCCCGCCGTATTCGTCGGTGCGCCGGTTGGTGTAGTCGGTCAGGAACTGATCGAGCAGATAGCCGTTGGCCCCATGGATCTCGACGCCGTCGAAACCAGCCGCACGGGCATTCTCCGCCGCCGCGACGAAACCGGCCACGACATCGTCGATGTCGTGCGCGGTCATCTCCCGGGGCGCGTTCCACGCTCCGCCGACCCCGCCGTAATCGACCATCATCTGCCCGCGCGGCGCTACCGCGGACGGCCCGATGGTCTCGAAACCGTGCGCATTGCCCTGGGAAATGGCTCCGGCGTGCATCAGCTGCGCGACGATCGGAGTCCCGGCCGCGTGCACGGCGTCGACCACCGCGCGCCAGCCCGCGACGTGCTGTTCGGTGACCAGGCCGGGCTGATTGAAGTAACCCTGGCTGTGGGCGGCGTCCGGATAGATGCCCTCGGTGATGATCAGGCCGAATCCGCCCAGCGCGTATTCGCGGTAATACGCGGCCATCTGCTCGGTGGGAGTGCCGTCGGAGGTGGCCGAGACCCGGGTCATCGGCGCCACGGCGAATCGGTTGCGTAGTTTCAGGGTGTCCAGCCCGAACGGTTCGAGTGCGGGGTGGGCGAGTTCGGTGGTGGTCATCGGTGGTTCTCCTCGCTGGTCGGGGGAAGGACGGTCAGGGCCAGTGGCGTGGGCCGCGCCCCATTGATGGGGTTGTGGTCTTGCGGACAGGCGGAAACCACCACCAGGCAGTCCATTTCGGCGCGGAAGGTGATGGCGTCCCCGGGCGCGGTGGCGGCCTCGAGCCAGGTCAGGCTCTCGTCCGCGGCTACCGGAATGCGCATGAACACATTGATCGGTTGCGGAATGAACGGCGGCGCACCGTATCCCAGCTCGGTCAACAGGTGGCGCAGATTGTCGGCGCAGTTTGCGTGTCCCGGATCCCCGTACGCCGCATAGCGTTCCGGGTCGCAGGCGGCGATCAGCATGTCGTGCACACCCGGCGAGGTGTCGTCGGCATACGTGAGGATCGGTCGCCGCCGGTTGGTCACGAATGACTCGCCGAGCGCGGGAAACAGTCGCGCGGTGTGGGTGCGCGTGTGAGAGGCGCTGTGGTGCTCGGTGAGGTCGTGGGCGTTGTAGGCGAACACATCACCCACCTGGCCGCCATCGACGTCGGTGATCCGCAACCGCTCACCGGCGCTCAGGGTCACCGCTCGGGCTCGCCTCGCCGGCACGGTAATCGGCTCCAGATGGCTCAACACTGTCATGGAGGTCAGTCAACCGAACGACCGGGCGCTGTTGAAATGGATGATCACACAGCATCATTGGAATTCGGTGGATCTTCCTACATACCGAAGCGGAAATACTGCTGGGTAGCGTCCTGTCCATGACCACCGCCACCGCCATGGCTCAGGCACTCGCAGCGGGCGGCACGACCGCGGCCCACCTGGCCGCCGTCGCCGTCGACCGGGCCCAGCAATCGGATTCGACCGCGGTACTCATCACCGTCATCGCCGAGCGCGCCGGATACCAGGCCGCGGCTGCCGATCGCCGCCGCCTGCGCGGTACCCGGCGCGGTCCGCTCGACGGAGTCCCGATCGCGTGGAAGGACGTCTTCGATATCCAGGGCACGGTCACGACCAGCGGCTCGGCCGGCCACCTGCACGACGAACCCGCCGCGGTGGACAGCCGCCTCGTCCGGCGCGCCCATGACAGCGGGCTGGTCACCATCGGCAAGACCAACCTCAGCGAGTTCGCCTTCTCCGGTCTCGGGATCAACCTCCACTTCGGCACCCCGGCCAATCCCGTCGACCCGGAGCTGGTCCCCGGCGGCTCCTCATCCGGATCCGCGGTGGCGGTCGCGCGCGGCATCGTCCCGCTGGCGGTCGGCACCGACACCTCGGGATCGGTACGGGTGCCCGCCGCCTACTGCGGAATCGTCGGGTATCGCGCCAGCCCGGGACGCTACGGTGCGAACGACTTCGCGCCCCTGTCCAGCACACTCGACAGCACCGGCATCCTCGCCACCAGCGTGAACGACATCATCGCTCTCGACCGGATTTTCGCGCCCATTCGACACGGCGAGCACACGCCGCTTCGTCGATTCGTCGTTCCCGGCGGCGAGTGGACAGAAGACGTCACGCCTGGGATCGCCGCCGATTTCGAGGCCGCACTTGCCGAAATCCGCCGCGCCGGAGCTGATATTCGCAGGCGCGACATGGCATCGCTGAGTGCTGCACAGGAATTGATGGACGGTGGCGGCACCATCGTGGGCGCGGAGGCATACCGTCTGCACCGTCACCGTCTCGGCTCCGGCCTGCCGATCGAGCCCGCCACCCGGCGAAGGCTCGAAAGCAACTCGCACACAGCGGATTCCATCGCCCCGGTGTACGCCAGGATGCGCGCCCTGCGCGCGGAATTCGCCGCTGAACTCGACGGAGCGGCACTGCTGTGCCCCACCGTGCGTCACCCACCGCCACGCCTGGCCGATCTCCGCGACCCGGCCGGCTACGACAGCGCGAATGCCGCCACTCTGCGCACCACGATGGTCCTCAGCTACCTGGGCACCTGCGGAATTACGCTGCCTGTCGGGACTTCGGCAGGCGGGCCCGCGTGTGGGCTGCTGCTGTCGCTGCCGTCTGGGCGCGACGACGACCTGCTGGCGCACGCCGAGTGGGCGCGGCGCATCTTCGTGAATGCGCGGACGCCGTGACGGCCGTGCGTGCCGTCCCGGACCGCGTCGCGAGCCGCTGACCCGCCACTCCGATGTCCATCGCCGAACAGGTGCCGGGCGGTGCGTAGGCTGCAAGGTGACGATCGAGATCCAATTCGAGGACCTTGTCCGAGCCCGTCGGCTTGACGTGAACGCTGGGTGATGATGTGGAAACGGTCTGAGGTGCACGGCTGGCCAACTTCCACGCCAGGTGCAGAATCCGCGCGCCACCAACCCGATAAGCCGCTCTTCTCGATGCGTGCGCATGTGCTGTCGTGGTCGATGCGCCCGACGACCCCGCTCCTGCCGTTGGGCGTCGCGGTGGCCGCGTTCTTCATTGCGGCGGAGTCGGTTCTCGTCCTCTGGCTCGGGCAGATCGCTCCCGGCAATGCCTTCGGTGTCGTCTATCTGCTGGGTGTTCTGGTGGTGTCGACGGTGTGGGGACTCGGCCTGGCGGTGACGACATCGGTCGCCAGCGCCATCGCCTTCGGCTATTTCCAGAACTGGCCGGGGCAATCCAGCCCGACCGCAGTCCAGAACGGCGTCACCATCGCGGTCTTTCTCTGCGTGGCGCTGCTGGCCAATACCCTTGCGGCAGTGGCCCGATCGCATGCCTCGGAGGCGAATCGCCGTCGCCGTGCCGCCGACCTCGTCGCCCAGCAGCAAGCCGCGTTGCGGCGGGTCGCCACCCTGGTCGCGCGCGGTGCGACATCGTCGGAGGTGTTCTCCGCGGTGGCGTACGAGTCGGCCAGGTGTCTGGGCGTGGTCAACGCCTCCCTGTTCCGCTACGCACCCGATGGCTCGGGCAGGTTCGTCGCGGCACGCGACGAACCCGGACTGCCCAGGATGCCGGTCGGCGAGCGGTTCACACTCGAGGGCGAGAACATCGCGGCGATGGTGCTGCGCACCGGCGGCACCGCCCGGATGGACAGCCACGACCAGGCGACTGGTTCCGCCGCCGCGCGCATCCGTGAGCTGGGTCTGCGCTCGGGCGTCGGGGCGCCGATCGTCGTCGACGGCCACCTCTGGGGCTCGATCGTCGCCGGATCGTCGCGCCGCGGGCCCCTGCCGGCCGACACCGAGGAGCGCCTCGCCGAATTCGCGGACCTCGTCGCGACCGCGATCGCGAATACCGAGGCCCGGGCCGAACTCACCGCATCCCGCGCCCGCATCGTCGCGGCCGCCGACGAGGCACGGCGCCGGATCGAACGTGATCTGCACGACGGCGCGCAACAACGCCTCGTCTCGCTGGGACTCGCGCTCCGCACCGCCGAGGCATCGGTGCCACCCGAGCTGACCACGCTCGAAGCGCAACTTTCCGACGTCGTGCAGGGCCTGGTCGGCGTCTCGGACGAACTCCGCGAGATCTGCCGCGGGATCCATCCGGCGATCCTGTCGAAGGGCGGACTCGGCCCGGCGCTGAAGGCGCTCGCCCGCCGCTGCACCGTTCCGGTGAACCTCGACCTGAACCTCGGCACGCCCATGCCCGAATCCACCGAAACAGCCGCCTATTACATCGCGGCAGAGGCGCTGACGAACACCGCCAAACACGCTCAGGCCACCGAAGTGACCGTGCGCATCACCACCGTCGGTCACCAGCTCCAGCTTTCGATCCGAGACGACGGAATCGGCGGCGCCGACCCGGCCAAGGGCTCCGGGCTGGTCGGTCTGCGAGATCGCATCGAAGCCCTCGGCGGCCGGATGGAGCTGACCAGCCATCCGGGCGAGGGGACGTCGCTGCAGGCCGGCATCCCGTTCGCGACCTCGGCTGCGATATCCGAGGAATAGCCTCGTCTGGGCCCGATCGTGCAGAAAACAGGTATGGGGGTAGGTAGATATCCCGTCGTCCGAGCGGCGCTTCCCGAAGAAGGTGGTGGGGGACAGGTCAGCCACTACCGCTCGGGAACATCATGGATGGACGGAATCAGCAGCGAGGTCGCGACGCGTTCTGGGTTCGGTCGGCGCTGAGTCAGCTGGCGTTTCTCACGTCCGGCAGATCGATCGAACCGGACGCGAGGTCGGTGATCGAATTCGCGATCCGGTGGGCGCCGTTCGGTGGTGCGAGCGCGGGCGAGCTGTTGGTGGCATTCGGTGTCGACCGGCGGCGGTTCATGACGCTGCTCGAGGAAGGGCTGCGGACCCGGCGATCCGACAATTCGGAGCAGCGGTGGTTCAAGCAGCGATTGTCGGACGCGTTGACATCGGCGTGGCGCGTTGATGGCCGCATCAGGGCTGGTGATCTTCGATGCTGACCCGTGCGGAGGAAGCCCGGTTGTCGGCCCAGGGCGATGTGCACGTGCGGATCTGGTTGGGCGGAACGGTGTTCGACTACCGGGCAACCTTGGCCGCCGCGCGGAATCTGATTCATGATTGTCGCCGAAAGTGCTGGTGTGCAATCGAATTGATCATGCAGGAGCTCGAGGAATCGCTGCCGGAAACGCGCCTGCCGAATGAGCGATTGTTCCTCGATCCGCAACCTGTCGGGTGGTAACCGAGTGAGCGGATTCAGGATTCGGGCTGCTCGGCCGCCCATGTCGCGATCTGCAAGCGCGAAGTGAAGCCGAGCTTGGTCAGGATATGTTCGACGTGACCTTCCGCGGTGCGCTGTGAGATCACGAGCTGGGCGGCGATCGCCCTGTTGGACAAACCTCGGGCAACGAGCTCGGCGACCTGGCGCTCCCGTTTCGTCAGGGTCGCACCGGGACCCTGGGCGGGTGCGGCGGCGCTGGATTGCTCGCCGAGCGCAAAGGCCACAGCGGAATCGAACGTCATGGCGGCGCCTTCCTGGCGGGCCGCCTCGAATGCTCTCGCACCGAGCGCCTCCCGGGTGGTGCGCACGCAGTCGTCGCGGTGAACGCGCAGAACGGGAAACACGAATGCGGAGCTGCCGGCAACGCTCACCAGCGAATCGGCGGCACCCATCAGCACAGCTGCGCGTCGATCAGGGTGTTGCCCGGCCGTGACCCAGGCCAGTGCCTCCATACAGGCCGCGGCGACGAGTGGATCCGCCGCCAGCCGGGCCAGCCGAATGCCCTCCTCCAGCAAGCGCGCAGCGCGGTCGGGCTCGCCCCCGCGCCAAGCGGTGTACCCCGCTGCCCACAATGCCCAGGACCGGAGCATCGTTTCGTGGGCGGATTCGGTGATTGCGAGCACCCGCTCGAAGCATTGGATGGCCCGCGACATGTCACCCAGGAGCGCGCAAGACCATCCGAGGGAGATCAGCGCATCCAATTGCAGGCTGAGCTCACCGAATGCTTCGTAGATCTCGACGGCTTCGGCCACGAGCTTGTGCGCGTGATCCACGTCGGCGTCGCCCCTCATCAGAACGGTGTTTCCGGCGGAGTGAGCGAGCAGAGCCCCCACCACGGGTTCGGTGGTCTGTTCGGCCACGTGCCTGAGTTGTGCCAGTTTGTCGGTGGCGTCGGCGAAATCGCCCTGCAGCGTGGCCATTGCCTCGGCGGCATGGAGCGCCTTGGCCCGATCAATGGTCCGCGCCCCGGTCGTGTGGGTGAGTGCGCGAGCAGCCCAGCGGCGACCCTCGCTGAGCCGTCCGCGCATTATCCAGAACGGGTAGAGGGCCATGGTCATCCGCAACGCCGCCTCGTTCGCCTCGGACAGCGCGAATTCCAGTGCTTTGCGGAGATTCGGCAGTTCCCGCTCCAGCCTGGCAACCCACTGCATCTGGTGCGGTCCGATCCATTCCGCCTCTGCCCGCAGCGCCAGACCGAAGCACCAATCCTGGTGTCGCCGAACGGAATCCATGTACTCGCCGGCGTCCTCGGCCTGGTGCCTACCGTATTCCTGGACGGTCTCGAGCATCCGGAAGCGGACAGTTCGATCGACTTCCTCGCGGATCAGAATCGACTTGTCGACCAGTGCGGACAAGGAGTCGAGCAGCTCCGATTGCGTCAGATCGTCACCGCATATCTGTTCGGCGGCGTCGAGCTCGAAACCGCCTGCGAAGACCGACAATCGGGTCCACAACCGTTGTTCGTCCGGAGTGCACAGGTCATAGCTCCAGCCGATGCACCAGGCCAGAGTCTGCTGCCGCATCGGGGCGCCGCGACGTCCGCGAGTCAGCAGACCGTAGCGGTCGTCGAGCCGGGTCAGAATCTGGTCGAGTGACATCGTGCGCAGCCGGGCCGCCGCAAGTTCGATCGCCAGCGGGAGTCCGTCCAAGCGAGCACAGATCCGGGTCACGCTGGCTCTGTTGTCGTCGTCGACTTCGAAGCCGGGTACCACCGCGGCGGCTCGTTCGGCGAACAGGGCCACGGCGTCTTCACGAGCAACTCTCGATGCCGACTTGACCGCTGGATCGGGAATCGTCAACGGGGGCACCGTGAGCACCGATTCTCCGCTGACATTGAGAGCCTCGCGGCTGGTCGCCAGAATCCGCACGTCCGGACAGGCCCGCAGCAGCGATTCGGTCAGTGCCGTAACCGCGTCGATCACCTGCTCGCAGTTGTCCAGCACCACCAGCACGTTGCGGGTGGACAGATATCCGACCAGCACGCCGAGCATCGGTCCGCCCCCTCTGCTGCGGAGGCCGAGCGCAGTGGCGACGATGTCGATCAGTAATGCCGGATCCCGCATATCGCCCAGCTCGACCAGCCACACGCCGTCGGTGAACTCTCCGGTCACCTTGTGCGCGACACGCAGTGCGAGCCGCGACTTACCGACCCCGCCGATCCCGGTCAGCGTCACCAGACGCGAACCGGCGAGCAGGTTCTTGACCTCGGTCACCTGGATGCGGCGATCCACGAAACTGGTCAACTCGAGCGGCAGATTCCCGGCGCCGTTCGGTGCCGTGTCCGCCGATGTCGCCACCGAGTAGGACTCGGCTCCAGGTTCGGCCAGCAGGGGCATGCGGTCGACCAGGAAACCGTACCGGCGCTGGAGCTCCCGGAGTTGGTCTCCCAGCTCCGCGGCGGTGGGGCGGTCGAGCGGGTTGCGCGCCATCGCACCCTCGATCAGCGTGCACACATCCTCGGGAATGTCGTTGTCGCGCAGATCCGGAATCGGTTGCTGGGTGATGCGCAGAAACTGAGCGACCACCTGTTCACCGCTGCGGCGCTCGAAGGCCGCGTGACCGGTCAGCGCGCAGAACAATGTGGCTCCCAGCCCGTAGACATCCGAGGCCCGGCTCGGAGCCTCCCCACTGAGCACCTCGGGTGCGGTGAAAGCCGGAGAAGCGGTGATCGTGCCGGTCGTGGTCTCGAAACCGCCGGTGATGTGCGCGATCCCGAAATCCGTCAACGCCGGCTCACCGTAGTCGGTCAGCAGAATGTTCCCCGGCTTGATATCGCGGTGCAGAACGCCGGTGCGATGCGACGTTTCGAGCGCACCGGCGATCTTCACCCCGAGGTGCAGGACCTCCGGCAGCGGCAACGGGCCGTCGCGCTGAATGCGCGTCTGCAGCGAGCCGAACGAGTGGTACGGCATCACCAGGTAGGGATGACCGCTGCCGGTGGCACCGACCTCCAGCATGCCGACGATGTTAGGGTGTCCGGTCAACCGACCCATCGCTCGCTGCTCGCGCAGGAACCGCTCGCGATTCTCGTCGAATTCCTCGGTCAGCACCTTCACCGCCACCGTGCGATCCACACCGACCTGGCGACACCGGTACACCGCTCCGAACCCGCCCCGCCCGATCTCCACCGCGTCCTCGAAACCGGCAGTTCTCAGCTCCGTGATGACATCGACACCGACATCACGCTGGGTCTTGCAGGGATCGTTCTCGACCATCGGATACTCGTGATCTACCAGCGGGCACCAGCCAGAATATCTCCGTCGGCGCTCGTCCGGACCGGATGTTCGTACGCTGCCGCCAGGCCCCCGGTCAGGGGAGGGTGGCCGCGCTCGCGGGATCGACGAGGATCTTGGCGTGTTCCTCGGGGTTACCGAGGGCGGTGAAGGCCGCGTCCACACCGGAGAGCCCGACCGTCCCGGTGATGAGGGGAGCCGGGTCGACCGCTCCGTCGGCGAGCATGTGCAGGGTGTCGCGGAATTCGCCCGGGTCGTAGCCGGTGGAGAAACGGATGTCGATCTCCTTGTTGATGGCCATCCCGGGGTGGAAGGTATCGGCCTCGAGGCAGGCGCCGACGACGATCAGCCGGCTCATCATGGGCACGCTCGTGAGCAGTCTGTCGATCATGCCCGGCACGCCCACACATTCGAAGACGATCGGGCCCGAGGGTGCGATGTTCAATGTGTGCGCCGCGCGAAAGGCATACCACCACGGCACATTCGGGACCCGGCGCAATTTCTCCATGGTGTCGAAGCCGAGGTTGAGCAGATCCGGGACATTGGTGAGCCGATTCGGGTACGGGGAGGAGGAGAACGGATCGGACTCGCGCGGATCGACCACCACGTCGGCGCCACAGCGGGCGGCCAGCTCCCGGCGCCGCGGGGAGTAGTCGGAGGCCACGACGGAGCGCACTCCCGCCGCCTTCAGCATCGCGATCACGGCCAGTCCGATCGGACCGCAGCCGATGACGTACGCGTTCTGCTTCTTACCGATTCGACTGCGGCGCACCGCATGCCAGGCGACCGCCATCGGTTCGGTCAGGGCCGCGTGCGCGGCCGGCAGTCCGTTCGGCACCGCGAACGTCATCGACTCCTGCACGACGATCTGCTCGGCGTACCCGCCCGGCACCTGCGTCGAGGTCCCGATGATCTGGACGTCCTTGCCGTCGCGGCACATGGGCATCGCCACCACCGGGGTACCCGGCTTCCAGCGGCGCCGGGTGTCGCGACCGTATTCGACGACCTCCCCGCAGAATTCGTGACCGAAAACGACCTTGTCCTCGTGGCGCGGCATTTGGTGGTAGCCGACGGTTGCGGCCATATCGGCGAGTTCGTCACTGTGGACGCGTGCGTGCAGATCCGAACCGCATATCCCGCAACGGGACACATTGATCAATACCTGCCCCGGCCCCGGTCGCGGATTCGGGACATCGGTGACTTCGAGTTTTCCAGCGCTACATACGACTGCCTTCATATCCGCAGCGTATTTCCTGCATGCTGACCGGATAACCCGCCATCCGGCGGGATATGGACGCCGTTCTCACCGGGTTTGGCGGGTGCCGTCACATTCCCCTGAATACGGCACGGCTGTGCCACCGGCGGAATCCGCCGGTGGCACAGCCGGGTCGGGTGAGAATTGTTGTGGGCGTTCAGCGTTTCAGCGCGCGGCGAAAGAACTCGGTACGGGTCGAGAACGAGGACTGGGCGATCGCCGCCGGCGCGATGTTCTCGAAGCCGTGGAAACCACCGCCCCACATGTGCAGGTCCACGCTCACCCCGGCCTGGCTCAGGCCCATCGCGTAGACGATGACCTCGTCGCGAAAGCCCTCCGCGGACCCGACGTCGATGAAGGTGCGTGGCAGCCCGGACAGATCCTTCGCGCGCGCGGGCGCCGCGTAGTAGGAGACGTCCTCGGTGCCGCGCCGGTCACCGAGCAGTGCGGTCCAGCCGTACAGGTTGCCGTTGCGGTCCCAGGTCCCGTCGTCGTCGAGCATGCGGGAACTGTGGGTTTCGAACCGGTCGTCGAGCATCGGGCAGACGAGCACCTGGTGGCTCACCGCCGGGAAGCCCGAGTCACGCGCCATCAGCGTGACGCCCGCGGCCAGTCCACCGCCGGCACTGGTCCCGGTGACGATGATGTGCGACGGGTCGATCCGCAGTTGCCGGGCGTTCTCGGCGCACCAGCGCAGGCCGTCATAGCAGTCCGTGATCGGGGCCGGGTCGGGATGTTCGGGCGCGAGCCGGTATTCGATCGACACCACGACCGCACTGCCGTCCGCCACGTGCGAGATGAGGTCGTCCAGACCCAGGTGGCGGCCGCCCGCGACCATTCCGCCGCCGTGCACGTAATAGATCAACGGCCACGGTCCCTGCCCCTCGGCCGGACTGAGCACGACGAGCGGGAGCTCGGCCTCCGCGGACGTGATGGTCAGCTCTTCGACCCGGACTCGGCCGCCCGCGGTCAGATCGATCGGGTCGCGTCCGGGCACCGCCGCCTTCGTGATCTCGCGCACGAGCTCCAGGGTGTCGTCGCTGAGCGCCGGCGTGGCGGCTCGAATCGCGGCGAGTCCGGGGACCAATTCGGGATCGTAGGGCGGCCGCACCGGTGCGGGGCCGAAAGTGAATGCGTCGTTCTGGGTCATGGGACCTCCTTCGGCATTCAGTGAACCGGCCTTATGAGGCGGGTCACAGCCGCCATCTCGACGCGACTACCGCCCCGATCACCGACAAACGGCGGGCACCGGCAGCAGCGAACTGCGCGGCCGCTCAGCGGCCCTCGCGATCCGCCACAGCATCAGCGTGGTGCTCGCGCGCGTGTATCCGCCGCTGCTGAGCGGGGTGTATCCGAGCTGGCGTTCGAGCCAGTCGATGCGCTGGCGCATGGTGGAGTGGTGCAGATTCTGCAGGCGGGCGGCCTCGCGAATGCTGCTGTGACTCAGTACCGCCTCGATCGTCGGAACCACCCACGGCCGCTGGGCCTGCAGCTCGACCACCCGGCGCACATCGGGTGCGCGCGCGGCGGTATCCGCATCGACGCTCTCCACGACGGTGGCGATGCAGCCGAGCTGGTCGTAGCGCACATGCGTGGGTTCGCCGGTGGTGAGATCGATGGCGATGCGCAGCGCGGTGCGGGCGTGCTGCCACGCCAGGTGGACCTCGGCGCCGGCACAGGCGTGGATTCCGGCGGCGATGTCGCGCGGGATCGTGTTCTGGGCCGGCGCTGCGGGGAAGAGATGGATCTGGTGCTCATCGAGGACGAGCCCCGGGGGCATCCGCCGCGCGTCGGACAGATGGGTGGCCACCACCGTGACCGTCGACCCCAGGCCCAGCTGCCGCAGCGCATTCTGACGGTCCGCGGGGGCGACGTCCGGATCACAGGCGATACGGGTCGCGGCCACCGCCGGCGAGGTGTCACGAGTCTTCTTGACCGCGTGCAGGCTCCGGGCGAATCGTTCGAGAATCAGGTGGTCCAGGGGCCAGAGCGGACCCTCCCGGTCCAGCCAGACGGTGATCTCCTCGAATCGCTCCGTCTGACGTGACGCCGTCCCGGCGCCGAGGTCGGAGATGGTCCGGCCGGCCGCATCCACACCGACCCGGAGGCCGCGTTCCGGATCCTCGAGCCCGACCGGGCAATCGGCCAGCGCCGCGGCCGCCCGCAGCATGGCCAGCGCCGAGGACCGCTGGTCGACCAGCGTGTCGAAATGCTCGATCACTCGCAGGGCTTCCGCCGCGCCGCCGTCGATCGTATTGAGCTTGACTATCCACTCCCGCACGAACGGACTCCTCGATCCTCATGCACAGCCGTCGGGCTCCGGCCGTCGATGTCAGGGCTGGTGGGTGACGCGGCCGCCGCGGGGAACAGGCCCGCCACGGCGGCGACGATCGCGGCGCGCCGCGCCGCATTGGAAGGGTCGCGAACCTGTCCCTCGGCGAGGTCGACGAGATCGGGCTGCTCGGCCCAGGACAGCGCGATCTGATTGACCACGACCATGACGTCGATCGGGTCCCACGCCGGATCCAGGTGCCCGGCCAGCTGTGCCCGCCGCACCTGCTCGACACCACGTCGCACGGTCTGCCGCACGGCCACCTGGAAGGGATCACCGGGAGTCTCGTTGCCGGCGACGTCCAACCGGCCCCAGTGCATCAGGCGCAGGTGGTCGGGATGGGCCATGAAGTAGTCGTGCACCCGCCCGGCATAGCCGGGCAGGTCGGTCGCGTCGAGGCGGGTGGCGGCGGTCATCGCGGCCAGCTCGCGTTCCGCGACGAACCGATAGAGCTCCTGCTTGCTGCGAAAGTACGCGTACAGCCGTTCCTTGCTCGACTTCGCCCGGCGGGCGATCCGATCGATGCGCGCACCCGCCACGCCGTACTGGGCGAACTCGTCCGTCGCGGCGGTGAGGATGCGGTCGAGAGTGGTATCGGCACCGGGGGGAGTGGTCACGCTCACATCATACCAAACCAAACTGTTTGGTTCGGTCCCATTGAGTGGAAAATCTGCGGGGAGGATGCTCTCGGGTCCACCACCCGGTCGTGGGTGACCCGAGAGACCGGCTCCGTGGCCGCGCGCCGATGTCCGGCGGCGCGCGGAGCCGTCAGAGCTGCCGGATCAGTGGTTCGGATTGGCGGCGTGCTCCGCCGCGCGATCCAGCCGCGGCACGGGCGGCGGACTCATGTCCTCCAGCCTCGACACTCCCGGGACGTCGCCGAAGTCGGGCCCGAGAATTTCGGTCATCGCCTTGGCGAAAGCGGTGTCCATGTACATCCGCTCGCCGGAAATCCGATTGCCCTCGAAAGCCATCACCACAAAGTATCGGCCGGTAACACGACCGTTTTCGGTGTCGAAGTACACGTAGGCTTCGCGGCACAGCTCGTTTTCGGAAACCGCATGCACTCGCTTGTCGGCCCAGATATTCCGCTTGTCACTGCCCGGGAGCATGCGCGCGTATGTCTCGCGAACGGCACTCTGCCCCTCGATGTGCCATCCGAGGGTTGGGAGCTCGTACACCGGATTATCGACGAGCGTCGCCATCGTTGCATCGAGATCGAGATTGAACTCGGCCATTTCATGAACCGCGAGCAACTCTTCCATCTGTTGCAGGGTGAATTTCTCCATTGATTTCAGTCCTCTCAACTGAGCTCGACACCGACCGAGACGACCTGGCCGGTCCGCGAGAATTCGTCGTAGCCGACGGCGTTTGCCACCCGAGGGGAGTCGTCACCGCGGTTACGGGGGTGCGAGTCGCTACAGCCGCACGATAGTGCGGCCCTTGACGGAACCTGCGAGGATCGCGCCGGTGACCGCCGGGACCTCGTCCAGGCCGATTTCGTGAGAAATGCTCTCCGCCAGGTTCTTCGGCTTCAGGTCCGTACCCAGGCGCAGCCACACCGCGGCGCGCACATCCGCCGGGCACATGACGGAGTCGATCCCGAGCAGGTTGACGCCGCGCAGAATGAAGGGGAGCACGGTGGTCGACAGCATCGGACCGCCGGTGAGGCCACAGTTCGCCACGGAGCCCCGATAGCGGGTGGTACGCAGCAGGTAAGCGAGGGTGTCTCCGCCCACCGGATCCACCCCGGCCGCCCACCGCTCGGCCTCCACCGGGGCGCCCTGCGCGGAAACCTCATCGCGGCCGAGGATCTCGGTCGCGCCCAGCCCGCGGAGAAAGTCGTGCTCCTCGGTCTTGCCGGTGCTGGCCGAGACCTCGTAGCCGAGGCCGGCGAGCATGTTCACCGCCGTGCTGCCCACGCCGCCGGTGGCGCCCGTGACGAGCACGCGGCCGTCGCCCGGCTTCAGGCCGTTCTCCTCCAGTCGCTGAATCGACAGCGCCGCAGTGAACCCGGCCGTGCCCAGCGCCATCGCCTCCTTCAGGGTGAGGCCCGACGGGAGCGGCTCCAGCCAATCGCCGGTCAGCCGCGCGTACTCGGCGAAGCCGCCGAAGTGCGAGATGCCCAGCTCGCGGCCGATCGCGACCACCTCTTGGCCGGGCGTGAAGCGCGGGTCGCTCGACTCGACGACGGTGCCGGCGAGGTCGATGCCCGGCACCATCGGGTAGGAGCCCACGACCGGGCTCTCGGGAAGGCAGGCGAGGCCGTCCTTGTAGTTGACGCTCGAGTACTGCACACGCACGGTGACGTCGCCCGCGGGCAGGTCGTCGAGCGTGAGTTCCTGCACGCCGGCGCTGAAGCCGGCGTCGCTCTTGTTGATGACGAAAGCGTTGAAGGACTTGGACATGACACCTTCCTGGATCGGATCACCCGCATTCAGAAACCTTGTTCGACAGCGGTGAGCTCCCGAACCGGCAATACGACCGATTTGATAGATTGATCTAATAGAGAGCGTAGACGCAGGTCTCCCGCCTCGTCAACGGCCGGAGGGCGATTGTGGAGCGGGGCGGGGAGTCCTCCCGCCCCACTCCGGGGCTCAACCGGTCGCGACCGGGACTTCGTATCGGGCCGGGGCGGCGTCGAGCACGAGTTCGGCGATCCGGGCCCGGTGTTCCTCGGCGCTGCCCAGGAGGACGGCATCGGTGAATGCGCGCTTGAAGTACAGGTGCGTCCGGTGTTCCCAGGTGAATCCGATGCCGCCGTGCACCTGGACGGTGTCGGCCGCGATGCGGGTGAAGGCGGTCGAGCAGGTCGCCTGCGCGATCGACGCCGCGAGCTCCCGGTCGTCGGTGCCGTCCTGCAGCGTCCAGGCGGCGTAATAGGCCGCGGTGCGGGCGTGCTCCTGATCGACGAGCATGTCGGCGAGCCGGTGTTTGACGGCCTGGAACGAACCGATGGGCCGGCCGAACTGCAGCCGCTCCTTCGCGTACGCGACGCTCAGGTCGAGCAGGTGCTGGGCGCCGCCGACCTGCTCGGCGGCCAGCAGCACCGCGCCGACCTGCAGCGCGTGCCGGCAGACGGGGGCCGTCTCCGCCGGGCCTGCGAGTAGCCGGGCCGGAGCGCCGGCGAAACGGACCGTGGCCTGCGGGCGGGTCAGGTCCAGAGTGGACAGCGGGGTGCGTTCCACCCCGGACCCGGTGGCGTCGACGACGAACAGGGCCACCCCGTCCGGTCCGGTCGCGGCGACGAGCAGGTCGTCCGCGGCGCCGGCGTCGACGACGCGCTCGACGGTCCCGGAGACGGTCCACTCGTCGCCCGAGCCGATGGCCCGTACGGTCACGGCGTCGGCGGCGAAGCGCCCGCCCCGGTCCGGGACGGCGAAGGCGGCGGTCCGGACACCCGCGACGAGCGGGCCCAGTGTCTCGGCGCGCACCGGTGTGTCCGGCGCGGCGACGAGAGCGGGGATCGACAGTGCGAGGGTGCCGAAGACCGGTCCGCAGAACAGGGCGGCGCCGAGCTCCTCGACGGCGATCGCGGCGTCGACGATGCCGCCGCCCGAGCCGTCGAGGTCCTCCGGTACGCCGAGCCCGAGCACGCCCAGTTCGGATCCGAGCCTGGCCCAAGCCTTTTGGTCGAACCGAGGCGTGGACTCCATCAGCCGCCGCACGGCCGCCTCGTCGGAGTGTTCGGCGCCGAAGCGGCGCACCGCGGTGCGCAGCTCCCCCTGCTCCGGTGTGAACACGAATTGCCCGCTCGGGGTCGGGTTCTGGTCAGCCACGGGGCACCTCACGCCAGGGTCGTCCGGAGTCGGCGCGCAGATCGCCGGGCAGCCCCAGAATCCGCTCGCCGAGAATGTTGCGCAGCACCTCGGAGGTGCCGCCCTCGATGGTGTTGGCGCGTGAGCGCAGGAAGCGCTGCTGCACCGGACCGAGTTCGTCCTCGCCGGGGCCCACGTCGCGCATGGTGTAGTCGCCGTAGAGGAGCCCCTCCGGTCCGAGCAGGTCCATGCAGAACTCGTAGATCTGCTTGTTCAGTTCGGCGCCGACGAGCTTGCCGATCGATCCCTCCGGGCCGGGGCCGCTGAGGGTCGTGGTGGCGCGGGAGCGCTCCGAGGTGAGCCGCTGTGCCTCCGAACGCAACCAGAGCTGGGTGAGGCGGTCGCGGCGCACCGGGGTGTGGCGATCCGGGCGCCGCGCCCACAGCGCGACGGCGTCCGCGATGGTGCCGTCACCGCGACGGGTACCACTCGCGCCGATCGAGCTGCGTTCGTTCATCAGCGTGGTCATCGCGACCTGCCAGCCCGCGCCGACCGCGCCCAGCCGGTGCGCGTCCGGGATCCGGACGTTCTCGAGATAGACCTCGTTGAACTCGGCCTGACCGGTCATCTGACGCAGCGGGCGGGTTTCGACACCAGGGGCGCGCATGTCGACCACGAAATAGGTGAGGCCCTTGTGCTTCGGGAGGTCCGGGTCGGTGCGGGCGAGCAGCAGCGCCCAGCTGGCGTGGTGGGCGAGGGTGGTCCACACCTTCTGCCCGTTCACCACCCAGTCGTCACCGTCGCGGACGGCCGAGGTCGCGAGCCCGGCCAGATCGGACCCGGCGCCCGGCTCGGAGAACAGCTGGCACCAGATGTTCTCGTTGGTGGCGAGCGGGCGCAACCACTTTCGCTTCAGCTCTGCTGTCTGCGCGTGCTCCTGCACGGTCGGCGCGGCCATGCCGTAGCCGATGGGGTTCAGGCCGAAGGGTGCGGGGGCGCCCGCCTCCTGGAAGATCGCGTCCGCCACGGCCTGCAGGCCGCGCGAGACGCCGAGCCCGCCGTGGCCCGCGGGGAAGTGCACCCAGGACAGGCCGGCGTCGAAGCAGGCCCCGAAGAACTCGGTGAGGGGAACGGAGCGAGGGTCGTGCTCCTGCACGACCGTGCGCGCGGCTTCCGCTACCCGTGCGGATTCGGCATCAATGCTCAACTTCGGCTCCGGTGATCACGGCGTGCTTGCCAAAAAATCGCATGGGTGTCCCCTTCGTCATGGAAAACATGTCGCCCTGGCAATCCAGGTGTGGGCCGGGGCATGGTGAGATCGCGGTAGATAGAATGATCTAATAGACCACGCTAAGGCCGTGCCCTCCCGCCTGTCAACGTGAGAACCGTGCACAGCAGCGCAGGCCGTGGGGAGGATGCCCCCACCCCGGCCCGCGCTGCAATTCGAGTCAGGATGCGATCGGATTCGTCCCGCTGACCAGCATTCGCGCCGAGATGTCGGGTCCGTGCCGGCCATCGAGTTCCACGGTGGTGACGACGCCCCCGGCGGCGGTCGGTTCGCTGGCGGCATCGGCGCGCCGCGCGCGGTCGATGTCCGCGAGTGCGACCCGCGCTCCCGCCGCGACCAGCGCCCGTGGGAGGTCGAGGCCGACGCGCGATGCGGCACCGGTGACGAATGCCGCTTCCCCTGCCGGTCGAACCATCGTGTGCTCCTATCGCTGTCCGAAAGCGCCCGAGCGCCGGACGGTTTCGAGGACGGCGGGGTCGACGAGGGTGGAGGTGTCGCCGAGTTCGCGGCCTTCGGCGGTGTCCCGCAGCAGCCGGCGCATGATCTTGCCGGAGCGGGTCTTGGGCAGCTCGGGCACGATGGTGATCTCGCGCGGTTTGGCGATCGGTGAGATCTCCAGGGTGACCAGGTTGCGCAGTTCGGCGACGAGATTGTCGACGGCGTGCTCGCTGCCGGTGCGGAGCACGACGAACGCGACGATCGCCTGCCCGGTGGTCTCGTCGGCGGTGCCGACAACCGCGGCTTCGGCGACCGCGGGGTGGCCGACCAGCGCGGATTCGACTTCGGCGGTGGAGATCCGGTGGCCGGAGACGTTCATGACGTCATCGACGCGGCCCAGCACGTGCAGTGCGTGATCGGCGTCGTAGCGGGCGCCGTCCCCGGCGAAATACCAGCCCTGTTCGGCGAACCGTGACCAGTAGGTGTCGCGGAATCGTTCGGCGTCGCCCCAGACTCCCCGCAGCATCGCCGGCCAGGGCTGGTCGAGGACCAGGTAACCCGCCTCGCCGGCGGCGACCGGTTCCCCGTGGTCGTCGACGATGGCGGCGCTGATCCCGGGCAGCGGTGCCATGGCCGCGCCCGGTTTGGTCGCGGTGACGCCGGGTAGCGGGGAGATCATGATGGCGCCGGTCTCGGTCTGCCACCAGGTGTCGACGATCGGGCAGCGGCCGCCGCCGATGACCTCGTGGTACCACCTCCAGGCTTCGGGGTTGATCGGTTCGCCGACCGAACCGAGCAGGCGCAGCGAACTCAGGTCGTGGCTGTCGGGGATCTCGCGGCCCCACTTCATGAAGGTGCGGATCAGCGTCGGCGCGATGTAATAGGTTGTGACGCCGTACTTTTCGATGATCTGGAAGTGGCGGTGTTCGTCCGGGGTGTTCGGTGTGCCCTCGTAGAGGACCGTGGTGGCGCCGTTGGACAGGGGTCCGTACACGAGGTAGGAGTGGCCGGTGATCCAGCCGATGTCCGCACCGCACCAGAAGACGTCGCGGCCCTCCTTGTGGTCGAACACGTAATGGAAGGTGTAGGCGGCCTGGGTCAGGTAGCCGCCGGACGAGTGCACGATGCCCTTGGGACTGCCGGTCGTGCCGGAGGTGTAGAGCAGGAACAGCGGATGCTCGGCGCCGAAGGCCACGGGTTCGTGGCTGTCGGGCGCCGCGCCGACGGTGTCGTCCCACCATGCGTCGCGGCCCTCGACCCAGTTCAGGTCCGGATCGTGGCCGGTGCGGCGCACGACCAGCACCTTGTCGACGGATGCGGCGGCGGTCGAGCCGCTGCCGAGCGCGGTGTCGACGTTCGCCTTCAATGCGGCCGGCAGGCCGCGGCGGTACTGCCCGTCGGTGGTGATGACGAGCTTGGCTTCGGCGTCGTCGATCCGCGAGCGCAGTGCGGCGGCCGAGAAGCCGGCGAACACCACCGAGTGGGTCAGGCCCAGCCGGGCGCACGCCAGCATGGCGACGATCGCCTCGGGCACCATCGGCATGTAGATGGCGACACGATCGCCGGCCGTCAGGCCGATCGAGGTGAAGTAGTTGGCGGCCCGGCACACCTCGCTGAGCAGCTGCCGATAGGTGAGGTCGCGGCTGTCGCCGGGTTCGCCGACCCAGTGGATCGCCACCCGATCACCCTTGCCGGCGGCGACGTGCCGGTCGAGGCAGTTGACCGCGACGTTCAGGGTGCCGTCGGCGAACCATGTCGCGAACGGGGCGTCCGACCAGTCCAACACCTCGGTGAAGTCGGTTGCCCAGTCCAGGCGCCGGGCCTGCTCGGCCCAGAACGCGAGCCGATCGGCCGCGGCCCGGTCGTACAGCGCCGCGTCGGAATTCGCCTGCGCGGCAAAGGCTTCGGACGGCGCGTACACCGCCGGTGACGAATTGCTGGTCATCGATGAATGCTCTTCCACGGTCCCGGTTGCTAGCGTTCCAAGGCCCGGCGGATGAATTCGTCCCGGACCGTGAGGGACGCCTGGGTGACCGCCGGCTGCCGGATGCCGATGTCGAATCCGTGGAATCCGCCACCCCACACATGGAGATCGACGTTGACTCCGGCCTGGGACAGGCGCTGGGCGTAGTCGATGGCTTCATCGCGGAAGCCCTCGACCGAGCCGACATCGATGAAGGTGCGCGGCAGGCCGGCCAGATTCTCCGCGCGCGCGGGTGCCGCGTACGGGCTGACGTCGTCGGTGCCCCGCCGGTCGCCGAGCAGGGCGGTCCACGCCCACAGGTTCTCGTTGCGATCCCACACACCTTCCCGGTCGAGCATCTGGGCGCTGTGGGTCTGCAGGCGGTCGTCGAGCATCGGGCAGCCGAGGATCTGATGGGTGAGCGCCGGGAAGCCGCGGTCACGGGCCAGCAATGCGACGCCCGCGGCGAGGTTCCCGCCGCCGCTGAACCCGATGGCGATGATGTGATCGGCATCGATGTGCAACAGGTTCGCGTTCTCGGCGGCCCAGCGCAGGCCGGCGTAGCAGTCCTCGACCGGCGCCGGGTGGGGGTGCTCGGGGGCGAGCCGATATTCGATCGACGCCACGACCGCGCTGCCCTCGGCGACATAGGGCAGCATCTCGTCGAGCGCGCTGAAACGGTTGCCGGAAACCACGCCACCACCGTGGATGTAGTACAGCAGCGGCCACGGGCCCGTCCCGGCCGCCGGGGTGAGCACCGTCAGGTTCAGCTCCTGATCCGGGCCGGGGATCGTCCGCTCGTCGACGTGCACCTTGCCCCCGACGGTCAGGTCGGGCGCGGGCCGGCCGGGCAGGCCCGTGGTCGACAGTTCGCGAACGCCGGCGAGGGTGTCGGCGGTGAGCCAGGGAATGTCGGAACGGAAGGCTTGCAACACGGGAGCCAACTCGGCGTCGAACGGCGGCCGGGCGGGGATGCTGCCGGTGAATGGGGTGGTCTGCGTCATGGATTCAGTCAATCCGCCGGCGGAGTGCGGTCGTAGCCACCAAACGACGTGATTGCCGCGCGGTACATCCGCCATATGGCGGTGTCCGGAAGCGACGTTCTCGCTGCCCTGGACTTCACCCGGCGACCTGGCGCTGGGTCTGCCTTTCAACTGTTGACGAGGTGGGAGACGCGCACCTAGTCTCGATATAGATCAATCAATCTAACATCAGTTGCGGCCCGCTGTGTGGCCCTGGCGTCGTAGATGAGCGATGCACCGCCGCGCCCGCTCGCGGCCCCAATGTCTTGGAGATCCCGTGAACCAGCCCGCCCCCGTTGTCGCCATGTCGCCCACAGTCCGGCAGCCGGTGAGTGCCGCGCCCAACCCGGACGAAAAGTCCACCGGAACGATGATCGCTTTCGAACCGATGACCGCCGACTCGAGTGTGCTGCGCCGGGCGTTCGGGTGCTTCCCTTCCGGGGTCACCGCCGTGTGCGCGATGGTCGGCGACGAACCGATCGGCATGGCCGCCAGCTCGTTCACGTCGGTGTCGGTCGCACCGCCACTGGTCTCGGTGTGCTTCCAGGCCTCCTCGTCCACCTGGCCGAGGCTGCGGGACGTTCCCCGGCTGGGCATCAGCGTGCTGGCGGAGGGACACGACGAGATCTGCATGAGCCTCGCCCGGAAGTCCGCCGACCGCTTCGCCGACATCGGCTGGGACCGTGCCTCCGGGGGAGGGGTTTTCGTGCACGGGGCCACCGCGTGGCTGGAATGTTCCCTGCACGCCGAGGTTCCGGCCGGCGACCATGCCGTCGCGCTGCTCGAGATCCACGGCCTGTGGGCGGATCCCGAGGCCGCGCCGCTCGTGTTCCACGGCAGCCGGTTCCGCCGGCTCGCCGCCATCTGATCAGGGGACCGCACGGCTCCAGGCATCCGCTCTCGACGAAGTGAGTACACAATGATTGATTCGCAACAGCTTTCGCACGTGCAGCGCAACACGAACGCGCTGCTGGTGATCAGCGCCGCCGCGATCTGGCTGGCATTGTTCGGCCCCGCGTGGACGTATTTGCCGGCCACCGCCACGACTCCCGCCACCACCTTGAACTTCGCGGATCTGGCAGCGTTGAACGCCGCCAACCCCAGTGGCCTGCAGGCCGCCTTCTACGACTGGGTCGCATGGGCTTTCGCGGCACTGACGACGGTCGCGGTCATCGTCGCCTTCCGGTCCGGTAGGCGAGTGACGGGTGCGGTATGCGCACTGATCGGCGTGCTGCAACTGCTGATCACCGTGGTCGTGACCGTGAAAGCAGCGCCGGATCTGTCCGTTCTGTTCTCGAGCCTGCCGAATACCCGGTTGGGCACGGTGCTGTTTCTCGGCTCCATGCTGGCTCTGATTCTCGCGGGCTTCCAGCGGCTGCGCTTCACGCGGCTCGACCGCCGAGCGGATCTGCTTGCGGCGTAAATGATTCGGCCTGTGGGGTGGTGACGGCCAGTTCGTCACCACCCCACAGGCCGGCGCGGGTGGTCAGAAGATGGAGTATCCGCCATCGATCACGATCTCGTCGCCGGTCTGGAACCCGCCGATGCCGCCGGCCAGATACACGGCGAGCCGCGCGAAGTCGCCAGGCTCGCCCCAGCGGCGCTGCGGCATCCGCTTCATGACGTGCTGCCCCCACACCGCGTTCTCCATCTCCCGGGAGATCAGCGGTGTCTCGGTCCAGCCGACCACGAGCGAGTGCGCGTTGATCCGGTGCCGCGCCAACTCCACCGCGCAACCCCGGATCAGGGCCGACAGGCCGGCCTTGCTCGCGGAGTAGGCCTGACCGCGGGGGGTGCCGTGCAGGGACGAGACACTCGACGTGCCCACGAGCACGCCCCCGCCGCCGCGCTCCACCATGTGCCTCGCCGCGGCGCGCAGGGTGAGGAACGCGCCCTCCAGATTCACCCGGGTGGCCGATCGGAAGTCCGCGAGACTCGTCTCGATGAACGCGATGTCGGGTGCGCGGGTGCCGGCGTTCGCGAAGCAGGAGTCGACCCGCCCGAAGTAGTCGAGCGTCTCCGCGAAGCTCGCCGTCACGGCGTCCTCGTCGCCCACGTCGCAGCGGATCGCCCGCACCCGCGTGCCGTATTTCGCGAGCTCCTGTGCGGCGGTCTCGTTGCGCTCGGTGTTGGTGCCCCAGATGCAGACGTCGGCGCCGCACTGGGCGAGCCCGTGCGCCATGCCCAGCCCGATCCCGGAATTACCTCCGGTGATCAGCGCGACGTGTCCGGTGAGGTCGAAGAGCGAGGTCATGCATGTCCTTCGAGTGGTCTGCAGCGCGCTTCAGCGCAGCTGGGAGAAATCCGTCGGGTCGAGGAACTTCGAGGTCGCGCTGGCCGTGACCTGTTCGCCGTCGGATCGCACGGCGATCCATTCGGGGTCCGCCCAGAAGGCCTCCCACGATTTGGCGGCGGCCTCGCGGCTGGCGTGGGACACCAGGTAGACCAGGGTCTCGGTGGGCTTGCCCTCCTCGTCGGAGGCCACCCAGAAACCGATGTTGGTCATTCCGTGCTTCTCGAACAGCGCCGCGGCGTGGTCGCGAAAACGGGTCAGGAGCAAGTCGAGCTTGCCGGGTACCGCCTCGTACGTACGGAGCTCGAAAATGGAGGTATTGGTAGTCACTAGATCAATCTATCACATCGCTGACCTGCTGCGACCGGGAGAAAACTCGTGAAATCGGTGGAAGCCGACTGGCCCTGGGGTGCGAACTTGCCCGATTGTCGGCCCGCGAACGGCCGCAACTCGTCGACGGTTGCGTGGAAAGAAGCTTCGTCGGCGTCAACGGTGTGGGACGATCGGCGATCGGATTGGTGACGCTCACTGTCGAAACCCATGCCGGCAGCAAGATCGCTGGGTCGAAGGTCACACGCGACAGATTGATCTAGCGCGGTACCCTAGACACATGTCTCCCACCTCGTCAACCCTTGGAAAACAGCCCGAAACCCGAACCCGTCTGGTGGAGTCCGCGGCGGAGCTGTTCAGCCGACAGGGCTTCGGGGCGACCGGAATCAAGGCCGTCCTCGCCGCCGCCGCCGCGCCCTACGGATCGCTGTACCACTTCTTCCCCGGCGGCAAGCAGGAACTCGGCGCGGCCGCACTCACCTACGGTGGCGCACGCTACCGGGAGCTGCTCGAGTCGGTGTACCCGCCCGGGGCCGACGTCGTCGAGGCGACGGCGGCCTCCTTCGTTCAGACGGCCGATCTGCTCGAAGAGACCGACTACGCCTACGCCTGCCCGATCGCGACGATCGCCCTGGAGGTGGCCAACAGCGACGAGCTGATGCGGACCGCCGCCGCCAATGCCTTCGAATCCTGGCTGGAGGTGCTCGAGCAGCGCTTCACGGCGGCCGGGATGACCGCCGAGCGCGCCCGCGAGGTAGCCGTCGAGGTCTTCTGCCTGATCGAAGGCGCGGTCCTGCTGGCACGCACCACGCGATCGACCGCGCCGCTGCACACCGCCGGGCGGGCGGCGACCAACTCCGTTGCCGCCGGGCTCGCCGCCGGCCGCTACGACCGCACCGGTCGGAGCAACGTCGGGAGCTGATCACTCCGATGCCGGCGCGGTGACGGCGACGACCGGGCGAGCGTCCCCGGTCCGCAGTCGGCGACTCATCATCACCGCGCCCGGCGGCGTGCACGCTGTGCGCCGCCACTGACGAATTCGATTCTGCGCATTCGGTTCTCACGCACCGCCGACGCGTCGACCCCGGCGCCGTTGTGCCCGCCGTAGTGGCCGGCCAGGTCGCCGGACACATTCCTTTCGTCAGCTTCCCTCACCGCGGGGCATGGTTCTCGAGACCGGTCCGCGGAGATGCTGCGACCCCCTGGATCAATCCACGGCCCGACGCCGACCTGCCCGAATCGAGACCTCGGTCCGCGCGATGACCGCCGCGAGGTTTGCGGGTCCTGCGCTGCTAATACTCTCGGGCGGCTGTTCTTCACCGCCTACTCCCGCGTTCCGGCACCGCTGGCAGGCTCCTCCGACCCTGTCGCCACACCGTTGCGGAAGACCCGCCTGTGGGCGTCCGACGGGCAAGCGCTCCCTGGTCGACCCGGCAATCGGCGGGCAAGAAGCGGCAACCGCGCGGCAGTTGGCGGGTACTGGGCCCTCGTCCCGCCGCAGAGACTCATCTCATTCGAAATCGTCCGCGCGGTGAGCAGAGGACGCGCAAACATGCCGCGTTTTCGAGTCGCCGGCCAAGGGTTGACGGAGTGGGAAAAATGCGTTTACGCTGAGCGTGTTAGATCAATCTATCTAGTCCACCGACCCGTAACGCCAGCGGCCACAACTTTGCCCGGCGTGGCGGATGTGATGCCGGTGGGCCCGAGGCCAGTGGAGGCAGATATGGGCATTAAACGCGTTGGGCACGTGGTGCTGAAAATGCGCGATCTGGAGGTGGCCAAGGCGTTTTACGGCGGGATCCTCGGCATGAAGATCTCGTCGGAGTCGCCTATCGCGATCTTTTTCCGCTTCGGCGATTACCACCACGACATCGGGGTTTTCAAGGTGAGCGAGGACGCCGAGCTGCCGAAGGAGAACCAGGTCGGCCTGCTGCATTTCGCGCTGGTGGTCGACAGCCAGGAAGCGCTGGTGCAGATGCATCAGCACCTGAAGGACCGGGGCGTCACGATCGAGGCGATGTTCGACCACGGCATGACGCGGAGTCTGTACATCTACGACCCCGAAGGCAATGCCATCGAGATCTATTGCGAGGTGCCGGAATACGACTGGCGCACAAATGACGACTTTGTCGGCTACCTCAAGCCGATCGATGTCGAGGCTCTCACCTCCTAGGGCGTATCGAACGCCATTTCGAGCGAGCTCCTCTTGGTGCTTGCTTTCCACCAGCCCGGTTTTCGTACCGGGAAATCACACCGAGAGGTTGCGATGAAGCTCCTTGCACATGATGTCGACAGCCACGAGATGATCCCCAGTCACCTGCTCGAGGATATCTTGGGTCAGCCCGGCCGAATTATGGGCAAAATTTTCGAATCCGCAGACCGGCTCCGTCCGGATCCGACCGCGACCAATATGCACCAGCTCGACGTGCTGGGTGACACGAAAGAGATCGATCCCGAAGGGATCTGGAAGATCAAGGGTCCGTCGGCCCCGAGCGCGATCGATCTCGGTCGGCGATCCGAGGTCTTGGATGTGATGGGGATCGATCGTCAGCTGGTCTTCCCGACCACGGCGATCGCGGCGATGATCATCGGTGAAATGACCGATCTCGCCTACGAAATGCGCTTCGGCGGCGAGCTTTCGGTGTTCGAGGGCGTGTCGAGGCCGGACTTCGCGAAGAGCTACGTGCGGTCCTACAACGAATGGGTAAAGGCCAACGCGGTCCTGGCCGACGGCCGCATCCGGGTGGTCGGGATCCTCAACACCAGCCCCGACGTGAACGAGATGATCTCCACGGCAAAGGATCTGATCGAAGCCGGTGTCCGCGCGGTCTATCTGCAGGCCGACGTGCCGCCCGGCGGGGTTTCGCCGGCGCACTCGGCGCTCGACCCGCTGTGGCGTCTGCTCGAGGCCAACGACATCGCCGTGACGCTCCACATCGGTACCGAATTCGCCTTCTTGGATCCCGGTTGGATGATCGCCGAGACCTTCGCGGATCTGTTCCAATCTCCAGAGATTCCGAATACCAATATCCAGCTCTTCTCGACCGTGCACATGGCCATCGACAACTACCTGTCCGCCTTGGTGCTCGGTGGTGTGTTCGAGCGGTTCCCGCGGCTGCGGTTGGGTCTTTTCGAAGTCGGTGCCCACTGGGTCGGAAACGCCGCCCGGCGAATGGATATGTATATCGACGTGTTCCCGGGAGCGGCCGCTGCCAAATTTCCGCTGAAGCCTTCGGAGTACATCGCACGGAACGTGCGGGTGTCGCCCTTCAATTTCGAGCCCGTCGACCGCTACTTCCAGGACGACCCGAACCTGGCCGACGTGTACTGCTATTCGACCGACTATCCGCACGTCGAAGGTACGAAGGACTCGATGAAGAACATGCTCGCGAAGGTCGAGCCGCTGGGTGAGGAGATCACCACGAAGTTCTTCCGGACGAATGCCGAGTGGCTGCTTCCGTGACAGTCGCTGACCAGGCCTCCGCCTCACACCCCGGTCCGCTCGGAATCTGGTCGTACCAGCTCGATGTGCAGCCGATGAGCCTCGCCCGCGAGGCGGCTGCCGAGCTCGACGAACTGGGCTTCGGGGCGCTGTGGGTGCCCGAGGCGGTGGCTCGCGAGCCGTTCGCCAACGCCGCGCTGCTGCTGTCGGCCACCGTCCGCATGACGGTGGCCACCGGCATCGCCAGCCTGCACGCCCGCAGCGCCATGACGATGAACGCGGGCTGGCGCACCTTGAGCGAGGCGTTCCCGGAGCGGTTCCTGCTGGGTGTGGGGGTGAGTCATCAGTCGATGGTCGACGGCGCTCATCAGGGCCGGTACGGCGACAAGCCGTACACCACGATGGTCGACTACCTCGACCGGATGGATGCCGGCGTCTTCTGGGGGGCGGTCTCGCCGATCGCCCCCCAGCGGGTGCTGGCGGCACTCGGGCCGCGGATGCTGCGGCTGGCCGCCGCCCGTGGCCTGGGTGCCCATACGTACTTCGTGCCGGTCGAGCACACCGCGGTCGCCCGCGCGGCGCTGGGCGGTGACGCACTGCTCGCCCCCGCGCAGACCGTCGTGTTCGAGACCGACCCGACCGTCGCGCGCGAGCTCGCCCGCCGGTTCATGAAGCGGTACCTCGCGTTGCCCAACTACACGAGCAACCTCCGGCGCCTGGGGTGGGGCGACGACGATCTGGGCGGCGGGGGCAGCGATCGGCTGGTCGACGCGATTGTCGCCTGGGGTTCCCTCGACCGGATCGCGGCCCGGGTCCAGGCCCACCTCGACGCCGGAGCCGACCACGTGTGCGTGCAGGTACTGACCCCGGACCTGCAGAGGTTGCCGGTGACCGAGTGGCGCGAGCTCGCGTCGATCATCCCCTCGCTGCGCACCCGGCCGGCCCCATGACACCCGTCCACGCACCGAACAGAAGGCTTTCCATGCCGCATACCGCTGCTTCCCGCTATCTCACCGCGCTCGCCGAACACGGCATCGAGTCGTTCTTCGTCAATGCGGGAACCGACTTCGCACCCATCGTCGAGGCCTACGCCGACAACAAGGAGGCCGGCGGTCCGCCGCTGCCGACGCCCGTCCTCTGCGCCCACGAGAACCTCGCCGGCGGCATGGCCCACGGCGCCGCCCTGGTGTCGGGACGACCGCAGGCGCTGATGCTCCACGTCAACGTCGGCACCGGGAACGCCGTGTGCTCGGTCGCCAACGCCGCCCGCGATCGCATTCCGCTGCTCGTCACCGCCGGACGCTCGCCGATCCTCGAGTTCGGCGCCACCGGGGCCCGTGACCTGCCGATCCACTGGTCCCAGGAGATGTTCGACCAGGCCAGTATGGTGCGCGAGTTCGTCAAGTGGGACTACGAGCTGCGTGATCCACGGCAGGCCGACGCCGTCGTGGACCGCGCGCTGAGCCTGGCCACCGCCCACCCTCGCGGGCCCGTGTACCTGTCCCTGCCCCGCGAGGTCCTCGCCGAACCGGCGGAGGAACCGGCGGACGCCGTGCGCCCGCGCACGCCCGTCCCGACCAGCGTGCAGCCCGACCCCGACGCCGTCGACGTGCTCGCCGACCGGCTCGCCACCGCCGAGTTCCCGGTCATCGTGGCGACCGCGGCCGGAGCCGAGCCCGACGCCGCCGAACTGCTCGGCGACCTGTGCGCCCGGTTCGGGATCGGCGTGGCGGATCCGTGGGCCCGCTATCTGAACGTCGCCTCCGACCATCCGCACCGCGTCGGGTCCGACGTGGCGGCCGTCTTCGAGCGGGCCGACGTCGTCGTGTTCGTGGAGTGCGATGTCCCGTGGATCCAGGCCCGCACGGCACCGCCCGCCGACTGCTTCGTCGCCCAGGTCGGCGTCGATCCGCTGTTCTCGGCCTACCCGATGCGGACGCACCGCTCCGACCTCACCATCAGCGCCACGCCCGCCGCGTTCCTGACCCGGTTGATCGCGGCCCTCGAGGATCGGGCCGACGGCATCGATCCGGCCCGGGCCGACCGCATCCGCGTGGTCGCCGCGGCGAGTCGTGCCGCCATCGACGAGCTCCGGCGGCAGGAGGCCGATCGCGACGCCGACGCGCCGATCACGACGGCGGCCATCTCGGCCGCCCTCGGCGATCTGCTCGACGACGACGACATCGTGTTCAACGAGTACGTGGCGTACCCCGACCTGCTGCGCCGGACGCGGCCCGGCACGTACTTCTTCCTTCCGGCGTCCGGTGGTCTCGGCTGGGGCCTGCCCGCGGCGCTCGGGGCCAAGCACGCCGCGCCGCATCGCACCGTGGTCGCCACGCTCGGTGACGGCGCCTACATGTTCGCCAATCCGGCGGCGTGCCATCACGCGGCGGCCAAGCACAACCTGCCGGTGCTGACGATCGTGGCCAACAACAGCAACTGGACCGCGGTCGACATGGCGACGTACCTCGTTTATCCCGACGGCACCGCGGCCACCACGGGCGAGGACCGGTTCTCCAACCTGTCGCCCTCGCCGGACCTGGCGTCCTACTGCATCGCGTCGGGCGGCTACGGCGCGACGGTCCACCACCGCAGCGAGCTCGCGGGCGCGCTCAAGGAGGCGCTCCGCGTCGTGCGTGAAGAGGGACGCCAGGCCCTCCTCGACATCCGCTGCACATAACCCCCTCGTCACCATGCCGAGTCGCAGGCCCGGGCCGATCCCGTCGCCGGGCCTGCGACTCTCGATCGCTCACCCGATGGAGATCTGATGCGTTACAACCACGCCGAGCTGTTCGCCGGCGTCGCCGCGGCGACACCCGAGCGCGACTGCATCGTGTTCCGGGACCGGCGGCTCACCTACCGCGACGTGGCGACGCGCGTCAACCGGCTGGCGAATCTTCTACTGTCGCACGGGATCTCGATCCAGCGGCCCCGTACCGACCTGCCGTTGTGGGAGTCGGGCCAGGACCATGTCGCGCTGTACCTGCACAACGGCAACGAGTACCTGGAAGGGATGCTGGGCGCCGCGGCCGCCCGCGCGGCATCGCTGAACGTCAACTATCGGTACGTCGAAGCCGAGCTCACCTACCTCCTCGACGACGCCTCGGCGCGCGCGATCATCTACCACGCCCGTTTCGCGCCGACGCTCGCCGCGGTCCTCGACTCGCTGCGCGAGCGGCCGGTGCTGCTGCTCCAGGTGGCGGACGAATCCGGCAACGCATTGCTGCCCGGCGCCCTCGACTACGAGGAAGCCCTGGCGGCCTCCAGCGCCGACGATCCCCGGACCGCGCCGCACGCCGACGACCTCTACCTGGTTTACACCGGCGGCACCACCGGGATGCCCAAGGGAACGATGTGGGCCCAGGCGGACATTCTCGAGAGCGCACTGGCCGCGTTCCTGCCGGCGGGCATGTTCGACGCGACCTCGCTCGCCGACGGTGTCGCCCGGGCCGTCGCCGGTGACCGCCGGGTCGTGCTGCCGCTGCCTCCGCTCATGCACGCCGCGGCCCAGTGGATCGCCCTGGCGGGTGTGCTGACCGGCGGCACCGTCGTCTTCCCCGACGTCGTGGACCGGCTCGATCCGGCCTCGGTGTGGGAGGTGATCGACCGGGAGGGCGTGCAGCTCATGAACCTGGTCGGGAACGCGTTCGCGACCCCGCTGTGCGACGAGTTCGAGCGCGGCGGCCACCACGGGCGTTCCCTGCAGCTGGTCGGCGTCGGCGGCGCGGTCACCAGCGCATCGGTGAAGGACCGCATTCTGCGGCTGCTGCCGCACGTCGCGATCGCGGACGTCGCGGGTTCCTCGGAGACCGGCTCCCAGCTGTCGAACCTGAGCACGAGCGCGGCGCCGGCGACCTCGGGTGTCTTCACACCGGCGCCCGGCACCTGCGTGGTGGACGAGGATCGCCGCCGGATCCTCGAGCCGGGCGACCCGGCGACCGGGTGGCTGGCCCGGCACGGCGCCATCCCGTTCGGGTATCTCGGCGACCGCGACAAGACCGAGCGCACGTTCCCCACCGTCGAGGGCCGCCGCGTGGCGCTGCCCGGCGATCGGGCCCGGCACCGGGCCGACGGCAGCATCGAGCTGCTCGGCCGCGACTCGGTGACGATCAACTCCGGCGGCGAGAAGATCTTCGCCGAGGAGGTCGAGGACGCGCTGATCGCCCATCCCGCGATCCGCGACGTCATCGTCGTGGGCCGGCCGAGCGAGCGCTGGGGCAGCGAGACCGTCGCGGTCGTGCAGCTGCTGCCCGGACACGACCCGACCGACAAGGAACTCCTGGCCGACGCCGAGCAGCGCCTCGCCCGGTACAAGCTGCCGAAGGCCATCGTCCGCGTGGACGCGGTGGTCCGCGGACCGGCGGGGAAGGCCGACTATCGCTGGGCCAGCGACATCGCCGCACAAGATTCACCTGCACACAAGGAAACAAGCAAATGACCATCACCACCGAACCGATCGTCGATGTCGCGCCCCAGGAACTGCGGCGTCTCCTCGATGCCCAGCGGGCCGCCCAGGCCCTGGACCCGATCCCCGACGCCGCGACCCGGCGCGACCGCATCGACCGCTTCGTCGCCGCCGTCCTCGAGCACAGTGCAGAACTCGCCGAAGCACTGCACGCCGACTTCGGCAGTCGTCCCGTGACCACCTCGATGGAGGTCGACATCCTCGGCGGCCTGGAGGGGATCGCCAACACCCGGGAGCACCTCGAAGAGTGGATGGCCCCGACCGAGGTACCCGCGGCGATGGGCGGGTTCATCCCGGCCACCGTGCAGAATCGCCCCAAGGGTGTGGTCGGCGTCATCGGCCCGTGGAACTTCCCGGTCGTGCTCGTCTTCGTGCCGGCTGTGGAAGCACTCGCCGCCGGCAATCGGGTGATGATCAAGTTCTCCGACATGGCCCCGCGGACCGGGGCGGTGTTCGCTCGTGCGGTGGCCTCGCGGATGAGCCCCGAGGAGGTCGTGGTCGTCAACGGTGGATTGGCAACCGCCACCGCATTTTCTGACCTGCGGTTCGACCACATCTTCTTCACCGGTTCCCCGAAGGTCGGCCGCCTCGTCGCCGTCGCCGCGGGCCGGAACCTGGTGCCGGTGACGCTCGAGCTGGGCGGCAAGAACCCCGCGATCGTCGCCCCCGACGCCGACGTCGCCGAGGCCGCGACGCGCGTGGCCGCCGCTCGCCTGTTCAACAACGGCCAGGTGTGTCTGTCGCCGGACTACGCCTTCGTCCCGGCATCGAAGCAGGACGCCTTCGTCGAGGCGTATCGGAAGGCGGTGCTCACGTACTTCCCGACCTTCCTCGACAACCCCGACGTGGTGTCGATGGTCGACGACGCGAACTACGCGCGGGTCGCCGGGCTCGTCGCGGATGCCAAGTCCAAGGGTGCGGTGGAGGTCGTGATCGTGCCGGAGGCGGAGCAGGACCGGCTGCCGGCCGCGGGTTCTCGCCGCCTGCCGCCGACGCTGCTGCTCGACACCCCGGCCGACGCCGAGATCAACACGGAGGAGATCTTCGGCCCGGTGCTGGTGTTGCACACCTACTCCGATGTCGACGAGGCCATCGCCTTCGTGGCGGCCGGCGAACATCCGCTGTCGGCCTATTGGTACGGCGGCGACACCGACGATTTCCAGCGGTTCCTGCTGAACACCACGTCGGGCGGGGTCTCGCGCAACGACTTCGGCCTGGCGTACGGCAACCACGCCGTGCCGTTCGGCGGTGTCGGGATGAGTGGTTCGGGCGCCTACCACGGCAAGGCCGGGTTCGACACGTTCTCCCACCAGCGTCCGATCGCCCACCACGACCTGCCGACCGGGTTGGCCGGTGCGCTTGTTCCGCCGCTGACACCCGAGCGGATCGCCGGTGTTGCCGCCGCGGCCGCCGCCGCGACCGCCGACACCGTCGCCCGGCTGGGGCGTCCCGACGAGCGAGGCCGGCTGTGAGCGAGTTCGAGACGATCCGCTACGAGCGCCCGGCCGAGAAGGTCGCCCGGATCGTGCTCGACCGCGCCGACGCCAGGAACGCGCAGAGCATGCAGCTGCTGTACGAGCTCAACGACGCGTTCGACCTTGCCGCGCAAGATGATTCGATCAGCGTGATCATCCTCGCCGCGAACGGTCCGCACTTCTCGGCCGGACACGATCTACGCGACGATGCGGGCCCGCGGGTGGTGGCCGATCACCGGCGGATCGGCACCTGGTGCGGCTTCGGTTGCGCCGGTGCCGAATCGCGGATGGCGATCGAGAAGGAGATGTACATCGGGCTGTCGGAGCGGTGGCGCAACCTGCCGAAGCCGACCATCGCCGCCGTGCAGGGCAAGGTCATCTCCGGTGGCCTCATGCTGGTGTGGCCCTGCGACCTGATCGTCGCCGCCGAGGATGCGCTGTTCCAGGACAACACCGTGTCGATGGGCGTGTCCGGCGCCGAGTTCTTCAACCACCCGTTCGAGGTCGGCGTCCGGAAGGCGAAGGAGATGCTGTTCACCTCCGACTTCCTGACGGCCGCGGAGGTCCATCGGCTGGGCATGGTGAACCACGTCGTGCCCCTCGACGAGCTGCAGTCGTTCACGCTGCGGCTGGCGTCGCGCATCGCCGAGAAGCCGCTCTTCGCGCTCAAGCTGGCGAAGGAGTCCGTCAACGTCGCCCAGGACAACCAGGGTCGCGTCAACGCGATGCAGACGTCCTTCGCGTACCACCAGTTGTGCCACAGCCACAACCAGCAGGTCCACGGCTTGCCGATCGATCCGGATTTCATGCGGCAGACGTTCGGGACGCAGGCCGGGGTGGGGTCGTGAACTGTCCCGCCGAGCGCTGAAGAGGCCACGATGACCAGCGTTGTGCTCATCGATGCGGGCCGGTCGGCAATCATCCCGGATGATCCCGACCTGCCCGAAACGCCCACCGGGCTGGCCGAGGACGTGATTCGTGCGCTGCTGCGCCGAACCTGCCTCGACCAGTCGGAACTCACCGAGCTGTTCCTGGCCGACCCCCGCTGCCTGTCGACGGGCCGCTCGGCCGGGCGGCCCGGCTGGGTCTTCGACCGGCCACCGCTCGACCTGACGACCACGGTCGGCACGAACAGTGCGTGGAGCCTGGCGCAGGCGGTCAGAACGATCGAGCAGAACCCGGAGATGATCGCGGTCGTCGCGGCGACCGACTTCGGACTGGGCTCCGGCCACAGCCATACCGGTGCCGAGCTCTATCTGAGGCAGCACACGGCTCGGGTGGTCGCCGCCTGGTGGGATGTCGCCTCCGACGAGATGGCGGGCTGGGCCCGTTCGTCGTACACCCGATCCGCCGAGTGCTCGGCAGCCGGCGACTTCGCGGCCGAGATCGTCTCCAGCACACCGGGATATCTCGCCGACTGCTTCCACAAGCCGGTCGCGAGCGACGCGTTCACCGGCTGGGCAGGTGCGGGCACGGTGCCGGAGCACGATTTCATCGACGATGGGCTGGTCGTCACGGCCCATCCGGCCCGCGGCGCGAGCGCGATCATCCTGGCCGGCGAGCAGAACGCGATCAGGCTGGGTCTGCGATACCGCGCCCGCCTGCAGGCGACCCGTGCGGTCCGCGCATCCAGCGAGTTCGGTATCGCCCCGCTCGGTCCGCACGCTGTCGACGAGCTCCTCGCCCCCTGTGGCCTCGACTTCGGCGGCCTCGACCAGCTCGAGGTCCCGGAGCAGTACGCCGTCACGCCGGTGGCCTGGATGAAGGAGACCGGGATCAGCGAGTTCCTGGTGAACCCGCGCGGCGGGGACCTCGCGTTCGGTCACCTTCCCCGTTCCGGCCGGCTGCGGTCGCTGGTCACGATGTTGAACTCGCTGGAAGACACCGGTGGCCGCGCCGGTGCGCTGGTCGCCTCCGATGCCCACCGAACCACCGCTTTCGTCCTCACCGTCCCCGACCACCATTGCTCATGAAAGGCACTCGTATGTCGCAATTGTCCAAGAAACAAATGGAAGAAATTCTCCTCGCTCACGAGATCGCTGAGCTGGAAATGGATGTCGAAGCCACCATGGCGACGCTGACCCCCAACCCGCATTACGAGCTCGCATCCCTCGGATGGGCGGTCGACGGAACGGATGCGAACGCGAGACGTATCGGCGCATCCTGCCCAATCGGGGGCGGGATGTCGCCGCCGAGAAGCGAGTGCACGCGGTAGCCGACAACACGCTGCTCCGTGAGGCGTTCATGTCGTTCAACACCCTCGAGGGCGAGCGGGTCACCGGCCTGTACCTGGTGGTGATGGCGTTCGATCCCGATCTGAAGCTGATCTCCGGTGAGCGGATGTACATGGACCCCAACTTCGGGAAGATGATGTCCGAACAGCTCGGTCCCGACTTCGGAGACCTGCCCGGCGTCTCGAGGATTTCCGCGTCGGCGCCCATGATCGAAAAGCACGACGCATACAGAGTGGCTGCTTCGCGCGGACTGACTATTTCTCCTCCCAAATAGGAATTCCCGTCGAAAGGGAGTTCATTACCTATGGCTGAAGAAGGGCCGTCAGTGTGAGTAACGAGGCATATATCTACGAGGCTATCCGCACGCCTCGGGGCAAGAACAAGGGCGGATCCCTGCACGGGACGAAACCGGTCGATCTGGTCGTCGGCCTGATCGAAGAGCTGAAGGCCCGCCATCCGGGGCTGGACCCCGCGGCGATCAACGACATCATTCTGGGCGTCGTTTCGCCGGTCGGGGACCAGGGCGGCGATATCGCCCGGGCCGCCGCGATGGGCGCCGGGCTGCCGGACACGGTCGCCGGAGTGCAGCTGAACCGGTTCTGTTCCTCGGGACTCGAGTCGGTCAACCAGGCGGCGGCCCGGGTGCGTTCGGGCTGGGAGAACCTGATCATCGCCGGTGGTGTCGAGTCGATGTCGCGGGTGCCGATGGGCGCCGACGGCGGCGCGATCTTCAACGACCCGGCTTTGACCTACGACAATTTCATCGCACCGCAGGGCATCGGCGCCGACCTGATCGCGACCATCGAGGGTTTCTCGCGCGAGGACGTCGACCGCTTCGCCGTGCGGTCGCAGGACCGCGCCGAGGCCGCGTGGTCCGGCGGGTATTTCGCGAAATCCGTTGTGCCGGTGAAGGACATCAACGGCGTGACGATCCTCGACCACGACGAGCATCGCCGTCCCGGCAGCACCGTCGAGACCCTCGGCAAGCTGAGGCCCGCCTTCGCGGGCATCGGCGAGGTGGGCGGTTTCGACGCGGTGGCGCTGCAGAAATACCACTGGGTCGAGCGGATCGACCACGTGCACACCGGCGGGAACTCCTCCGGCATCGTCGACGGCGCCGCCCTGGTGCTGATCGGGAACGAGCAGGTGGGCAAGGATCTCGGTCTCACCCCGCGCGCCCGCATCATGGCCGCCGCGATCACCGGGTCGGATCCGACGATCATGCTGACCGGTCCCACGCCGGCCACCCGGAAGGTGCTCGGCCTGGCCGGGCTGACCGTCGACGACATCGACCTCTTCGAGCTCAACGAGGCGTTCGCGTCGGTCGTGCTGAAGTGGATGAAGGATCTGGAACTGCCGGACGAGAAGGTCAATGTCAATGGCGGCGCGATCGCGATGGGGCACCCGCTGGGCGCCACCGGCGCGATGATCCTCGGGACCATGGTGGACGAGCTGGAGCGGCGGCAAGCCCGGCGCGCACTGCTGTCGTTGTGCGTCGGCGGCGGCATGGGTATCGCGACGATCATCGAGCGGGTGTGAGGACATGACCAACACGATTCGCTGGGACCGGGACGCCGACGGCATCGTCGTGCTGACCCTGGACGACCCGAACCAGCCCGCCAACACGATGAACGCCGACTTCCAGGAGTCCTTCGGGCAGGTCGTGGACCGGCTGGAGGCCGAGCGGGACTCGATCACCGGCGTGGTGATCGCGTCGGCGAAGAGCTCGTTCTTCGCGGGTGGTGATCTGCGGGACCTGATCCGGGCGACGCCGGAGCACACCGAGCACGTCACCGAGTCGACCACTGCGCTGAACGCGCGGCTGCGCCGCCTGGAGACGCTGGGCAAGCCGGTCGTGGCGGCCATCAACGGCCTCTGCCTGGGCGGCGGCTTCGAGATCGCGCTCGCGACGCACCACCGCATCGCGGCGAATATCGAGGGCGTCGTCGTCGGATCACCCGAGGTCACCTTCGGCCTGATGCCCGGTGCGGGCGGCGTCGTCCGCACCACGCGCCTGCTCGGGATCCAGCATGCGCTCCGCACTGTGCTGATGCGCGGCCAGCGGCATAATCCGGTGCAGGCCAAGGAATTCGGCCTGATCGACGAGCTGGTGTCCACCGTGGACGAACTGCTGCCGAAGGCCAAGGAGTGGATCAAGGCCAACCCCGGGGCCGTGCAGCCGTGGGACGCCGAGGGCTATCGGATGCCCGGTGGCTCGCTGTCGGACCCGGCGTTCGCGGCGAACCTGCCGGCCTTCACGGCCAATCTGCGCAAGCAGGTCAAGGGCGCGCCGATGCCCGCCCCGCGGGCGATCCTGGCCGCCGCGATCGAGGGCGCGCAGGTGGACTTCGAGACCGCCACGAAGATCGAGGCGCGCTATTTCGTCAGCATCGTCACCGGTCAGGTCGCGAAGAACATGACCAAGGCGTTCTTCTTCGACCTGCGGCGGATCAGTGCGGGCGGTTCGCGTCCCGAGGGTTTCGAGAAGTACGCCGCGCGGAAGGTCGGTGTGCTCGGCGCCGGGATGATGGGCGCTGCCATCGCCTATGTGTCGGCGCAGGCCGGCATCGACGTCGTGCTGAAGGACGTGTCGCCGGCGAACGCCGTCGCGGGCAAGGGCTACGCGGTCGAACTCGAGCGAAAGGCCCTGTCGCGGGGCGAGACCACGCAGGAGGCGTCGGATGCGCTGCTCGCGCGGATCACGCCGACGGCCGATCCGGCGGACTTCGCCGGCGTGGACTTCGTGATCGAGGCCGTGTTCGAGAGCCCGGAGCTCGAGCACAAGGTGTTCGGCGAGATCGAGCACATTGTCGAGCCGGACGCCGTGCTCGGTTCGAACACCTCGACGCTGCCGATCACGGGTCTCGCACAGGGCGTGCAGCGGCCGGAGGACTTCATCGGCATCCACTTCTTCTCGCCGGTGGACAAGATGCGGCTCGTGGAGATCATCCGCGGTGAGAAGACGTCCGACGCGACGCTCGCGAAGGTCTTCGACTACGTCCTGCAGATCGGGAAGACACCCATCGTCGTCAACGACAGCCGTGGTTTCTTCACCTCGCGCGTGATCGGCACCTTCCTCAACGAGGCGGTGGCCGCGGTCGGTGAGGGCGTCGAGCCGGCGACGATCGAGCAGGCCGGTGCGCAGGCGGGCTATCCGGCTCCGCCGCTGCAGTTGTGGGACGAGCTGACGTTGACGCTGCCGCGCAAGGTCCGGCAGGAGTCGCGTGCCGCGGTCGAGGCCGCGGGCGGCACCTGGGCCTCGCACAGCTCGGAAGCCGTCATCGACCGCATGATCGACGAGTTCGATCGCAAGGGCCGCTCCGCCGGCGCGGGCTTCTACGACTACGTCGACGGGAAGCGCACCCGCATCTGGCCGGGTCTGCGCGCGGCTTTCGGCAGCGGCGGCAAGCGGATCCCGTTCGAGGACCTGCGCGACCGCATGCTGTTCGCCGAGGCGCTCGAGACGGTCAAGTGTTTCGACGAGGGGGTGCTGAACTCCGTGCGGGACGCCAATATCGGTTCGCTGCTCGGCATCGGCTTCCCGGCCTGGACCGGCGGCGTCATCCAGTTCATCAACCAGTACGAGGGCGGTTTGCCGGGCTTCGTGGCCAGGGCCCGCGAGCTGGCCGATCGCTACGGTGACCACTTTCTGCCGCCGCAGTCCCTGGTGGAGAAGGCCGGCAAGGGCGAGATCTACGAGTAGATCTCGATCGGTACGAGTACAGGGAGGCATCCAGGTGGGCCACTACAAGAGCAATGTCCGCGACCTCGAGTTCAACCTCTTCGAGGTGCTGGCGATCGACCGGGTTCTCGACTCGGGAGCGTTCGGCGACCTGGATGCCCCCACGGTCCGCGCCATGCTGGGCGAAGCGGCGCGGCTGGCCGAGGGCCCGCTGGCGGAGTCGTTCGCCGACGCGGACCGCAATCCGCCGACGTTCGACGCGGCCGCGCACGCGGTATCGCTGCCCGCGTCGTTCATTCGCTCCACGCGGGCCTGGCAGCAGGCCGGCTGGCACAAGGTGGGGCTGAAGGAGGAGGTCGGTGGTACGGCGGCGCCGTCGGTCGTCAAATGGTCGATCTGGGAACTGATCCTCGGCGCCCAGCCCGCGGCGTTCGTCTACACGAGCGGACCGCAGAACGCCGAGATCCTGCACATTCTGGGCAACGCAACTCAGCGGCGGTGGGCCGAGATCGCGGCCGCGCGCGAGTGGAGCGGGACCATGGTGTTGACCGAGGCCGACGCCGGCTCCGATGTCGGCGCCTGCCGCACCACCGCGATGCGGCAGGCCGACGGCAGCTGGCGGCTCGAGGGTGTGAAGCGATTCATCACCGGCGGCGACTCCGACATCTCGGAGAACATCCTCCATCTGGTGCTGGCTCGGCCGGAGGGCGCTGGACCGGGGACGAAGGGACTGTCGCTGTTCGTGGTGCCGAAATTCCACTTCGACCCCGGCACCGGTGAGCTCGGCGCTCGCAACGGCGTCTTCGCCACGGGTCTGGAACGCAAGATGGGACTCGAGGCGTCGGCGACCTGTGAGCTCACCTTCGAGGGCACCACCGCGATCCAGGCGCAGGACTTCTTCTTCCGCAAGATCGGGCGTGACCGCGGTGCCGCGTTCGCGCACGTGACCGATCAGATCGCGAAGTTCCTCGCGGGCAGTGTCGGAGGCGGCCGCCTCGAGCGCGAGCGTGCTCTCCTGGCCACCGCACTCGAGGACGTCGAGGCGATGGTCGCGACCCTCACCGGCTTCCGCTCCGCTGCGCAGCAGGAGCCGGCCGAGCTGTACCGCATCCGACTGGTGTCGGTGCGCTTTCTGCTCGCCGTCGGTGACCTGCTGATCGGCTGGCTGCTGCTGCGCCAGGCCGGCGTCGCGCTCACCGCCATCGACACGTCGGGCAGCACCCCGTTCTACGAGGGGAAGGTCGCCGCCGCCTCGTTCTTCGCCAAAAATGTGCTCCCGCAACTCGGTACGGTGCGCACGATCATCACCGATGTCGACCTCGGGCCGATGGATCTCGACGAGGCGGCGTTCTGACGCCGACATCGATCAGCGGAATATCGCCGATCGCAGTGCGGCCAGCACTCTGCCGGTGTTGGGGCCGAAGCTGAGCAGGACGCTGTCGGACATGTCGATGATCCGGTGCGCGTGCCCGGCGGGGGTTTGTGCGATGCCCGGGATTTTGAGCAATCCCGTTGTGCCACCGATGGAATCGAGCCCGTCGGTCATGACCAGGAGGATGTCCGGGCGGGCCGCGATCATGGCCTCGCCGGTGATGGCGACGAAGGGTTCGCCGAGTCCGGCCGCCGTTCCGGCGTCTTCCGCGCCGAGGCCGGTGATCAGGGCGTCCGCGCCGGAGCCCGGGCCGGCGAGCATGGTGAGCGCCGTGCCGCGCAGATAGACGAATGCGATGCGCAACTTCGGATTCCGTGCGGGGAGAGCCGCAGTCGCGGTGGCGATTTCGGCGGTTGTGCGTTGCGCGAGAGCGACGCCCTGGTCGTGGACGCCCAGCGTATCGGCGATCGCCTGGATCTGTGGGCCGGTGCCGTTCAGCGTTCGTGCCGGGTCGAAGAAGACGATCGGCACCGCTGCGGCTCGCAGCTGTTCGAATACCGCAGGAGTTCCGGTGGTGGTGTCGGTCAGCAGTACGGTCGGGTGCAGGGCCAGAACGGCTTCCACGCTCATGGCCTCGCCGTCCGGGGTGACGTTGGGCAGGCCCGCGATCGCGGGGATCTTGGCAGCGGTGCTGCGCCCGACGAGACGGCTACCGAGGCCCAGCGCGTAGACGGTCTGTGCGAGGGTGCCGAACCGGTCGACGGCGATGATGCGACTCGAGTCCTGGATCGTCACGTCGGTGCCGTCGAAACTGTGCGCCGTGACCGGGAGCGTCGGGTGCGGGTCCGAGGCTATCGGTTGCGGGTTGGCGTCTCCCAGCGTAGCTGTGACATTGCCCTTGGCGGCGCTGTCGCCGGTATCGGTGGCCGAGCACGCCCCGAGCCCGAGTGAGACCACCAGTCCGAGGGTGAGTATTCCGAGCTTGCCGCAGCTGAACACGCACTCAGCGTATCGGCCGGCAGCTCATCCACCGCTACTCAATTCTCGTGCGACGGACGGTGCATGTTCCTTTCCCGCAACGGTTTTCCGGTGTTCAGGAGGCATTAATGTGAGCGCTCGGCCGCCCCTGTCGTCTGCCGAAGTGCTCCTGACAGGACAGGTTCGGCGTGCGCGCATGGTGAAATCGAGGGGGCTGGGGTGAACGCGGCGTGAACCACGCCGAAATGGGCAACTGACCAGGTATTTTGCCCGTTTTGCGAACCGCTCGGTAGCCCTGCGATGGGCGCCGGATCGGTCGATGAACGGGGGATCCTTGGGTACAGTACGGCGTGACTCCGGGATGTCTCCGAGGGGTAACCCGGTGCATCGTGTGTGGGAATCGTGAGGGAAATCGGCGATGGTAATCGTGGCGCGAACATGGCGTTGGCACTGGGCTTTTCGGCGAGTTAACGATAGCAACATAATAGCTGAAGCGGGGAAGTACGGCGGGACTGATGTATGAGGCCGAATCTGCCGGAGAGTGCGGCCGCGCGCTTGAGGGACCGACAGCAGTATCTGATCGATCGCTATCGCATGGAGTTGGAACACGCTGGGAGCGCGCTGGTTTCGGACGACGCGGTCTGGGAGGAATGTGTCGTTCAGGCGCGCCAGATCATCGGTGAATGCGCCGAGTCGATGGGATCCGGGCAGGCGAGCCGAGTCGAGGTCCCGGTCGAGCGGTTCGTGAACATGGCCGAGCGGCGGGGTATCCGGGGGATCCGTCCGGACTGCTCGGTGCGCGCGGCCGTGATCATGTTCGAACTGGTGATGGCCGAAGCGGTGGATGCGCTCGGTCCGGGCACCGGGGAGCGGGATCAGATCGTCACGCTGGCAACGGCTCTCAGCCGGAGCCTGTTCGCCCGGCTGGAGGCCGGGGCCAAGGGGTATGACGCCTTTCTGCTGGACCAGATCCGGATCGTGAACGATGCCGATCGGCGCAAGCTCGCGCGAGAGGTTCACGACCGGCTGGGGAACACGCTCAGCGTCGCCATGCATCAGCTGGAGATCGTTGCGGCCGGAGAACCGAAGGGCCGCAAGGGAATTGCCGCCGCCGTGGACGTCCTTTCGGATGCGATCGCGGAATTGGCGGCCATCACCACGGGTTTGCGGGCGGAGGAGGGCGGAAATTCCCTGCGGGACGCTCTGACGGCATTCGTGCGCTCGGTCGGGCGGACGACTCCGATGGTCGAGATCCGGGTCAACGGGTCGCAGTCCTGGGTCTCCACCGACGTCATGGACGAGACGTTCCTCATTCTGCGTGAGGCGCTGCGCAATGCCTTCGCCCATGCCCAGGCCACCCGTGTCGCCGTCGAGGTCGATATCGCGCCCCACGAGGTCTGGGCACAGGTGGTGGACAACGGGATCGGATTCGACCCGTCGCAGCCGAGGCGGTCGAACGGGCTCCATTCGATGCGGGAGCGGGCCGAGTTGCTGTCCGGATCGGTCACTCTCGGTTCGTCTCCCGGCCTCGGAACACGCGTCGCGGTGTGGATACCGCTGCCTATCGACGTGGAGTGAGGACCGCGATGATTACGGTGCTGGTCATCGACGATCACAACATGCTGCGCGGTGCGCTGTGCGAGATCCTCGACCGCGAAAGCGATATCACGGTCGTGGGCCAGGCGGCCGACGGCCGCGCCGGCGCGGAATACGCGGAGCGGCTGCACCCGAAGGTCGTGATCCTAGATGTCGAGATGCCCGGGAGCGACGTGGTGCAGAACCTCCTCACCCTGCGGGACGTGAGCCCCGAGTCGCGAGTGCTGATCGTGAGCATGCATCAGGACACGGCCTTGATCCGCGACCTCGTCGAGTACGGCATAGCCGGTTATCTGCACAAGAGCGCCAAGCGGGAGACGCTGCTGTCGGCGATTCGTGCCGCGGACGCGGGCGGCGAGGTGGTCGTCTACGTGTCGTGGCAGGAGGACAAGGGATTCGGTGGGGGGAACCGGGATCCGCTGCCGGACCAGACGCTCACCGACCGGGAACTGGAGGTGGTGGAACAGGTTGCCGGCGCGTTGAGCAACCGGCAGATCGCGAATGCCCTCGGTATCACCGAGGGCACCGTGAAGCGGCACTTGCGGAATATCTTCAGGAAGCTCGGCGCCGTGTCGCGACTGGACATGGTCAATCGCGCGACGGCGGCCAAGCTGATCTCTCCCTATCCGCCGGAGTGATCACACCGGCAGGCCGCTGATCAGCGCGCCGAGATTGGCGGCCAGCTGGGTGATCATGAAGGCGCGGTATGGTCGCCGGCTCACCGGCCGGGGATCGCGATAGCGGGTGGTGAGCGTGTAACCCACCACCAGGGCCGCGCCGAACATCATGGGGACGCAGGGGCATTCGAGGGTCGGAAGCCGGGAGGCGCCGACCGCGAGGCCGGTCGCCACCCCGAGGGCGGCCAGGGATACCCACCTGCGCAACGGCATCTCGCCGACCAGCAGGGTGAGCACCCGCCGCTGTGCCGCGCGATCACCGGCGACATCGGAGAAGTCCTTGACCACCGCGCCGATCAATCCCATCCACAGTGACATCACCACCGCGAAGACCACCAGGTCGGGCGTGAGCTGGGCGCGGATGGCCACGCCTCCCGCCAGATAGGTGCACAATCCGCCGACCGTGACGATCGCGCTGGAGCCGGCCCAGGTGTGGCTGAGCTGGATGGGGGGCATGGAGTAGAAGTAGCCGAGCGCGAGGAACACCAAAACGAGGACGGCCATGGTGATTCCGACGTGCAGTGCGAGGACGAGCGCGGCGATCGCGGCCAGCTGCGTGGCCGCCGCCGCGTCGCGTGGGTCGAGGTCGCCGCGGCCGATCGGCCGCCCGACTCCGTTGATCCGATCGTTCACGCCGTCGGCGATGCCGTTCATCAAATAGACGCACACCGTTGTGAGAAACCACGCCGCGACCGCCCAGGAGTAATCGATCCAGGCCGTGAGCGGTATCGAGGAGAACGGGGGCGCGGCGAGCGCCGACGCGGCGACGAAACGTAGTGCGAACATGAATTGAACGAATGGCCGTGCTTCCGCGAAACAGAGGCGGAGAATTCGTGCTAGATTAACAATTCGATAGGCTTCGGTTTTCCAATGGTGTCCAGACGTCGTTCTGTCGATCGCCATGGTCGCAGTCTCGCAGACTGCCACCGCGCCTCGAATACCTCTTTGGATACATGCGCGAGTGCTCCCTTCGTGGCGTTCTCCGCCGGCCGCCCCCTGTTTATGGTGATACCGGATCGTGATCAACCGTGAAGGGATGGGCATGGCAAAGGTTGCTGTGATCGGCGCCGGAATAGCAGGTATCTCGGCCGCTTATCATCTGCGTGGGCACGCCGATGTGACCGTATTCGAGAAGGAATCGAATGCCGGTGGGCATGCCAATTCGGTCGAGGTGACCGATGCCGGCCGGACCCTCGGGCTGGACACCGCATTCATCGTCTACAACGAGCCGCACTACCAGAAGATTACGAAGTTCTTCGCCGATCTCGGGGTCGCCGGTCAGGACCATCCGGGCCGCTTCAGTTTCAACAATGCCGACACCGGTATCTGCTACGTGTCGGACGATTTCGAACTGGACGAGGCCGCGATTCGCGCCAAATACCCCGAGGATTTCGTGCAGCTGTGGGCCGAGGCCGAGCGCTTCTACGAGGAGTCGCCGAAGCACTTCATCCGGAAGCAGGCCGAGATGCCGCTCGGTGAGTATCTGACCAGCAACGGCTACAGCGACACCTTCCGGTACGGGTTCGTGGTGCTGGTGGCGACCGCCGCCTGGTCGGTGCCCGCGGACCGGATCTGGGACATGCCCGCCGCGACCGTGATCGCCTTCTTCCTCGGCCACGGCCGCGAGGGCCTGGGCGGGCGGACCGCGCCCTGGCGGACGGTGACCGGCGGCAGCATCAACTACGTCCGTGCCGCGCTGGAACGCCTGGCCGAAGCCGGTCAGCAGGTGCGGCTGGGCACGAGCGCCGACCGGGTCGCCGAGGACGCGGAGGGTGTGATCGTCTCCACCGATGCCGGCACCGAGCGCTTCGACGAGGTGATCATCGCGGCGCACGCCGATGACGCGCTGGCCATGCTGGCCGAGCCGACGCCGGCGCAGCGCATGCTCGAGGCGATCCGCTACAACCACACCCGCGCCGCCCTGCACACCGACGCCGCGTGCATGCCGGTCGACCGCGAGAAGTGGCGCAGCTGGAATTACGCGCGCGCGGGCAGCAACGACGATATGAGCACCTGGGTCGTCTACTACCTCAACCAGTTGCACGACTTCACCAGTGCGACCGACTACTTCCTGACGCTGGACTATCCGTTCGAGGTCGCGCCGGAGAAGATGATCCGCGAATTCGACTATCGGCATCCGGTGTTCACCGTCGAGGCGCGGTCCTTGCAGTCCAGGATTCACACCATCAATGCCGGTGACTCCCGAGTGAAGTTCGCCGGTTCGTATTTCCACTCCCGGAAGATGGGCATCGACATCGTGGGCAGCCACGAGTCGGCCTTCGATTCCGGTGCGGCCGCCGCCGATGCGGTCGTCCGGAGCCTTTCCGTCGAGAACGCTCGCTGACCCGAATTACCTACAGTTTGTTGGAGTTTGATCATGACCGACAAGATTGACACCACCGATCTCACCGTCGAGCAGGTTCAGGACTGGCTGGCCGAGAAGATTGCTTTCAAATTGCAGGCAGAGCCGTCCGAGATTTCCTTCGACGACTTCTTCGATTCTTTCGGCCTGGATTCCACCGAGGCCCTGGTGCTGGGGAACGAACTGGAATCCTGGCTCGGTTTCGAACTGGAGACCACCGCGCTGTGGTACCACCCGACCATCGCCGAACTCGCCCGCTACATCGTCACCGAGAAGGACCGCCTCGCGGCGGCCTGACCGGACGCTCCAGCCAAGGAAAAGTGCAATGGACAATCGGATGAAGCTCGGCGATACGCCTATCGCCATCGTCGGCCTGGGCGCGCTGTTCCCGCGTTCCGCCGATCTCTCGGAATTCTGGTCGAATGTGGTCGAGGCCGCCGACTGCATCGAGGATGTGCCGGAATCGCATTGGCGGATCGAGGATTACTACGACCCGGATCCCAGCGCGCCGGACAAGACCTACGCCAAACGCGGCGGCTTCATTCCGACGATCGACTTCAACCCGCTCGAATTCGGCCTGCCGCCGAACCAGCTGGAGGTCACCGACGTCCTGCAGCTGCTGAGCCTGGTGGTGGCCAAGCAGACCCTCGCGGACGCGGGCGCCCTCGACTCGACGTGGTACGACTCGAGCCGTACCGGCGTGATTCTCGGTATCACCGGCGCGAACTCGCTCACCCAGCCGCTGGCCACGCGCCTGCAGACGCCGGTCCTGAAGGAGGTCGTGCGCAGCTGCGGGCTCAGTGACCAGGATGCCGAGGAGATCGCGGCGAAGTTCGTGAAGGCCTTCGCGCTGTGGGAGGAGAACTCCTTCCCGGGCATGCTCGGCAATGTCGTCGCCGGCCGCATCGCCAACCGTTTCGACCTGGGTGGCACCAACTGCACGGTGGACGCCGCCTGCGCGAGTTCGCTCGCCGCCGTGCACATGGCGGTCGCCGAATTGGTGTCCGGCCGTGCCGATCTGATGATCAGCGGTGGCTGCGACGCCGAGAACACCATCCTGATGTACCTGTGCTTCAGCAAGACCCCGGCGTTGTCCAAGTCCGGCATGATCCGCCCGTTCGACGAGAATTCGGACGGCACCATGATCGGCGAGGGCATGGGCATGCTGGCCCTCAAGCGACTGGCCGACGCCGAACGCGACGGCGACCGCATCTACTCCGTGCTGCGCGGTATCGGCAGTTCCAGCGACGGGCGTTTCAAGAGCATTTACGCGCCACGCAAGGAAGGCCAGATCGTCGCGCTGAAGCGCGCCTACGACGACGCCGGATTCGGGCCGGAGCAGATCGGCCTGCTGGAATGCCACGGCACCGGCACCGCGGTCGGTGACGTGACCGAATTGTCGGCGCTGCGTGAGGTTTTCACCGAGGCGAGCGACGACAAGCAGTTCTGCGCGGTCGGCAGCGTCAAATCGCAGATCGGCCACACCAAGGCGGCGGCCGGCGCGGCGGGTCTGATCAAGCTCTCGATGGCGTTGCACCAGAAGGTGCTGCCGCCGACGATCAATGTCGAGAAGCCCAAGGAATCCGTCGATTTCCCGAACTCGCCGTTCTGGGTGAACACCTCGACCCGGCCGTGGGTGCTGGAGCCGAATCGCGACCGGCGGCGGGCGGCGAGCTCGTCGTTCGGATTCGGTGGCACCAATTTCCACTGCGTGCTCGAGGAATACGACCCCGCCGGGGCGGATGCCCGTGCGCTGCACCGCGATTACCGGGTGCACGTGTGGCAGGGCGCGGACGCCGAGGCGCTGCTGGCCGCGGTCGCGGAGCGGCCGGCGGGCGGCGACGTGGACGCGCCGATCGAGGCCGCGCAGGCCCGCCTGGCGGTGGTCGCCCGGGACGCCGCCGAGCTGCATGCGTTGCGGGACAAGGTGATCGAGCGGTTGCGGGCCGAGCCGGACGCCGAAGCCTTCGAGCTGCCGGGTGGCGCCTGGTACCGCCGCCGGGCCGCGGTGCCCGGCAAGGTCGCCGCGCTGTTCGCCGGTCAGGGCAGCCAGTACGTCGGCATGGGCGTGCGGACCGCGCTGGCCGTGCCGCCGGTGCGTGCCACCCTCGATGCCGCCAGCCGGATCTCGGAACCCGCCGAGCCGCTCAGCCGTGTGATCTACCCGCCGCAGGCCTTCGATCCCGAGACCGCCGCGCGCCAGGAAGAGGCGTTGCGCCGCACGGACTTCGCGCAGCCCGCGATCGGCGCGCTGTCCTCCGGTCAGTACCGGTACCTGCTGGAGCTGGGTTTCGACGCGGAAGGCACCCTGGGGCACAGCTTCGGTGAGCTCACCGCCCTGTGGGCGGCCGGCGCCCTGGACGACGACACCTTCCACCGCCTGGCCCGGGCCCGTGGGCAGGCCATGGCCCAGCTGCCCGAAGGCGCGTCCGACCGGGGCACCATGGCGGCGCTCCGCTGTGGCGCCGAGCAGCTCACCGAGCTGCTGGCGGCCCACCCGGATGTGGTGATCTGCAACCTCAATGCCCCGGAGCAGACGGTCGTGGGCGGCGGCACCGACGCGGTGCGCGCCTTCGCCGAGGAGGCCGACCGGCTCGGTCTGGGTGCGAGCCTGCTGCCGGTGTCGGCGGCGTTCCACACCTCCTATGTCGCACACGGTGTTTCGGCCTTCCGCGCCGCGGTTGCCGAGGCGGTCTGCGCCGCCCCGTCGATTCCGGTGTTCGCGAACACCGCCGGCGCGGAGTACGGCACGGACCTCGACCGCAACCGAGCGGTCCTGGTCGAGCAGCTGTCGCAGCCGGTCTCGTTCGCGCCGCGCGTGCTCGAGATGTACGAGGCCGGGTACCGGGTGTTCGTCGAATTCGGTCCCAAGTCGGTGCTTTCCGGACTGGTGCGCAAGATCCTGGCCGACCGCGACGACGTCGTGGTGCTGGCCGCGGATGCCGGCCCCGCCACGGACGGCGACCGCTCGCTCAAGCAGCTCGCGGCACGCCTCGCGGTCCTCGGCCTGCCGCTCGCCGGATTCAACCGCTACAGCGTCACAGCCCCCGATGTAGTCGAAACCAAAGGAATGAGGATTCCCTTGAACGGCATCAACTACGTCTCCGAGGAGCGCCGCGGCGCTTATCGGGACGCACTCGAGAACGGCTATCAGGTGCCCCGGCCGGAGGCCGCTCCGGCCCCGGCCCCGGGGAACGGCAACGGGAACGGCAATGGCCACAGCACCCCGGCTCCGGCCGCGGCGCCGGCGGCGTCCGGGTCCGACACCATGGCCGGTGACCACCTCGCGCTGCACCGCGAGTACCTGAGCAGCCAGCTGCGGGTGGCCGAAAGGCTCAGCGGCATCCTGGAATACGACGCGCTGCAGGGCAACCTGACCGACCGCACGGTCGCCGGGCTCGCCTCGGTCAGCGACCACAGCGTCGCGATCGGCCAGGCGCACAGCCAGGCCAGCGAGGTGCTGCTGGGCTTCGCCTACCTGGAGGCCGGCATGGGCGGTGTCGCCCCGGCCGTGCGCCGTCCGGTCGAGCGCCTGCCGCGCCCCGAGCTGAACGTGGGCCAGTCCGCCAACACCCAGGCCATCGCCGCTCCGGCCCCCGCGCCCGCCCCGGTCGCGCAGCCGGTCGCGCAGCCGGTCGCCGTCGCCGCTCCCGCGGCCCCGGTCGCCGCCCCCGTCGCTCCGGTCGCCCCGGTCGCCCCCGCCGCTCCGGTCGCTCCGGTCGCCGCTCCCGTGGCTCCGGCCCCGGTTGCCGCCCCCGTCGCCGCTGCGCCGGCCCCCTCCCCGGCCGCCGCCCCCGCCGGTGACCCCACCGAGGTCGTCCAGCAGGCACTGCTGGAGGTCGTGGCCGAGAAGACCGGTTACCCGACCGACATGCTCGACATGGACATGGATGTCGAGGCCGACCTCGGCATCGACTCCATCAAGCGAGTCGAGATCATGGGCGCGCTCCAGGAGCGCTTCCCCGACAGCCCGCAGGCCGGACCCGAGCAGATGGGTGAGCTGCGGACCCTGGGCGGCATCGTCACCTTCATCAGCGGCGCGCTCGCCGGTGCCAATGGGGCGGAGGCGGTTCTCCCAAAAGCTGACGGCGCGTCCCGGATTGGCCGGATGCAGGCGCGCCTTGTCGAGATTCCTTCTGTCCTCACTCTGGTCGGGGCGTACGCCGAGCAGCCGGTGGCGCTGGTCGCCGGCGACGGTAGCGCCCTGACCGAGCCGATCTCCGCCGCCCTCGAGGCGGCGGGCTGGACCGTGCAGCGTGGCACGGAGGCGCCGGCCGATCGGGTGGATCTGGCGCTGTTCCTGGCTCCGGATGCCCCGGCCGGATGGTCGGAGTCCATCGTGACCCTCGAATCCGCACTGCTGACAGCGGCTTCCGTCCAGCGCCCCCTGGAACGGACGGCCGAACACGGGCGTGCGGCCTTCGTCACGGTCAGCCGGATCGATGGGCTCCTGGGCCTGTCCGGCGGCAGCGATGCCGCCGGACTCCTCGGCGGACTGCCGGGCCTGGTGAAAACGCTGGCGATCGAAGCACCTTCGCTGTTCTGCCGTGCTGTCGACCTGAGTCCGGAACTCACCGGCGAGCAGGCGGTGGCCCAGCTGATCGCGGAGATCGCCGATGCGGACACCGCGGCTGTCGAGGTCGGCGTGGCGGCGGACCTGAGCCGCCGCACGCTGGCCGCGACGATCGAGGACGGCACCGATCCACTGCTCCCGCAGGGTGATTCGGTCGCCGCACCGACCGAGGCCGATCTGCTCGTGGTCACCGGTGGCGGCCGCGGCGTCACCGCGGCGTGCGTCATCGGCCTGGCCCGGCGCTACCGCAGCGGCCTGCTGCTGCTGGGCCGCAGTGAACTCGCGGATGAACCCGCTTGGGCCGCAGGCGTTCCCGACGGCGCCCTCAAGGGCGCCATCGTGGGCGAGCTGCGGGCGGCGGGCACCAAGCCGACGCCGCGGGACGTGGAGCGGATCTACCGCGGGCTCATCGCGGGCCGGGAGATCCGGGAAACCCTGGCGGCCATCCGGGCGACCGGCGCGACCGCGGAGTACCTGGCCGTGGACGTGACCGACGCCGCCGCGACCGCGGCCGCGCTGGCTCCGCACCGGGACCGGATCACCGGCCTGGTGCACGGGGCGGGCGTGCTCGCGGACAAGGCGATCGTCGATCAGCGCAGCGCTGACGTCGGTCCGGTGCTGGCGACCAAACTGGCCGGGTTGCGCTCGGTGCTGGACGCCCTCGGCGAGGACCGCCTGAACCACGTGGTGCTGTTCTCCTCGATCGCCGGATTCTTCGGCAACCGCGGGCAGTCCAGCTACGCCAGTGCGAACGAGGCGCTCAACCGCGTCGCGGCCGCCCTGCGCCGCCGTCTTCCGGCCGCCCGCGTCACCTCGGTGAACTGGGGCGCCTGGGCCGGCGGCATGGTGACTCCGGAGCTCGAGCGGATGTTCGCCGAACGCGGTGTGACGCTGATTCCGCTGCCGACGGGCGTGGACTTCTTCGCCGAGCAGTTCAGCACGGACCGCTCCCACGACGTGGTGGTCGTGGTCGGGCCGAACCAGCCGCTGTCGGCGCAGCCGCCGCGTGAGATCGCGACCGGGACAACGGTACTGCGGTTGCCGATGACCGGTCTGGCGGACGACGAGGTGCTGTCCGATCATGCCATCGGCGGGATCCCGGTGCTGCCGGCCACGGCGGCGGTGGGTGCGATCCTGGGTGCGGCGCAGCGTCTGCGCGGCATCCCGGCCACCCGGCTGACCGGCTTCTCCGTCCTGAAGGGTGTGGTGCTCGACGCGGATGCGCCGCAGCACCTGGACCTGGCGGTGACGGGGGAGCAGGTGCTGGTCACCGACTCGGCCGGCCGCCCGCGTTTCCGCGCGCAGGTTCCGGCGGAATCGGCCGGCGCCGCACCGGTGCTCGCCCTGCCCGATCTGAGCGTCGTCGCACCGGTCACGGCCTACACCGACGGCGTGCTGTTCCACGGACCGTCCCTGGCCGCGATCACCGGCACGGTGGCGGCGGCGGACGGGCGGTTGGTGGCGGTGTGCCGCCCGGTCGAGTCACGGCTCGGCGCAGGCGAATTCGCCGCGGGGCAGTACTCCCCGGAGTCGGCCGATCTGCTGCTGCAAGCGGCGCTGGTGCAGGTGCACCGGACCGTCGGGCTGAACAGCCTGCCGACGGCGATCGGTGCGGTCGAGGTGTACGACGCCCTGCCCGGGACGGGTGAATTCCTGGTGGTCGTGGATGCCCTCCAGATCAACGGTTCAGTGGCCAGAGGCACGGTCACCGCCTGCGCTCGCGACGGCCGCGTGCTGTTGCGCTTCGAGGCGGTGCAGTTGGTGGCGGACGCCGCTCTGGGCGCGAAATTCCATTCCTGACGGATCAATCGGATCGGACAGTGTGACATCCATGTCGGACACATACAGCGGTACGCCGATCGCCATCGTCGGCATCGGCTGCCTGCTCCCGGGCGCGAATACGCCCCAGCAGTTCTGGGACAACCTGCTCGCCGGCGCCGACCTGCGCCGGGCGGGCACCGCCGACACCTTCGGCGCGGACCCGGCGACGCCGGGCGCGTGGGGTGACGAGGCCCACGGAATCACCTCCGTGCGTGGTGGTTTCGTGACCGGACCCGAAATGGACCACGACGGCCTGCGCATCGACGCGCAGACCATCGAGGGCCTCGGTGCGGTGGTCCAGTGGCCGCTGTATGCGATCCGGCAGGCGCTGGCCGATGCCGGGATCGCCGAGGACGATCCGGCGCTCGCCCGCACCGGACTCGTCCTCGGCAACTATTCCTTCCCGACGGAGCAGTCGGTCAGGCTGTGCCTGCCGATGTTCCACGAGGGCGTCAGCAGGGGACTGCGGCTGGCCGGACTTCCCGTGCCGGACAGCGGGTCCCGAGCATGGCAGCCGGACGCGCCGGTGCGGTCGCTCTGGCCGTCCGGGCTGCCCGCGACCGTCGTGAGCGATGCCCTCGGCCTGGGCGGTCCGCGCCTGGCGCTGGACGCCGCCTGCTCCTCGGCCCTGTACAGCATGAGCCTGGCCCGCGACTACCTCGCCACCGGCGCGGCCGACGTGGTCCTCGCCGGCGCGGTGTGCGCCCCGGATCCCTTGCTGATCCACCTGTCCTTCAGCGACCTGCACGCCTACCCGGGTAATGGCATCAGCCAGCCTTTCGACTCGGCCTCCACCGGCATCGTCACCGGCCAGGGCGCGGGCGTGCTGGTACTCAAGCGGCTCGCCGACGCGGTGCGCGACGGCGACCGCATCCACGCGGTGGTGGAAAACATCGCCCTCGGCAACGACGGCGCCGGCGCTCATCCGCTGGTGCCCAACATCTCCGGGCAGCTCGCCACCTACCGGCAGGCGTACGGCGCGGGCGTGAACCCCGAGACCGTCGACTACATCGAATGCCACGCGACCGGCACCCCGGTCGGCGATCCGATCGAACTGCGCGGGCTCACCGAATTCTTCGGCGCGGACCGCGTGCCGCTGCTCGGGTCGGTGAAGGGCAATGTGGGCCACCTGCTCACCGTCGCCGGATTCACCAGTGTCCTCAAGGCGATCCTCGCCATGCGGCACGGCATCATTCCCGCCACGCCGACCGCCACCGAGCCGATCCGGCCGGCCGGCGCGGAGCGCGCGGCCGATCGGCTCGTGACCGCCAACCAGCCGTGGCCCGGCACCGGTGACCAGCCGCGCCGAGCGGGTGTGTCCGCCTTCGGATTCGGCGGCACCAACGCCCATCTCGTCCTGACCGACGCGGTGGACGCGGATGCGGAAGCCGCTGCGCCACAGCCGATCCAGCTGGCGATCAGCGGCCTCGGCGTGCGCGTGGGTGACGTCGCGGGCGTGCCCGCACTGCGCCGCGCCCGCCGCGCGGGGCGTGCCGCGCTCGTGCGGCGCCCCGAAACACGGTGGTACGGAGCGGAATCGCTCGGCCTCGCCGAACTCGAGCCGGACTCGGACGCCGGCTACGTCGACAGCGTCGAGGTGGACGTGCGCGGCTACCGCATGCCGCCCGCCGAACTCGCCCAGGCCAATCCGCAGCACCTGCTGCTGTTCGAGGCCGCGGACGAGGCGCTGGCCGAGGCCGGACTCGCCGCCGCGTCGGCCAAGGACCGCACCGAGCGCCGCATCGGCGTGGTGATCGCCATGGAGATGGAGCCGCGCTCGCACGCGCACCGCGCCCGCTTCGACATCGGCGCCCACGTGCGGTCCGAATGTGCCCGCACCGGACTGGATCTCACCGCGGACGAGCTCGACCGGCTGGAGGCCGCGGTCCGCGCCGGCGTGCACGACCCGATCGGCGCGAACGAGGTGCTGAGCTATATCGGCAACGTGATGGCCGCGCGGATCGCCTCCGCGCACAACTTCACCGGTCCGGCCTTCACGGTGTCGGCCGACGCCACCGGCGGCGCTCGCGCGCTCGAGATCGCGGGCCTGCTGCTGCTCGACCCGAGCGTGGAGGCCGTGCTCGTCGGCGGTGTCGAGCTGGCCGCCGGATACGAGAACACCCTGGTGCGCACGGCTCTGGCCGAAGGCGCCCGCCCGGTGCTGGGGGATGGCGCGGCGGCCGTGGTGCTCACCCGGGCGGCGGCGGACTCTCCGCTCACCATCGACGCGGTGGTGACCGATGCCGCCGGCCCGGAATCGCTGGCGGACAAGGTGCGTTCGGCGCTCACCGCCCACGACTTGACGCTGGACGACATCGGCTATCTGGAACTGGCCGCCGACCTGGATGCCGAGCGGCTCGGCGAGCTCGCCCGGCTCTACGGTGACCGCGGCAGCGAGGTCCCCGGCTGCGCGTTGGCCGGCCACCCGCCGCTGTTCGGCGACACCCAGCAGGCGAGCGTGCTGGTGGGCGTGGTCGCCGCGGCGCTGAGCCTGCGGCACCGCGAACTGCCGCCCGCCGCGGCCGGGATCGGCGAGACCGCCGACGTGACGGACGGATTCACCGATTCCGCGCTGCGGCTGCTCGACGGCCCCGTCCCGTGGCTCGGCCGCCGTGTCGAGGACCGCCTCGTCGCCGCCGTGCACGCGGTCGACGGCTCCGCCGCGGCGCACGTCATCCTGTCCGCCCCGCCCGCGCGCCCCGCGGTCGAAACCCTCGACTGGTCCGGATCCGTCGCGCCGCTGCTGGTGCCGCTGTCCGGCGACAGCGGCCGGGAACTGGCCACGGCCGCCCAGGCGTGCCTGGACGCGCTCGACGCCGGGACCGCACCGCTGGACCTGGCCCGGCGGCAGGCCACGGCCGAACGGCGCGGACGCTATGTCGCGGCCATCGTCGCCGCCGACGCCGCGGCGCTGCGCCGCGAGCTGTCGGCGGCCGTGAAGCATCTTCCGGAAACGATTGCGGGGGAACGTGATTGGACGACGCCCGCGGGCAGCTACTGCACGCCGCGCCCGGCCGGGGCCGAGGGCAAGATCGCGTTCGTCTATCCGGGCGCCTTCACCGCCTACCCCGGCGCGGGCCGCGAGTTGTTCACGCTCTTCCCGGGCCTGCTGTCGGAATTCGAACGCGATGCCCGCACGCCCTGGGCGGAGTACAAGCACGCGGCGCTGTTCCCGACCGCTCCGCTGGGTGTCGACCGGGCCGCGCTGATGCGGCACGAGGGCGAGCTCATCGAGTCGATCCCGACCATGCTCGCCCTCGGCACCAACGCCGCCGTGCTGGCGACCCGGATGCTGCGGGACGCCATGGGCATTCGCCCGCACGGCGGTTTCGGCTACAGCCTGGGGGAGAGCAGCATGCTCTTCGCCATGGACGTGTGGGATGCCGCCGTCCGTGACGACACCCCGCTGACCCGGTCGCCGCTGTTCATCGACCAGCTGCGCGGACCCAAGCGCCTCATCCGTTCGGCGTGGGGACTGCCGGACGCGACGCCCGACCGCGAGGTGTGGACCACCCAGGTGCTGCTCGCCGGCGCCGAGCAGGTGCGCGCGGCGATGCCGGGTCTGGACCGGGTTTACCTGACCCACATCAACACGCCGCGCGAAGTGGTGGTGGCGGGTTTCGCGGAGCAGGTCCGTGAGCTCATCGCCCGCCTGGACTGCAAGTCCGCCAAGGCTCCCGCGAACCACGTCATGCACTGCGCCGTGGTGGAATCCGAGTTCGCCGAGTTCGCGTCCCTGAACGACCACCCGCTGGGCGCGCCCGCCCCGGACCTGGAGTTGCTGTCGAGCTTCGACTACGGCCTGGTCGAGGTGTCGGACCGCGCGGTGATTTCCCGCCGCATCGCCGACACGCTGTGCACCACGGTCGATTTCGCCAGACTCACCGAAACCGCCTACGACCGCGGATTCCGCGTGTTCATCGAGGTCGGCCCGGGCGCGACGTGCACCCGCTGGATCGGGGACACCCTCGGGGACCGTCCGCACGTCGCCGTCTCGGTGGACCGCCGGGGCATGTCCACCGGACAGTCGGTGTGCGCCGCCCTGGCCCGGCTGGTGAGCCACGGGGTCGAGGTCCGGCTCGACCGCCTGTTCCCCGCCGAGTCCGCGCCGGCCCGGCCCGCGTTCCGCGCCGCGGTCACCTGCGGCGGCGAATCGCTGGTCGAGCGGGTCCGCGAGCGCGCGGAACCCGTGCTGGCCGAGGCGAGTACACGCCGCGCCTTCGAGGCCGAGGTTCAGATTCTGCTTCCGATCACCGTCGAACCGGATGCCATCGTCATCGAGGGAGAACCGTTCGTGTTTCTACCGTCCCGTCGTCCCGCCGAGCTCGCCGTGGCACCCGCCGCCCCGGTGCCGCCGACGGCGATCCAGGTCCAGCCGGCAATGATCCAGCCGCAGCCGGCCATTGTCGCCACCCATGTGGTCGCGGCCCGCACCCGAGTCATCCAGCCGATGCGGCTCAGCGTCTCCGAGGCGCACGAATCCTTCCTGCGCGTGCAGAACGCCCTGGCGCTGGCCAGTCTCGACGCACTCGAGGCGAGCCGCGGCCCGGTCCCGCCGGCGCCTCCGGCCGTGCCGGATGCGCCCGTCCCGGCCGAGCCCGCCCGACCGGTGGTGTGGGATGAAGCGCAGCTGCTGGAGTTCGCCTCGGGCAAGGTCGTGAACGTCTTCGGTCCCGACTTCGCCGAGTACGACACCTATCCGGTCCGGGTGCGACTGCCCGAGCCGCCCTACCACTTCGTCACCCGCGTCACCGAGATCAACGGCACGCCGGGTGTTTACGAGCCCTCGTCGATCACCACGGAATACGACGTGCCGGTCGGCGCCTGGTACTCGGTGGACGGCCTGGTGCCCTGCGCGGTCACCATCGAGGCCGGCCAGTGCGACCTGCTGCTGATCAGCTACCTGGGCATCGACTTCCGGAACAAGGGCGAGCGCGTCTACCGGCTGCTCGACAGTGAACTGGTCTTCCACGGCGGTCTGCCGCGCGAGGGTCAGACGCTGCGCTACGAGATCAATATCGCGCGCTTCGTCTGGAACGGCGACAGCCTGCTGTTCTTCTTCAACTACCGCTGCTACGCCGACGGCGTGCTCATTCTCGAGCTGCTCAACGCCTGCGCGGGCTTCTTCTCCAGCGCGGAGCTGGAGAACTCCCTCGGCGTGGTGACCAGCGCGGCCGACCGCAGGCGGCGGGAAGCCATGAGCCGCACCTGGTTCAAGCCGCTGGCGCGCACCGACCGGACGTCGCTCTCGGGCGCCGACCTGGAACTGCTCGCCCAGGGCCGCCCCGCCGAGGTGTTCGGCCCGGCCTGGGACCAGACCGCCGACGGCTGCAATCGCTCACTGCGCCTGCCGGATTCGATGCTGCGCATGATCGACGAGATCACCGTGATCGACCGGCTCGGCGGCCCGTGCGGGATCGGTGAGCTGGGCGCGGTCAAGTACCTGGACCCCGAGGGCTGGTACTTCAAGTGCCACTTCCCGGGTGACCCGGTGCTGGCCGGTTCCCTGGTGGCCGAGGGCGGCGTGCAGCTGTTGCAGGTCTACGCCATGTACCTGGGCATGCACCTGGTGGTCCCGGACGGCGAGTTCCAGTCCGTGCCGGGCCTGAAGACGCAGGTCAAGGTGCGCGGCCAGATCACGCCGCGCCAGCGCAGCCTGCGCTATCACGTCGAGATCACCAAGCTGTCCATGCTGCCGCGCCCGACCGTCATCGCCGACATCGTCGTCTACGACGGCGACAAGGCGATGATCAGCATGCAGAACTTCGGCGTGCAGGTCCGTGAGAAGCCCGGTACCCCGTACCGGCCCGAGACCGGTGGCATCCCGGCGTTCCTCGGCCGGCGCAACGCCCACGGCGAGCCCGCGTTCATCAACGAGCTGCACCTGGCCCACGCCGCCAAGGGCGACCTGGCGACCGCCATGGGACCGGAATTCGAGATCTACGCCGACCGCAAGGCGCCCTACATCCCCAATGGGGACTTCCGCTTCGTGGACCGGATCATGCGATTCGGCGGTGTCCGTGGCCAATTGAAGTCCGGGGCCACCATGGAGACCGAGTACGACTGCCCGCCGGAAGCGTGGTACTTCCACGAGAACGCCTTCCCCGGCATGCCGAACTGCGTGTACATGGAGTCCTCGCTGCAGGCGGCCATCCTGCTCGGCTACTACCTGGGCGCCACCCTGGCCACGCCGGAGCAGGAGCTCAACATCCGCAACCTCGACGGCACCGCCGGTGTGGTCGAGCAGATCGACCTGCGCGGCAAGACGATTCGCCAGCACACGCGGATGACCTTCAACCAGATCATGCCCGGCACGTCGCTGCAGAAGTTCAGCTACGAGCTGTTCGCGGACGGCGTGCTCTTCTACCGGGGCGAGTCCATGTTCGGCTATCACACCGCCGACGCGCTGGCCAATCAGATCGGCCTGGACGGCGGCAAGTACGTGGCTCCCTGGCTGGATCAGCAGGACGGCCTGCCGCCCAGCGCGATTCGCACCCTCGCGGTGCGCGGCGCGGACGACTGGTTCTCGCGGCCGGGCCTGCGGCTGGCCGATGGCCATCTGCGCATGGTCGACACCGTGGACATCGTCGCCGGCGGCGGCAAGTACGAGCAGGGGTACCTGCGCGGCCACCGCGAAATCGACCACGACGACTGGTATTTCGAGTGCCACTTCTACCGCGACCCGGTCATGCCCGGTTCGCTGGGCGTCGAGGCGCTGATCCAGGCGCTGCAGGTCTACGCCATCGAAGCGGGGCTCGGCGGGGAGTTCGACGACCCGGTCTTCGCCATGCCGGTCGGCGTGCCGATGACCTGGAAGTACCGCGGGCAGATTCTGCGGACCGAGGGTCCGATGACCTTCGACCTGCACATCAAGGAAATCCGGCGCGAGGACGGCCGGGCGCTGGTCATCGCCGACGCCAATGTCTGGAAGCCGGGCATGCGCATCTACGAGATCACTGACATCGCCGTTGAGGTGCACAACCGTCGAGAGGACGAACGATGAGCATCACCCTCGGAACCGACGACTTCGTCGAACCGATTGTCCACACCACCGTCGAAGGCTGCTACGACACCCTCACCGACCTCGAGTCGTCCGTCTACGTGGTGCGCACGCCCGAGGGTGCCGGGCTGAGCGTGCACCGGCCGCTCGACGACGCGACCGTGGTCGCCGCGGTCGGCCCGCTGCTCCCGGAAAGCCTGGGCTCCCAGGCGTTCCGCGCGCATCACGGCGTGCGGTACGCCTACATGGGCGGCGCCATGGCCGGCGGCATCGCCTCGGAGGACTACGTCATCGCGCTGGCCCGGGCCGGATACCTCGGCTCGTTCGGCGCGGCCGGACTGCTGCCCTCGCGGGTGGAGGCCGCCCTGCAGCGCTTCGCGGCCGAGATCCCGGGACTGCCCTACGCCGCCAACCTGATTCACAGCCCCAGCGAGGCCGAGCTGGAGCGCGCCGCGGTGGAGCTGTTCCTGCGCTACGGCGTCCGGTGCGTCGAGGCGTCGGCCTTCATGGACATCACCCCGAACATCGTGCGCTACCGGGTGGCCGGGCTCTCCCGCTCCGCCGGCGGCTGGGTGATCACCGGAAACCGGGTGATCGCCAAGGTTTCCCGCGCCGAGGTCGCCGAGAAGTTCATGCGGCCGGCGCCGGAGGCCATGGTCGCCGAGCTGGTCGCCGCCGGTCTGGTGACCGCCGAGCAGGCCGAGCTGGCCCGGCTGGTCCCGCTGGCCGACGACATCACCGCCGAGGCCGACTCCGGCGGCCACACCGACCGCCGTCCGCTGACCACCCTGTTCCCGTCGCTGGTGCGCCGCCGCGACCAGATCCGGCACGAACTGGGCCTGCCGCTGGACGTCCGGATCGGCGCCGCCGGCGGCATCGGCACCCCGATCGCCGCGGCCGCGGCCTTCGCCATGGGGGCCGACTACATCGTGACCGGCTCGGTGAACCAATCCTGCCTGGAGGCGGGCACGTCCAGCGAGGTCCGGCATCTGCTCGCCCAGTCCGGCGTCGCCGATGTGGACATGGCCCCGGCCGCCGACATGTTCGAGCTCGGCGTGGAGCTGCAGGTGCTGAAGAAGGGCACCATGTTCGCGATGCGCGCCAAGCGCCTCTACGAAATCTATTGCGCCTACCCGGGTCTGGACGCCCTGCCGCAGGCGGAGCTGGCCCGGCTCGAGGGGCAGATCCTGCGCCGCACCGTGGACGAGGTGTGGCAGGACGTGGTCGAGTACTTCACCCGCCGCGACCCCGACCAGCTGACCCGGGCCGCCGACGACCCGAAGCGGAAGATGGCGCTCATCTTCCGGTGGTATCTGGGCATGGCCTCGCGGTGGGCGGTCGTCGGCGAGGGCGATCGGACGCTGGACTACCAGATCTGGTGCGGCCCGGCGATGGGCAGCTTCAACGAGTGGGTTCGCGGTTCCTACCTGGCGGCCGCCGAGAACCGTCGCGTCGCCGATGTCGCGCGGAACCTGATGCACGGTGCGGCCTTCACCTCCCGCGTGCACCAGCTGGCGCTGGCCGGGGTGCGGATGCCCCGCGGCTGCGGCGACTTCCGCCCCGCGCCGGCCGATCAGAGCGGGAACGAGCTGTGACTGCGGTAGCGAATATCGCGCCCGCCCAGCTGTATTCGGGCGCGGCGGCGCTGGACGCCGCGCTCGGGGATCCCGCCGATCCGGAGAACGCGTGCGGATTCGCCGCCATGGTCACCCGGGCCGAGCGGGGCGCGTTTCCCGACGCGCTGACCGAGGCGGCCGGCCCGGCGCTGCGGATGTCCTACGTACCCGTGGCGGCGGGTGGCGATCTGGTGCGGTACGACGAGACGTTCGCGCTGGTGCGGGTGGCCGCCCGGCGCGACCTGACCGTCATGCCCGCCACCATGATCGACATCACGGCCACCTCGTGTGTCCTGCTGGCGGGCTCGCAAGCGCAGCGGCAGCGGGTCGTCGAGCTGCTGCGCGGCGGCGGTTCCATCGGATTCGCGTTCTCCGAGCCCGGCCACGGCAGTGACCTGCTCGCCAATACCTGCGCGCTGACACCGTCCGAGACCGGGTGGCGCCTGGACGGGTCGAAGTGGCTCACGGGCTTCGGGCGCCGGGCCGAGGCGGCCCTGGTGATCGGCCACACCGGCGGTCGTGGCCCGGCCGCGTTCAGCGCCGTCCTGCTCGAGAACCCGCTCGACCTGCCTTCCGCGGGACCGGATTCCGCCACCTCGATCCGGTTCCAGCGCGTCGCCGGCATGCGCGGCGCGCACTTCACCGAGTTCCACTTCGACCAGGTCCCCGTCGCCCCCGACGCGCTGGTCGGGCAGCTCGGGCGGGGCATGGAAACGGCCATGAAGGCCATGCAGATCGTGCGCGCCACCAGCACGGCCGCCAACCTGGCCGGCGCCGACAGCGCGCTGCGGCTCACCCTGGACTTCGCCCGCGGACACGTGGTCGCGAACCGTCCGGTCGATCACCACCCCGTCAACCGCCGGGAGCTGGGGACCGCGGCCGCCGCCCTGATCGCCTGTGACGCCGCCGCATTGGCGTGCGTGCGCGCGATGCACACGTTCCCGGAGGCACAGAGCCTGTGGTCCGGGACGCTGAAGACGGTCCTCACCGGGCTGTCCGAGGAAGTCTTCGCGCGGTGCGCGGATGTGCTCGGCACCCGGAGCGTGCTGCGGGAAGGGCCGGCGGGAGCCTTCGACGTGCTGCGTGCCGACAATGCCGCGGTCCGGTACTTCGACACCAGCCCGATGGCGAATCTGCGCCTGGTCTCGATGCAGCTGAACTGCTTCGCGGACGCGAAGGAGATCGACCGCGACCACGAATTGCTCTCTGCCACCTACGATTTGGGCCGGGATCTGCCGCCGCTGGAATTCGATCGGCTCGCGCTCAGCACCCGCGGCCGCGACGTGGTGACCGGCGAACTGGCCGGTGTCCTCGCGGAGGTCCGGGCGGTGCTGGATCCGGTCGTGCTCGACCGGGGCGTCCTGGAAGCCGATGCGGCGCTGCTGCTCGAGGAACTCGAACTGCTCGAGGCCGAGCTGCGTGCGGCCACGGCCGACATTCGCAGGATCGCCGCGCAGCCGTCCGCGCAACGCGGTCCGGCACAGCTGGACCTGACCGCCCGGATCGCGTATCTGCACGCGGCCGCGTCGTGTGTGCACCTGTGGTGGTTCAACCGGCACCGCTCGCTGTACGGCTGCCCACCCGGCGCGGTCGGCTGGCTGACCGCCGCCCTGTCGCTGCTGCGGGCCCGGGCTTCGGAACGCACCGCCAGGCTTCCGATGCCGGTGGCGGACACCGCATTCCGCATCGTGTCGCGGTTGTGGCGGGAGCAGCGGCTGTTCTCCGCCGCGCCGATCCAGCTGGCCGGACCCCACTCAGACCCGGAAGACGAGAAAGGACGGATGCTGGCATGACCGTTCAGCACAATATCGCGCTCGCCGAGGGACTCGAACGTCATCTCGGCGATCCCCACGATCCGGCGACCCTGCTGTCGTTCCAGCGCATCCTGCGGTACGACGAGCTGGAGGAGTTCCCGCACGAACTGGTCGGCGAACTGCAGCGGCAGGCCGTGCACGAGTACTGCCTGCCCGCCGAATGGGGCGGGCGCGCAGGCGATGTCGAGACCGGCTTCCTGCTGCTGCGCCTGGTCGCGCGCCGCGACCCCACCACGGCCAGCGCGCTCATGCTGACCGACCTCGCCTTCATGCCGACCTGGATCGGCGGCAGCGACACCCAGCGCACCCGATTCGTCTCCATGATCAACAACGGCGCGAAGATGGCCTGGGGCCTGTCCGAACGCCACCACGGCAGCGATGTGCTGTCCAACGACATGCGTGCCGAGAAGACCGACGGCGGGTACCTGCTCACCGGTGAGAAGTGGCTCATCGGCGTCGCGACGCTCGCCGACGTGGTCACCGTGCACGCGCGCACCGGCGCCCGCGGCGGGCCCGGCGACTGGTCGGTGTTCGCGGTCGAAAAACGTTTGTGCCCCGCCGGATCCGTGCGCGAGGTGCCCAATGAGCGGCTGCACGGCCTGCGCGCGCTGGATCTGAGCGGAATCCGGCTCGACGAGGTGTTCGTCCCCGACAGCCACCGCATCGGCGCCGAAGGCCAGGGCCTGGAACTGGTCCTCAAGAGCGCACAGGTGGCCCGCACCACGATCAGCGGCATCGCGCTCGGCGCTGCGGACACCGCGCTGCGCGTGACCTGCGACTTCATCGTCAGCCGGGAGATCTTCGGGCAGAAGGTCGCTCAGATTCCCTACACCCGCCGTCAGATGGCCGAAAGTTTCGCCGACCTGCTGCTCGCGGAGGCGGTCGCGACCGGCGGCGTGCGCGGCCTGCAGGCCTGCCCGGAACAGGCGGGCATCTTCTCCGCCATCGTCAAGTACTTCGTGCCGACCTCCCTGGAACGCACGCTGTCGCAGCTGTCCCTGGTGCTCGGCGCCCGGCTGTACCTGCGCGAGCACCCGCACTACGGCATCTTCCAGAAGATGCTGCGCGACATTCTGGTCTCGGTGTTCGCCGACGGCAATACCGTCGTGAACCTGAAGAGCGTCGGCGCGCAGCTGGAGACGATCCTGACCCGCGGCGCGACCGCGACGCCGGAGCAGCGCGCGGCCGCCGAGGCCAAGGTCGCGCTCATGTACGACATCGACGCCAAGCTCGACGAATGGGTTCCGGCGCAGCAGCAATTGTTCTGCCGTGACGGTGATCTCGTGCTGCTGGCGCTGCCGGCCGCGATCGAGCGGCTGCGGGCGCTGGCCGCGACCCGCGAGGGCGACCAGCGCGCCTGGTTCGAGCGATCGGCCGACCTGGCCGGCCGGCTGCTGGGTGAGGTCGACCGGCTGGCCGCCGACCAGCGTGAGCTGCAGCAGCGACTGGGCCGCGCCTACGGGCCCTCCGCCGAGCTGTACCGCCTGGCCGAGCAGTACGGCGCCCTGCACGCCGCCGCGGCGATCATCCACCTGACCGTCAATTCCGGTGCGGTGCTGGCGGATCCGTTCCCCGACGGCGCGGTCCTGCTGCTCTGCCTGGAACGCGTCCGGCGCACCTTCCACCCGACCGAGACCTGCACGGACGCGGCCGAGATCGACCACGTCACCGAAGTCCTCCTGCGCCTGCACGGCGAACGAAAGCTGTTCTCGCACTGGCAGATCCAGGTCCAGGCATCCGGCGAGGCCGGAACCGACGAATGAACGGAACGAATACATGTACTCGATGACCTCCCGGCACGCCCTGACGTGCCCGCCCGAGCGGCTGTGGGACGTGCTGCTCGACTGCGCCTCCTACCCCGAATACATGGCCGGCGTCAACGAGGTGGAAATCCTCGACGACGAAGGCGAGCGCCGTACCAGCAGCTGGGTGGTCGAGCTCAAGGGGTCCGAGATGGAGTGGGAGCAAGAGGATCTCATCGCCGTCGAGCAGCGCCGCATCGAATTCCGCCAGCTCGACGGTGACCTCGCGGAATACCGGGGCTACTGGCAGGTCCACCCGGAGGAGCTGGAGCTGAGCGTGGAGTTCGACATCGGGATGCCCCTGGTGGCGGAGATGATCCACCCCGCCATCGCCAAGGCGCTCGAAGGCTACGCCGGGTCCGTCGTCGCCCGTGCCGGGCAGTAGGGGAAATGCGATGAGCGACATCAAGACCGGCGATGCCAAGACCACGTTCAAGCGGGTGAAGCGGCACTTCTCCCCGTCGATGGCGCTGGCCGGCAAGTTCACCGGCCAGGGCGCGGTGGAGGCGTCCGCCAGCGGCTGCCGGGTCACCCTCTCCGACGGTCGTGAGGCCCTCGACTTCGGCTCGTACGCGGTCGCGCTGCTCGGTCACCGCAATGCCGCGGTGGTCGAGGCCGTGCGCCGGCAGCTGGAGACCATGCCCACCTCGACCCGCTCGGTGCTCAACCCGCTGCCCGGGCAGGCCGCCGAGACGATCGTCGAACACCTCGGCGGCGCCCTGCCGAAGGTGTACCTCGGCGGTAGCGGCGCGGACGCGGTCGAGGCGGCGGTGAAGCTCGCCCGCCTGGCGACCGGGCGGCAGACCGTGATCGCCGTGCAGGGTTCCTACCACGGCAAGACGCTCGGAGCGCTGGCGCTGACCCATCACGAGCGGTTCAAGGGCAACCTCGGCCCGCTGCTGATCGGCGCGGTGCACATCGACCCGGCCGACCCGGGCGCCGTCGCGCGCGTGGTCGCCGAAACCGACGTCGCCGCACTGATTTTCGAGCCCGTCCAGGGCGAGAACGGCGTCACCGCGCTCGACCCGGCAATCCTGGCGCAGTGGTGCGCCGACGCGAAAGCGGCCGGCGCCTTCGTGATCGCCGACGAGATCCAGGTCGGCCTGCGTCGCTGCGGGGAACGCTCCGTCGCCCTGGCCGCCGGTCTGCCGGTGGACGCGGTCCTGCTCGGCAAGGCGCTCGGCGGCGGTGTCGTCCCGGTCTCCGCGGTGGTGTGCTCCGAGCAGCTCTACGCCCCGCTGGCGGCCGATCCGGTGCTGCACACCGCCACCTTCTCCGGACATCCGTTGTGCACCGCGGCGATCGAGCCCGCGCTCACCACGATCGAGGCGCACGTCGAGGACGGCGTCCGTATCAGTGCCGAGATGGCCGCCGGACTGGCGGAGATCGCCGCCGACCACGCGCAGGTCGTCACCGAGGTGCGGGGCAAGGGTCTGCTGTGGGGCATCGATTTCCACTCGTCGGAGTTCGTCGGCGAGGTGCAGGTGGGTCTGGCACAGCGCGGCCTGATCGTGTCGACCTGCCTGAGCCGGCCCGAGGTGCTGCGCCTCATTCCGCCCATCGTCGCCGGTTCCGAGGACATCGCCGAGGCGCTGTTCCTGCTGCGCGGATCGATCGAACAGGCGCGCGCCGCGGTCGCGTAGCCACCAGAACGGGAAGGCAAGGACATGACATCGCTCGACATCGAGGGCGACGCAACGCAGTTCGCCGAGGACACGGTGCTCGCGGACGACATCGAGGGCTTCACCCCGCGGGTTCCGGCGGCACGGATGAAGTCGGTACTGCTCACCGGCGCGACCGGCTTTCTCGGCGTGTTCCTGCTGCGCGAACTGCTCGCGGCCGACCTGACGGTGTACTGCCTGGTCCGGGCCGACTCGGTCGAGAAGGCCCGGGAGCGGTTGCACGCCAATCTCGCGTCCTACGACCTGACCGACCAGGTCGCCATGGAGCGCATCGAGTTCGTGCCCGGCGACATCACGCTGCCGCGGCTGGGGCTGTCCCCATCGGATTACCAGGAGCTCGCGGGACGGGTCGACGCGATCTTCCACACCGCGGCCAAGGTCAATTTCCTGACGCCCTACAAGTGGCTGCGCAAGTCGACCGTCACCGGAATCCACGAGGTGCTGCGCTTCGCGTGCGCGGCTTCGGCTCCGCTGCACCATGTCTCGACCACCGGTGTCTTCAGCGGTCAGACCGGGGACAATGTCACTCCGCGCGGTGAGCGGCATCCGACCGGGCCGGCCGAGGGAATGCCGCTGGGGTACACCAAGAGCAAGTGGGTCGCCGAGCAGCTGATCGAGCACGCGCGCGAACGCGGCGTGCCGGTCACGGTGCACCGGCCCACCCAGGTGTGGGGCGATTCGCGGTCGGGGGCGTGCCAGCGCAACGACTTCGTGTGGCGCTTCGTCATCGGCTCCATCCAGGCGGGGGTCTACCCGCGCAGGTTCCGGCTGAAGATGAACCTCGTCCCGGTGGACTACGTGTGCGCGGCCATCGTGGCAGTGTCGCGGCAGGACGACGCGCTCGGCGGGACCTACCACGCCATCGGCCCGGAGGCCATCGACTCGGCCACCATCCAGGGCTTCATCGCCGCCGCCGGATACGACCTGAAAGAGGTCAGCATCATCAAGTGGCTGAAGGCGATCTCGGCCGACGTCGACAACGCCATGTTCCCCCTGATCCGCACCACGATGCTGATGGAGCAGGAAGAACAGCCACCGTTCACCGACGAGACCACGCGCGGCTTCCTGCGTGGGGCAGGATCGGAGGGCGCCGACATCACCTGCCCGCCGATCGACGCGGCGTTGTTCGCCACCTACACGGACTATTTCGTCCGCCGCGGGTTCCTGCCCGCACCGTAAGACACAGAGCAGCAGGAGAGTTCGATGACCACCGTATCGTTCGCCACTTACAGCAACCATTCCGCGACGCTCACCCGCCGCGAGCGTGTGATCGTGGCCCTGGCGGCACAGGGGATGTCGAACCGGGATATCGCCGAGCGACTGTTCATCTCCATCCGGACCGTCGAGAACCACCTGCAGCGCAGCTACCACAAGCTCGGCGTGCACAGCCGGCACGAGCTCGGCGCTGCCGCCGCGCGTGTGCGCGCCGCCGTATGAACAGGGAAAGGTGATGGCAGAGAACAGTTCGACACTGAGTGAGCTCCTGCGACCGATTCGATGGCGGCTGCGCGCGGCCGTCGTGGCCCAGGGTCTCGGCGCGGCGGCCGGGGTCGTGCCGTTCATCGCGATCGCGGAGCTCGGGCGCGTGCTGGTCGGTACCGGACCGGACCGCGCGCACGACGCGTGGCGGTGGGTGGTGGTCGCCGTCGTCGCGTTGCTCGTCCGGACCATCCTGCTGCTCGCCGCGGGGGGCATCACCCACTTCGCGGACAACGAACTGCAGCTGCACATCCGGCGGCGGCTGGTGCGGCGGCTGGGGGAGGTGCCACTGGCGTGGTTCTCCGACCGCAACTCCGGGGCGGTGAAGAAGGTCGTCACCGACGACGTGGAGGCCATGCACCATCTGGTGGCGCACTCCCTGCTCGAGATCACCTCCGCCACCGTGGTTCCGGTCACCTCGCTGGCCTACCTGATCTGGGTCGACTGGCGGATGACGCTGGTGACGGTGCTGCCGCTGGTCATCGGCTTGGGGCTGTACTCCATCACCGCGGCCGCGATCGGCAAGAGCATGCCCGAGTACGGCCGGGCGATGGCCGAAATCAACAGCCGCGCGGTCGAATTCGTGCAGGGTATCGGCGTGGTCAAGATCTTCGGGCAGACCCGCCGGGCGCACGAGCGCTACTCCCGGGCCGCCGACGCCTTCACCACGTTCTTCACCGCCTGGGTGCGCTCGACGCTGACGTCGAAGACGGTGGCCGAGGTGGTGCTGTCGCCGGTGGTCGTGCTGACCGTGGTGCTCGGCGGGGGCGCGATATTCGTGACCCGCGGCTGGCTGGCGGCGGTCGACCTGCTGCCCTTCACGCTGCTGGGCGTCGGCCTCACCGCCCCGATCCTGTCGCTGTTCTACGCCGGCTACGAACTGAGCATGGCGAAGACCGCCGCCGAGCAGGTGCGCGCGACGCTCGACGCGGACGTGCTGCCGGTGTCCGCGAGTCCGCGTATGCCGCAGGACAATACGGTCCGGCTCGAGGGCGTGTGCTGCTCGTACGACGGTGAGGTGGAGGTGCTCGCGGGTGTCGACCTGGAGCTCGCGGACGGCACGGTGACCGCGCTGGTCGGGCCGTCCGGCGCGGGCAAGAGCACGCTCGCGACGCTGGTGCCGCGGTTCCGGGACGTGACCGCCGGCGCGGTCACCGTCGGCGGCGTGGACGTGCGGGAGATCGCGCCCCAGGAGCTGTACCGGCGAGTGGCCTTCGTGTTCCAGGACGTCCGGTTGCTCCGCGACACCGTCGCGGCGAACATCGCGCTGGCCCGGCCCGAGGCGACCCGGGACGAGATCATCGCCATGGCTCGCGCGGCCGCGATCCACGAGGAGATCGAGGCGCTCCCGCGCGGCTACGACTCGGTGGTCGGCATCGACGCCCGGCTGTCGGGCGGTCAGGCGCAACGGGTTTCGATCGCGCGGGCGCTGCTCGCGAACACCCCGATCGTCGTCCTGGACGAGGCCGCCGCCTACGCCGACCCGGAGTCCGAGGCCGCCGTACAGGACGCGCTGTCCCGCTTGACGGCCGGGAAGACGGTGCTGATGATCGCGCACCGGCTGTCCACGGTGACCGGGGCCGACCAGATCGTGGTCCTCGCCGACGGCACTATCGCCGAGCAGGGCCGGCACGACGAATTGCTGGACGCCGGCGGGCGGTACGCCCGCATGTGGGCGGAGTACGAACGTATCGAGGAGAGGACCGGCGCATGATCCGGAAACTGCTGACGGTCGTCGGGCCCGAGCATCGCAGCGCCCTGCGGCACATGCTCGCCGCGCTCGTGATCGGCGCTGTCCTGCAGGGCATCGCCTTCGCCCTGCTGGTACCGATCCTGAAGACCCTCTTCGGATCCGACCCGGGCTCGGTGCTGTGGCCGTGGATGTACGTGCTGCTGGTCGTGCTCGTGCTGTACGCCGTCGAGTACTACGTGAGCCTGCAACTCGGCGTCCGGGTGGGCGCCGCCCTGTCGAAGAGTCTGCACACCCGGCTCGGCGACACCGTCGCCTCGCTGCCGCTGGGCTGGTTCGGCGCCGACCGGGTGGGCATGCTCGGCCAGCTGGCCACCAAGAGCGTCATGGACATCATGGGCGTGCCCGCGCACCTGTTGCGCCCGCTGGTGAACACCGTCGTTACGCCGGCGACGGTGATCGTGGCGTTGTATGTCTTCGACTGGCGTCTCGCGGTTGCCGTGACGCTGACCGTCCCCGTGATCGTCCTCGTCTACCGCTGGAGTCTGACACTCAGCGGCCGGGCCGACGCCGCCCGGGCCGCCGCGCGCGCCGAGACCGGTGGCCGAGTCGTGGAATTCGCCCAATTGCAGCCGGTACTGAGGGTTTTCGGGCGCGGAGCCGGCGACAGGCTGCTGGAGGAGGCACTGCGGACCGATCACCGCACGGCGCGACGCGTGCTGGCGACCGCCGTTCCCGGTCTGGTCGGCCTGAGCGTCGCCGTCCAGGCGTCCTTCACCATCGTGATCGCGCTCGGCGTCTACCTCGTACTCGACCGCGACCTTGCGCCCGCCACCCTGGTGGCGGTCCTGGTGCTGGCGGCCCGATTCACCGAGCCCATCACCGAATTGGCGGTGCTGGGATCCACGCTGAAGTCCGCGGGCGGTGCGCTGGATCGCGTCCTGGCCCTGCTGGACGAGCCGGTGCTGCCCGAGCCGCTCACGCCGGCGACCCCCGCCGGCAACGAGATCCGGTTCGAATCGGTCGAATTCGGCTACGGTGACACCCCGGTGCTGCGGGACGTGTCCTTCGTGATCCCCGAGGGCACCACCACCGCGCTGATCGGTCCCTCCGGCTCCGGCAAGACGACGGTCAGCCGCCTGATCGGGCGTTTCTGGGACGTGAATGCCGGCCGGGTCACGCTGGGCGGTGTCGATATCCGCTCCGTCGCGGGCGTCGATCTGATGGCCCGGCTGTCGGTGGTGTTCCAGGACGTCTATCTGTTCGAGGACACCCTCGAGGAGAATATTCGCCTCGGCCGCCCGAATGCCACCGACGCGCAGGTCCGGGCCGCCGCCGAGGCCGCGCGGGTCACCGAGATCGTCGATCGCCTGCCCGACGGCTGGGCGACGCGGGTCGGCGAGGGCGGTGCGAGCCTGTCAGGCGGTGAGCGGCAACGGGTTTCGATCGCCCGCGCGATCCTGAAGAACGCTCCCATCGTCCTGCTCGACGAGGCGACGGCGGCGCTCGACGCCGAGAACGAGCGGGCGGTCCACGACGCGCTCGCCACTCTCACCGCCGACCGCACCGTCCTGGTCATCGCCCACCGCCTGCACACCGTCATGCACGCGGATCAGATCCTCTTCCTGGACAACGGCGAGATCGCCGAACGCGGTACCCACGACGAACTGCTCTCCGCCGACGGCCGCTACGCCGGTTTCTGGGCGCAGCGCCACCGTGCCCGCAACTGGTCCCTGACCTGACGGTCACCATCGACGCCGGTCGGGCCTCCCGCGTTGCACATGCGCGGGAGGCCCGACGGTTTTCGTGAATCGTGATGTCGTGTCGGCGGATTGGTGCCCGATACCGGATTGCCTCCCGTGAGACCCCTTGGTCTCGCGGGAGGCAATCCGGCTGTCTCGCGTGAGCGGCGAGTTCGGGTCAGCTACGTCGAACCAGGTAAGGGGCGACGCTGCCGAGCTTCTCGCAGGTCTCCTCGAATTCACGCTCGGGGCTCGACTGCGCGATGATGCCCGCGCCGGCTCGGAGCCAGGCGACGCCCGCGGACTGGTAGACCGCGCGCAGGACGAGGGTCGCCTCGAGGGCGCCATCGGGCGAGAGGGTCACCACCGCACCGGAATACAGGCCGCGGGCGGAGCCGTCGATGCGGAAGATGGCGTCGACACAGGGGCGCTTCGGGATGCCGGAGGCGGTGACCGACGGGAAGAGGACCTCGAGGGCGTCCCAGGCGGTGTGGTGGGAGGCGAGGCGGCCCTGGACGGTCGAGGCGAGGTGCTGGACGCTGCCGCGTTCGCGCACCGACATGAAGTCGGTGACCGCCAGGGTGCCCGGGTCGGCGACCCTGGCGACCTCGGCGCAGGAGGCACGCACCGAGACCGCGTGTTCGACAATCTCTTTCGGGTCGCTCTGCAGGTCGTCGCGTGCGGCGCGGTCGGCCGAGAGACCCCGGCCGAAGGCGCGGGTCCCGGCGAGCGGTTCGGTGGTCACGGTGCCGTCGGTATCCACGGACAGCACCAGCTCGGGGCTGAAGCCCGCCGCCTCGAGGTCGCCGAGTTGCAGGAGGAACGATCGTGCCGGGGTGTTGTGCGCGCGTCCCAGGCGGTACGTCTCCGCGAGGTCGATCCGGAAGGGCAGATCGACCCGGCGCGAGAGAATGACCTTGTCGTAATAGCCCGATCGGATCTCCTTGATCGCGGTCGCGACCCGGCGGCGATAGCCGGTCGGATCGGCCGCGACATCCACCGCCTCGGCCTCCGGCAGGGGATCGACCGGCGCGGCGAGGATCTCGTCGATGTGATCGGCCTCCCCGGCGGCGGCGCCCCAGACCGTGACCGCGGACGCGGTGATGGTGACCTCGACGCGCGGAATCATCAGGTGCGCCAGCGTGATTCCGGGAGCGAGGTGATGCCGCGCGTCGAGGGCATGGGCACAGAACTCGAATCCGATCCAACCGTAGGCAGAGCTGGTGGCGGCGGTGGGATCATCGAGGCGGACGCGGTCGAGCGCCTGCTCGAGGGCGGTCACGGGGCGGCCCGTCCAGGACTCTTCGCTGGTGGTCCCGCGCGCGGTGATCCGCACCCGGTCGGTGTTCAGCTCGATCGTTGCCAGGGGGTCCGCGGCGAAAACCCAAGCGCCGGGGCGCTCGTAGACGACGTAGTCGCCGAAGAGTCCCGATCGCGCCAGCCGGCTGACAGCGGCCACCGGGTCGGCGACAGTGTCGGTGGCGGCAAACTCTGTTGTGGTCACGTGCCTTCTCCGTCGTTCTCTACTGTCCCCGCCGATTCGTGGCGGGTCACTGGTACATCAGGGCTTTGTCCCAGGATTCGTCCGGCCCGAACAGGTAGCGGGCCTTGAGGATGTCGCGCTCCGCGGTCAGTGCGTCGGCCGGGACGAGCGTGCCCGGCCGCAGCGGTGTGATCCGGTGCGGGATGCCGAGGGCCGCGTCGATCGCGGCGCCCAATTCGCCTGCGGCGCAGTCGCGGACGTCGTCGGCCGCCTCGAATTCCAGCAGCAGCGCGTCCGGTGTCGCCCGGGCGCGCCAGAACATCACCTCGAATTCGCGGGGCAGGGCGAAGACCAGCTCCTCCAGCTGGTTCTGCGTCACCGTCCGGCCGGCCACCGGGTAACCGAAGCCCGCGCGCCCCAGGACGCGCACGGTCGGCAGCACCAGCCCGCAGGGACAGGGGTCGTAGCTCACCTCGACGTCGTCGGCGAGGTTGTAGCGGAGCAGCGGCATGGCCTCGCGATAGAGCGGCGTCACGACCAGCCGGCCGCGGCCCGCGGCCGAAATCCGGCCGGTGTCGGGGGAGTACACCTCGAAGATCGCCCGGTCGGCCCAGAGATGCAGGCGGCCGTCCTGGCATTCACCGGCGACGGTGCCGGTCTCGGTCGAGCCGTACTCCTCGACGATCTTCACCCCGCCCCAGATCTCGCTCAGCCGGCGCTTGCGCGCGGCGGTCATCGGCTCGGCGGCGACGAACATGGCGCGCAGGGAGGGGAAGTCGGTGTCCGGGCGCAGGCCGGCCGCCCGCGCCGCCGCGGCGATCATCACGGCCTCGGTGGGGTTGCACCACGTCAGGGTGACGTCCAGGGCGGCGAGTAGCCGCACGATCCGCGCCAGCGGCAGCGCCAGTGAGCGCGCGTCCCCGGGGACGACCGTCGCGCCGCGCAGCCGGCCGGCGGCCTGCGCGAGGTGCCCGGTGATCACGAGCGCGTACGGCGTCCGGACCAGAAAGGTGTCCTCCGGGGTGATTCCCACCCATTTGCGGGCATATCGCTCGGCGAGATCGATCCAGTCCTCGTCGGTGTAGTAGGACGCGGTGGGATGGCCCGAGGTGCCGCTGGATTCGTGGTAGGTGGCCAGCTCCCGGCGGTCCACCGCGAGGAGCCCGAACGGATAGCAGTCCCGCAGATCCTGCTTGGTGGTCAGGGCGAGGGATTCGAAGTCCGCGGCCTCGACCGGTGCGCCACCGTCCGCGTATCGGTTGCCGTAGAACGGGGATCGAACTGCGCGTTCGAACAGCCGGGGCAGTCTGGCGCGCTGTAGCTCCGCGAGTTCTTCGAAGCTCGTCCAGTCGCCCGGCTCCGGGCGGCGGGTGGGCGCGGGCACGGCCGACACGTGTGTCATGAGTACTCCTTCAGCGGAACGTATTCATGACTATCCCGGGCTCGGCGGGCCTTGCCAGAGGCAAGGCTACTCAAACTTCGGCCGGGGCTACTCAAATTTGCGAGAAGTTTTCCATCGCAAGCAAATTGAGTACCGACTACTCATGAGATCCGGGCCGCGAAATGGTCGTATAGTCGCCATGCGGACCCAAGACCTGTATCTGGCGGGCATCGGAAGTGAAGTGCCGGAACTGATTCCGACGTCGTCGGCGGTCGCGGCCGGCTGGTACGACGAGTCGGCGCTGGCGGCCTCCGGCCTCGAGTCGATCGCGGTCAGCGCGAGCACTCCGGCGCCCGAACTCGCCATCGCGGCAGCCCGGAAGGCGCTCTCGGCCAGTGGGCACGAGCCCGCCGACGTCGGGGCGCTGATGCACACCTACACCCACCACCAGGGTCCGGACGGCTGGTCGGCGGCGCACTACATCCTGAACAACACCGTCGATCGTCCCGTCCCGGCCCTGGAGATCAAGCAGGGCTGCCTCGGCATGCTGGCCGGTCTGGAGGCCGCGGCGAATCGCCTGGTGGCCAACCCCTCTCATGATGCCGTGCTGATCACCACCGGCGACAACTTCTCCACGCCGCTGGTCGACCGCTGGCGGGCCTCGAAGCTGTTCGTGCTGGCGGACGCCGGCTCGGCCGCGGTGGTCTCGCGCCGCGGCGGTTTCGCGAAGGTGCTCGCGGTCGGCTCGCTCTCGGACTCCTCGATGGAGGTGCTGCACCGCGCCGGTGAGGAGCTCTTCCCGCCCGGCGTCACCCGCGGTGTCGGATTGAACTTCGACGACCGTGCCCTGAAGGTGCGCGAGCAGTGGGCCGCGGGCCAGGCCCCGCCGATCCGCAACTTCGGGCTGCGGGTCGCCGAGATCGCCCAGCGCACGCTGGACGAGGCCGGGATCGGAATGGACAAGATCACGAAGGTCTGCCATCTCGGCTTCGCCCGCGACTCGCTCGAGGCGATGTTCCTGCTGCCGCTGGAAATCGATGAGCAGCAGGAGGTCTGGGACTTCGTCCGGACCATCGGCCACACCGGTACCGCCGACCTGTTCCTGGGGCTCGAGCACGTGTGGCGGACCGGTCAGGTCGGCCCCGGCGACCATGTGCTCATGATCGCGACGGCGGTCGGCATGGAAGCCGGCGCGGCGGTCGTCGAGATCCTGACTCCGGCGCCGGCCGCGTAGGGGAACCGTGATGCTGACCGGATGCACCGCGTGGCCGGCGGACACGGCCGAGCGCTACCGACGACTGGGAATCTGGCGCGGTGAGCCGCTCGACGCGCTGACGACGCATGCCGCCCACCGCGAAACCGACGCTGTCGCACTGGTATACGGCGATCGCCGATACACCTACGGCGAACTGGAGGAGTGGATCTTCCGGCTGGCGTCCGGTTTCGCCCGGCAGGGCGTGGCCGCCGGGGACCGGGTGCTCGTGCAACTCCCGAATGTCCCGGAGTTCGTGGCGATCGTCTTCGCGCTGATGAAAATGGGCGCCAAGCCGGTCTTCTCGCTGATCGCCCACCGGCATACGGAGATCACCCACCTCGTGCGGCTCTCCGGCGCGACCCACTACGTGTTCCCGGATGTGCACCGCACCTTCGACCATCGTGAGCTCGCCCTCCGCGTCCGGAGCGAGAACCCCTCGCTGCGAACGCTCTTCGTGGTCGGAGCGGCCGTCGACGGTCTGGTGGCGGTGGACGCGCTCGGCGTCGACGAGAACTGGACGCCGCCGCCGGCCGACCCCTCGGACATCGCCTTCTTCCTGCTGTCCGGAGGCACCACGGCGCTGCCGAAACTGGTGCCACGGACCCACGACGATTACGCGTACCAGCTGGCGCAGACGACCGCGCTGTGCGGAATCACCAGCCACGACACGTATCTGGCGGCGCTGCCCATCGAATTCAATTTCGCCTGGGGATGCCCCGGCGTCGTCGGCACGCTGGCGACGGGCGGCACCGTGGTCCTGTCGGACACCCCGAATCCCATGGCCTGCATGCCGCTCGTCGAGCGCGAAGGGGTGACCTTCACCTCGCTGGTGCCGTCCGTGCTGGCGCTGTGGATCGAGGTCGCCGAGTGGACGACCGCGAATCTGAGCAGCCTGCGCCTGGTGCAGGTCGGCGGCGCGAAGCTGTCCCGCGAACTGGCCGCGCGGGTGATGCCCGCACTGGACTGCGATCTGCAGCAGGTGTTCGGCATGGCGGAGGGCCTGCTGTGCTTCACGCGCGCCGACGATCCGCTCGAGGTGAAGCTGACCACCCAGGGGCGCCCGGTCTCCTACGCGGACGAGATCCGGATCGTCGACGGAGTCGAGCCGGTACCGCTGGGTGACGTCGGCGAGCTGATCACGCGCGGCCCGTACACGATTCGCGGCTACTACTCCGCGCCCGAGCACAACGAACGAGCGTTCACCACGGACGGTTTCTACCGCACCGGCGATCTCGCCCGGCTGACGCCGCGGGGTGATCTGGTGATCGAGGGCCGGATCAAGGACGTGGTCATCCGAGGCGGCGACAAGATCAACGCCGTCGAGGTCGAGGAGCATCTGCTCACGCACGCGGCGGTCGCGGCGGCCGCCGTCGTCGGCCTGCCCGACGAGCTGTTCGGCGAACGCATCTGCGCGTTCATCGTGCCGTCCGGGCCCGCGCCGACGACCGCGGAGCTGCGGCAGGCGATGCACGCGCGCGGGGTCGCCGACTACAAGCTGCCCGATGAAGTGCGGGTGGTCGGGGAATTGCCGCTGACCCCGCTGGGCAAGGTCGACAAGAAGGCGCTGGCGCGCACAGTGGAAGGAGTGCCGTCGTGACGAACGGTGCGGCTCGAGGTGTTTCGGCGATCCCCGGCGAGAGCGAACTTCGCGCGCTGCTGGCCGTCCCCCTGGAGTTGGCGGACCCCGCCGAACTCGACGCGGACGCGAATCTCGTGCTGCTGGGGCTGAGTTCGCTCGAGATCATGCGAATGGTGGGGCGCTGGAACAAGGCCGGCATTCCCGCGGACTTCGAGGCGCTGATCGAAGTCCCGACGCTGCGGGCCTGGGTGACGTACTTCACCGGGCTGGAGACGAGCCGATGAGCGAGCGCGCGGTCCTGATCGAAGGCGGCTGCGTCTACCCGGCCGACTCCGGCGACACCGTCATCCCGCGGGGCTCGGTCCTCGTGGTGGGGGAGCGGATCACCGCCGTAGGCTCCGTCGAGGAAGTCCGCGGCGCTGTCGCCACACTCGACGCGGCTGTCCGTGACGCGCTGGAACTCGTCGACGCCGGCGCGATGATGGTGCTGCCCGGCCTGGTCAACGGGCACTGGCACGACATGTTCGCGATGGGATTCCCGCTGCGCGGCGCCCTGCGCCCGGCCGCCGATCGAGCCGATGAGGTCGGCTTCTTCGGCGGTGGCGGCGACATGCACACCATCTCGCGCACCTTCGACTCCTTCGACGGACTGATCGCCGGGCTGACACCCGACGAGGCCTACGCCATCGCCCAGTACTCCATGTGGACGCAGCTGCGCGGCGGCGTCACCACCATCGGCGACGTCGGCTCGCTCAATCGGCCGCACGACATGGTCAGGGCCGCACTGGATCTCGGCATCCGCTTCAGCGCGACCACCTGGGCGGGGGACGCCGTCTGCCCGCCCGGCGGCGACCGGTACGAGCGCACGCGAGACACCGAGACGGTGCTGTCCGCGGTCGAAGACCTGCTGCGCCAGTGCGACTCCGATACGACGGGCCGCATCAGATGCCGTCCGAGCATCGCGTACGTGACCAATATGACCGACGAGCTCGGCTTCGGCTTCGCCGACCTCGTCAAGGGGCACGACGTGGGCTTCGCAACCCACGTCGGCGCGGTCCGCAACGAGCCCGAGGTGCTCCGCACGTACTACGGCACGACCGGTGTGCGGCGGCTGCACGACCTCGGCCTGCTGACCGACAAGCTGATGGCGGCGCACTGCGCCTTCGTCGACGAGGAAGAGCAGCGCCTGCTGCTCGAGGCGGGCGTCCATATCAGCCACTCGCCCGGAAAGTACGGTCCCGCAGGCGAATCCACGATCACCGAGACGGGTGTGGTGCCCGCGCTGCGGCGGGCGGGCCTGGACGTCTCACTGTCCACCGACGGAGCCTCGCTGCCGAACGCCGGCATGGCCGAGACGATGCGCGCGGCCTGGCTCACCTACAACGAGATGGCCGCCAGCCAGATCGAGGTACTGCCCACGGACGCGCTGGCAATGGCGACCCGCATCGCCGCGAAGGGCCTGCAGTGGTCCGCTGAGATCGGCAGTCTGGAGCCGGGCAAACAGGCGGACCTGGTGCTCGTGCGCACGGACGACTGGCGCTATCTGCTCAATCCCCGGCCGTTGGAAAGCTTCCTGTGGCTCGGTGGTTCCGCCGACGTGGACACGGTGATGGTTGCCGGGCGGACCTTGATCGCGGGTGGAGAGCCGGTCGGCATCTCCTTCGCCGAGCTGCGCGACCGCTACCTCGACGCGCTGGGCTCCTTCACGACCCGTTGCCTGCGCGTCCCCGGTGACGTGGTCGACGGCATCCTGAACGGGGTCGCGCGATGAAGGTAGCGCTGGTGACGGGAGCGGCCGGCGGAATCGGCGCGGCGATCGTCCGCGAACTGGCCTTCGCCGGAATCGCGGTCGCCATGGTCGACCGGGATCCAGCCGCGTTGGAACGGGTGGCATCCGGGCCGGGACTCGAGGATTGCCGGACGCTGTCGCTGGTCGCGGACGTCAGCTGTGCCGAGCAGGCCGAGGGCGCGGTGCTCCAGGCCTGCACTGCGCTCGGCGGTATCGACTATCTCGTCAATGCGGCCGGCGTCCTCCAGTCCGGCTGGATTGCCGACATGTCCGACGAGGACTGGCACTACACCATGGCGGTGAACGTCGGCGGTGTCTTTCATATGAGCCGCGCCGTCGCACGGCAGATGGCGGGCCGGTCGAGGGGCGCGATCGTCACCGTGTCGTCCAATGCCGGATCGACCCCACGCATGGGCATGGCCGCCTATGCGGCCTCGAAAGCCGCCGCGACCATGTTCACCCGCTGTCTCGGGCTGGAGCTCGCGCAGTACGGGATCCGCTGCAACGTAGTGGCTCCCGGATCCACCGATACACCGATGCTGACCGCGTTGTTCAACCACGAGCAGGCTTCGCGCGTCGCGGTGGACGGCGTCCCGGAGGCCTTCCGGATCGGTATTCCCCTGGGCCGCATCGCACAGCCCGATGACATCGCCGCGGCCGTCCGCTTCCTGCTGTCCGACGCCGCCGCCCACATCACCCTGCAGGAGCTCGTCGTCGACGGCGGCGCGACCCTGGGTGTCTGACCGAGGAGGACTGTCTCCGTGGCGATTTCGCCTATTGCCCCCTATCCCATGCCGACCGAGCCGGAGCTGCCGGCCAACCTCGTCGACTGGGCGATCGAGCCGCACCGGGCCGTCCTGCTCGTCCACGACATGCAGCACTATTTCCTGCAGCCGTTCGCGGACGGCTGTGAGCCCCGGAGCGCACTCATGCGAAACGTGCGACGGCTGCGGGAACACTGTGAGCAGCTGGACATTCCGACCATCTATACGGCGCAACCGGGCAGCATGACCCGGGAGCAGCGGGGTCTGCTGCTGGACTTCTGGGGTCCGGGTATGTCCGCACGGCCCGAAGATCGCGGCATTCCATCGGAGATCGCCCCCGCCCTCGGCGATCCCGTCCTCACCAAGTGGCGGGCCAGCGCGTTCCACAGCACGAATCTGCTCGAGCGGATGCACTACCTGGAGCGCGACCAACTGCTGATCTGCGGTGTCTACGCCCACGTCGGCGTGCTGCTCACCGCCGCCGACGCCTTCGCGAACAATGTGCAGGCCTTCGTGATCGCCGACGCGGTCGCCGACTTCACCCCCGAATACCACCGGATGGCGATGGAATACGTGGCAACCCGCTGTGGCCGCGTGGTGCTGACCTCGCAGGTGGCCACGGAACTCGCAGCGTACGAGACGAGAGTGCCTTGACCGCTCGGAACCAGCAGCGGATCGCCGAGTTGGGCTGCGGTGGAACGCCTTTCGCGCTGTTGTATCGCCCGGAGGCCGGACCCGGGAATCGTATCGAGGCGCTGCTGGGCGATATGCACGAGGTAGCGGGCACCGCTCAGCTGCCCGATGCCGGCATGGGCGGCACGGACTGCCACCAGCTGCTGGCGCTGTTGCCGTATCGAGTGGTCGGTGAACGTGGCTTCGCCCACCCGCCGGACGCGGAGCCGGTGTTGTACCTGAAGGTCACCGAGAGTTTCGAGCTCGAGCCGGACGCGTTCCGGAAGGGTTTCGCCGATCACCGGATCGATGTGGGCGAGGGCGAATTCGACATCAGCGACGACGAGTATGCCGCCCTGGTCGCACGCGTCGTCGCCGAGGAGATCGGCCACGGCGCGGGAGCCAACTTCGTGCTGCGGCGAACCTGGCGGGCCGAGGTCGGCAACTGGGACGTCGCCTCCGGATTGGCATTGTTCGCGCGCCTGCTCACCGGCGAGCGCAGTGCGTATTGGACGTTCCTCGTCTATACCGGCGAGCGGATGCTCATCGGCGCGAGCCCGGAACGCCATGTCAGCCTCGATCGCGGCACGGTCGCCATGACACCCATCAGCGGCACGTACCGCTATCCGGCCGGTGGGCCGACCCCCGCGGGCGTCCTGGATTTCCTTGCCGACGGCAAGGAGGCCAATGAGCTGTACATGGTGCTCGACGAAGAGTTGAAGATGATGTGCCGGATCTGCGACGAGCCCTACGTGGAGGGCCCGGAACTGCAGGAGATGGCTCACCTCGCCCACACCCGCTACCTCATCACCGGGCGCAGCGATCGAGACTATCGAGAGGTGCTGCGGGAGACCCTGCTCGCGCCCACGGTCACCGGCAGCCCGCTGGAGAACGCGTGCCGGGTGATCGCGCGCTTCGAACCGGACGGCCGCGGCTATTACGCCGGGGTGGTGGCACTTGTCGGCCGCGACGACAGCGGCGCGCGGCGAATGGATTCGGCGATTCTGATCCGGACCGCCGACATCGACTCCGCGGGCGCCATGCGAATCGGCGTGGGCGCCACGATCGTTCGTGATTCCGATCCCGCGGCGGAGGCGCTGGAGACGCGGGCCAAGGCCGCGGGGTTGCTGAACGCCCTGCGCCGCGGCACCGTGCCTCCGGCGTATGCGGGCATCGGCGACCATGTCGCCGTTCGCGAGGCATTGCGTGCGCGAAACAGCCCGCTCGCACCGCTGTGGCTGGATCCGTTGCCCCCCGCACCGGAGTATCGCGGCCGCACCGCGGTGATCATCGATGGCGAGGATGCCTTCACCGCGATGGGTGCGCGGATGCTGCGCGCGCTCGGATTCGCCATCACCGTGCGCAGATTCGATGCACCGCTCGATGTTTCGCGATTCGACCTGGCCGTCGTCGGCCCGGGGCCCGGAGATCCTCGCGAGGTGCGGGATCCGAAGATCGCGAGGCTGCGCGAGCTCACCGAGGAACTGCTCGCCGCCCGGAGACCGTTCTTCTCGGTGTGCCTGGGCCATCAGGTGCTGAGTACGGTGCTGGGGCTGCCGATTCGGCGCAGAGCGGTGTCGAATCAAGGTGTCCTGAGGGTGATCGACCTGTTCGGCGTCGCCGAGCCGGTGTACTTCTACAACGCCTTCGAAGCGCACAGCGACAGTGAGGTTTTCGAGGCTCGCGGTAACGGCGGCCGCGTGCTGGTGGCGCGCGACCCGCGCACCGGCGAGGTGCACGGGCTGCGTGGCGACGGCTTCGCCTCGCTGCAGTTCCATCCGGCATCGGTGATGTCCCGCAACGGGAGCCGGATCGTGTCGAGGCTGGTGTCCGAACTGTTAACGACTGCTGAACTGTCCGCCTAGCACGTTGCTTAGTTGGGTGAGTGCTCACTAAACTAAGGACCATGAGCTCACCGGTAAGGACGCGCATGTCGAAGAGTGCGCGACGCGAACAGGTATTGGCTGCCGCCATCGCCGAATTCGCTGCCGGTGGCTATGCGGCGACGTCAACGGAGTCGATCGCCCAGCGAGCCGGAATTTCGCAGGCCTACCTTTTCCGATTGTTCCCGACCAAGAAAGCGGTCTTCCTCGCCGCGGCGAATCAAGCATTCGATACGGTCGAGAACGCTTTTCGTGCGGCGGCCGCCCGGAGCGTCGCAACCGATGCCGCCGATCGTCTGGACGCGATGGCGGACGCCTACATCGATCTGCTGGGCGATCGCCAGTCACTGACCTTTCAACTGCAGATATACGCGGCGTCGGCTCTCGACGAGGAGATCCGGACCCTGGCGCGTGAACGCTTCCATCGGCTCTACCAGACGGTGCGGGAGCTGTCCGGCAGCGATGCCGGCGGGGCGTTCAATTTCATGGCTCAGGGCATGTTGCTGAATGTCACGAGTGTGCTGGAACTAGAACTGTTGAACCCGGACGCGGGCGAGTAGCGTCCGGGTTTCTGGCGGTTTCTCAGCGCAGTCGATTTACGAACTACGCCATAATTCTTCATAAGGAACCACCATGTCGAATACCGACTCTCGTCGTGTGTTGTGGACCTTTATCGTCAGTGGAATCGCCATTTTCATGGTCTCGCTGGACAATCTGGTCGTCTTCAACGCGCTTCCCACCATTCGGACCGAACTGCATACGGGCCTGGACGGCCTGCAGTGGATCATCAACTCCTACACGCTGACCGAAGCGGTGCTGCTGCTGGCCGGCGCATCACTGGGTGATCGATTCGGCCGCAAGCGCACCTTCGTGGCCGGCCTGGTCATCTTCACCGCGGCGTCCGCGGCCTGCGCCCTGTCCTCGTCGATCGGCCTGCTGATCGCTGCCCGCGCGGTACAGGGGGTGGGTGCGGCCATCGTCATCCCGTTGACCTTGACGCTGCTCGCCCAGGCCGTCCCACCGGCCAAGCGCGGTGCGGCCATCGGGATGTGGAGTGCCATGAGCGGTCTGGCGGTCGGTCTCGGCCCGGTGGTCGGCGGTGCGATCACGAATTACGCGTCGTGGCAATGGATCTTCTGGATCAATGTGCCGATCGGTGTGGTTCTCGTTCCGCTCGCCATCGCCCTGGTGGGGGAGAGCTTCGGCACGAGTGCCCGGCTGGACCTGGTGGGTAACGCACTGATCGCGCTGGGCCTGCTCGGCATTGTGTTCGGCCTGATCCGCGGCAATGATCACGGATGGACCAGTGCCGGTGTGCTCGGCTCGCTGATCGGTGGCGCGCTGCTGCTCGCGGTGTTCGTCGCGTGGATCAACCGGGTCTCCGAGCCGATGGTGCCGCCGGTGATCTTCACCAGCCGCGGTTTCACATTGACCGCCCTGGCGGCGCTCGGGATGTCGGTCGGCATGTTCGGCGCGGTGTTCTTCCTGGTGCAGTTCCTGCAGTCGGCCCAGCACTATTCGGCGCTGTCGGCCGGCGTGCACACCCTGGCGTGGACGGCCATGCCGACGTTCACGGCCCCGATCGCAGGCATCCTGATCGACAGGATCGGCGGAAAGCCGGTGCTGGTCGTGGGTTTGGTGCTCCAGGCCATCGGCCTGGGATGGCTGGCGGCGGTCACCACCCCCGATGTCTCCTACGCGGTGCTCGTGCCCTCCTTCGTGATCAGTGGCGCGGGGATGGGCCTGTTCTTCCCGCCGATCGCGCGACTGGCGCTGGAATATGTTGCGCCGCAATTCGAAGGCGTCGCCTCCGGCGTGTCCAGTGCCATCCGCTACTTCGGGACGGTGCTCGGTATCGCGGTGCTGGGAGCGGTGTTCGCCGCCCACGGCAGCTACGCCAACCCGCGAACCTTCACCGACGGCTACGTGCCCGCGCTCTGGTGGGCCTGCGCCTTCCTGACGGTGAGCGCGATCGTCGCGATCCTGCTTCCGCGACGGCCCGAGCGGGCCGGCAGCGGGGCGCCCGCAGCGGCGGAGACCGCCACGGCCGCAGCGGCGGAGACAGCCGCGGATGCGCCCGAAACAGTAACGGCTCGTTGATCTTTCCTGCTCGAAAAGGGGTGTAGCAGTGTTCGAAAGACTGGGCTACTTCATCCACCGCCGGCGACTGATCGTGCTGGCCGTCACGGCGGTGCTGGCCGTACTGTCCGGAATCTACGGGCTCGGGGTGTTCGGCGACATGGTGCCGAACGGCTTCGAGGCACGCGGCTCCGACAGCCGCACAGCGGCCGTACTGGCCGACAAGTCGTTCGCGCAGCGCAGTCCCGACGCGGTGATCATCTACCGCAGCGCGGATCGCACCGTAGACGACCCGGCGTTCCGCAAGTCGGTCGAGGATGTGCTCGACGGACTGCCGGGCACGGCGGTCACCGGATCGGTCGACTATTGGCGTACCGGACTGGACGAGCTCGTCAGTCATGACCGGCACGCGACCTACACGCTGCTGAATTTCGTCGGTGGCGACGACAATGCCAAGCAGGACAGCTATCTGAAGATCAAGGACAAGCTGTCGGCGACGGGCCTGCAGACCTTCCGAGGCGGTAACACACCCGCGGGATACGAAGCCGGTGATCAGGTCGGCAAAGATCTCGGCATGGCCGAGGGACTGTCGTTCCCGGTGCTGTTCATCTTCCTGGTGATCGTGTTCGGTGGATTCGTCGCGGCCGGCCTGCCGCTCGCGGTCGGAGGTCTCTCGATCCTCGGCTCGATGGCCGTCCTGCGGGTGTTCGCCCGATTCACCGACATCTCCGTCTTCGCAATGAGTCTGGTGACCATCCTCGGCCTGGCCGTCGCCATCGACTACGGCCTGTTCATCGTGAGCCGCTACCGCGAGGAGATGGAACAGGGTCATACGGGTGGCGACGCGCTGGCCCGCACCCTCGCCACCGCCGGCCGCACGGTCGCCGTCTCCGGTATCACCGTCGCGGTCGCGCTCGCCTCGATGAGCTTCTTCCCGTTCGTGTTCCTGAAGTCGATGGCCTACGGCGGTGTCGCGGCCGTGTTGCTGTCGATGTTCTTCTCGCTCGTGGCGCTGCCCGCGGCCCTGTCGCTGCTGGGACACCGCCTCAACGCGCTGTCGCTGTGGAAGCAGCGTTCGGTGATCCCGAGCGCCACCGGATTCTGGTACCGGCTGGCCCAGGGCGTCATGCGCAGGCCGGTGCTCGTCGCGGCGGCCGCCATCGCGCTGCTGCTGGTGCTGGCGTCGCCCGTGCTGCGCATCGAATTCGGGGTGAACGACGCGCGGCAGCTGCCGGACTCGGCGCAGGGCCGCCAGGTGTTCACCATGCTCGAGAAGGATTTCCCGCGCGGTGCGGCGAAGACCATCGACGCGGTCGTGGTGCTGCCCGCGGGCGTGGACACGCCGAACGAGCAAGCGGCACTGGCGGATTACGCACGCCGGCTGGCCGGCGTACCCGGCGCGGGCCGGGCGGAGATCACCGGCGCCCAGGGTACGGTGGCGCGAGTATCGGTGGCCTACGACGGCGTGGCGGTGTCCAAGCCGAGCCGCGAGCTGCTGCACCGGCTGCGTGATCAGCCGAAACCCCCGGGCGCATCGGTGTATTTCGGTGGCGAGACCGCGACCTACGACGACACCCTGAACCGGCTCGGCGACGCGCTGCCCGCCATGCTGATCTACATCGCCGTCGCCACCTACCTGCTGCTGTTCCTGGCCTTCGGCTCGGTGCTGTTGCCGTTGAAGGCGATCGTGATGAACCTGCTGTCGCTGTCGGCGACCTTCGGCGTGCTGGTCTGGATCTTCCAGGACGGGCACTTCGCCGATCTGCTCGGTTTCCAGCCCACCGGCAATATCGAACCGAACATGCCGATCATGTTGTTCGCCTTGATCTTCGGACTGTCCATGGACTACGAGGTCTTCCTGCTCTCCCGGGTGCGCGAACAGTACGACACGCTCGGCGACCCGACCGCCGCGGTGGCCACCGGCGTGCAGCGCACCGGCCGGCTCATCACCAGCGCCGCGTTGCTGATGTGCGTGCCGTTGGCGGCGATGGCCTCCAGCCAGGTCCTCACCATGATCCTGTTCGGCGTAGGCATGGTCGTCGCAATCGTGTTGGACGCCACGGTGGTTCGGATCCTGCTCGTCCCGGCCATCTTGCGACTGCTCGGCCACCTCGGCTGGTGGGCCCCGGGCCCCCTGCGTCGCCTCTACGAACGATTCGGAATCCGCGAGTCGGACGGCGACATCGAGATCGAGCAGCCCGCAGGTGAGATCGAGCAGCACACAGGCGATACCGAACCAGCGGTCTCCGGAACCCCGTCGTAATCAGAGAAACAACAAGAGAAAGAAGAGGCCCGTCATGCCCGCTCTGCCCTGGACCAAAGGAACTCACAAGCCCGCCGCTGGCGATCAACTCCACGTTCTCACCTCACGACTGCCGCTTCGGAGCTACGCCGACGTGCCCCGATTTCTGTACTGGACCATGAGGATCCGCAGCCAGCTGCAGTCGGCGCCCGGCTGCGTCGGGTTCGCGCTGGACGCCAAGCTGATCACCAAAACCTTCTGGACGCTGTCCGCGTGGTCGGACAAGGAGGCCATGGACAGCTTCGCGCACAGCGGCACGCACGCGAACATGCTCGCCGATATGAAGGGGCGGATCGGCAACCCGAGCTTCGTGGATTCGACGGCGACCACGCAGGACATCCCGCTGTCCTGGCCGGATGCCCGGGCTCGAATCCAGAAGCTGCTGCCCTGAGGGCCGCCGAGCGGTAGATCTAGGAGTGGTTGTGGGTCAAAAGATTCGTTTGATCAGTGAATTTCCCTTCTCGGCCGGACTGCTCCATGACGCGATGGTCAGTCCCGAATACTGGCGGGCGCGGGTGGCGGAATTGGACGGGCCGCTTGCCGAGCTGTCGATTCGGCGCGACTCGGACGACATGATCGCCACCGTGTCCAAACCCCTTGCTCCGGACCGCATCCCGCCCCGGCTGTCGAAGGCGTGGCCGGCCGGCATGCGCCTGGAATACTCCGAGCGTTGGTCGCCGTTCGCCGACGGGGTGGCCCGGGCGGTGGTCCGGGGCACCATTTCCGCGATCGGCTCGATGTCCGGCGTTTTCGAATTGCGTGACAGCGCGGACGGCTCCGTGTGCGAATACGTGGTGACGGTCGAATCCGGAATCCCGATGGCGGGGAGGCTGATCGCCGGGGCTTTCGCCAAGGGGGTCATCGAGGACTCGGGCGCGGTGGACGCGTTCACCGAGCGCTGGCTGAAATCGCGTGGTGCGGAGGTTCCCGGTGGCGCGTGACGTGTTCGCGACCTGGACCCGGCGCATGCGTGCCGGTGCGCCGGGACAACCCACCCTGGTGTGCTTTCCACCCGGCGGCGGGGCGGCCGGTGGCTATCGCGCACTCGCGAACCACATCGCCGACGGTATCGCGGTCTACGCCATCCAGTACCCGGGCCGCCGCGATCGCATCAGCGAGGCACCGATCGGCTCATTGACCGAACTGGCCGATCACGTCGCCGAGGCACTGGAACCGCTCGGCGGTGAGCTGGCCTTCTTCGGCCACAGCATGGGTGCCACAGTGGCTTTCGAGACGGCCCTGCGCCTCGAGACGCACGGCCGCCGCCTGAGAAGGTTGTTCGTCTCCGGCCGGACTGCTCCCTCCGAGCCGCCGCCGGACACGACGATCGAGACGGACGACGCCACATTGATCGCCGAAATGGAGCGTCTGGCGAACGACCCTCGGTCGGTGGCCGTCCTGCGAACCGACGCCGCGCTTGCCGCTGCCGTGCTTCCCTCGGTCCGGAACGATTATCACGCGATCGAGCGCTACGTTCACATCCTCGGCGAACCGCTGCGTTGCCCGATCGTCGGTCTCACCGGTGCCGACGATCCCGTGGTTACACCCGCCCAACTCGAACGATGGCGTATGCACACCAGCGGGGCGTTCGAGTTGCACATCTTCCCCGGTTCACACTTCTACCTCGACGCCCGGCCTGCGGAGATCGCACATGTGATCAACAGCTGTATCTGAGATCCGCTCTCGGGTCGCCGTATTCGTGAGAGGCAGTAGCGAGAAGCCTCTCGCGGGTATGCGTAGTGCTGCTCGATCTGCTCGGCTACCTCTTTCGAGGTATGCGGTTACCTCCAAAGTGGACTCCAGTCCTTACGTCCGCGCCCATAGCCTGAGAGCGAGTCCGGTTGCGAACGACAAAGGTCGGACCTGGCCGAGGACAGTGGGCCGTGGATCGATCGGCTCATGGCGCGAACGCGCGCTGAATCGGTTGCGGGCACTACTCCCGCCGGAGGCCGAGAGCTGGGTGGCCCGATCGATTGTTCTCGATCCAGACCCCGAAGTCACTGAAAGGAAACCGGTTCGATGTCGGTGGAAAGCCAAACGCCCAATGGGGCAGTCGCGCCGACTCTGTCACGGACGACCTGTCGAATTGCCGGAATTCTGTTACTGGTAATGCCATCAGTGGAATTCGGCGGATACTTCCTCACCCTGGTCGATACCGGCAAGGTGCCGCAGACCACATTCCAGCAGAGCTTCGACCGCGCCGGCCACGCGCACGCGGCCGTGTTGCTGATTCTGTCGCTCGTTTCCCTGCTGCTCGCCGATTCGCTGCGGCTGGCCGGCTGGTTCGGCTGGGTCTCCCGGCTCGCGATTCCGGCTGCCGCGGTGCTGATTTCGGCCGGGTTCTTCCTCTCGGCGCTCGGGAGCGGCCGGACTCAGCCGAACCCCCTGGTCATCGTGCTGTGGCTCGGAGTCATCAGCCTGACCACCGGATTGATAAGTCTCGGCGTGGCTCTGCTGCGTCGCTAACCGTCTCGCGTTTCACGTCTTCGACGTTTCTTGCCTGGAGTAGTCAATGTTCACGCGCATCGCCATCGTCAACCGTGGAGAGGCGGCCCGCCGCCTGATCCACGCGGTCCGGGAATTCAATGCCCAGCATCGCGATCGAGAGCCGCTGCGCACCATCGCGCTACACACCGATGGTGAGCGGCAGGCGGGGTTCGTTCGCGACGCGGATGAGGCGTACTGCCTGGGGCCGGCCTCGGCCCGGCCGTATCTGGACATGGCGGTGCTGGAGCGGGCGCTGACCGAATCCCGGGCCGACGCGGCCTGGGTCGGCTGGGGTTTCGTGGCCGAGGACCCGGCCTTCGCCGAGCTGTGCGACCGCCTCGGGGTCACGTTCATCGGCCCGAGCGCTACGGCCATGCGGGCACTCGGGGACAAGATCGGCGCCAAGCTGCTGGCCGAACAGGTCGGTGTGCCGGTGGCAGCCTGGAGCCGCGGGCCGGTCGAATCGCTCGACGACGCACTGGGCGCGGCCGAAGCGATCGGATACCCCCTGATGCTCAAGGCGACCGCCGGTGGTGGTGGCCGGGGCATCCGGATTGTCGCGACGCCTCAGGAGTTGCGTGAGGCTTACGCGCGGACCAGCGAAGAGGCGGCGCGTTCGTTCGGCAACGGGACCGTCTTTCTGGAGCGGCTGGTTTCCGGTGCCCGGCACATCGAAGTACAGGTGATCGCCGACTCGCACGGCACCGCGTGGGCGCTGGGTGTGCGCGACTGCACCGTTCAGCGGCGCAACCAGAAGATCATCGAGGAGTCCGCCTCGCCCTTGCTGAGCGCGGAACAGATTGCGACAGTGAAGGATTCGGCCGAGCGTCTGGCCCTGGCGGTCGAGTACTGCGGGGCCGCCACCGTGGAATTCCTCTACCAGCCGCAGGAACAGCTGTTCGCCTTCCTGGAGGTCAACACGCGGCTGCAGGTGGAGCATCCGGTCACCGAGGTCACGACCGGAATCGACCTGGTGAAACTGCAATTGGAGGTGGCGGCCGGATTGCCGCTGCGCGGTGACAAGCCGGTCGAGCGCGGCCACGCGATCGAGGCGCGTTTGAACGCGGAGGACGCCGACCGCGATTTCGCCCCGGCGCCGGGGCGGATCGAGTTGCTGCGCTGGCCCGTCGGGCCCGGCATCCGCATCGACACCGGCGTTGTCGAAGGCGACGACATCCCCTCGGATTTCGACTCGATGATTGCGAAGATCATCGCGTACGGCCGGGATCGGGCCGAGGCCCTTGCCCGCCTGCGCCGGGCGGTCGCCGAGACGACGGTCGTCATCGAAGGCGGCGCCACCAACAAGGGCCTGCTGATGTCTCTGCTGGAGTCCGCCGAGGTGGTGAACGCCACCGCCGACACCCGCTGGGTGGACCGGGCCCGCGCCGCAGGTGAGCTGCACGCGGCCCAGCGAACCGGGATCGCGCTCGCGGCCGCCGCCATCGCCGGATACGAGGAGGACGAGGCAGCGCGCCGGATCCGCCTGTGGGAGACCGGCCGCGGGGGTCGCCCGCAGGTGCTCGACGAACCGCTGCGCGCGGTCGAGGTGAAGCTGGCGGGCCGGGGCCATCGGGTGATCGCGGCCAGGACCGGTGCGAACAGCTTCCGCGTCGGCATCGGCGACGACACCGGCTTCGATGTCGACCTCACGCGGATCGACACGTACTCCAGCCGGCTCGGTGTCGGCGACCGGACCTATCGCGTCGTGTCGGCGACACACGGCACCGTGCAGGTCGTCGAGGTCGATGGCGTCGCACACCGGGTCAGTCGCGACGAAGGGGGCTCCGTCCGCGCGCCCGCGCCCGCTCTCGTCGTCGCCACGCCGGTCGCCGAGGGCGCCGAGGTCGGCGCGGGCACACCGGTTCTCGTGCTCGAGAGCATGAAGATGGAAACGGTGCTCCCGGCGCCGTTCGACGCACGGGTCCGCAAGCTGCTGGTGGCGGTGGGCAGCCAGGTGTCCACCGGAACGCTGCTGGCGCAACTGGAGGTGCTGGACGAGAACGCCACCGAGGAACCGCAGGAACCCGTGGACCTGATGCTGCCGGAGCTCGACGAGCCGTCCACCGCGATCCGGGCCGCGCGGGCGCTGCGCGAAGTATCCGGGGTAATCCTCGGTTTCGACCACGCCGACGATGCCGAATCGGCGGTGACGCGATATCTGCGAGACCGGAGCGGCCTCGTCGCCGAGGCGGGAGCGCCGTGGGCGGCCGAGGCCGAGCTGATCGAATCATTCTGCGACATAGCGGAACTGTGCGACCCGCGCCCGGAAGACGACACCCACCGCTCGCGGCGGGAGCAGCTCCACATCTATCTGCAGAGCCTGGACGCGAACCGCGGTCGGCTGACGGCGGGTTTCCGGCAGGTTCTGACCAGCGCACTGCACCGTTACCGGGTCGATGGTTTGGAGCGCACCCCGGCGCTGGAAGCGGCTGTCTACCGAATTGTGCTGGCTACCAGGCGATTCGATGAATCCAGCCACGCGATGCAAGATCTGCTGAAGGTGTGGCTCAGCGAGCCCCGCCAGCACGACGACAGTATCCGGCCCGCGCTGGAGCGAATGATCCGTGTCGGAGCGGCGCGGACGCCGGTGCTCGCCGATCTTGCTCGCAGTGTCGAATTCCGGTGGTACCTGCACCCCGAGGCCGAGGCGGCGAAGGCCGGGGCGCTGGCCGGGGTGCCCGACGAACTGCGCATTCTCGCCGGCCTGCCGCACCTCCCGGAACGCACGCGGCGCATCATGGCCATCGCGGACATCGCCGAGTCGCTGGATCACCTGGTGGCGGCTCGACTCCAGCGAGACATCCATCTCCCGGTCGACCCGCTGCTCGAGGTGCTGTGCCGCCGCCGCTACGCCGAACAGAACCTGGGCGACGTGCGCGCGGTGACCATCGCGGGGCGGGCCTTCGCGATCTGCGACTACGAGCTCGAACTCCGGCCGGGCAACACCGTGCCCACGACCTGCGTGGCGACCATGGGGCGGATGAGCGATCTGCGGGACGGGCCGTCGGGCGCCCTCACCACCGCACTGCGCGGCTTGCTGGAAGGCGCGCCCACCGACCACGTCCGGGTGGTCGATCTGCTGCTGTCCTGGCCGGCCGCACCCGGTTCCGCCGACGAGCGGGCCCGCGGACTGCTGGACGCGCTGCAGAACGCCGGACTGACCTCGGATATGCGGCGCATCACGGTGGCACTGGCGCCGCCACACGACGGTCCGCTGGAACAGTTCACCTTCCGCACCCGCGCCGGTGAACTGGTGGAAGATACCGTGATTCGCGGGGTGCACCCGCTGGTGGGCCGCCGGCTGCATCTGTGGCGGTTGCGCAACTTCCACCTCGACCGGCTGCCGGCGCCACCGGACATGATCGTGTATCACGCGGTCGCCAAGGAGAATTCGTCCGACGAACGTCTGGTCGCCCTTGCCCAGGTGCGCCGGTTCGCGCCGGTTCGTGACGGCGCCGGCGCCATCGTCACCGTGCGCGGTGCGGAAACGGTGCTCAATGCGTGCGCCGAAGTGGTGGCGCGGGCCCGCCGAGACCTGGATCCGGCCGGGACGCGGCTGGCGCTCAACCACGTGTGGCTCGATATCCGTCCGGTGATCGATGTCGATACCGCCGTGCTGGCCGACTGGCTGCACGCCACCGCACCGCAGATCATCCGGGCCGGTATCCAGGAAGTGGTGGTGCACGGCCGAGTCCGTCAGCCCGACGGCGCCTACGACTTCCAGGTGACGCGGTTCCGGTACGACCTGACCGGCGGCACCGAGGTCACCGTCGACGCCCCGCCCGCGGAGCCGCTGGCGCCGCTGCGTGATTACGACCAGAAGGTGCTGCGGGTCCGGCGTCGCGGTGCCGTCTATCCCTACGAGCTGATCGACCTGGTACGTGGCCCGAACGGCAGCTTCACCGAGCTGGATCTTCCGCCACAGGGCGGCGACCTGATCGAGGTCGACCGTCCGCGTGGCCTCAATGCGGCCGGAATCGTCGTCGGTACCGTCAGCACGCCGACCCCGCTGCATCCGGACGGGGTGCGCCGGATCGTCCTGTTCGGTGACCCGTACCGCGAACTGGGTGCACTCGGTGAGCCCGAATGCACCCGTATCGATGCCGCGCTCGTGCTGGCAGAGCGCGAACGGATTCCGCTCGAGTGGTATTCGCTGTCGTCGGGTGCGCGCATCTCGATGGACTCCGGCACCGAGAACATGGACTGGGTGGCTCGGGTACTGCGCCGCATCGTGCAGTTCACCCAGCACGGCGGCGAGATCAACATCGTGGTCGCGGGGATCAATGTCGGTGCCCAGCCGTACTGGAACGCCGAGGCCACGATGCTGATGCACACCCGCGGCATCCTGGTGATGACGCCGGCCAGTGCCATGGTGCTCACCGGCAAGCAGTCGCTGGACTTCTCCGGCGGGGTCTCGGCGGAGGACAACTTCGGGATCGGCGGGTACGCCCGGGTGATGGGCGCCAACGGCCAGGCGCAGTACTTCGCTCCGGATCTCGTTGCCGCGCACGAGATTCTGATGAGCCACTACGAACACACCTACGTCGCCGCCGGGGATCCCGGTCCGCGCCGGGCAGCGAGCATCGACCCCGTGAATCGCGATATCACGGAGTTCCCGCACCACCATCTCGACAGCGAATTCACAACCGTCGGACAGATATTCGGGTCGGACACCAATCCCGACCGCAAGAAGCCGTTCTCGATCCGGGCCGTGCTCCGGGCGGTCTCGGACCAGGACTTCCCGCTCTCGGAGCGCTGGGCGGACATGGCCGAGGCCGAGACCGCGGTCGTCACCGATGCCCGCATCGACGGGTGGTCCGTGTGCTTGATCGGCATCGAATCGGCTCCGGTTGCCCGGCACGGCTTCCCGCCCGCCGATGGCCCCGAATCCTTCACCGCCGGAACCCTTTTCCCGCTGTCGTCGAAAAAGGTGGCGCGGGCGATCAACGCCGCCAGCGGCAACCGCCCGGTAGTGGTGCTGGCGAACCTGTCGGGCTTCGACGGATCGCCCGAGTCGATGCGGCGGCTCCAATTGGAGTACGGCGCCGAAATAGGCCGCGCCATCGTCAATTTCGATGGACGGATCGTCTTCTGCGTGATCTCGCGCTATCACGGCGGCGCCTTCGTGGTGTTCTCCAAGGCGCTCAATCCGAATATGACGGTGCTGGCCGTCGAGGGCTCCTTCGCATCGGTGATCGGCGGTGCGCCTGCCGCGGCGGTGGTGTTCGCCCGCACCGTCGACGCTCGGACCGCAGCCGATCCGCGTATCCGCCGTCTGCAGGAGGAAATAGCCATGACCGAAGACCCCGGTAAGCGGGCCGAGCTGGTCACCGAGTTGGCGGACGAACGTGTCACGGTACGGGCCGAGCACCTGTCCGCCCTCGGGACCGAATTCGATGGCGTGCACAGCATCCAGCGGGCGGTCGAGGTCGGCTCGGTCGACGCGGTCGTCTCCGTTCCCGAACTCCGCGCACGCATCGCGGCCGCCATGGCCGCCGTCTGGTGAGCGTCGTCCCATGACCGAAATGAAACCGATCATCTCCAGCGTGTCCGACACCGCACGGTGGGTCGCGGTGTACCGGGCGATCGAGTCGGCGCGCCCGGACGCACTGTTCCGCGATCCGCTGGCAGGCATGCTCGCAGGCGACGTCGGGCCCGTCATCGCGGCCGAGACGACCCGTGTGATGGGCGATCACGGGTGGCCGATCGTCGCCCGTACCAAGCTGATCGACGACATGATCAGCTCGGCGATCAACAGCGGTTGCGACCGGGTGATCAACCTGGCGGCAGGCCTGGACACCAGGCCCTACCGGCTCGATCTGCCCGCGGACCTGACGTGGATCGAAGCCGATCTGCCGGCGCTGCTGGAGGAGAAGAAGCGGCTGCTCGACCGGTACACGCCGCGTTGCCGGCTGATCAGGCGCGCCGTCGACCTCTCTGATGCGGTGGCCCGGCGGGCGTTTCTGAACAACGCCCTCGCCGGGGCCGCCCGGGCATTCGTGATCACCGAGGGGCTGGTCATGTATCTGCGGCCCGACGAGGTCCGGCAACTGGCAGCGGACTTCCGGCGCGAGGAGATCACCTGGTGGGTGGTCGACATCGTGTCGGTCGTGATTGCCGAGCGTCTGGAGCGTAGTGGTGACGGCCTGCTGAAGAACGCGCCCTTCACCTTCACGCCGGCGAATGGCGTCGCGTTCTTCGAGGACGAAGGATGGGAAGTGCTCGAGGTGGAGTCGATCCTGCAGGCGGCGAGCCGATTTCGGCGGCTCTCCCCGATGTATCGCTTCTTTTCCCGTCTGCCGCAACCGAATCCACGCAAGCCCGGCACCGTCATCCCGTGGAGCGCCGTTCTCCGACTGATCCACTGAGCCGCTGCCGGGCGGTCACCCGGCCGACCACCAATTCGCCCTCTGGGCTCAAGAAGCCGTGAACGTACCGAGCCCCGAGGACAGGTTGATGGCGACGCCGTTGGTGGTGGCGGCTGCGACGATCCGGCCTGCTCCGGTGAACACCGACACCGATGCCGGGGCGCAGTCACAAGATTGCTGTGATATTGCTCGAATTGGCAGGTCGGTCACCGCCGTTTTTCCGGTCGTCAGGTTCGCCCAGTGGATCTGGACGGCCGAGTCGGGCATGCTGCCACCGTCGAACTGTGGTGGGGTGGCGACACCGAAGGTGGTGACGCCGCGTTGCTCGCCGACGGTGGCCGTCAAGCCGATCGTGAACTGCCTGGGGCCTCCGATTGATTGGGACACTTCCATCAATGGGAGCTGGAACGTGGTCGTCTCCGCGGCGTGAGCGACGGCGTGCTGCCCCAGAACCAGCGCACTTGCCATGGCACCCGCGAAACCCAGCTTGCCGACCGCGCCGGCAACCCGGCGGATCACGTTGTTCGTCACTAGCCCTCCTCACAGTTGGTTCCTGCTGATTCCTGCCTGCATCGAGATCGGCGACGCGCTGACGACTGCCCTGAACGAGCACCCTGCCAGTAAAACAACCCGAGATCCGATATTCACGGCATCGCCCCGCGCGTCGCCGCGGGGCAACCCGATGGCGGCGCACTGCCGCCGAACGCGAGCTAGGAATTTGCTCGACAACGGGACACAATACTTGCAGGGATGACTGTTCCAGAGCGATCTGCCGTTTTCGGCAGACCCACCTCGTCTGCACTGATTGGGGCGGAACCGACATGCACCGAGACGGTGAGCGACCGAAACGGCTCAGTGTTTCCGCGCTGGCGGCGGTAGCCAACCCGTCGTACTCGCGAATCGATACCTGGAATCTGCTCGACGACGCCTGCCGTCAGCTGGCCGATGTCGACCGTGCCGGTCAGGACACCACACATGAGGCCGCCGTGGTGCGACGTCTGCTCGATCGTCTCGGCGCCTACGAGCGGTACTGGCTGTATCCGGGAGCGGAGCGACTGGCGGCGTTCCACAGATATGTCGACGACCTGGCCACGGCGCGGCTCACCGAGGAGGTGTCGCTGGCCGTGCGCCTGCTCTCCGAATACGGCGACCGCACAGCCCTGTTCGACACCTCCGCGCCCTTGGCCGATCAGGAGCTCGTGGCTCGGACCAGACAGCAGCAGTTCTATACCGTCGTGCTCGGCGACGATTCCCCGCCCGAGGCTCCCGAGAGCCTGGCGGAGAGCCTGCGGGCGCTTCGCGACCCGTGCGACGATGTGCAGTTCGAGCTGCTCGTCGTCACGAGCATCGAGGACGCGATCACCGCCGTCGCATTGAACGGCGAGATTCAGGCGGCGATCATCCGGCATGACCTGCCGCTGCGTTCCCGCGACCGGGTGCCGTTGATGAACACGCTGCTCGGCGCCAACGAGGACGTGGTCGTGACCGACCGCACCCACGACTGGGTCGAATGCGGTGAGTGGATCCGGAAGCTGCGGCCTCATATCGACCTGTATCTGCTGACCGACGAGTCGATCGCCGCGGAGACCGAGGGCGAGCTGGACGTCTACGACCGCACGTTCTACCGGCTCAACGATGTCACCGACCTGTACAGCACGGTGCTCGCCGGCATCCGGAACCGGTTCGCCACACCATTTTTCGATGCTCTGCGCGCCTATGCGGCCGCACCGGTCGGCCAATTCCACGCCCTTCCCGTCGCGCGCGGCGCCAGCATCTTCAACTCCAAATCGCTGCAGGACATGGGCGAGTTCTACGGCCGCAACATCTTCATGGCGGAGACGTCGTCCACCTCCGGCGGGCTGGACTCGCTGCTGGACCCGCACGGCACGATCAGGGCGGCCATGGACAAGGCCGCCGCGACCTGGTGTGCCGATCAGACGTACTTCGTCACCAACGGAACATCCACCGCGAACAAGATCGTCGTGCAGGCCCTGACCCGGCCGGGCGACATCGTTCTGATCGACCGCAATTGCCACAAGTCGCACCATTACGGCCTGGTGCTCGCCGGCGCGTACCCGATGTACCTGGACGCCTACCCGCTCGCGCCGTTCGCGATCTACGGAGCGGTGTCCCTGCACACCATCAAGAAGGCGTTGCTGGACCTCGAGGCTGCCGGGCAGCTGGACCGGGTGCGCATGCTGCTGCTCACCAACTGCACGTTCGATGGCATCGTCTACAACCCCCGGCGGGTGATGGAGGAGGTCCTGGCGATCAAGCCGGACATCTGCTTCCTGTGGGACGAGGCGTGGTACGCGTTCGCGACCGCGGTGCCGTGGGCCCGGCAGCGGACCGCGATGGTCGCCGCCGAGCAACTCGAATCGACATTGTCCTCACCCGGTTACGCCCAGGAGTACCGCCGGTGGCAGGCGTCGATGGACGGCGTGGACCGTGCCGAGTGGGCCGACCGCCGGCTGCTTCCCGACCCCGGGCGGGCGCGGGTGCGCGTATACGCGACGCATTCCACCCACAAGTCGCTGTCGGCGCTTCGGCAGGCGTCGATGATCCATATCCGCGACCAGGATTTCGCCGCCCTCGTCCGCGAGATGTTCACCGAGGCGTTTCTGACCCATACCTCGACGTCGCCGAACCAGCAACTGCTGGCGTCGTTGGACCTGGCGCGCCGGCAGGTCGACATCGAGGGCTTCCAGCTGGTCCGCAACGTCTACGACATGGCGCTGGTCTTCCGGCACCGGGTCCGCAAGGACCGGCTGATCGGCAAGTGGTTCCGCATCCTGGACGAGGCCGACCTGGTGCCCGAGGAGTTCCGGGCCTCCGAGGTCAGCTCGTACCGGCAGGTCAGGCAGGGTGGGCTGGCGGAGTGGAACGAGGCGTGGCGGTCCGATCAGTTCGTGCTCGACGCGACGCGGGTCACCCTGTTCATCGGCAAGACCGGCATGAACGGATACGAGTTCCGCGGGAAGATCCTGATGGACCGATTCGGCATCCAGATCAACAAGACCTCGATCAACAGCGTGCTGTTGATCTTCACGATCGGCGTCACCTGGTCGAGCGTGCAGTACCTGCTCGACGTGCTGCGGCGGATCGCCACCGACTTCGAGCGCAGCGAGAGCGCGGCCGGCAAGGCCGATCGCGCCCTGCAGCTGCGCCGGGTCGACGCGATCACCAAGGATCTGCCCGCGCTACCCGACTTCAGCGAGTTCGACACCGCCTTCCGTCCCGACGGCGCCAGCTCGTTCGGCGACATGCGATCGGCCTTCTACGCCGGATATGAGGAGTCCGACCGCGAACACGTCCTGCTCGGCGAGGCCGGTCGCCGGATCGCCCAGGGAAAGACCCTGGTGTCGACGACTTTCGTCGTCCCCTATCCGCCCGGCTTCCCGGTGCTGGTCCCTGGTCAGGTGATCTCGCGGGAGATCCTCTATTTCCTGGCCGAGCTCGACGTCAAGGAAATCCACGGCTACAACCCCGATCTCGGGTTGTCGGTCTTCACCGATGCCGCGCTCGCGCGGCTCACGGCCCGGCGCCTGGGTGTCGCCACGGTCGACGGTGTGCCGACTGTGACGAGGCAGGATCAGTCCTCCGCGGCGTCGGTGTAGCGCTGGAGATAGAGGGCTTCGCCGAGCTTCTCGAGGAGGTCGAGTTCGGTGTGCAGGTAGTCGACGTGCTGCTCTTCGTCCTCGAGGATCTGTTCGAAGAGGCGAGCCGAGATCGCGTCGCCTCGCGAGCGCATCAGCTCGATGCCCGGGCGCAGCCGGTCGACGGCGTCGATTTCGATCTGCAGATCGGCCTGCAGCTGTTCGGCGATGGTCTGTCCGATACGTAGCAGGCCGAGTTTCTGGTAGTTGGGAAGCCCATCGAGAAACAGGATTCGATCGGTGAGGATTTCCGCGTGCCGCATCTCGTCGATCGACTCGTGGCGGGTGTGCTGGGCCAGTTTCGGGAAGCCCCAGTGCTCCTGCATCTTGGCATGCAGAAAGTACTGGTTGATCGCGGTGAGTTCGGCCGTCAGCTGGTCATTGAGCAGTGCAATGATGTCCTTGTCGCCCTTCATGGCGTGATCGTGGCACAGATCACACGGGGTGGCGAGGTGCGAGCGCGCGTGTCGGATCAGGCCGCTGAGGACTCGGTGCCGGACGACGCCTGAGCCTGGCTGAAAACCTCCGCCAGTCGCCTCGCGCAGTTGCCGCAGCCCGGTCGCCAGCCGCAAGCGCGTTTGACCTCTCGGACGGAGTGGGCGCCGCGCGAAACGCAGTCGTGCACATCGTCTTCGGAGACGGCGTTGCAGATGCAGACATACACGGGCGGGCCTCGCTGGCGGGAGTTGTTTTCCGAAGAGGCCGACCACTCAGAGGTAAGCCTCCCCTAATTTATAGCACCGGATAGGGGAATCGGGAAGGCCGCGCTCGCGGGGGGCGCCGCTCGACAGCCGGATGGCGCTGCCGGGGCCGACAATGGTCATATGACCGGCAGTGTCCAACTGCGCGTGTACGCCGAGCTGAACGACTTCCTGCACCAGGATGTCCGGTACACGGCGCAGCCTCGGCCGATCCGTCCCCATCAGACCGTGAAAGACGTCGTCGAGGCTGCCGGTATCCCGCATACCGAGGTCGATCTGATCCTGGTGAACGGCGAATCCGTCGGCTTCGGCCACCACCCGCAGCCGGGCGATCGGCTCGTCGCCTACCCGATGTTCGAGACGCTGGATATCGGCCCGCTGACCCGGGTACGCCCTCATCCGCTGCGTGATCCGCGTTTCGTCGTCGACGTCAATCTCGGCGGGCTCGGACCGCTGCTGCGACTGATGGGACTCGACGCTCGCTGTGAGTGGGACGCCGACGACGCCACTCTCGCCGCGACGGCCGCCGCGGAGAATCGCATCCTGCTCACCCGCGACCGCGGACTTCTGAAGCGGCGCAACGTGACCCACGGCGTCTTCGTCCGCTCGAACCGCCCGTTCGAACAGCTGGTGGAGGTGATCCGCCGCCTCGACCTGGCCGATCGGCTGGCCCCCTTCACCCGTTGCCTGCGCTGCGGCGGCCTGCTCACCGACGTGCCCAAACAGGACATCATCGATCGGCTCCAACCCCTCACCCGCCGTTATTACGACACCTTCCGCCAGTGCCCGGAGTGCGGCCGGATCTACTGGGAGGGCTCGCATCAGCCCCGCCTGAACAACCTCGTCGCCCGAATCCGCGCCGCGATCGGGTCGTCGTAGCGGGCCGAGAAAAAAATTGCCACCGATGTGCCCGCATGTATTGACTACGGGCAAAGGTGGAGGACACTTGTGTATACACCGAAACACCGGAGAACGCCGCAATGGCGATGGAGACGTCCGTCAAAATGAGCGGTGGAGCCCACAGGATTCGGCCAGGCCCCCGGCAAGTCGATTGGAAAATCGAGTGGTCAGCGACGACTGAGACTCGAGATTTCGATAGAGACTACCGGGGACTGATCTGTTCGGGGGCAAACGTACAGCGGCGCGGCGACCAACCATGGTCGCCGCGCCGTCGTTTCTCCAGTGCGAGCCGAGCCCCGATTCACCTCATGAGGCGCAGCAGGCCGAGGTCGGGAACGAGCGCGCCGTCCTGGCCGAGTGCGAGGAAGTCGGCCTCGACTGCCGAGAGCGGGAGCTTCCCCGCGCGCACTGCGCGGTAGCGCACGAACGACCAGAGGAAGACATCGAGATTGTCGAAGCGGGTGTTGGCCTCGAGCACCTCCTCCTCGTGGAACCACACGGCCACCTGACCATTGGTCAGCACGACGTACAGGTTTCCGCCACCGTCCGCGCCGATCGAGTACACATCGTCGTCGGTGAGCTCGGTGGTGTAGTCCGAATCGCGGATACCGCAATCGTTTCCGGCGAAGTCGAAGCCGTACGACCAGAAGAAGATGTCCGAGAACTGGGGCATCCGGCCCGAACGTACTCGACGATCGAACGCCTCCAGCGCAGCGGCATCCCCCGCCGCGAGACGCGCGAGAAACGGTGCCACCGTACGGGTTTCCTCCGGCACCTGAACCGTCGGGGCGTCGGAGAACCAGCGGTCCAAATCGCCGTCGAGATCACGGTCGGTGTAGCCGGCGAGGTCGGCAAGAGTGAGAGCCACGCCGGGATTCTAGAAGCCTCGAAACAGCGGTGCCGGTGGCGGATGTCCGACTGCCCCTCGAGGCGGCGTGCCCATTGCGCCACTTGTTCGTGATCGTGTCGTATGGAAAGTCGGGCTGGGGTATACCTGCGGTATACGGGTTTTCAGATCTCAGCGTACAGGGGGCTTGCCGATGTCCGGTCAGATCGATCTGCACACCGACGTGCCGCACTCGGCTCGTATGTACGATTACTTTCTCGGTGGCAAGGACAATTACGAGGCGGATCGTGATGCCGCCGAAAAGGCATTGCAGGAGTTTCCCGCGGTTCGGGTGACCGCGCGTACCAATCGTGAGTTCATGCGGCATGCCACGCGATTTCTCGCCGGGCAGGGGATTACGCAGTTCCTCGACATCGGCACGGGTATCCCGACGGAGCCGAATCTGCATCAGGTCGCGCAGGAACTGGCACCGGACTCCCGGGTCGTCTACGTCGACAACGATCCGCTCGTATTCGCGCACGCACGAGCACTGCTGGTGAGTTCGCCCGAGGGCCGCATCGCCTACGTCCACGCCGACGCCGCGCGCCCGCTGGATATCCTCGCAGCCCCGGAACTGCGGGAAACACTGGATCTTTCGCGGCCGGTGGCCGTCTCCCTGATGGCCCTGCTCCATTTCGTGCCCGGCGACGTCCACGAGATCGTCCGGACCCTCATGGAGCCCCTGGCTCCGGGTTCCTACCTCGCGATCTCGCATGTGACAACGGACTTCGACGACGGCGACTCGGATCCCGACGGCATGGCCCGCCTGCTACAGGTCTACGTCGACCGCGGAATTCCCGTCCGTCCCCGCACCCGCGCGGAGGTCGAGCGCCTGTTCGACGGCCTGGAACTGGTGCCCCCCGGCGTAGAGGTGATTCACCGCTGGCGCAATCAGGGCATCGACCACCCACCCGGCCACGACAAAGTCGTGTCGCTCTACGGCGCCGTGGGCACGAAGATCTAGGTTGCCCCCATATTTCGCTGTCTGCGGTTCTTCTTCGAGTTGGTATCACGCGAATGACCCCCGGTCGCAGACCCGGGGGTCATTCGGTCCTTCAGCGCACCGGTTCGGTGCAGCTGGTGGGTGGGTCGACGATGGAGCAGGGGAGTGGGGGACGGGTCGGGTGGTAGCCGGCGGGGACGCTGTCGGCGGTGATGATGGCGCGGTAGGCGGGGACGGCGTCGGTGGCGTGGCGGGTCAGGGTGGGGTCGGTCCGGACGTCGACCGTGTAGAGGCCGAATCGCGGTGTGTAGGAACCCCATTCGTAGTTGTCGGTGAGGCTCCAGTAGTTGTAGCCGATGATGTTCATGCCGTCGGCCTTGGCGCGCTGGACCCAGTAGATGGAGTCGCGCAGGTTGTCGGCGCGGGTGTAGCCGTCGGCGCGGGGCTCGGCGTTTTCGGTGGGCATACCGTTTTCGACTATGTAGAGCGGCTTGCCGGGGAAGGCGCGGGCGTAGTGGCGGAGCGCGTAGTAGATGCCCTCGGGTTGGAGCGCGCTCTCCCACGGGCGGCCGGCGGCGATCTCGGGCCCCGGCGGGTCGCCGTAGTAGTAGTCGATGCCGATGTAGTCGAGCGCATTCGCGATCCGATCCTCGAAGGGCCGCTCGGACAGGGATTCCAGCCCGCTCAGGTAGGCGACATTGCTGGTCACCATGGCATCGGGGGTGCGTGCGTGAATGTAGTCGTAGATCGCCTCGTGGACGGTGACCAGCCGATCGAACATCGCGGGCAGCTCGGTTGCCGGCAGGCCACCGTAGGCCGCGGCGAGTCCGGCGTAGGCGGTCGGCTCATTGATGGTGACCCACAGCGGGTCCGCGTCGGCGTAGCGGTCGACCACCCGCCGGGCATTGGCAAGCCAGGCATCGGGCATGCCGGGATCGCTCCACCCGCCGCGATCGTCCGCCCAGCCGGGATACACCCAGTGGTCGAGAGTGATCATGGGTCGCATGCCGGCGGCGTGAATCGCGGCGATCACCCTGTCGTAGAAGGCGAATCCCTGCTCGTCCCAGCGATCCGGTTCGGGTTGCACGCGCGCCCATTCGACACTGATCCGGTACACCTTGACGCCGAGGTCCGCGGCGAGGCGGATGTCCTGCGCGTAGCGGTGATAGAAGTCGACCGATTCGCCGTACGGGTCGGACATCCGGCCCGAGGCCGCCAGTCTGCTCCAATTGCTGTCCGGCGCAGCGCCTTCGCTCTGAAATCCCGACGACGAGACGCCCCACAGGAAGTCCGGACCGAGTCCGGGCGGTGAATCCGCCTGCGCCGCAGCCGGAGCCAGCGCACCGGCCGCCACTGCCGCCGCGACGGCGAGGATCGCCCGGCGGCGGGCCCGTGCGGCGCGGCGCGCACCCGAGGTGATCATGTGATGCTCCTTCTCCTGGGAAGCCGGTGGCGCTTGCCCCCGTGATCCGGCCGCATGACTGGACAGTAGGCTGGCGAGGGCAATATCGGTGCAAACGAAACCCGTTCGGCGGGTGGGAGGTCGGACGCATGGCGCGAACACGCGACGCCGAACAGTCGGGCGCGGCGCGGCGCGGCCAGATCCTGGCCGCCGCGATGACCCTCTTCGCCGAGAACGGGTACCGCGGCACCTCGCTGGCGGCGGTCGCCGCCGCGGCGGGCATCACGCGGTCCGGGGTGCTGCACCATTTCTCCAGCAAGGAGGCGCTGCTGTCGGCGGTGCTGGCCGAACGCGATCAGCAGGCGTTCGACGCGGTCGAGGTCGATCGCGAGTACCAGGGTCCGGCGGTGCTGCGCGCTCTCGAGATCGTGGATGATCTGGCCGAGCGCAATCGGGCCGATCCGGAGCTCACCCGGATGAGCCATCTGGCCCTCTTCGGCTCCGCCGACGCCCCGGATGTGGCGCACGAGTGGTCGAATCAGCGCATCCGGACCTACCGCGACAACCTGGCCCGGGTGATCGAGCAGAGCGCCGCCGCCGGCGATATTCGTGCCGACGTCGATGCCGAGGCCGCCGCGCTGCTGCTGGTGGGCGCGCTCACCGGCCTGACCGAACTCTGGCTGCGCGACGACTCGCTGGACATGGTGGGCGCGGTCCGGATGCTCACCGGCCTGCTGCGCCGGGATCTGGCACCGGACCAGGACTGACCTCCTCACCACCCCGGTCCCACCGGGCGATCCAGGTCGGCATTGGCGACGGGGCCGCCGGCGAACCGTTCCCGCAGGAACTGCTGCGCCGTGGCCTGCCGCTTCGACGCCTCCAGACCATGCTCGCCGATCGGGTCGCGCACGGTGACGACGGTCGTGCCGCCGCGCCGCCAGGCCGCGACCAGATCGTCGGCCTGGGCGACCGGCACGACTTCGTCCGAGTCGGATTGGTAGTCGAGGATGGGCATCGTCGGTGCGCCGCCGCCGAGCGAATTCCGTTGCAGCGCTCCGGTGAGCCGGGTGTCGTCGTGGTAACCGTCGGCGGTGGCCGCGGCCAGCCGCCAGAACGGGAATCGAATCAGCAGTTCGATGACGCACACGTCGGCGGCGGCCGCGGTGTCCGCCCGGCCGCGCTCGTTGAGCAGTTCGTCGATGCGAGCGTCGGGGAACTCGCGCTGATACGACACCAGCACGCCGACCAGAAAGCCCGAGAACACCCCGCCGTCAACATTTTTCATGACCGCCGGCAGGTTCGCGGGCACCCCGCCGAGGGCGGCTCCGGCGAAGGTCAGCTCGGGCGCGTAGGCAGGCTGTAGCTCCGCCGCCCAGCCGGTGGCCGCCGCCCCGCCGGAGTAACCGTCCAGCGCCCAGCGGGTATCCGGCCCGAGCCCGGCGGGCGCGAATGCCCCGGCGGCCCGGACCCCGTCCAGGATGGCGTGCCCGGACTGCGGGCCGGTGAGGAAGGCCGACTTCGGCCCCTCGAAATCGGGGACCGCCAGCGCCCAGCCCTCGGCCAGCATGGCGGCGATCTGATCACCGGATTGCAAAGTGCCCGTGGCTATTCCGTACGAGGGCGCGCACCGGGTGCCGGTGGAGTCCTCCGGAATCTGTTCGGACACGGCGGGCCGGGAGCCCGGACCGGTCCATGGCGCGGTCGGCACCAGCAGTGTGGTGACACCCAGCTCCGGGTTCCCCAGCGAATCATTGGTGCGATACGACACCTGCCAGGCCCGCACCGCGACCGGCAGCTTGGTGCCGATCTCCCGCCCCGCCACCACCTGGCCATTGCGCAGGGTGCCGATATCGGGTGGTGGGGTGTAGAACGGATCCTGGTCCGGCACAACGGAAACGGCCGACGGCTCCTCGGCGGATACCGGGGCGGTGGCGGACATCGGCACGGTGGCCGCCGCCGCGGCGACGGCCAGTGCGGCAGCGACCGCAAGACGCGAAACCATGAAATGCACTCTCTCGGTTGATTGTCGAATCGTCGTCGGCCCGCCGCCCCACCGGCCGTCCCGGGTCTAGCTACCGGACCCGCTGCTGCTGCCGGACCCGCCGCTGCTGCTGCCCGACCCGATCGACGGTGGCATGCGCAGCACGGCGTCGGGGACGCCGGTGCCGTTCGGATCGAGCACGCCGCCCTGGTGGGCGTACATGCTCTCGCCGGGCGCGGCATTCACCGTCGAGATGTAACGCCACACGCCGTCGGCCAGCGCGGCGCCACCGGCGACGAGCGTCCCCAGCAGCCCGCCCGCGCCGGCGAAGGTGCCGATGGCGGCGGGTGCTACGGCCAGGCACGCGGGCCCTATCACCAGGCACGAGCCCAGACCGATGACCGCCCCGACCGCCGCGCCGAGCAGCGCGCCCGCGATCGATCCCAGCGGCACCTTCGCCATATTGGCGGCGAAGTCGTTGACCGCCAGCTGTTCCTCCATGGGCGAGGCGACCGGCTTCAGCCCGGTGTCGGGTGTCAGCGTGAGAGCGCGCCCGGACTCCATGACCTGGTACCGCATCGGGTGCAGTACGCCGTCGAGCAGAAATCCGGTCGGCAGGCTGAGGACGGATTGCCCGTCCAGGGTATGGATTTCGACTCCCTGCCCGTCGGCGGTGGCGGCGAACAGCGCGTGGTCGAGCACGGCCAGCACGGAGTCGCCGACCACCCGGGCGGCGACGGTGGGCTCGGCAGCCGGCTCGGCGGCGGGTTCGGCGAGCGCGGTGCCGGTCCCGGCGGCGACCGCGCACACGGTCAGGGACGCGACGGAAAGCGTTGCGCGAAGGTTCATCTCGGAGTTCCTCGGTGCTTCCCGGCTCAGTTGCCCTCGGCCGGGGCGGCCGGAACGCCCGGCCTGCCCTGGAGGTCCTTGGCGTAAATGCTCTGTCCCGGAGCCGCATTGAGCGCGGTGATGTACTGGTAGACGGCGTAGGCGGCCGCGGGCCCGCCGCCGATGACCAACCCGGCCAGGCCGCCGACGCCGCCCACCAGGCTCACGATCGGCAGCACGGCGATCACGCAGCCCAGGCTCAGGACCAGGCAGGACGCGCCCGCCACGGTGAACCCGACGCCGATGCCGATGACCGCGCCGATGGCGGTGCCGATCAGGCTGCCCACCGAGGTGCCGATGCTGACGGAGTTGATCATGTCGTTCATGGCCAGCTGGTTCTCCAGCGGCGAGGCGACCGGGGTCAGCGGCGCCGCGATGGGAGTCAGTGCCGAGCGGTCGACGGCCGCCGCGTCGGGCGTCAGGCGCAGCGTGCGGCCGTCCTCGGACACCTGCTGGCGAATGGAGAGCCGCTGCCCGTCGATGGTGTAGGCCAGCGGCAGCGAGTCCAGCACGGTGCCCGCGTCATCGCGAATGCCGATGGCGTCCGCGGCGGCCGGGGCGAAGGTGCCGTGGTCCAGGCTGACCACCACGGTGCCGTCGGTCAGGCCGGCGTGGTAGCCGACCGGTGCGACGGATTGTTCGGGAGCCGCGTTCGCGGTGGCCGCGGTGACGGCCACACCGGCGACTGCACAGGCGGCGATCAGGCCCGCGCGACGATTCTTCATGGGAATACCTCAATTGTTCGTACTGCCTTACCGCCGGAGAGCGTACCGACTGATGGGTCAGTCTGCTATAAAATCGCCAAACGAAAAATTGGCACATTCCGTGCGGAAAGGATTCCGACAATGCATCGACGCTATGAGGTACCCGGCACATGACACCGAAGCTGCCCGCCGAATTCCTGTGGGGCGCGGCCACCTCCCCGCATCAAACCGAGGGAAACAACATCGGCAGCGATTGGTGGGCCCTCGAAAACGCCGAACACCCGGTCATTCCGGAGCGCAGCGGGGACGCTGTCGACAGCTATCACCGCTACCCCGCGGACATGGCCCTGCTCGCGGGAGCGGGCTTGAACGCCTACCGGTTCGGCGTCGAGTGGGCGCGTATCGAACCCGAGCGTGGACAGGTCTCGCTGGCGGCGCTCGCCCACTACCGCCGCATGATCGACACCGCGCTCGACTGCGGTCTCACACCGGTCGTCACGCTGCACCACTTCACCGGCCCACGCTGGTTCGCCGAACTGGGCGGCTGGACGAACCCGCACGCGGTCGGACATTTCGCCCGGTTCGTGAGCGCCGTGACGCCGATCCTGGGCGATGTGCCCTGGGTGTGCACGATCAACGAGCCGAACATGGTCGCCACCATGGCGGGCGTGCAGCGCGCGGTTCCGGACGCGGAAGCCGTGCGGGCCTTCGCTTCCGGCGCGCTCCCGGACCCGGACCCGGACGCCGCCCGCGTCCTCATCGAGGCCCATCACATCGCCACCGGGATCGTGAAGGCCGAGACCGACGCCGCGGTTGGGTGGACAGTGGCGCAGCAGGCGTTCGTCGCCGCTCCCGGCTGCGAAGAGCAACTGGAACAGGCGAATCGGCTGTGGGAGGACCCCTACCTGGAGGCCGCTCGCGACGACGATTTCATCGGCAGCCAGGCGTACACCAGCCGGCTGGTGGGCCCCGACGGTCCCATCCCGCACGCCGAGGATCCCGGCAACACGCTCACCGGCTGGGCCTATCGGCCGGACGCACTGGGTATCGCGGTGCGCCACGCCTGGAAGGTCACCGGCGGCACCCCGGTACTGGTCACCGAGAACGGCATCGCCACCGCCGACGACACCCGCCGCATCGCCTACACCACCGAGGCACTCGACCACCTGCGGCTGGCCATGGCCGACGGCGTCGCGGTGCGCGGGTACCTGCACTGGTCGGCGCTGGACAATTACGAATGGGGGCACTGGCGGCCGACCTTCGGGCTGATCGCGGTCGACCGCAAGACCTTCGCCCGCACGCCCAAACCGAGCCTGGCCTGGCTGGGCTCGGTCGCCCGCGAGAACGTGCTGCCGGTGGCCGCCCGTCAGGAGAAGTAACCGTGTTCATCTACAAACTGGGCCGTCGCTACATGCTCCGGACCTCCATTGCCATGCGGGCCTCGCAATTCGCCCAGCTGCCCCCGCCCACCGGGCGAGTGGTGTTCTACGGCGACAGCATCACCGAGGGCGGCCTGTGGGACGAGTGGTTCCCGCAGGTGCGTCCGGTCAATCGCGGGATCGGCGGCAATACGGTCGACGATCTGCGGGCCCGCCTGGACACCGCCATCGACGCGCCGGCCGCGGTCTTCCTGCTGATCGGCACGAATGATCTCGGGCTGGGCCAGACCCCGCGTCAGGTCGCGGAGAACCTGCGCGAGCTGGTCTCCGAGATTCGTGAGCGGGCGCCGCACGCGCCGTTGTTCGTGCAGAGCGTGATGCCCCGGCGGGCGAAGTTCGCCGAGCGGATTCGCGAACTGAATTCCGTGATCGTGGAAATCGCCGCGCAGGCCGACGCGGTGTACATCGATCTGTGGCCGGCTCTCGCCGACGCCAATGGCGTGCTGCGGCGGGAATTCACCCGCGACGGACTGCATTTGTCGGGTGCGGGATATGCGGCCTGGGCCGAGGTGCTGCAGCCGCGCATCGCCGCCCTGCGTCTCGAACGCTGACCCCTCCCCGCAACAGACCGCCGGCCGGAACGGAATCCGTTCCGGCCGGCGGCGTTTTCGATGAAGGTCAGCCTGCTTGTTCGGGTGCGGCAGGTTCGACAGCGGCAGATTCGACCGTCGCAGGTTCGACTGCCGCCGGCTGGGATGCGGCAGGTTGGGGCACGATCGACTCGATGCTCACCTGCTCGATGGTGCGCGGCAGCAGCAGCGCGAAGAGCAGACCCACGCCCGCGATGGCGGCCGCGATCAGGAATCCGACCCGCAGCCCCCCTTCGGTGTAGATGACCGCGCCATTGAGCATCCGCGTGATCATCGGCGGCAGCTCGGCGACATGGGAGCCGTTCATGACGGAGAACGCGATGATCGGCGCGATGGCCGGAATCACGGTCTGGCACACGCTGACCAGCGCCGCCGTCGACGCCTGGACGCCGGGCGGCACCGCCGCGATCAGCAGATTCGGCGTCGCCGCGTACGCCAGGCCGGTGCCGAGGCCGACGAGCCCGGCGAAGAGCAGCAGCAGGTCCTTACTGTCGTGGGAATACGCCGTGAGGGCGGAACCCAGTGCGGTCGAGAGCATTCCGAGCGCCAGCAGCAGACCGGGCCGGATCAGCCGACGCCCGGCGAGAACACCGACCGCGATCCCGCCGGCCACGCTCAGCAGTCCGATCGGCACCAGGTATTCGGCGACGCCCTTCGGCGTCACGCCGAATCCGTAGCCCAGCCCGAGCATGGCCGGGGTCCGGATCAGCATCGGCAGCACCATGGCGTACAAACCCGTTGCGGCATAGACGCATCCGGCGGCGAGGGCGGTGAGCAGCACCGGGCGGCGACGCCACAGCCGGAGGTCGATCAGGGCGTCCCCGGTCCGGGCCGCGGTCGCGAGCCAGGCGACGATCAGCGCGGCGCCGGCGCCGAGGCAGGCGAGGGTGGGCGGCGTGACCCAACCCCACGCCGGTCCCTGCGACACCCCGACGAGCACGATCACCAGTCCGAGACCGAGCAGTGCCGCGCCGCGCACGCCCACCCGAACCGGCAGCCGCACAGTCGATTCCCGCGTGGTGACCGCGACCGCCACCGCCGCGAGCGCGGTGACGAGGAAGAAGAACCCGAAGACGGTGCGATAGCCGTGATCGTCGAGCAGTCGTTCGGTGAGATACGGCGCGGGGATGGCGGCCAGGCCCACCGCCGAGGTCACGATCGACACCGCCAGCGCAATGGTCCTGGGCGGGAAGACATCCCGGACCAGCGAGTAGCTCAGGAACAGGCAGGGTACCAGCAGCCCGAACAGGCAGCGCCCCGCCAGGAGGATCGCGAAGCTGGGCGCCAGCGCGGACATCAACGCACCGGCCGCCGACAATGCCAGGCAGCTCAGCAGGATTCGGCGCTTGCCGTGCAGATCGGCCAGCTTGCCGAGCAGGGGCGCCGTGGCGGCGCCGACCAGCAGGAACGACGTCATCACCCAACCGGCCTGGGTGGTGTGGAAGTGCGCGGTGATGGCGGGTTCCGCCATCGGCACCAGCGGGTAGCTGAGGGCGAGCGTCTCGACGACGGCGACGAGCGCGGCCAGCGAGCAGACCACGCGCCAATTCCAGCCGGGTCGCGGTCTCCCCGGTGGTTCGACCTGCTGGGCGGGTTCGGTGCCGTCGAAGGAGGCAGAGGAGGTCACGACAGGGAGTCCTTTCGAGGGATCGTGAGTGGAGAAGGGTGAAGCCGTTGCCCTGAAAGGGTTTTCGGTGTGCGGAGGGGTTCCCCGCGTCCTCAGCGGACGCTCTTGATCGGCAGTACCGCGAGCGCGCCGAGGGCGGAGACGATGGCCGCGGTGGGATAGACCGCGCCGTAGCTGCCGGACAGGTGCACGATGGCGGCGGCGATGGCCGGGGCCAGCACGCTGGGCAGGGTGGTGGCGATATTGAGAATTCCCAGGTCCTTGGCGAAGTCGTCCTTCGCGGGCAGCACCTCGGAGACCAGTGCGATATCGACCGCGGTGAAAATGCCGAAGCCGATGGTCGTCACGGCGCCGGAGGCGAACAATCCGGCCACTGTCGGGGCGGCCAGTGGGATGAGCGTCGAGACCGCGACGATCAGCCCGCCCGCCAGCACCAGGGGTTTGCGGCGGCCGATGCGATCGGAGTACGGCCCCGCCACCACGATGGCCACCAGGAATCCGGGCAGGCCCACCACGCCGACCAGCGGCACCACCTTGGCGGCTTCGCCGGTGCTGAGTCCGATATAGCCCTGCGCGAGATACAGCTGATAGGTGAGCACCATGAAATAGCCGCCGAAGATGAACAGGCGCCCGAGGAAGGCCCAGCCGAAATCGGGATGTTCGCGAGGATCAACCCACAGGGCGGTGAGGAAGTCCCGCACCGAGAATCCGGGTCGCGGGATGCCGCGATTGTCAGCCTCCGGATTCACCGCGAGAAAGGCCACGACGATCACCAGGATCACGCCGGTCGCGCTGAAGTAGCCCAGCGGAATGCGGTCGACGAACAGCGAGGCGAGAACCGGTCCGACAATGGCCGAGGCGATCGATCCCAATCCCGACAGCGTGGAATACCGGCCGCGCAGAGGAATTGGAATCCGGTCGGGAAGGATGGCCGACAGCGGTCCCGCCAGGGCGTTGAAACCGAATTGGATGGTCATGGCGGCCACCACCAGCCAGGCGATGGTGGTCGACAGTCCCGCGGTGATGAGCCCGGCCGCACCGATCAGCGCGCCGAGCAGAATCCACGGGGAGCGGGCCCCCGCCCGGGTGCGGGTGCGATCGGACAGCACGCCGATCAGCGGCTGGGCGACCATGGCAGCCACCGCGCCGGCCGCCTGCACCAGCGCCAGATTGCCGACCTTGGCGTCGGCGTCGACGGCCTGAACCTGAAGTGCCAGAAAGTATCCCGACACCGCGAAGCCCAATGCGGAGCTCGCGCTGGCGAAGGGTACCGAGGCCAGCAGTCGTTTCAGCGCGCGGTCGGCCGGGGGAGCGCTGTCGGGGGTGCGCACAACGGTGGTGGCGGCGAGCTTTTCGTCCATCTCGTGCCCGCCCTAATCGCCGGCGGGGCATGGTGTTCCGGTCCGAGCGCCGAGCGCGTCATCGGCCAGCCGCCACATCTCCTCGACCTGATTGCGGAAGGTGTCGCGGGTGAACTCGGGCAGCGCGAAGACCAGGGGTTCATTGCGCAGGATCCCGTCGACGGCCGCGCGGGCCACATCGTGCGGTTCGATCGCCAGCGGAATCACTCCGGTGCCGAACGGTTCCCGCGCCCGGCGCCCGAAGCTGTCGGGCCGATTGCGCTGCGCGTCGAGGATGCGCGTCGCCGCCTGTCCCGGGCACAGCAGGGTGACGCCGATGCCGTCATCGGCCAGCTCGCTCCGCAGTCCGAGGGTGACGCCGACGACCGCGTGCTTGGTGGCGCTGTACAGCGCGCTGGTGGCGGTGTCCGGCAGGAACGCGTGCGTGGACGCGGTATTCATGACGTGCCGCCACCCGGTGGCCCGGCTCATGCGGGGGAGAAAGGCGTGCAGGCAGTTCAGCATCCCCTCCACATTCACCGACGACAGCCACCGCCAGTCGCCGATCGTCGCGTCGGCGACCGGCCCGAACAGCAGCACCCCCGCGTTGTTGCACAGCAGTTCGACCGATCCGAACTCCTCATAGCTCGCCGCGGCCAGCTCCGCCACCGACCCCGGATCCGCCACATCGACGCCGTAGCCGAGCGCCCGCACGCCACGATCCCGCAGCTCCGCGGCGGTCCGCCGGACACCGATCTCGTCGATGTCGGCGAGCACGACCGACATCCCGCGCGCGCCCAGCTCCGCCGCGAGCGCCGCGCCTATCCCGCCGGCCGCGCCGGTGACCACGGCGGTCCGGCCGCTGAGCAGATCTGATTCAGGCATGAGGTTCCTTCCTGGGTTTTCGCTCGTCTCCGCCATCCGAAGCAAGCAGACTGACTCATAAGTCGGTCAGCTTAGCCTGTTACCCCGATCACGTCGAGAGCGCGAGGATGGGCAGCACCTGCTTCGCTCGGTAACACCGGCTGGGTTCGTCGTGTCTGCCTCGGAGGTTCTGGCAGATCCCGCAACCCCGGGCAGTAGGACGGCCGTTCGGCAGAGGCGCTCTTCTCGACGATCGCTCTTGTTCCGGATCCTGTCGCGCCACAAGCTATGTGAGGGCGAACGCGCTGAACCTGGCGTGTGCGCGAGGTAGGGAGGTAGGCCGATGGTCGCGGTTTCGGTGCAGGAGGAGCTCGGCGTGCAGGTCGAGGCGACCGACAACGTCCGGCTGCCGCAATCGATACTGCGGCACGCGGTTTCGGCGGGACTGGAACCGCGACAGCTCACCCGGGATTCGGGGGTACCCACCTGGTCGATGAGCGACGGCGAGGAGTACCGCGTCCCCAGCGCCGGATACCTGCGCACCTGGGAGGTGGTCGAGCACGGGCTCGGCAACCCGGACGCGGCGCTCGATATCGCCGAGCGGTACGTCCTGGGCCAAGTGGGTTTGTACGACTACCTTTTCAGCACCGCGCCGACGCTGGGGGCCGGGCTGGAACTGTGCGGAACGTACCTGGGGGCCATCACCACGAACTTCCGCATGGAGCCGGGCCTCGAGACCGAGGAGGAGGTCACCTTCGAGATCGGCATGATCAATGGCGAGGGCCGCGGCCGGGAGCTGGCCGCGCAGTGGGGGCTGGCCGCGATCTTCACGCGCGGCAGGCTGGTCATGGACGGGCCGGTGAGCCCGGTCCGCGTCGCCTTCCACCAGCGGGCGCCGCGCAACCACGACCGGCTGGTCGAGTTGTTCGGCACCGACGCCATCGATTTCGGCGCTCCCGCGGACAGCATCACGGTCAGTACCGCCGATCTGGTCCGCCCGCTGCGCACCGCGGACCCCCGGCTGGCCGAGATCCTCCAGCGGTACGCGGCCACCACCCAGCCCGTGGTGCCGCCGCGCGCCACCACCTGGACCGACCATCTGGGCCTGGTCATTTCCGCTGCCCTGGAGCAGGATTCGGTCACCATCGACCAGGTCGCCGCCCGCCTGTTCCTGAGCCGCCGCTCGCTGCAGCGGCGTCTGGCCGAGCACGGCACGACCTGGCGCACCGAGCTCGAGCGCGCCCGGCGCCGGCGGTACGAGCAGGCCGCGGCGGACGGCCCGCTCACCCGGTCGGAACAGGCGGAGCTACTCGGTTACAAGGATCTTCGGTCGGCCCGCCGCGCGGTGGAACGGTGGCAGGACTGACGCGCTCTCGTCCGGATTGGCACGTTTTTGCCTTGTGATTGGCGCAATCAGCCCTCGTCGACGGACCGGTCGTCCCATGAAACTGACGATGCGGGGGAGCCGAATCGGGTGGGTTGATGTCGAGCGAGGGACGTGTGGGACAGATAACGCTCCTTGGTGGAGTGGGCATTTCGGCCGATGGGCAGGTGAAACGGGTCGGTGGCCCGCGGGTGCGCATGCTGCTGGCGCTGCTCGCCCTGCAGCCCGGCCGGGCGACGACCTGTGACGCGCTGATCGGCGCCATCTGGGGTGACAGCCTGCCGGCCGATCCGGCGAATGCCCTGCAGACACTGGTGAAACGGCTGCGCGCGGTGCTGCCGGAGCACGCGGCGGTGGAATCGGACGGCGGCGGGTATCGGCTGCGCCTCGCGGCCGACGACATCGACATGCACCGCTTCACGCGCCTGGCCGAGAAGGGCATCGGCCGGTTGGCGGCCGGTGAGGTCGCCGCCGCCGCCCGGACCCTCGATGTCGCGTTCGGCCTGTGGCGTGGTGCGGCCTTCGCGGACCTGGCCGACCATCCGGACCTGTACTGGCACGCGGACCGGCTGAACCAGCTGCGCCTGCACGCGGTCGAGGCCCGCGCCGACGCCTACCTGGCACTGGGACGGGCACGGGAGCTGGTCGCCTCCCTCGAGGCGGAACTCCGCGACGAGCCGTTGCGAGAGTCCTTGGCGGTGCGGGTGATTCACGCGCTGACCGCCGCCGGCCGGTCCGGCCGGGCCCGGGAGGTCTTCGACGCCACCCGTACGCAGCTGCGCCGCGAGCTCGGCGTGCCGCCCTCCCGCGAGCTGGTCCTCGCCCTCGATCGCGGCGCGAGCCCCGCAACCGCTCCCACGCCTGCCCTGCCGGTCCGCCTGACCAGCCTGATCGGCCGCGAACCCGACCTGAACCGCCTTGCGGCCCTACTGCCCTCGACCCGGCTGCTGACCCTGACCGGTCCCGGCGGGATCGGCAAGACCAGCCTCGCTCTGGAGGCTGCCACCCGCCTGGCCCCCCGCTGGCCGGACGGCTGCCGCCTGGTCGAGCTGGCCGCGATCGGCGACGCTGCCACCGCGGGCGAGCACCTGCTGGCCGGGCTCGGGCTGCGCGCCGAGCCGGATTCGCTGCACGCCTGCCCGATGCACCGCCCGGCCGTCGGCGCGAAGCTGCTGCTCGTCCTCGACAACTGCGAGCACGTGCTCGATATCGCGGAGCTGGTCGCGGACGTACTCAGCCGCTGCCCCGACCTGACGGTGCTCGCCACCAGCCGCGAGCCCCTCGGCATCAATGGCGAAACCCTGTTCCCGGTGCGGCCTCTGGCGTCGCCGCCACCCGGATCGGCCCCCGCGGAGGCCCTCGGCTCCGCCGCGATACACCTGTTCCTCGACCGGGCCCGCGCCGTCCGATCCGGCTTCACCCTGACCGACGAGAACTACGAGACGATCGCCGCCATCTGCCGCCGCCTGGACGGCATCCCGCTGGCCCTGGAACTGGCCGCCGCCCGCGTCCACACCATGACCCCCGCCCAGATCCTGCGCCGCCTCGACGATCGTTTCCGCCTGCTCGCCGGCACCCGCTCCGCCGTGGAACGGCACCGCTCCCTCTACACCACCATCGAATGGAGCTGGGACACCCTCGCCGCCCCGGAACGTCGCCTGGCCCAACGCCTCTGGCAGTTCCCGGACGGCGCGACCCTCGACACCCTGCAGGAGGTCGGCCCCGGCGACATCCTGGCCCCGCTGAGCCGCCTGGTGAACAAATCCCTGGTCGAGTTCGACGGCCGCCGCTACCGGATGCTGGAAACCATCCGGGCTTTCGTCGGTTCCACCGTCTGCTCCGAGCAGAGCGTCGCGTAGTCACCGGGATCGGGTGCGCCGGTACCGCATTCGATCAGACAGTCGCGGGCGAATCCTCCTTCTCCGAAGCGGTCGTGGCGGGCAGGGTGAAAACGGCTGCGACGCAGAGGATGCCGATGGCGAAGCAGGCGAGGGTGTACCAGAGGTTGCCGATGGGGTCGCCGTTGCGGGTGACTCCGCCGGTGGCGTCGAGGAAGTCGGGGAGGGCGGTGGCCCACAGGACGGCCATGACGAGCAGGTAGACCACGCTGTAGGCGCGGACGAACCGGTTGTCGTAGCCGGGGTCGGCCGATCCGGGCTGTCGCCGGCGCGTCCATTGGCGGTACATCAGCACGATCGCCGCCAGGGTGAGAACGATCAGTTCGAGCGCGTAGATGGTGCCGCGGACGGTCGTGCTGCCGGCTCCGAGCACGGTGGCGGGCAGCGGGAGGATGAAGGTTCCGAGTGAGGCCAGCAGGCCGATCACGATGGTGCGCCAGACCAGTTGGAGGCCGGTGAAGCGCTCGCCGCCGTCGACGCGGCGCCCTACGAACCAGTACACGCAGAACGCCAGCGACATCGGCCACAGCGCGGCGAAGACCACCACGCTCGGCAGCGGTACCGAATCGAACATGGGCTGGTTGAGCGGGTTCGAGGTCGACCACTCCCACCAGCGCAGCTGCGGCCCGATCTGATCGAAGATCTCGTAGAACGCGTGGTGCACGAATCCGACGCAGGCCGCCCCGGCGATCGCGCCGTAGGTCCGGAAGACCCCCAGCATGCGCACGATCTCGTACGCGAGCGTCGCCATGAACGGATAGATCGCCACGATATAGAGCGGCAACCGCCCCCAGAGGAAATCCACCGTGAAGACGTTGTGCGCGAACATCGTGTCCACATGCCCCGAAATACCGAACGCCGCGGGGAAATACAGCGGTGGCTCGATGATGAACAGGTACGCGGTGGCGCCGAACCACAGCACCAGGTTGGTGGGATCGCCGTGGCGGCGCAGCCGCACGATGGCCCACACCAGCGCGAGCACCGAGCCGACGATCACGGTCAGCTCGAGGACGGGCAGCGTCCAGTTCTCCAGCGCCAGCGGGTTTCTCACCTCGACCAGCCCGCCCGCCGTGTCGCAGGAGAAGCCGAGCGATCGGGCGAGCTGGTCGAAGGTGGGTGCGCAGTGGCCGGTCATCAGTTCGCCTCCGCCCCGGTCGCCGCCGCGGTGTACCAGCGCGTGACGTCGTATCCGTCGCGGTAGCGCTCGAACCACACATCGGCCAGTGCCGGCGTGTTCTCGTGTGCCGGATCATGGTTGGGCAGCTGGCTGCGGATGATGCCGCGCAGCGCGGTGAGCTGCTCGCCCAGCGGCAGGCTGTCGAAGGCCCGCGGCCCCGGCCCCGCGTAGGGCAGCGCGAAGCGCGGCAGCAGCTTGCCCAGCCGCTGCTGGTAGCGGTAAGTGGCGAACATCGACAGTGCGTCGATCTTCCGGTCCTCCAGCGGCACATGCTTATTGAACCCTGCACAAGCCATCCGGACGACCTTCAGCACATGCCGGAAGATGGACGGTGCCACCCGCATGCGATAGAGATCGCTGCCCACCAGCGAATCGAAGATGATGAGCGCGGAACTGCGGTGCTCGACCTCCTCGACGAAATGCCAGATGAACAGCGACGCGACCCGGTCGTCCCCGGGCCGGAACAGCGACGCCTCGTTGTCCAGCATGAGCTTGAAGACCGAGGTGAAGGTGGCTTCCAGATCGGCGGTATAGGCCAGCCGGTACTTCAGCGGGGTGTTCGCGGTGAGCTTGTCGAATTCCGCGACCACTTCGTCGAGGGTCTCCTGCAATCCCGGGTAGGCGCGGATCAATCCGCGCACGTGCTGGCGGTGCGCGGTCGAATGCTGACCCTCCTGCCGCATGAAGGCGTCGGCCTCCTCGGCGACGGCGGGGTCGGTGAATTGCGGCTTGGCCTGCGTGATCATCTGCACGATCATCTTCTCGAAACCGATGGCCAGGAACGACACCGCGTTGGCCATGCTGGAGAAGGCCGGGTTCTCGGGATTCCAGAGGAACGGCACGTCGTGCTCCTCGAACGCGAAAGTCAGCTTCCGCACAATCAAATCCGTCATGTCGGGCGATACCTCGTCTTCCGGAGGTGGATGGGTCCGGTGGCCCGGTCGCGCGCTCCGATGCCGCTGTGAACATACAAACATACATCAGCGCGTACAAGTGTATGATTGGAAGACCCAGCTCAGACCGTATGCCGTACTGGACGGGACGATCCCGCGTGTTACGGTCGGGCCGTGGCACGAAGGCGCGGGTGGGGCGGGAGTCCGCCGGAGAACGACGAGGAGGCATCCCGTCGAATCGTCGCCGCCGCAGTCGAATTGATCGCGCGCACCGGTGCGGAGATCAGCATCGCGGACGTCGCGGAATCGCTCGGGGTGATCCGCCAGACCGTGTACCGGTACTTCCCCAGTGCGGACGCGCTCATGCGGGCCTCGGCCATCGCCTCGGTGGACGACTTCCTGGACCGGCTGGCCGCGCAGGTCAGCGGCATGACCGATCCGGTCGAGGCCATGACCGAGGGCGTCGTCTACACCCTCGCCGAGGTGCGCCGGACGCCGCACCTGGGCATCCTGCTGGCCGCCACCTACTCCAATGCCGACCCCGCCGGCATCACCTCCGCGGAGGCGCAGGCCTTCGGCATCACCATGATCAAACGCTTCGACGTGGACTGGCGGCACTACGGCTACGACGACGAATCCCTGCGCGAGCTGGTGGAATTCCTGCTGCGCACCATGCAGTCGTTCTTCATCTCGCCGGGCAATCCGCCGCGCGGAGACGCGGAGTTGCGGCGATACCTGCGCCGCTGGATGGGGTCGGCGATCATCGCCCAGGCGAGCGCCGTGCCGGGTGCGCCGAACCGGCGGTCGTGATCGCGCCAGGTCATTCACTAGGCTAATTGGTTGTGTCGGATTCACGCTCGATGGAGGTTTCCCGCTCCGGTGCAACGCTTTTCGTGCTCACACTGAGTGCGTTGCTGGCGTTGGCGCTGGTGTTCACGACGGTCGATCCCTGGCTGGAGAAGGCGGGAATTCTCGTGGGCGGGCTCGATGTGCACATCTACCGCGAGGGCGCCTGGCGTTTGCTGCACGGGCATTCGTTGTATCGGGACGAGACCGTCGGGGGGCTGCTCTACACCTACACGCCGTTCTCGGCCATGGTGTTCATCCCGGGGCTCGCCGTGCCCGCGGCCTGGATCACCGATGCGTTCCTGCTGGTGAATCTCGGTGTGCTGTATGCCTGTGTCCTGCTGTGCTGGCGGATGCTCGGCTATCGGATGAGCACCCGCGTGGCGAGTGTCGGTGCGCTGCTGGCGATTACGTGCATCTTCCTCGAACCGGTGCGCACCACACTGTTCTACGGGCAGATCAACCTGGTGCTCATGCTGCTGGTGCTGTGGGACTTCGCGCGGCCCGAGGACGGGCGGCTGCGTGGCCTCGGCGTCGGGGTGGCCGCCGGGGTCAAACTGGTACCGGGCTTCTTCATCGTGCAGTATCTGGTGCTGCGCCAATGGCGTTCGGCCGCAACGGCGTCGGTGACGGTGGCGGCGACGGTTGCCCTGGCCTGGCTCGTCTCGCCGGGTGATTCCCGCGAATACTGGTTCTCGACCTTCTTCCACTCCGAGCGCATCGCACCCGACACCGAGCCGGCCAACCAGTCGGTCCGCGGCGTGCTCGCGCACCTGACCGGGGGTGGCGCGCCCGTCTGGTTGTGGCTGATCCTCGGGGGCGTGGTGGCGGGTGTGGGCCTGACGCTCGTCGCCGTGCTGGACCGCTGCGGCGAGCGGTTGCTCGCGGTCACGCTGGGCGGGATGACGGCCTGTGCGGTGTCGCCGTTCTCGTGGGGACACCACTGGGTGTGGTTCGTCCCGCTACTGGTCCATCTCGTGCACCGGGCGCAGACCCGGCCGCTGTGGTGGCTCGCGGCGGCGCTGCTGTTCGTGGCCACCGGGGCATGGACGTACCAGTGGACTCCGGATTTCGCCTCGGTCGGCGTCTTCGTCCTGCCCAAACCCTGGCACTCCGAGCCGATTCTGGAGAACGCCCACGTGATCGTGTACGTGTTCGCCCTGCTCTACGGCCTGTCGGTGGCGCGCCCCGCCGAGGTCGAGCGGCCCCGGGCAGCGGTTGCGGATCCGATCCGCGTCGGCTGACATACACGAGATTCGGGGCGGGCCATGGTCGATGATCGAATACTCCGATTTATTCATCGTGATTTGCCGTGACGATGCGGTACCGGAGACGGGATAGCCTGGGAAATTCATGGCAAACTCCCTGCCGCGGTGAAAGGTGCGGTCCGGCGGCGAATTTTGTTCCTTTCCAAGGCATTTCCCGGACTATTCCGGCAGGAATGGATGTGATTGCCATCCGTCCAGTCTCCGGCAACGAATAGGTGATCAGCACCGTTGTCGGTTCAGGTACGAACCGACTGGTAACGGTTATTCGCATTTTCCACAAAGGAGGAAAGGCCCATGATTCCGCACTTCATCGGCGACTTCATCGACGCTGTGAACACCCTCATCGCGAAGTGGTTCCTCCCGTAGAGCCGCCGGCCCGGGGAGGTCCGCCGCCCCGGGCCACCGATCCCACCCGTGCTACCGTGCCCCGGAACAGGAGGGCGCACATGGTGAAAAATGTTGTGGCACAGGTTGTGGGCGGGGTCAATGCCGGTATCGTGGCGCTGACCAAGCTTCCGGTGATCGGCCCGCTCATGGGCCGCGGATTCGTCGTCATCACCTACACCGGCCGCCGCTCGGGCAAGACTTTCTCCACGCCGGTCAACTACTGGCGTTCGGGCGACGAACTCGTCATCGGCGTCGGCATGCCGGACAAGAAGAGCTGGTGGCGCAACTTCCAGGGCGAGGGCGGGCCGATCTCGTTGCACCTGAACGGCGTCGACCGCACGGGCCACGCGGTGACCCAGCGCGACAACGGCCGCGTCTCGGTGCGGGTCACCCTCGACGACAAGGCCTGAGCGCCACCGCGGCCGGGCCGCGGCCCCTTTCGGCAATACAGTGACTGCATGAACATCTGCGTGTTTCTGTCGGCCGCCGACCTCGACGAGCGCTACACCGGGCCCGCCCGCGAGTTCGCGGAGTTGATCGGGAAGGGCGGGCACACGCTGGTGTGGGGCGGGTCCGAAGCCGGGTTGATGAAGATCGTTGCCGATGGGGTGCAGAACAGCGGCGGCAGGCTGGTCGGGGTGTCGGCGGAGTTCCTGCGCGGCGGGGCGCGTGCCAATGCCGACGAGATGATCATCGCCCCCGATCTGGCCGCGCGGAAGGCGAAGCTGCTCGAGCTCGCCGACTGCGTGGTCATCATGGTCGGCGGCACCGGGACCCTCGACGAGGCCACCGCGATCCTCGAGATGAAGAAGCACCGGATGCACCGGAAGCCGGTGGTCCTGCTGAACACCGCCGGGTTCTACGACGGGCTGATGCAGCAGTTCCAGCGCATGGAGGCCGAGGGCTTCCTGCCGGTGCCGCTGGCCGACCTCGTGTACTTCGCCACCGACGGTGCGCACGCCATGGCCTATCTCGAGGACGCGGTGCGCCGCCGCTGAGCGTCTTCCCGGGCGGATTCGCGTTGCCCCACCGAAGCCTCCGTGCCAGCCTGGTTGCAGTGGGACATCTGCCCGGGCATATCGATGTGCGTCCGGCCGGGTGCTCGAGGAGGCAGCCGTGAAGGACCGGGCAGGACTCGGGGAGCACTCGACGCTGCGCGTCACCGTCGACTTCACCGACGCGGCCCATCGGTCGCTGGGGGTGGGCTGGTCGGTGGACGCGGCGGCCTACCGGCGGTTCGAGTCAGCGCGAATCTTCCTGGTGGCGATCGGTTCCCGGCCCTGCCGGACCTATCTGGGGCTGGTCGACGGGCAGGATCGAACCTCGATCCAGCTGCCCGAGGCGCTCCCCGCCGGCGCATACGCCATCGACATCGACGCCTACGGTAGTGCCAGCTGGGGCGACGGCCGGCTGGACGCCCGCGGGCGCAGCCCGGTCTTCACCGTCGAGCCCGAGGCGGCCGAATCCGCCGGTGCCGATTAGCGCGGTGCGTCGGGCAGCCCGGGGTGGGCGGCGAAGTCGACCGGACCGAGCAGGTCGGCCACCTGGCACAGTTGCCCCGCGAACCGGGGAATCAGGTTCGGGTCCTTCAGCTTTCCGCCGGGCGCGCAGGTGAGCAGCTCGTTGCCGACCAGGCTCCACTGCGGTACCGTGCCCGCGATGTGCGCGGCGACCAGTGCCGGTCCGACCATGGTCTTGGCGTGCGCCGGGGCCATCGCATCGATCCGGAAGCGGGCGTCGAACAGCACATTGCCGGTGGCGGTCGGCTTGTCGCCGAACAGGGCCCGGCCGAACTGCGACATCAGCCCGCGCTGCCGCACCGCGAGGGCGGGATGCGGCCGGTCCAGCAGCACCAGCGCCACCAGGTGGTGGTGCGTGGTGGTGGTCGTGGATTCGCCTGTGCTCGAGGTGGTTTCGTACGAGTACTCGGCGACCGTCACCCAGCGCCCGCCGACCTGTCCGGTCAGGGTGACGCCGAGCCCGCGGGGATTGCGTCCCGGGAGCCGCGCGGTCCACGGAGCGAACGATCGTTCCTGGAATGTCCAGCCGTTGACCATGGCCCAATCCCGCAGTCGCGCCTTCCGATCCCGTTCGGCCAGGATCGCGATGGGCAGCAACACCATCAGCAGTACCAGCGGGATCCCCAACAACACACCGAAGACAAGCACCGCCGCCTCCATCCCCGTCCCCTTTCACCGGTGTTCGGTCCCGTGGGGCTCGAACTGTTCGCGGTGCCAGCCTTCGTGTGAACCCTTCCGGTTCGCTTAACAGATCATTGCGCCGAAGGGATATCAACATCTTGTTGAATGCGACTCGTGACGCACCCGACCCGCACCGCGGCGGCGACCTCATCCGCGTCGAACTGGCCTAGCGCGCATTCCGATCCGGCCCAGTGCCGCAATCTGATTCGGGGGGACCAGATCCCTCGGCAGCGGCTATGCTGCTCGGCGAACCGCCGCGCCGGGAACAGGGAGCGGGGGAGGATCGAGGGGAGCGGCCGGGTTCGGCCGTGGAGTGAAAGGCACAACAGGATATGCGGGGTGGATGGGCCAAGCGGGGCCTGGCGGGAGCCGCGGTGGCCGTATTGCTGCCGTTCGGGGCGTTGACGGCCGGACCGGCTGCGGCAGACACGAATCCGGATGCGTTCGACTTCTATGTCGACTCCAGCATGGGTTCGATCAAGTCCCGGATCGTGCGCGCGGCCGACGGAAATACCGACCGGGTGGTGTACCTGCTCGATGGCGAGCGCGCGCAGAACGATTACAACGGCTGGGAGATTCACACCAGCATTCCGGCCGCGCTGGCCAAGTTCAATATCAATGTGGTGATGCCGGTCGGCGGCGAATCCAGCTTCTATCAGGACTGGGATGCCCCGAGCAGCTTCGGCGGCGCCAATCCCGATGCGTCGCTGTTCCCGAGCCGGGATTCCGGTTCGGCGGTCGCGGGCTGGGACGAGACCTCCGGCAAGTCCTACACCTACCAGTGGGAGACCTTCCTCTCCCAGAACCTGCGTGATGCGCTGCGAGATCGACTGGGGTTCAGCGACTCTCGCAACGGCATCTTCGGGCTGTCCAGTGGCGGCAGCGCGGCCCTGCTGATGGCGGCCTACCACCCCGGCCAGTTCAACTACGCCGGTTCGCTGTCGGGTTACCTGTACATGTCGGCGCCCGGCATGCGTGACGCCCTGCGCCTGGCCCTGCTCGCGGCCGGCGGCTACAACATCGATTCCATGGCCGCCGCGGGCAGCGCCAAGTGGCAGCGGATGGACCCGTACGGCTTCGTCCAGCAGTTGATCGACAACAACACCCGCCTCTACATCGCCGCGGGTAGCGCCGTCCCCGCCCAGCAGGACCTGTCCTCCGCGGACGCGGTCATCCAGGGCATGCCCCTGGAAGGCATCGCCCTGGCCAACACCAAGGCTTTCCAGTCCCGCCTGCAGTCCCTCGGCTACGACAACGTCAGCTACGACTTCCCGAGCATCGGCGTCCACAACTGGGGCAACTGGGAGCAGGTCGCCAACCGCATGCTCCCCGACATCGCCCAGCACATCGGCAAGCCCCTCCCCCCGGGCGCCCAGCCCGCCCAGCCCCCGGCCGACGCCCCGCCCGGCGCCCAGCCCCCGAACGGCGCCCCGCCCGCCGGCGCCCCGGCTCCGCAAAACTGACCGGGCCCAACTGAATCGACAACGCCGAACCCAGAGACCCGCCGCCGTCCGAGCATTCGGACCGCGGCGGGTCACTTCTTGTCAGCTCGGCACGCGCGAATTGTGTGGCGATGGTGGGGGATCGGTCGATAGCGTGCAGCCGATTCACCGGTGGGCGGACCATCCTCGAACTGTGGGTGCCGGCCGACGAGCTGGAAGAGTTCAATGAGCACCTGGTGGGCCCGATCGAAGTCGTTCACGAATTCCGTTGATACACGACCGAGTCCGGGCCCGGAGGCCCGGCTCGATCGAGTTCTAGTGGGTTTGGGTCGGGTCGGGGGCGGCCTTGATGGGGGTGTCGTTGGTCCAGCCCCAGCGGGTTTCGAGGTGGACGGTGGTGGTGGCGGGGGGTGCGTCGATGTACGGGGTGAGTTTCTGGAGCTCGCCCCAGTCTCGGGTCCAGTCGTGGTTGAGATAGGCGGGGACGGGCTGGGAGCGGAGTAGGAGGCTGGACCAGCCGAGGGGGCCGCCGCCGGTGTCGCCCTGCCAGGTTTCGGAGACCTGGGCGTTCAGTTTGTCGGGGAGGATGCGCCAGGACGGGAGCTGGGCGACGCCGTCCCGGTGGTCGAAGGGGTGCTGGCACGGGAAGGCCAGGCCGACATGGAAATCGGTCAGGACCGGGGTGTCGTGGCCGACGACGGTGTCGAGGGTGGCCAGGTGGGGCAGGCGGGGTGGGGTGAGGGCGAGCCATTGCTTGCCGGTCGGGTCGTCGGTGGCGGCCACCAGGCGAATCGCGGTGGTCCGGGCGGGGATTCGGTTCAAGGGGATGGGCAGGTTGCGCCAGCCGGGGGCACCGCCGACCGTCGGGGGCGTCAGAGTGCCGAGGGGTTCGATGGTGCCGTCGTCGGATCGGTGGGCGAACTCGAGGTGTAGTTGAGCGCCGTCGATCCGGTGGCCCTGCTCCTCACCGGCGATGCGGCCGGCCACGGTCAGCACCAGGATGTGGTAGCTGGAATCACGTTGCGCCGCAGCGAGATCCATGCGGTACCACTGGGTGGTGAGATGCGCGGGCTGCGGTTGGCCCGTGGTGTAGCTGCCCAGGATGGGCGTCAGCTTCGGGTCGAGTCCGTAGGGCAGGGCGATGGTGCTGCCGTTGATGCCGGGGTCGGCCTTGGACTTGTCCGTGGGGCCGCCGCCGGGCGGGGGAGTGGCCTGTTGCTGACCGCCGCCGCCGGGGCCGCCGCTGCCACCACCCGGACCGCTGCCACCGCCGGGGCCACCGCCCTCGGGCGCGAGGTCTCCGACGCCATTGGCAGTGAATCCGCTGTTGTCCGCGGCGAGTCCGTCGGCTGGGGTGCCGGTGTAGGGCGTGAGCACGGATTCCTCGGACTTGGTCTCCACGAGCACGTCATCGGCCATGGAGCATGGTTTTCCTTGCAGGGCCCGCAGATTCGAGAGCGCGACCGAGTACGCGGGGTACTGCGTCCACGCCGCCGAGGCCATGGTCGCCACCTCGAACAGCACCACCAGCGCGGCGGCGACCGTGAGCGGCCGGATGGCGATTCGATCGAAAACCCGTGCCGCCGAGCCGTTTCCTGCCGGTCGATAGGGCTCGCGGAAGTACTGCCAGGCCGCCACCAGCAGGCACAACGCGCCCAGCCCGAGGATCAGCGAGGCGACGCTGGTACCGCCCACCACGGGTGCGCGATCCGGCCAGCGCACGCCGTAGCCGGAGACGTACCACCAGCCGTTGGAGCCGGTGAAGCAGAACGCCACCAGGACCAGCACCGCCGCCGCGAACAGCGAGCGCAGGTACGGCAGCCGGATTCCCTTGCCGCCCACCGCGACCGCCGTGACCGCGGCCAGTGCACCCGCCAGCCCGGCATAAACACCGAAGTGATGGGTCCACTTGGTCGGCGTGAAGGCCATGAGCAGCGGTGACATGACGGCGATGCCGAGCACCCGCGCCACCGGCCCGCGGGCGGTCTCCGGAATCCGGCCGCCCTTGCGCAACGCCACCGCGACGCAGACAACCAGGCACAGCAGCATGGCGAGCACGCCGAAGCGCCGCGACAGGGAGCCGTCCGGGGTCAGGGAGAGCAGCGAGATCCAGCGGGTCGGTTCGTCCGGCCAGGACAGGTCGGGGCCCACCAGCTTTCGCACCCGGGTGGCCTCGGCGACCGACGCCAGGGTCTGATCCGCGAAGACCACCGTCAGGACCAGGGTGCCCGCCGTCAGCACCGGAGCGATGCGCGCGAGCAGGGCCGGGAGCCCTCCGGCTTCCGCGCGCACCTGGGTGAGGAGAATCCGCAGCACGCGTCGTGAGCCGGCGAAAAGTGCTGCCAGGCAGATCAATCCGGACGGTCCCGCCGCCAGCGAGAACGCGGCGATCAGCACCGCGACAGCGGCGGGCAGCAAGCGCCTGGTGGCGATCGCGCGTTCGATGGAGCACCAGGTCAGCAACGCACCCAGCGCGATCAGGGGCTCCGGCCGCAGACCGTTGTTGAACGGCAGCCACAGCGCCAGGAACACCAGCGCGGCCGCCCAGCGCGGACCCGACGCGGCGCGCACCCGGGAACCGAGGCGCGGCAGCACCTCCCGGCTGATCACCCACCAGCACAGCACCGCGGCCAGCAGCGCCGGCAACCGCATCCAGACCCCGGCATCGGTGACCCGGGTCATCTGCGCCAGTAGTTCGTACGGCCATCCGAAGGGCGCTTCCGCCACCCCGTACCACCGGTAGTAGTTGGCGGTGTATCCCGCGTACTCGGATACCCGCGCCATGGTGAGGATGTAACCGTCGTCGGAGGTATTGGCCCCGATCACATGCCAGACACCCAGCGTCGCGAGCACGACCGCATCGGTGAGCGTGAACCGCCACCAGCGCGCCGGCAGGAACCGTCGCCTGCGTCTGCCGTCCGCCGCATCCATGAAGTACAGGCAGACCAGCGCGACGAGGGTGCACAGCACCGCGCCCGCCATAGCCGCCAGCTTCAGCACGCTCGGGCTCGACGAGAACCGCGAATCCACCTCGGCGTGCAACGTGGCATTACTCAGCCGCGTCCGATCCAGATCGGTGTACACGCCGACGATCTGGGGCCGCACATCCCGCGCGATCCTGGTCCGGAACGGCGAACCGTCCGACTTGGTCAACCCGGTCAACTCGGCGGTGGTGACCTCCGCACTCGAATGCACAACCAGCGCACCGCAACCGGCGTGCGGCACAAGATTCGGATTCGACCCGCTCCCGGCCCCGGGCCCGGCAGCCGTACCGGGATCGGTGCTACCGGCGGGCGGCAGCGGCGCATCCGCCGGCAGGGTGGCTGCCGGCGGTGTCGCCCCCGGCGGCGGTGTCGAGCCCGGCGGCGGTGTCGCCCCCGGCGGCGGTGTCGAGCCCGGCGGCGGTGTCGAGCCCGGCGGCGGAGTCGCTCCGGCAGGCGGATTCGCGCCCGGCGGAGGTGAGGCACCAGGCGGCGTGGTTGCTCCTCGCGCCGGATTCGAGCCCGCTACCGGCGTGGCTCCCGCGAGCGGCGTGGCCACTGGCGGTGGTGTCGCTCCGGCAGGCGGATTCGCGCCTGAGGGCGGTGTCGCTCCCAGAGCCGGGCTCGCGCCCGAGGGTTGTGCAGCGCCGGGTGCAGTGTTCGCGCCGGACGGTTGTGCCGCTCCGGGTGCGGGATTCGGGCCCGGCGGCGGTGTGGCTCCGGGCTCGGGGTTCGTGTTGGCGGGGGGTGTGGCTCCGGGTGTCGGGGTCGGCGTGGTGCCGGATTGCGGGGTGACGCTGGAGGGGGAGGTGATGGCCGGGTCGGAAGCTGTTCCGATGCCGGTCATTTCGAAGATCGAGGCGGTGAGCAGAGGGACGTTGCGGAGCGTCACGGAGAGGGTGCGCCCGATGCCCGGTCGGTCCTCGACGCGGGCGATCAGACCCTTGGCGGCGGCGCCCGGAGCCTGTGCGGGCACCGTGGACAGCACTGTCCCGCTGGTCATGTCGCGCAGCACCGCGCACGGCACGCTCATATCCATCGACAGCGGCACGTAATCCACCAGCGGCGCGGTCATCTGAACCGCCTGTGCCTGTGGCCAATCGAGGCCGGCCCGATCCTGCCGGACCGGCAGCAGCGGTGTGAGCACCGCCAGCAGAACACCGAGCACCCCCGCCACGAGGGCGATCAGTCGAATTGGAAAAACTCCCCCGGAAACTGAACGCACGAACGCCGATGCTAGCCATAGCCTCCGCGAAACTCATCGCGGAATATTCGGACCGGCACGTTTTCCGGCCCCGATCGACCCGTATCGTCGCAGTTCGAGCGGTGATCTTCGAGGATTGGCCTATCGTTTGTCGGGGCATTCGATGGTGGACAGAGGACGCGGTAACCGGACTCAGGAGTCGTGATGGCGGAGGCGCTCGGCAGCGGCGGCGTGGTGCGGACCCTGGTGCCCGCCCGGATCGATCGATTGCCGTGGTCGAGATTCCACACCCGGCTGGTGGTCGCGCTGGGAGTGGCGTGGATTCTCGACGGCCTCGAGATCACGGTGGCCAGCGCGGTCGCCGACACCCTCACCAAACCCGAGACCCTGCACCTGTCCTCGACCGCGGTCGGCCTGATCGCGACGGTGTACCTGGCGGGCGAGGTGGTCGGCGCGCTGGTGTTCGGCAACCTCTCCGATCGTCTGGGCCGGCGCAAGCTGTTCCTGATCACCCTGGGCATCTATCTGCTCGGAAGCGGGCTCACCGCAGCGACTCTCGGCAATGGCGCGGGCTGGGTGGCCTTCCTGTACGTCACCCGTTTCATCGCGGGCACCGGCATCGGCGGCGAGTACGCGGCCATCAACTCCGCCATCGACGAGCTGATTCCGGCCCGCTATCGCGGCCGCGTCGACATCGCGGTGAACGGAACCTATTGGGCCGGAGCAATTATCGGCACCCTCGGCACCTACGTTCTGCTCAATCACCTGAGCCTGTCGCTGGGCTGGCGGCTGGGCTTCCTCATCGGCCCGGTGCTGGGCCTGGTGATCCTGTTCGTGCGCCGCCATCTCCCGGAGAGCCCGCGCTGGCAGATCATGCACGGCCACGCCCGCGACGCGGAGGAGTCGATCGCGGAGATCGAGCGCGAGGTGGAGGCGACGGGGGTGTCGCTGCCGCCGGTCGACGAATCCCGGGTCATGGCGTTGAAACCCGCCGATCGCATCGGCTATCTGGCACTGACCAGGGTGCTGTTCCGCGAGTATCCGCAGCGCGCGATCCTGGGCGCGAGTCTCATGATCAGCCAATCGTTTCTGTACAACGCGATCTTCTTCACCTACACGCTGGTGCTCGGCAAGTTCTACGGGGTGCCCTCCGGTTCCACGCCCATCTATCTGATCGCCTTCGCGGTCGGAAACTTGGCCGGGCCGCTCACCATCGGGCACTTCTTCGACACCATCGGTCGCCGTCGCATGATCGCGGGCACCTACATCCTCTCCGGTGTGCTGCTGGCGATCTCGGCGGTGCTGTTCTACGCCGGGGTCCTGAATGCGATCACCCAGACGGCGTGCTGGTGCGTCATCTTCTTCTTCGCCTCGGCGGGCGCGAGTTCGGCCTATCTCACCGTGAGCGAGATCTTCCCGCTCGAGGTCCGCGCCAAGGCGATCGCCGTATTCTTCGCTATCGCACAGTGTTTCGGCGCGCTCGGGCCCGTCGTCTACGGCGCGCTGATCGGCGACGGCTCACATCCGGGTCGCCTCTTCCTCGGCTATCTGCTCGGCGCGGCGGTCATGATCGCGGGCGGTGTAATCGCCCAGCTCCTCGCGGTGGATGCCGAGGGCCGGTCGCTCGAGGACATCGCCCTGCCACTGGCTGCCACCCGGCGCGAGGGCCCGGCCCGGGCGGAGGGAGCGGGCTCGCCGTTCTCGGCCTGAGTTCCGCAGGCCCGCACCGGATCTCAGTTGGCGAGCGACTTCATCCAGTCGAGGACCACGGCGCGGTAGTCAGCCGTATTCGGCGCGAGATTGATGGCATGGCCGCTGTCGGGGAGCACGAAGGTGCGCAGCTTCGCCGCGGGGGAGAAGTACGGGCGCTCGGCCGCATCCAGGGTGGCCGTGTCGGTGCAGGTGCCGAAACCGGGGCCGCAGGTCATGCGATCCCGGCTCCCGTTCACGATGAGCACCGGCGCCGTGATGAAGCTGGACATACCGGGCAGGGTGGAGAGCAGGCCGTCGGGGTACTCGGTGAGGGAGAAGGTCTCCTTGCCGGCCTCGTCGATCGCGACGACCCGGGGGTCCGGGGCTACGCCATAGAAATCGGCGGCGCGGGTGCCCGGGCGGGTGACCAGATAGCCGGGATCGTAACCGCGCCCGGCGAATTCGGGATCATCGACCGCCTGATAGTAGGTGCTGATCACGCCGAGCACGTCCGGCACGCTGAGCGTGTGCGAGTAGCCGGTCAGCAGGACGCCGTCGACATCGTGGTAACTGGTGGCCTCCATGACCGAGGTGCCGGAGGTCAGTGAGTGCCCGGCGGTGACCACCTTGGTGAAGGGGGCATTGCCCGCGAAGCCGCCGCGCAGCGCCTGCACCATGGTGTGCAGGGCCTCCGCGGTCTCGGAGGCCGTCAGGCTGAGGCTGGGAGGCCGGCTGCTCGCGCCATTGCCGAGCCGGTCCGCCACCAGCGTCGCGTAACCGGCCGCGTTCATGGCGCGCCGGAAGTTGTAGGTGTCGGGCTGGTACGGGAAATCCCAGTACAGGTGGTTGTAGTTGGATCCCGACATCAGGATCATCACCGTGTCCGCGGGCCCGTCCGGCAGGCACAGGGTGCCCGCGATGGTGCCCTGCGGGACCGGGAACGTCACGTCCTGGCAGTGATCGGCAGGGGCCGCGGGATCGGCCTGCGCCAGTACCGGAGTGAGGGAGAGCAGGGTCGTGGCCGCGCAGACGGCCAGCGCCCGCAACGAGGTGCGCACGTCAGGAAATCCCTTGGCTGAAGTCGACTTTCGCGGCGTCGTCGGCGACCGCGCCCGCCACCACCTCGAGCGTGCGCGCGTCGATGGGCGTGCAGCCCAGCCGCGCCAGCGTCGTGTGGCGGTGCTCGCTGTCGGCGTCCCGCATGGCGTGTTCGAGGTCTTTTTCGGTGTCGTACAGCGTGATCGAGAACATGGTCCCGTCCTGCTCGTCCAGGAAGAAGAAGATCTGGCGCGCACCCGGATCCGACATGGCGTACGGGACGACCTCACCCTGGATGATGGGAAGATTGACCGCCATCGACTCCGGATCGACGGGACATGAGGCCTTCATCAAACGGGCATAGAGCTTCTTCATCACCGAGATTCTTCCCAGGAGCGGTTCCGAGTCCGGCCATTCTCTGGCGAATGACGATACTCCACACAATGATCCGCGAACGGTGCATTCGGGAACGTGGTCGAAGATCTACCATGCACGGTATGGGCGCGCGAAATGTGCACTTCGTCGGGAGCTTTCCGGCCGAGAGCACCGGCGATGCGATGCGGGCGATGCTCGACGGTGCGGGCACCCGGTTGCGGACGCTGCCGACCGGGGAGACCGGACGCTACGAGTGGTACATCCAGCCGATCATCGACGATCTGGTTACTCAGGGTGCACTGGAAGTGAAACGCAGCGGCTCATGGACGTCGAGCCGAGAGCGGACCATCCACCGCGCCGCCCGGGACGCCGGGCTGACCGGAGACATGATGGAGTTCGGCTACCGCGGCGAGGCCGAAGAAGCGCTGCCGACCTTCGAAACCCTACGCGCGGAACGGGATCTACCCGAGCTGTCACTCCAGATGGGCATGCCGACCGATTTCACGATGGCCTTCATCGCCATGGGGGCGGGCGGGGTGCGACGGCATCGGAAAGCCTTCCGCGACGCCATGATTCGCGATATCGAAGCCATTCGCGCGCGGGCCGGCGACCAGGTGGTGCTGCAGTTCGAGGCCACCGCCGAAATGGTGCTGATGGCCAAAACCCAGCCGCTGCACCGGCGTATCGATGCCGCGCTGGGCCTGGGCCGCGGCATCGCCGATCTCGCGGCGGCCACCCCGGAGGGCACCCGCATCGGCGTGCACCTGTGTCTCGGGAGCATGCGCAACAAGGCGCGGACCACACTGCGCGATACCCGCCCGCTGGTCGAATTGGCCAATTCCATTGCCCGGCACTGGCCTTCGGGCCGGACGCTGGAGTTCATCCACGGCCCGCTCGCGGCCGGTGAGATTCCGCCCTCGACCCGTCCGGAGTTCTACGCCCCGCTCGCGGGCCTGGACCTACCGCCGGCAACCCGCTTCTACGCGGGTTTCGTGCACGAGGCCCCGACCGAGGCCCAGCAGATCCAGACGCTGCGCACCATCGAATCGGTGCTGGGCCGCCCGGTCGACGGCGTCGCCAGCGCCTGCGGCCTGGGCCGGCGTCCTCGCCCGATCGCCGATGCGCTGGTCACGCGGGCGGACACGCTGGCCGCGGTGGATTGAGTGGTGCTGCAGTGGGTTGCCCTGCGCCGCAGCAGTTTTCGTCCCGGCGGTCAGTTCTTGCGGCCGATGCCGCAGAGGACCACCAGGCGGGTGGGCTGGAGGTCGCCTTCGAGCCATTCATTGGCGGGCGCGAGGCCCGGCGGCAGCATCTCCAAGCCCTCGAAGAAGCGCTCGACCTGCTCCGGCGGCCGGAAGTCGACCTGGGAGGGGCTGCCGACGGTGTCGCTGGTGGAGGCGTTCTGGAAAAACGGGTGGGTATTGGTGGAGGCGTGCTGGATGACCAGCAGGCTGCCCGGCGCCATGGCGTCACGCAGGCGTGCCACGGCCTCGTAGGGCTTCTCGTCGTCCATGACGAAGTGCAGGACGCCGACGATCACGACGGCGACCGGCAGGGAGAAGTCGATTCCGCCCGCGGTGCGCGCTAATTCGAGAATTTTGTCCGGTTCGCGAATATCCGCGAGGATGGGCGTGACGCCCGGCGCGCCGGTGAGCAGCGCATTGCTGTGGGCGTACACCACGGGGTCGTAATCGATGGAGGCGACGATGGCGGACGGGTCGACCTCCTGTGCCACCTCGTGCACATTCGGGCTGATCGGAATGCCCGCGCCGATGTCCACGAACTGACGGATGCCGTCCTCTGCCGCGCGTCGCACCGCCCGCAGCAGGAATTGCCTGCTGTGCCAGGCGGTCTCCCGGGTGTCCGGGGCGACCTGCAGCATCTTGTCGCCGAGTGCGCGGTCGGCGTCGTAATTGTCCTTGCCACCGAGCATGTAGTTGTACACGCGAGCAGCGTTGGGCCGGAATGGATCCACGCCCACCGGCGCTCGATTGAGCTCAGACACCGCACCTCCCTCGACATCCCCGCCGATCGTAACAATTCGCGGCGCACGCCAGAGAGAAACGCGGAGCTTACCGGCAACCTGCCAGGCGTCGGAAAAAGCTCGCGAAACCGGGCCGAGGGTGCTCGATCTGCGCGGCCGGAAGCGCTGGAATGGTGCCCATGACTCGAATCGGAGCCGAACGGGTGCCGGTGGGAGCGGGACCCCTGACGCGGGCGGCCGTGGTGGCGGTGGCCCGGCGCGGCGCACGAGTGGAATTGGACGCGGACGCGCTGGCGGAGCTGGCGCGGGTGCGGCAGCACATCGACGCGCTGGCACACAGTGACCGGCCGGTCTACGGGGTGTCCACCGGGTTCGGGGCGCTGGCGCTGCGGCACATACCAGCGGCCCGGCGAACCGACCTGCAGCGCTCGCTGATTCGTTCGCACGCCGCCGGGGCCGGTGCACCGGTGGAGGCGGAGGTGGTGCGGGCCATGATGCTGCTGCGCTTGCGCACCCTGCTGTCCGGGCACACCGGGGTGCGGCCCGGGACCGCGCGGGCGCTGGCCGGACTGCTGGACAGCGGGCTGATTCCGGTTGTGCCGGAATACGGTTCGCTGGGCTGCTCGGGTGACCTGGCCCCGCTGGCGGCGGTGGCGCTGGCACTGATGGGGGAGGGGTCGGTGCTCGGGCCCGGCGGTCCGCGCCCGATCGGGCCCGCGCTGGCCGAGCACGGGCTGGCGCCGATCACCTTGGCGGAGAAGGAGGGCCTGGCTCTCACCAATGGCACCGACGGCATGCTGGCCATGCTGGTGCTGGCCATCGAGGACCTGCGGCGGCTGTTCGACCTGGCCGATCTGACCGCGGCCATGAGCGTGGAAGCGCAGCTGGGCACCGATCGGGTGTTCGCGGCGGATCTGCAGGAGCTGCGCCCGCATCCCGGACAGGCGGTGTCGGCGGCGCGCATGCTGGCGGCGCTGGCCGGGTCCGAGATCGTGGCCAGTCACCGGGGCGAGGACTGCCCGCGGGTACAGGACGCGTATTCGCTGCGGTGCGCGCCACAGGTGCACGGCGCGGCGCGGGACACCCTCGACCACGCCGAGACCGTCGCCGCACGAGAATTGCGGTCCGCCATCGACAATCCCGTGGTGCTCGCCGACGGCCGGGTGGAGTCCAACGGGAACTTCCACGGCGCTCCCGTCGGCTATGTGCTGGATTTCCTGGCCATCGCGGTCGCCGACGTGGCCGGCATGGCCGAACGCCGCACCGACCGCATGCTGGACGTGCACCGATCACACGGGCTGCCCGCATTCCTGGCCGCCGATCCGGGCGTGGACTCCGGCTACATGATCGCCCAGTACACCCAGGCCGGGGTGGTGACCGAGCTGAAGCGGTTTGCGGTACCGGCGTCGGTGGATTCCATCCCCTCCAGCGCCATGCAGGAGGACCACGCGTCCATGGGCTGGACCGCGGCCCGCAAGCTGCGGCGCGCGGTGGACGGGCTGACCACCGTGCTCACCATCGAATTGCTCACCGCCGCACGCGCATTGGACCTCCGGGCACCGCTGCGGCCCGCTCCGGTGACCGGGGCGCTGCGGGATCTGGTGCGGGCCCGGGTGCCGGGACCCGGGCCCGACCGCCACCTCGCACCGGATATCGCCACCGTGGCCGCACTGGTGCGGTCGGGTGCGGCGGATCACCTTCTCGACCAGGGGGTTTCGTCATGACCCGAATCGTCCGGGCCGCCCGCGGCGACACGCTCACCGCCCGCACCTGGCAGACCGAGGCGGCCTGGCGCATGCTGCACAACAATCTGGATCCCGAGGTGGCCGAGCGGCCACAGGATCTCGTCGTCTACGGCGGGACCGGCCGGGCGGCCCGGGACTGGCCCAGCTTCGACGCCATCGCGCGGACCCTGCTCGACCTGCGCGAGGACGAGACCCTGCTGGTCCAGTCCGGCCGGCCGGTCGGTGTGCTGCGCACCCACGAGTGGGCGCCGCGGGTGCTCATCGCCAACTCGAATCTTGTTCCGGACTGGGCGAACTGGCCCGAGTTCCGCCGCCTGGAGGCGGCCGGGCTGACCATGTACGGGCAGATGACCGCCGGATCGTGGATCTATATCGGCACCCAGGGGATCCTGCAGGGCACCTATGAGACCTTCGCGGCGGTGGCCGCCAAGCGATTCGGCGGCACCCTGACCGGAACCCTCACGCTCACCGCGGGTCTGGGCGGTATGGGCGGGGCCCAACCGCTGGCCGTCACCATGAACGGCGGCGTGGCGCTGTGCGTCGAATGCAATCCGCGGCATGCCCGCCGCCGGGTCGAGACCCGGTACCTGGACGAGATCGCGGACGACATCGACGACGCCCTGGCCCGGGTGCTCGCCGCCAAGACCGAACGGCGGCCACTGTCGGTGGGGCTCATCGGCAATGCCGCCGAGGTACTGCCGGAACTGCTGCGCCGCGAGGTCGAGGTGGACATCGTCACCGATCAGACCTCGGCCCACGACCCGCTGACCTACCTGCCGATCGGTGTCGCACTGGAGGACTGGGACGACTACGCGGGCCGCAAGCCCGACGAATTCACCCGGCGCGCACGGGATTCCATGGCCATCCACGTCGGCGCCATGGTCGGTTTCCTGGACCGCGGCGCGGAGGTCTTCGACTACGGCAATTCCATTCGCGGCGAGGCGAAGCTGGCCGGATACGAGCGCGCCTTCGACTTCCCGGGCTTCGTGCCCGCCTACATCCGGCCCCTCTTCTGCGCGGGCAAGGGCCCGTTCCGCTGGGTCGCCCTGTCCGGAGACCCGGCCGTATCGCCACCACCGACCGCGCCATCCTCGACCTGTTCCCCGAGAACGAGTCCCTCGCCCGCTGGATCCGCCTGGCGCGGGATCGGGTCGCGTTCCAGGGCCTGCCCGCCCGCATCTGCTGGCTCGGCTACGGCGAACGCCGGTCCGCCGGACTCCGATTCAACGAGCTGGTCGCCGACGGTCAGGTCGCGGCCCCCATCGTGATCGGCCGCGATCACCTCGATTGCGGCTCGGTCGCCTCGCCCTACCGTGAAACCGAATCCATGGCCGACGGCTCCGACGCCATCGCGGACTGGCCGCTGCTCAATGCCCTCGTCAATACCGCGTCCGGCGCGAGCTGGGTCTCCATCCACCACGGCGGCGGCGTGGGTATCGGCCGCTCCATCCACGCCGGTCAGGTCACGGTCGCCGACGGCACCCCGCTGGCCGCCCAGAAGATCGACCGGGTGCTCACCAACGACCCGGCCACGGGCGTGCTGCGCCACGTGGACGCCGGATACCCGGAGGCGGAATCGGTCGCCCGCGTGAAGGACATTCGAATTCCATTGTGGGAGGGCTGATCCGGCGACTCAATCCAGGTCGATGCGGACGCTCAGGAGGTCGGTGCCCATCACTCGGACGGCTGCGCTGTTGGCCTTCGGGAGGGTGCGCAGACGCGCGATGGCGTCGTCGTCGGGCAGGAGGTGGGCGGTGCCGGTGTACCAGCGGCCGTGGAGGCGGAGGCGGACCCGGGGGTCGGCTTCGATATTGCGGATGTACTGGGAGCGGGTGCCGAATTCGGAGACCAGCCAGAAGGACGCGCCGGAGCGGCGGCCGCCGACGGGGGTGAGGCGGGGGCGGCCGCTGACCCGGCCGGTGGTCTCCAGCAGGGTTTGGATGGGTAGGCGGCCCAGGATCGGGTTGGCCACCCTCCGCTGAAATGTCGTGACCATGGCGTGTTGCAGATCGCGTCGGCTCGGCATGGGCCGACGCTAGCACCGGCCGCGGCTCACCGGGCCAATTGCAGGGCCAGCGTGGCGGCGGCGGGGGCCAGGTATAGCAGGGGGAAGGGGGTGGTCTTGTAGGAGTGGGCGCGGATGGTGGTGGCCGCGGCCCCGGTGAAGTAGAGGATCAGGCCGATGGCGGCCGCGATGCCGAGGGGCGGGAGGAAGAAACCGGCCACCAGGCCCAGCGCACCGGCCGATTTGGCCAGGGCCAGCCAGTTCCACCAGGTGCGCGGGACGCCGTAGTCGATCAGCGGGTCCACGACGAACTGCTGCTCGGTGAACAGGGAGTACCCGGAGAAGCCGATCCAGAGGGCCGAGACGACACCGACGATGTGGTAGGCGAGGTTCATGGGAGCCACGTCCTTTCAGGTTTGCTGTGCTCTTACCCGAATGACGAAGCGGGAGCCCGAGGAGTGACATCGGGGTCAGGGGAGGTGGGATTGCAGGAAGGTGAGCGCGTCGGGCAGGGAGGCGAGGAACGCGCCGCTGTGGTCCTTGCCGGGGTAGGCCGTGACCGTGACGCGCACCCAGGGGCTGTGGTCCTGGAGGGCGGCACCGTACGCGGGGGTGTCGGCCGGGGGGACGTCGATATCGGCGGTGCCGTAGCCGATCATGAGATCGGCGGGGACCAGGTCCTCCTGATAGGAGACCAGCGATCTGATGTCGGCCTCGAAGGTCGGGGTGGGGTTGTCCGGATCGGCGACGAGCGCCTCGGGACGGCGGCCCCCGGCGGCGGCCACCAGATCCGAAAGGCATGCGGTGGCAGCCTTTTCCACGTACTGCCTGCCGAAGTCGGACAGGTACGGGGTCACGGTGCCGGGCGCGAGCCCCTCCAGCGCGGCGAGATAGTAGCCCGCGTAGCCGACCTGGTTCTCGGAGCCGGTCGTGCCGCGGCGGAACATCTCACGCAGGCTCTTGGCCGGATTCGTGCGCAAGCCGGTGGCGATCACGCCGGTGAGTCCCCGGACGGCGGCCGGGTTCCGGGCGTACAGGGCGGCCGCGCTCATGACGGCGTGCGCGCCTTCGGACTGGCCGATGAGCACCCAGTGCGCCGACAGCGGGACGGGCAGACCGCGGACGGCCGTGATCGAGTCGAGAATGGAGCGGCCCTCGACCGCTGCGTTGTAGTAGCTGAAATTGCCGCCGGTGCCCAGACCCTGATAGTCGGGCGCCAGCACGGCGTAGCCCCGGTCCAGAATCTGGTTGAAATAGCTGCGATTTCGATCCGACTGTGGCCGATGCGAGGGCGCGCAGTCATTGCCGATCCCGGTCGTGCCGTGCGCCCACACCACCAGCGGCCAGCCACCCTGCGGCGGCAGCCCCGACGGCAGATACAGCGCCGCGCCGGCCCGGGCCGGACTCTCCCGCTGATCGACGGTGGTGTAGGTGAAGCCGAGCGACCCGGCGGCCCTGTCGAAAGACCATGCGCCATTGAGCAATTCGATCCCGCTCAGCCGCCCGAGATCATTGTTGTCGGCCGTGGCCGGCGCCGCCGTCACGGTCAGGGTGGCGGTCAGCGCGGCGCAGGCGCTCAGCATGCCCGCGGCCAGTGCGGCCTGCCAGACCGCGGCTGCGAACCTGCGACGAATCGGCATGGCCATCACTCCCTTTCGGCGGGCAACCCCCCGACCATACCGCCGTCATTCCATCCCGTGGGCTTGCGCCACCAGATCGAAGAACACCCAGACGCCGCCCTTCTGATACGCGTCCGGTGTCTCCGATCCGCCCAGGAACGGGTACGGGGTGGCGATGTACACCTCGTCGTCGGCGAGCGGGCCCAGGCGCCGGCGGATCTCGGCGACGTGCCCCGGCTGGAGGACATAGGTGATGACGTTCGGGTCGAACAGGACCCGGCTGACGAACTCGGTGATCTCGGTGAAGACGCCGTACGGCTTCACGCCGGGGCTGTACGGATCGAGGATCCCGTACTCGCCGGTCCGGCTGCTCATCAGGAACGCGCACCCCAGATCCGAGTAGCCGACCACCGTGTCGAACTGCGGATAGTGTTCGGCCCAGGCCGGCATCACCCGGTCCATACGCTGGTCGCCGATCAGACGGAAGGGAACGCTGGTCACTGCGCCCATCCAACCAGACCGGCGACCGGGACCGGTCCTCGACAGGTCCGGCCGCACCGAGTGAAGATCGAATCACCCGTCGTAGTGGAGGTGCCCGTGACCGAAGAATGGCGCAAAGTCGCTGAGCGCGTCCGCAACTGGGGCCGCTGGGGCGAGGACGACCAGCTCGGCACCCTGAACCTGCTGACCCCGGACCGCATCGCCTTTGCCGCGACCCGGGCACGCGCGGGCCGCACGATCCAGCTGGGCATCCCGTTCGACGCGTACGGACCGCAGGGCTCGAGCGGCTTCCGGCGCAACCCCATCCACCTCATGGCCGTGGACGGCGGCGACGCCGGCCTCGCCACCGCCCTGGACGGCTGGGGCGGCCGGAACGAGGCACAGGTGGCGGGCATGTACGCCGCCGGCCCGATGCGCTACAACGACGACTACATCATGATGCCGCTGCAGACGGCCACGCAGTGGGACGCGCTCTCCCACGTGTACTACGACGGCCTGCTCTACAACGGCTATCCGGCCGCGGCCGTCACCAGCTTCGGCGCCGCCAAGCTCGGCATCGAACACGTCGCCGAGCGCGGCGGCGTGGTGGGCCGCGGCGTGCTGCTGGACGTGGCCCGGCACCACAACCTGGATCGGCTCGAGGCGGGGACCGTCGTCACGCCGCAGGACCTGCAGGCGACGGCGGACGCGCAGGACGTCGAGCTGCGCCCCGGCGACATCCTGCTGGTGCGCACCGGATGGTGGACCAGATTTCTCGAAACCCGCAGGGCCGCAGAATGGTTCAGCGGCAGCCCCGGCCTGAGCTGGCGCTGCGCGGAATGGCTGCACGAGCACGACATCGCCGCGGTCGCGGTGGACAATCCGGCCGTCGAGGTGATGCGCCCCGAGGACGACGTCATGATGCCGCTGCACATGCTCGCGCTGCGCGACATGGGACTGCCGCTCGGCGAGATCTGGAACCTCGAAGCCCTGGCCCGCGACTGCGCCGAGGACGGCGTCCACGACTTCCTGCTGTGCGCACCCGCCCTGCGGATCCCAGGTGCGGTGGGGAGCCCGATCAGTCCCATCGCCATCAAATAGACCGGCCGGTAACACCTTTCAGAACGCCGCCGGCACCAGGGCGGCGATATTGGCAGACCACCCCGGACCGTCGGGACGAGGCTCGGCGGTATCGGCCCGAAACGCGGGCCGGCCCGGTAGATTCGGCACCGCTCATGGTCAAAATTGGTCAGCCCATCCGGACACTGCAGTACGCGCCGACGGCCGGTTCGCCCACCGGTCTCGAACTGCTGACCTTCGACCAGCTGCGCCGCATGCCGGTGGCCGCCGGTCGCGAGGTGATCCGCGGCGACTTCCACGTCCTGGCCCGCTGCACCGCCGGAAGCGGGCGTATGACCATCGACTTTGTCGCGCACGACCTGGCCGCGGACACGGTCGCCTGGATCCGTCCCGGCTGGACCCACCGCTGGGACGATATCGCCGAGCTGAAGGGCGATCTCATCCTGTGCCGCTCGGAACTGGTGCCCGCCGCGGCCCTCGGACATCTGCCGTCCCCGGCCACACCCCCGGTGGTGACCGCGAATCCCCTGACCGACTCCGCCTTCGAACATCTGACCAGTGAATACGCCGTCGATCCGCCGAACACGGCCATCCTGCACCACCTGCTCAGCGCGGTGACGCTCCGGCTGGCCGCGGGTCTGCCCGCCCTGCCCGACCCCACCGATCTCTTCGACCGTTTCGCCCGCCTGGCCGAGCGGTACCACTCCGAAACCCGCGAAGTCGCCTGGTACGCCGCCCAACTCGGCTACTCGCCCCGCACCCTCTCGCGCGCCGTGCAATCGGCCATCGGCGCCACCGCCAAGCAGTACCTGAACGCCCGCGTCACCCTCGAAGCCAAACGCCTGCTCGCCCACGAGCCGGTCACCACCGCCGAATGCGCCCGCCGCCTCGGCTTCGACGACCCGGCCAACTTCACCAAGTTCTTCCGCGCGAACACCGCCACCACCCCCACCCAGTTCCGCCTGGACCTCACCGGGCAATAGATCCGGCCCGAGGCGAAGCATCACCGCGACCCCGGCGGCACGCTGTTCGAATCCGGCGGTGCGGTATCGGCACGGCCACCACGACAGATCGTTTCGGGAATTTTCTGATTGCCGGGCGATTCGGCTGTGACCTCTCGGATCGTCGCGTTAGGTTGGGCCGGTGCGGGTGGAGATGACGAGCGATCCGGTGGAATTCCAGCGGCGGGTGGCCGGGTTCATCGGGCGTGATCCCTTGCGGCACACGGTGATGTCGACGGTCCTCGCCAATGAGATCGCCGGTCTCACCATCGCCCGTGAGCCTTCCTGTTTCGCGTCGGTGCACACGGATGACGTTGTGGGCGTTGCCATGCGGAGCGCCGGACGCGGAGTGTGGCTGGGGCAGTTGCCGACCGACGCGGTGCCGCTCCTGGTGACCCGGTTCGCCGAGCTCGTGCCGCAGATCGACGACGTGCACGGCACCGAGCCCGTGGCGGCGCCGTTCGCGGCGGCGTGGAGTGCGCTGCGCGGCAGGGCCTATCACGCGGACCACGGTGCGCGGCTGTACCGGCTCGGGCCGCTGCGCCCGCCGCTTGCGCCCCCCGGCAAGGCTCGCCCCGCCACCGCGGCGGATATCGATGTCAGCGGGCGCTGGCTCGCCGAGATGGCCCGCGAACTGGGCGATAAGCACCTGGCCATGAACGACAAAGGAATCCGCGCCCGCATCGAGGCCGGACGCTGGTGGCTGTGGGAGGACGACGGAAAACCGGTGTCCCTGACAGCGCACCAGGTCCCGGTGAACGGCTGGGTCCGGATCGGGCCGGTCTTCACGCCCCGGGCCGCCCGCGGCCACGGCTACGCCTCGGCACTGGTCGCGGAGGTTTCCCGTCGGCTGCGCGAGACCGGGGCCGACGTCTGCCTGTACGCCGACATCGACAATCCGACCTCGAACAAGATCTACCGCGCCATCGGATTCGAGGCCGTCATCGACGAGGCGCACTACACCTTCGAGTGAGCGTGCCGGCTGCGGGTGCCTTTCCTGCTCGAGTGCAGGACGGTCACGCCTTGTGTGCGAGGCCGCCGTAGGCGGCGATCGGGGCGGGTTCGCCGATTCGGGCGGGGTTGATGCGCCATTCGGTGATGCGCACGAACCCCGGCTCGTCGAGGGACAGGCCGTCGAAGGCTGCCCGGATCTGCTCCTGGGTACGCGGGTAGTATGGGACGCCGCCGGATTTGGCGTATTCCTCGCACAACTCCACGTACGGCCGACTGTCGGTGGTGCCGTCCCACAGCACCAGATAGCTGCCCGACGGTACTGCCTGCACAACCGTGCGCACGATCCGCAGCATGTCGTCGTAGGTGCGGGCGTGCCCGAGCACCCCCATGAACATCAGCGCGATGGGCTGGTCGAAGTTCAGCACGGTGCGGGCCTCGGCGATGATCTGCTCGGGATCGTGGAAGTCGCGCTCGATATAGGTGGTGACACCCTCAGCGGTGGTGTCGGTCAGCAACGCGCGCGCGTGGGCGAGTACCAGGGGGTCGTTGTCGACGTAGACGATCTTGGCTTCCGGCGCCACAGATTGGGCGACCTCATGGGTGTTCTGCATCGTGGGCAGACCGGTGCCGATATCGAGGAACTGACGAATCCCGGCTTCGCGGGCGAGGTGGCGGACCGCGCGGATGAGGAACTCGCGCGATTGCACCGCCATGGTCGCGATGTCGGGATCGATCTTCAGGCTCTGCTCACCGACCTCCCGGTCGATCTCGTAGTTGTCCTTGCCGCCCATCCAGAAATTCCAGATCCGCGCCGAATGCGGGATATCGGTACGGATCACCGGTCCGGTCTCGTTCACGTCGAATTCCATTCCTTCGTCGATGCACACGCCCCACACCAGCAGTGCTACCCGCCCCCGACCCGGTCGTGCACCTCCGGCGTCCTCCGACGCTACATAGCGCAACCCAGCCCGTCCAATAGTCCGAACATATTGGCCCAAAGCAACTTCCATGATCGGCCGAACATGCACGTTCGGTCCACTACGCGCAGCCCGTCGGCCGGCATCTCCTCCCAGGTCGAGTTCGTCGACGGTGCGGGATCAGAGGGTCGGGTCGGGTTGAGGGTTCGGTGCGACGCCTCGGGTTGGGGCCCCTTGGTAGTTCGACACAGGGGGTGGGAGTGGATTGCTCGACAGGCATGCCCTCGCGCCGCCGGAATATCCGGTCCAGCCGGACAATCGACTTGAACTACCATGACAGCCGCACTTGGTGAACATGGGTTCGGTTCGCGGGACATCGAGCCGCGCCGTCCTGGCAGGAGGGACGACTGTGGCCGCTGACCTGGTCGAAGGCGAACTGAGCATCGATGGATTGCGCCGGACCTTCGGGGTGCGCCCACCGCGGCGGCAGCACGCGCCACTGGTGGTGGTGCTGCACGGAAACCAGGGGCCGTCGGCGACCGAGCGGCTCATGTACGACTGGACCAGCTTCGCCCGGCACGCCGACGAGTGGGGGATCGGGGTCGCCTACCCGGACGGGTGGGAAGGCTGCTGGGCCGACGGTCGCGGGGTCACCACGGCGGACGAGGCGGGCGTGGACGATATCGCCTTCCTGCGGGCCGTGATCGACTGGTGCGCTGCGCAATTCGACACCCAGGACGATCGCGCGGTCGTCACCGGCATCTCCAACGGTGCGTTCATGTCGCACCGGATGGCCCTCGAGGCCGGCGATCGGGTGGCGGTCTTCGCCGCCGTCGCGGGCGGGCTGCCGGAGGCGCTGACCGGGATCCGGCCCGGGCACGCGGTGTCGGCCATGCTCATCAACGGCGACGCCGATCCGGTGGTGCCGATCACCGGCGGCTACTCGCGGCATCTCGGTCCGAACGGCGAATCACGGGGCGGCACCAGGGGATTGGCGGAGTCCGCGCGGTACTGGCGCGAGCTCGACGGCTGCACTGGGCCCGGGGATACCGTCACCACCGACCGGTCGACCCGCACCACGGTGAGCCAGGGCGTCGGCGGCACCGTGGTATCCGAGTGGACGGTCTTCGGCGGTGGCCACACCTGGCCCGGCACACCGGTGCCGGAACGCTGGGCCGGCAGCCCGGGCTCGGCGGTGTCGCTGGAATTCGATGCCGCCGAGCAGATCTGGCGCTTCGCCGAGCCGCTGCTGTTGTCAGCGGACGCCCGCAAGCTCTGAAAGCTCTATCCGCCACAAGGAGAACGGAATGGCGATCATCGGCAGACTGCTGCGGAACCGGCGCGCCGCGCCCGAGGACCTGGCCTGGTGCCGGCCGAATCTGGCAGCAGGTGACGTTTTCGAGGTGACCAGCACGGATTTCGAGCACGAGGCGGCGCTCGATGTCCGGCACGCCATGAAACGGGTCGGGGGGCAGGACCTGTCGCCCGCACTGGCCTGGTCGGGAGTCCCCGCGGACACCGCGCAGCTGCTGCTGGTGGTGGAGGATCAGGACGCGCCGTTCGGCGGTCCGTTCGTGCACGCGCTCGCACTGCTCGACCCGAAGATCAACGAACTGCCCAGTGGCGCACTGGCTTCCGGATCCACCATCGACGGTGTCGAGGTGCTGCGCTCGAGCTGGGGGCGCGGATACCTGGGTCCGGGTCCGGTCCCGGGGCACGGGCCGCACCGATACGTCTTCCAGGTCTTCGCGCTGACGGAACCGGTCACCATCCCCGGCGGCGGCGCTCCTGAATCGGCCAAGCCGCGAGCGGTACTCGCCGCTGCCAGGGCGCACGCCCGGGGCCGGATCGACGGTTTCTACGAACGTCCCTGACCGGGTACGGCAAGGACACCTTGGGAATGACGAAGAGCCGCGGCCCGATGGGCCTGCGGCTCTGCTCTTTTCGGATACCACTGTCAGTTGGCGGTGTTGACCGGTAGCGACAGCACCACCTCCTGCTCGTTCTCGGGCAGATAGTGGACGTTCACCACGCGGCCGACCTGGACCATCGAGACCGCCGCCGGGGGCAGGAACTTCTCGGTGCGCGTCTCGAAGGTGCTGCCGTCCGGGCGGGTGACCACCAGCACCAGATCCAGCCGCGAGTGGCCGTCGCGGATCTCCCCGGGCACCGACAGTGACCGCACCACGGCCTGGGCCGCGATGCCGCGCCGGGCGATATCGAGCTTGGCGGGGGTGGTGAAGCCCTTGCGGATGTTGGCCACGTTCATGGCCTCCTGTGCCGCGGAGGTATCTCCGGACATGTCCACCTCGACCTTCTCGAGCCGGTCGGGCAGGTAGCGGACCGGCAGCACCACGCCGGGCCGCAACAGCGCCAGCTGGGTCAACGGCACGATCATCTTGGCGTGCGAGGCGAAGACCTTGCCGTCGGCGCCCTCGACCCGGAAGTCGATGCGCACCTGCGGCTGCTCGTTGAGGTAGACACCGGTCTGGCGGACACCCTCGACGGTGCCCAGACCCACCAGGCCATTGCGGAACTGGGAGCTGTTGTTGCCGGTGAAGGCCGACATGATGCCGTCGCCGGTGAAGGCGAAGGCGATGGGGACGATGGTCAGGGCGATGATCGGCAGGGCCATCTGCGGGCCGACCCAGCCGAAGACGCTGTCGGAGGTGAGGCCGTGCCACAGGTAGTAGCCGATGGCCAGGACGCCGAGAGCGAGTGCTGCGTAGCGGATTTGGTTCTTCATGAGCTTTCCGGATCGGAGACGTGGGGGGAGGGGAGCCCGCTCATGCCCGGTGGCACGAGCGGGGAGGACAGGGCCCCGCGTCGGGGGCCGGTGGACGGACCGGCTCAGCCGCCGACGATGGTGCTGCAGGCGAAGACGATCTCGAACTTCTCGGTCTTCGGGCCGGCCATGGGGTTGGACAGATCGGGGGTGCCGACGCCCTCGCCGGTGACGGTGTAGGTGTTGCCGCTCTTGGTCACCTTGGCGTTGCCGCCCGGCATGCCGTTGCCGAAGCCGATCGCGTACGGCTGGCCGTTGTCGCCGCCCTTGGTGCCGGTGATGCCGACCGCCTGCACGGTGGTGTCGCCGGTGATGGTGGCGCTCGCGCTGAGCGTGCCGTAGGTGGAGTTGCCGCTGTCGGTCAGTGCCAGCGCCAGATTGCCGCCCTGCTTGGCGCAGGTGGTCTCGAACTTGGCGGTGATCGCCTTGCCGCCGACCGAGGCCGAGGACGCGCCGCCGGCGGGGGCCGCGGAGCCCGGGGCCGAGGTGGCCGCGGCGGAGGTGGCCGCGGGGGCGGTGGTGGTCGGGCTGGACTTGGAGCTGCTCGAGTTGCTGGAGCAACCGGTGACCAGCAGGGCCGCCGCGGCGGTGGCGGCGAGGACGGCGGTGGTCAGGCGGACGGGCTTGGAGTTCATGGTCATTCCTCGTTCTCGTGATGTTGGCTCCGTGGTGGAACCGATGCCAGAACCGTAGAAATCGGCACCCGGCCTACCGATCCCAACTTCCGGCACGCGAAAGGCGGTGGAACTGGGCTAACCTGGGCGAATGCGACGACCGCGGGCCATGGTGCTGGATGAGGTGTGGCGCCGCCTCGACGGGGTCGAACCCTTGAGCGGACCGCACGGCGGACCCCTGCGGCGGACCGTCAAGCTGATCCTGGATCCGCTGGTCATCCGCCCGGTTCAGCACCCGCAGTGCGCGGGCTCGATGCTCTCCGCCGACGGAGCGGTGTTGCTGGCCACCCGGATTCACGCCGCCGCCGATGTCCTGCGCGCCACCGCGGCCTGGTTCACACTGCTCAAGCAGACGCGCCGGGCGCTGCGGATCACCGAGGGCAATGCCCAGGACCTGTACTTCCAGCGCTGCTTCGAACTCGCCACCGTCTCGGGCCCGCCCGACCCGGTCGGCGACCGCCCCGCCGCGGAAGCCGCGCTGCGCGAGATCCACGGGCTCGCCGCCGGCCGCACCACCCAGGCGCTCAAGGAATACCTGTCCGAACCGGCCCGGGTCGGCGAGCTGACCGAACTGATCCAGACCGCCTGGCGACGGCGCCCGCTGACCGAGGTGCCGGACCACTCCGAGCTGCTGGCCGGACTCCTGGAGGAGTGCGCCGCAACCAGATTCGACAGCGCCGGTGACCCCGCCGATATCGACGCCGTCATCGACGCATACGTCGGCACTCACACGGGAATCCGGCTGTGGCTCAATGAAATAGGCTGCACCGCACAGGAATTCGGTCTCACGCTGTACCCCCTCCCGCTCCCGCCCCAGGTGGGCTTCTCGGCCTCCACCGCCACCCTCGGCCTGCCCCTGGACCGCACCATCCACGAGCGCGTCTTCACCGTTCTGCAAGCCTCCAGCGAACGGTCCGACCTGCCCGCGATCCCCGAACTGGTTGCCGCCGAGATCGCCCGCGCCTGCGCACCCTGGGCCCTGTTGGACGAATCCCTCCGGGTGGCCGCTGCCACCGGCGCCACCCTGGCGGTCGACCTCCGCCCCCTCGGTGCATCGCTTCCTATCGGCTACGCCCCGGACGGCGACGCCGCCCCTGCTCCCAGATCCACTGTCACCCTGGCCGGTGCGGCCACCGGTCTGCTGGGCGCGGCCGTCGGCCTGACCGGCACGGCCGCCGGGCTGCTCGCCGGCTCGACCGGGCTGGCGGGTACCGCGGCCGGGGTGACGGGCGCCGTCGCCGGATTGACCAGTGCCGCAGCCGGTCCGACCCGGCCCGGCGCGCCCTCGAGCGGCGGTGCGGCGGCGCGGTTGATCAATGGGCGATGGCAGCGCGAGGCCTATGTGCTGCAGGCGCGGCGAATGGCGGTTCGGGTGGACGCGGTCGACGGTCCACTGGGGGCGATAGCGGCGGATCTGCGCGTGCCGTGGCGTCCCTACCTGCGCAGACTTTGGGCGCGACTGCACGGGCGGGACGTACGTGAGTTCCCCGTGTACGCCGTCGGCGAACTCTGGGATCTGCTGGACGGCGTGGCCCGGTCGGTGATCCTGGACCACCGGATGCGGGTGAAACGGGCCCTGGCCGCCGGTGCGGCGGCCGAGCCCGGCGATCTGGAATCGAGGGTGGGATGACGAACTCGGCGGTCACGATCCACCGCTACCCCGACGGGTTGCGCGGCATAGTCCCGGTCGGCGACCCGGCTGCCCTGCACGCCGCCCCTGGGCCCGACTCCATGGTGCTCGAGGTCGCCGGCGGCCACCTCATCTGGAGTGTGCTTGCCGGACAGGAACTTCCGGCGGCGCTGATCGACGATGTGGATGCCGCGCAGGAATGGGTGTGGGCGCTCTACGGCGAACCCGCCGCCCTGGCCCTCGACTCCGTCCGGCCGGGCGGGCCGGTGGCGACCGCGGACGAGCAGCCGGTTCCGGCGGTGGCCGCGGACGAGCGCCCGGTCGAGGTGCCCGCCGCTCCCGTGCTCCGGTCCCAGGCCGTCAGCGCCCGCAGACTCGCGTACGCGCACTGGGCATCCCGGTGGTGGCCGGCGTCAACCCTGGACGGCATCGCCGACCTCGACCCGGCGCTGCTCGATCGCGATATCGCCCTGCTGACCGAGGAGTGCGAACTGCTGGTGGACGGCGCGGACGCGCTCGCCCCACCGGCTCCCACCTATCTCGAAACATCCTTGCGCGCTTCGGATTATGCCCTCGCGGCCGGTGACGAGGCCCGGTCCGGCGGCACCCTGGTACTGGCCCGCGGCACCGGCGGGTGGGACTGGCGCCGCTGCCCGCCCGGGCTGGTCGACGCCTCCGAATCCGCGGTGTCCTGGGAACTCGTCCGCGACGCCGGAGCGACCAGCGTGGCCATCGCGGTGGCGGCGCACCCGGGCCTGCCCGATGCGGTTCCGGCCCACCTGCGGCCCTGGGCCCGCATCGATATCGGCCGTGGCGAACTCGACACCGAACTTCGGGCCGCCGACGACACCTGGATCGGCGAATCCGTGCTGCCCGCACCGGCTTCCGCCGTCCGGGTGGCCATCCACGTCCCCGGTTTCGGGCCGGATCCGGAGGCCGGCCCGGCCCCGGCCGATGATCCGGCCACCGGCACCGCGGCCGCCCTGCGCCGGCAGATCCGCGACTTCGCGGCCGCCCGGCTCCGCACAGCGGTAGACCCGGCCGCCGACCACTCCGGGCCGCTGTCCCCCTTGCTCGCCGAAATCGCGGCCGCAGAGGCGGATTCGGACTACTGATATGTCGTATGTGGAGCCGGGGTTCGACACACCGGAGAGCCCATTGCTGCGAGCCGGGGCCGAGGCGGTCGCGCGGGGCGAGTTGGGGGAGGCGCTGCGGGTTTTCGAGCAGGCCGCGGAGACCGAAACCGGGGATCTGCGGCTGTGCGCGCTGGTGGACGTGGCGGTGGTGACCGATCAGCTGGGGGAGCACGCGGCGGCGGTGGAGCGGTTTCGGGAAGCGTTGGGGGAGATGTCTTCCGGCGCGCGGCGGATGTATCCGGGTGCGCTGATCGGGTTGTCGCAGGCCATGCAGAACCTCGGGGATCTGGATGGGGCGCAGGAGGCGCTCGAGCGGGCTCGGTCGGCGCTGGATCGCGCGGATGCGCCGGGGGACCTGCGCCTGGCGTGCCTGGTGTCGTCCACAGCGGTGGCGTTGCATCGGCAGCACTGGTGGCGGGCCCTCGATCTGGCGGTCGAATCCCTGGATGCGGCACGGCGTTTCGATCCCGAACGGGTCGGGCACCCGCTCATGAATCTGGCCGCCGCCCACTTCGAGACCGGGCGCTGGGAGCTGGCACAGGATTTCGCCGGTCAGGCGCTGGCGGCCTTCGCGGCGGTGAACGACAGCGCGGGGGTGGCCGAGACCCGGCAGAACCTGGCGCTGATGTACACGCGTACGGGATCTTTCGATGAGGCCGAGCCGCTGCTCGCCGCCGCCCAGGAGCACTTCGAGGCGGCCGGTGCGGCGCATCGCGCCGGAATCGGGCTGAAGGTCATGGGATTCATCGCCGAGCACCGGGGTCGGCCGGAGGTGGCGCAGGCCCGGTATCGCGAGGCTTTGCGCCGATTCGAGGAATCCGGGGCGGTCATCGACACCGCGGATGTGCGACTCCGCGTGGCCACCACCGCATTCGCGGCCGGGCGGTTCGAGGAGGGCGAATCCGAACTGGCCGCCGCCCGCGTCATCTACGCGGTGCGCGGCCTGGGCCTGCACTGCGCGCAGCTCGACTACTGGCACGCCGGGCTGCTGGAGCCGCTCGTCGCCCAGGTGCCCGGATTACTCGCGCGGGCAGTGGATCTCGCGGTTCCGGCGGCGCTTGCCCTGGATGCCGTCCGCTACGAGCTGCCCGACGGCGCCCAGCGCGACACCTGGAACCGTCGCATCGTGAATCCCGCGTTGCGCCTGGCCTTCCGGTACTCGTATCTGGCCGGTGATGCCCGGCTGGTCGCCGATCTCATCGAAAATCAGTGTGCGGGAACAATTGTGGATATCGACAGGCTGTCCGCGGAACCGCCCGCGCCGCTCGATCTGTTCCAGCCGTTCGAACCGCCGTCCGAGTCGGCCGCCGTTCAGGACGCGCTGCAACTCGGCACCGCGCTCGCGGCGGTGGCGGCCGGCGCGGGCCTGCCCGTCAGCCCGCCGCCACGGGTCTCCGTTCCGCCGGACGGCCATATCGCCCTGTCCGCCTGGCTGGATGCCGCCGAGCAGCGCTACGGCCGTCGCGTCCGCGCCGAACGGGTGATACCCGTATGACCCCCACCGTCTGCGTCCGCATGGCCGATGCGGGCGACCTCTACCTGACCTGGCGCTGGACCGACGAGAGCGCGCCCGGCGGCGTCGGCGTGGTGCCGGAGGACCAGGTCGCGGCGGCCGTGGCCCGGTTCGCGGCGGCCCTGCCCGCGCCCGGCGTGGCGGGTGGTCTCGAATCCGCGCTCACCACCGGTGAACTGGCCTCCTATCCGGCGGAAAATGCTCTCGCCCAATACCTCTCGTCGACCTTCCTGCCCTACAACCTGGCGGTGCGGCTGCACGAGCTCTATTCGCGGGGCATCCGGCCGCGCATCCGCATCCAGCCATCGCCGCGCACCGCGCAGGTGCCGTGGGAGCTCATCGCCCCCGATCCGGAGGTGCGGCTGGTGGAGATCGCCGACGTGAGCGTGCTCGCGCCCACCGGCATCGTGCACGCGCCCGCCCGGGCGACGCGGTCGTGGGCGGAGACCCGGACGCTGCCGGTGGTCGCCATCCTGGATCCGCGGGTGCCCGGCTTCCGCGCCGACTCCGCACTGGGATCGGTACTGGGCCGGATGGCCGCGGACGCGCCACTCGCCGCCCTGGTCGCCACCCACGCCGCCGCCGATCGGCTGAGCCCGGCCGTCGGCGATCCCCTCGCGGCGTTCCGCCGGACCGATCTGGACCGGGCCTGGCTGAGCCGCACCCTGCACGCGGGCGCGGCCCGCCTGCTGTACGTCGGTCACGTCACCGCCGCGGCCCCCGAATCCGGCCGCAGTGAATCGGCCACCCTGCACCTGTCCTGTACCGCCGCCAGTCCGGGCTGCGCACCGGCCTACCGTGACCATCGCCCGCTCTCGGCCCGCGACCTGCTGCTCGGCACACACGCGCTCACAGACGGTGCGGGGCATGACTATTCGGGCAATGGGCACGGAGAGGCGGTGCCGCGCACCGGGCCCGAAATCTGGCCGATCCCGAGCCGGGTCGCCCTGATCGCCTGTGAGAGCGGCGGCGACCTCCGCTTCGCCGAGCCGCTCGGCCTGGTCGCGGCCATGCTCACCGGAGGCGCGGAAGTGGTGACGGCCGGACGCTGGCCACTGCCCACCGATCTCGCCTTCCATCGCTTCGCGGGCATGCCGACCACCGCGCACCCCTTCCAGGAAGCGGTGTGCGCCATCGACGCCGCCCACGAATCGCCCGATCCGGTCGCCGCTCTCAACGCGTGGCAGCGTGCGCATCTGGCCGCCTGGCGCAGCTCCGGCGGAATTCAGCATTCCCCGCTGATCTGGGCCGCCTTCGCCACGGTCGACGCCCGTCGCTGAGTCACCGGAACGGCTGAGCCCCCAGAACTATCGCCCCAGAAAGTCCCGGGTCACGAAAAGATAACGGCCCCACACGCTCTCCGATGAAGCCTCACGAAAGATCGGGAGCGGAGGGCGAATGGCGCGAATCGTGACAGGCATCGTGGTGGCGGCGCTGGCGGCCGCCCTGGCATTGATCGCCGGGCCGATCGGCCGCGCCGAGCCGGATGGCCTGCGGCACTGCGAAGTCAGCGCGGGCCGGCAGCCCGAGACCGCGACACCCGAAGAGGTGGGACTGGATTCGGCCGCGCTGCGGCGGGCGGTGGACTTCGCCGCCGACCCGACCCGATTCACGGTCCAGGTATTCCGCAACAACTGCCTGATCGGCGGTGGGCCCACCAATCAACGCGCGGGCGGTGTCGCCTGGAATCTGTGGAGCGGCACCAAGAGCGTGGTGTCCCTGGTCGCCGGGATCGCCGTGGACGAACACAAACTGCGCGTCGACGATCCGATCGACGTCTACCTGCCCGCCGGGCTCGGCGACGCCGCACATCGCGCGATCACCGTGCGCAGCCTGCTGACCGAGACCTCCGGCATGGAGGTCGCCATCGCCTCCGAGGGCGTCACCGGGCTGGCCCGGCTCGACCCGAACGTGGTGGCGCAGGCGCTGGCCATGCCCATCGAGCATCCGCAGGGCGAGACCTGGCAGTACAGTCAGCGGGCCGTGGACCTGCTGGTCTATGTCATCCAGCAGGCCGTGGGCGAGGACTTCCAGGCGTACGCGCAGCGGAACCTGTTCGGCCCGTTGGGCATCGAGAAGTCCGACTACCTCTGGGCGCGGGACCGCAGCGGCAACACCTACGGGCACGCCCATCTGGTGCTGCCGCCCGACGACTACGCCAAACTCGGCCTACTGCTGGTGAATCGCGGCAATTGGCATGGCCGGCAGCTGATCTCCATCGGCTACCTGGCCGAGGCCACGACGCCGAACGATGTCAATCCCTGCTACGGCTTCCTGATCACCGTCAACGGCCCGGATTGCGAGGACCTGTTCCCCGGACTGCCCAAGGACGCCCTCCAAATGGCCGGGATGATGCGCCAGGACAACTTCATCGTCCCCAGCCTGGGCCTGCTGGTCAGCTGGACCGGTGTGACGGTTCCCGGTGGCGCGGTGAGCTTTCCGCACGACGTGCTGCGTGGGCTCACCACCGCGTTCCGGACCCCGAGCCTGCCCGACCCGGGTCCGTACGTACCGCGGCCGGACACCAGCCTCACCGACCCGATGTTCATGAACCCGGATGCCACGCTGTCCGCTCTGGGCCTCGGCCCGATGGCCTACCCGGGCTGCGGCATTCTGGAATGCCTCGGCAAGCCGCTGTATCCGCCGTTCGGAGACTGGCCGCCCGGCTGCTTCATCCTCGGCTGCGTGGGGACCGACCCGGCGACGCCGGGCATCCGCTGACCGGTTTCGCCGTGTGGCACACCACCGGGCGAATCCGGGTGAATTCCCCGGTGGCGTGCCGCGCGGCGGGACCTATTGGGGCTGGCCGCAGTTGGCGCAGAAGGCGGCACCCACTTGGACCTGATGGCCGCAACCGCGGCAATTCGATTGCAGGGACAGGGCGGTGCCGCAGGTGGAGCAGAACTTGCCGCCCGTGGTGTGCGCGCCGCAGGTCGGGCAGGACACCCGGGCCGGGGTGGCCACATCGTGCTGGGACACCCAGTCCTGCTGATAGGCGGCCTCGCGGATCTGCGAACCGCGGGCCTCGGCCTGTGCCTGAGCGATCTGGTGCGCCACCTGCGGCGAGCAATTGGTGCACTGACCGACCTGCTCGTTCCAGCAGACCTGGTGGCAGACCCAGCGGCCGCAGCCGCCGCACGCCCGGAAGTCGTTGCGCACCTGCTCGACCGCGCGTGCGAACGCCTTGTCCTTGGTGCTGGAGGAGGAGCCGCCCCAGTGGTTCGAGTAGCTCTCCGCGGCATTGGAGATCTTGTCGATGGCGCGCACCTGATCGCCGAAGAGATCGCGCAGCACACGCAGCGCACCCCGGCCGCGGGAGAAGTAGTTCTGCTCGAACGGCGACTTGTACGTGGTGCTGCAGCGATCACAACGGAACTCCCACTGGAATCCGTCGTCGTTGGATTCGTCGTGGTAAGAGCTGGTGAAGACGACCGGACCGGTCATGGTCGAGTTATTCCTTTGCGGCTGAGCGGAACTCTGTGAACGGACGCGCCCGGAGCCCCCCGGACCGTGTTTCGTCAGGTTCTTATCGTATGACTCAGCCCGCCCGCAACACATCCCACGAATCCCCCGCAGCCGGGGCGCGGATCACGCGGTGAAGCCGACCTCCACCTCGGTGCGGTCGCGCCGTGTGTACATCTCCCAATACTGGTCGCCCAGTTCGGTATTGGTCATGCGCGCGATATCGACGCCCGCCGGCACCAGCTCCGGATGCTCGTCGACGATTCGCTCGGCCGCGCTGTCGCCGATCAGCACCCCGATGTTCAGCAACCCGACATACACGCCGGTGCCGCGCAGTTCCTCGGCCAGCTGCAGCAGGTAGCCGCGCTGAGCCGCCAGGGCGACACCGAAATTCGACAGATAGGGCAGCACCACGTTCGGTGAGGAGCCCGAGGAGAACAGGAGTGCGCCCGCCCCGCGCTCGACCATGCCGGGGACCAGAGCGCGGGTGACGAGCATGGGGGAGTGCAGTTTCAGGGCCATGGGCAGGCGCAGGTCCGGTACGTCCAGGGCCAGCGTGGACGGGATACGGTCGGCCATCCCGCCGGCCGCGCCGTGCAGGGCGACGTCGATCTCGCCGAAGGTCTGCCGGATGGTCGCGACCGCGTCGGCGATCTGCGCCGCGTCGGTCACATCGGCGGGGAAGGCCGCGGCCTCGATGCCCTCGGCCTTCAGATCGGCGACATGCTGTTCGGCCTTGCCGGGCTTGCGGCCGATGACGGCCACCCGGAAGCCCTCCCGGCCGAAACGCCGGGCGACGCCCATGCCCAGGCCGGGCCCGAATCCGAAGATCGCGATGGTCTTGCTCATGCTCGTTCCTCACTAAGTTGAGCCATGGTTCAAGTTACCCGGCCGACGCTAGCATGAAGTTGAGCCTATGCTCAACTTAAATCCGCTGCCCGATTTGTAGGATCGGCGAATGCCCGCGCAGAAACCCCTCCGCCTCGACGCCCGCCGCAATCGCGACGCGCTGGTGACCGCGGCGCGCGAGGTCTTCGCCGAACGCGGGCTCGACGCGCCGCTCAAGGAGATCGCCGCCCGCGCGGGCGTGGCCATCGGCACGCTCTACAACCGGTTTCCGGCCCGCGATGATCTGATCGCGGCGGCCGTCGAGGATCGCGTCCAGGCGGGCGGGCGCATCGCGGAAGAGGCTCTGGCCCTTGATGATCCGTGGGAATCGTTCGTCTATCTCGTCGAAAAGATCTGTGAGCTACAGGCTTACGACCGGTTGCTCAACGAGCTGGCGCTGCGGGCCGCGCCCAGTCCGGAGATCGCCGCGCAACGCGATCGCGGGCACGCGGTCATGCGCGAAATCATCACGCGCGCACAGGATGCCGGGGTGCTGCGGGCGGACTGGGCGCTCGAGGACATCGCCTTCATCACCTGGTCGCACACCCGGGTGGTGGAGCAGACCTCGGGCATCGCACCCGAGGCCTGGCGGCGCAATCTGGCGCTCATGCTCGATGGGCTGCGCGCGGAAGCCGCTCACCCGCTGCCGGTTCCGCCGATCAGCGAGGCGCAGCTGAACCGCTCGCTGCTGGCGGATCCGGCCCGCGACTGATCGGGCGGATCGCCGCCCCGAGAAAACGGTGGAATCGGCTCCGGTTACCGTCGAGGGGATAATTCGTTCGCTTGTGTGTTGGAGGTAGTGACAATGGCAGGGATTCCCGCGGTACCGACCTCGCTGCTGGTGGCCGGAGGGCTCACCGGTGGCTTCGCCCTCGCTCAGGCCACCAAGAAGCGTCAGCTCGGTGGCGCGGTGTTCGCGGCGGGCACGGCGGCCGCCTTCCCGCGCTGGCGCAAGACGGTCGGCACCGGTGGTGCGGCCGCGCTGACCGGGCTCGCCGTCGGAGCGATGGGCGCCTCGCACCCGCTCGCCAAGAAGATCGGCGCCTGGCCGTCGGTCGCGGTGGTGTCCGGTGTGGTCGCGGTGGCCGCGTGGGCCGCGGTGGACCGTCGCGCCTGATTCATCGGCCGGTCCTCCGGCGTGTTCCGGACCGTAAGGTTCGAGGGCGTGCCGGGGGACCGGAAGCGCAATACCGTGGAGTATGCGCACTTTCGTTCATCTGCTGCTGTTCGCCGCCGCCATCGCGGTGGCGGTCGGGGTTTTCGGTCCGCTGGTCGGCACGGTCGACGCGCGGAATGTCCAGTTCTCCGATCTGCGGAGCGGATTCGCCTCGGGCCGGTCACTGGACCAGATCGGCGCGCAGTCGGGGTCCTTCACGACCTCCCTGGCCATCGGGCTGCTCGGAGTGGCGGCCGTGGTGCTGGTGGCCGCGCTGGTCGGATCGCGGATCCTGGGCTGGATCGGCGTCCTCGTCGGCCTGGCCGGGCTCGGCGTGCTGACCTGGCGGCTCGACCAGCGCTTCGATCACGAGCTGCGCACCGACTATCGGCATCTGCTCAGCGGGACCTGGGGGTTGTACCTGGTCGGCGGCGGGCTGGTGCTGTCGCTACTGCTCCTGCTGATCCCCCGCGAGCGCCGCTTGCCGCCGCCCGGACCCGGCCTCTGATCTCGTAATCCGCTGTCGGCCTTCACTGTTCGATCAACTACCGAACCTCCACGTAACCCGGTGTCGTATCTAGGGCGAACGAGGAGGTTCATTCAATGCACACCAACACCGCTCTGATCGCCGTCCGGAAACCGCTGACCTGCCTGGTCGCGGCCGGAGCCCTGTTCGCCACCGCCGCCGGCATCGCCGCGGCCGAACCGCCGGGCTCGACGATCTCGGGCGGCTCCGGGGCCGGATCCATCACCCCCGGCACGTCCCACCACACCGTCATCACCTACTCGACCGACCCCTACGGCTACTCCTACCAGTACGAATACGTCGACCCCGCCCCACAACCCGCCGCCCCCGACCCGGCTACCTCCAACCGGCTCAGCACCGCCGGTTCGGACCACACCTGGATGCCCGTCGCCCGCCCCGATGGCACCGGCTGGACGGTCTGCACCCAATATTCCACCGTCTGCAGATAATCCCCCCGCAGTCGAAAATCCTGACTCGCCCTCGGTGAGATCGCCCCGAACCGCTGCTCTCGCAGTCAATTCCGAAACCTCACCGGCCGAGTAGCTGGATCAATCTGCGCAGCTGCCCACTGTAATACTCTTCGAATTCCGGTGAGCCGGGCTGCTTTCCGGTCGCCTGCAGGGCTGTCTCGGGAAGCATGACGGGTGCCAGGATCACGCCCATCAGGGCCATTCTGATGAAGGCGGGATCGATCCCGGGGGAGATCTCGCCGCGTTCCTGGGCTCGCGTCAGGTTCTCCAGATCGGCTTCGATAGTGGCCGATCCATCCAAATAGTCGGTGGCAGAACCACTTCCGGTAAGCCCGCGCCACACCAGCAGGCGGGCCGGGCGGGGATCGGCCAGCACCGCGGACAGATACCGGGCGGCGACCTCGTCGAGCGGGAGTTCCGGATCCGCACGCTCGGCTTCCGCCGCGGGCCAGCCACGCTGAATCTCTTGGTACAGACCCTCTTTGCCGCCGAAGTAGTAAGCGATCAGCTGCTTGTTGACCCCCGCGCGATCGGCGATCTCCTGCACCCGGGCACCGTCGAAACCCTTGGCGGCGAACTCGTCCAGGGCCGCGTCCAGCAGGGCCTGGCGGGAGCGCTCGGCATCGCGGCGGCGATCGGCGGCGCTGGGAGCGCGCCGGGGCCGGCGGCCCGCGGCAGGCGGGACGGGGTCCGTGTCGGGGTCGGGCTCGGTTGCCATCCGACCATCGTAATGCGGTGGATGACTGTGTCATCCACTGAGCCGACTGTGTCATACATCCGTATGTCATCCAATTGGTTGACACTTTTATCCGAACGGATGACACTTCGACGTGTGACTATCTCGAACATCCCGGGCGGGGCCGTGGATCGGGCCGCGCTCACTCCGCGGGCGCGCCGGGCCATCGTGGTCGTGCTGGTCGGCGCGATACTCGCCTTCCTCGACGCGACCGTCGTCAATGTGTCCCTGAAATCGCTGGCAGCCGACCTGGGCGGCACCCTCGACGCGATTCAGTGGGTCGTCACCGTCTACCTGCTGGTGCAGGCGGCCGTGCTACCCGTGACCGGCTGGGCCGCACGGCGCGTCGGGCGTAAACGGCTCTATCTCGGTGCGCTGCTGCTGTTCACGCTCGCCTCGGTGGCCTGTGCCGCCGCGGGGAGCGTCGGCATGCTGATCGCGGCCCGGGTGGCCCAGGGGCTGGGGGCCGGGGTCATGATCCCGGTCGGGCAGATGATCCTGGTCACCGCGGCAGGGCGGGATGGGATGGCGAAAGCCATGGCGGCGGCGGGCATTCCGATGGTGCTGACCCCGGTGATCGGACCGACGATCGGCGGGCTGCTGTTGGAATACGCGGGCTGGCAGTGGATTTTCCTGATCAACGCGCCGATCGGCGCGGTCGGGCTGGTACTGGCCGTGCGGCTGCTGCCGCGGGATGAGCGCGCCGAATCCGCCGAGGCGCTCGATGTGCTCGGTCTGATCCTGGTCTCGGCGGGCATGGTCGGAATCACCTACGGGCTGTCCGAGGCGGCGTCGCGTGGCTTGACCGACCCGAAGGTGCTCGTGACACTGTGCGGCGGTGCGATTCTGGTCGCGGTATTCGTCGCGCATTCGCTCCGGGTCCGGAATCCGGTCCTGGACCTGCGCCTGTGGCGGGACCGCTACTTCGCCGCGGGGACGGTCTCGACCCTCGTCATCGGCGCGGTGACGTTCGGGGCAATGGTGCTGCTGCCCTTGTACTTTCAGCTGATTCGCCATCAGGATGCCGCCCACACCGGCCTGTTGATGGCACCGCAGGGCGTCGGCGCGGCCATCGCCATGGGCCTGTCCGCGCGGCTCTACGAGCGCGTCGGCGCGCTCACCTGCCTGCTCGGCGCCCTCGTCTGCTGCGTCGCCACCGTTCCGTTCATGCTGATCACCGACGACACGCCCTACTGGCTGCTCTGCCTCGCCATGATCGTGCGCGGCCTGGGTATCGGAATGGCCGCCATGCCCGCCATGACGGCGGCCATGCGGGAGCTCGGTCCGTCCCAGATCATCGACGCCACACCGCAACTCACCGTCATGCAGCGTGTCGGCGGCTCGATCGGCACCGCCGCCTTCGTAGTGATCCTGCAACGGCACCTGCCTGGCGGGATCGGCCGGCCGGGCCGAGGGGACGCCTTCGCGGTGACCTTCGGCTGGGTGTTCGCGGGCTCCGCCCTCGCCCTTCTGCCGACCGGGCTGTTGGCGGTGCTGGAGCGTCGATCGCGTAAGCGCCCGGCGATCAGCGCCGCGGCGAGTTGATCGGTGATGCGGTCCCAGCCTTGCCAGTGGCGGTCGACGAAATCCGGTGGGGTGCAGAATATGGCGGGAAAGCCCTTCCGGCACAGTTGGTTCGGCAGATGGGCGGACTGGTCATCGGTGGGCGTCCAGCCAGTGCGCCAGGGTGTCCAGGGCCGACTGGTCGATGGGCTGGAAGTTGTCGTGCAGGACGTCGGGGGTGGGGCCGAGGGAGTGGCCGAGGCCGGGGAAGAGATGGAGGGCGTGGTCGCGGGTGCCGGCGGCGGCCAGGGCGGCGTCGAGGCTGGACGAACCCGCGGGAGGGACGTTGGCGTCGTCCACACCTTGCAGGATGAGCACGGGCGCGGTCAGTTTCGGGGCCTGTTCGATGAGGCTGGGGAGGGCGCGGGCCGGATCGTAGATGTCGTAGATGCCGCCGGGGCGCATCGCGGACTCCAGGTAGAACTGGTAGACGGGGCGAAACTCGAGGTCCACGTCGAGCTTGCCGTCTCGGTTGAGATCCCAGGTCGGGCGGACGGTGAAGTCTCCGGCATCGGCGTTCACGCAGGCGAAGCGGAGTGCGAGCTTGGCCATGAGCCCGCCGTCGCCATGGAAGGCGCGGCCGAGCTCGTCGGGCCCGAGCAGGCCGTTCGACGCGAATCGCGCGAGGTACGGCGCGTAGACCTGCTCGCCCTGATAACCGAAGGTCACACGCCAGGGGAGTGCCACCGGGCCCTGGAAGACGGTTCCGGCCAATTCCGGATGGGTCGTCGCCAGGGCGGCCGCGACGGTGCTGCCCTCGCTCCAGCCGTAGACGAAGACACGGTGCGGGTCGACGTGTGAATCCTGCTCGGCGGCGCGCAGGACCTGATCGGCGTCGTCCCGCATGTCGTTCAGGTCGAGTTTGGTCCAGTAGTCGGCACTGTCGACATCGCCAGGGGCGTGCACGTAGCGCTTGTTGTACCGCATGACGGCGTAGCCGCGGCTGGTCAGGTCGTCCGCGATATCGAGAAAGATATGGGAGCCGGACGCTTGGTCGGCGTTGAGATCCTCGGGGCCCGACCCCGGAATCAGCACCACGACAGGCGCATTGCGCGACCCCGCAGGAAAGTCCAGCTCACCCGAGCCGGTGAAATCGCCGAACTGAAAGGTGAAGGACTCGCGTTCGACCGTGGGCTCCGCAGCGGCCACGCCGCCGGTGCCCAGTACCAGCGCGATCGCCCCCAGCGCCACTGCCCCGCGGATCCCCATGAGCGGCAATCTAACTGTCCCTGTGCGATGCGGCAATCCCATTCAGGAGCCGAGGTCGTGCAGGCGGGAGGTGAGTACGTCCGCGCTCATACGCCGCCGAGCGCCTACTGACCCGGCGAGATCGTGCTGGTGCGTTTCGGTCGATATCGCAGAACCACTACATCGTCGAGCACTGTCGCATCAAGGAATTCCAGTCGCCTGCGCGACCCGCCTGGGAATTGGGCCGGCTGGACGAACCGAGGTGCATCGGCCTGTCCGATCAGCAGCGGCGCGATGGCATATCGCAGCTCGTCGGCCAGGCCCGCCGAAAGGAACGCGGTGTGAATGTGGGTGCCGCCCTCGACGATCAGTCGCTCGATGCCGCGGCGGCCGAGGTCGTCGAGCAGTGCGCCCCAGAAATCCTGATCTGTGATGGCGGTGACCTCCGCGACGGAGTCGAGGCGATCGCTCATCTTCTCGGCACCATCAACGGTGGTGTACACCAGTGGCTTTCCGGCCTCGATGTGGTGATGGAACATCCTCGCGTCCGGGTCGATGTCGCCCGAGCGCGTCACGGTGACCTTGACCAGGTTCGCGGGTTTGCCCGCGGCGATGCGCGCAGCGCGGCGTTCTTCGCTCCGTAGCCACAGTCGCGGATTGTCTCGGCGCACCGTCTCTGCACCGATGAGGATCGCGTCGCAGTCGGCGCGCAGCGCGTCGACGCCGTCGAAATCCTTGTCATTGGACAGGTAGAGTCGCGCCGGGATCGTATCGTCGATGTAGCCGTCGAGGCTCACGGCGACGGAGAGCACTACTAGCGGTCGGGGCAACTCGCGTCCTTCCAGGCGGTAACGGCGTCCAGGAATTCGGCGACACCGGTCTGCGTGCTGTCCGGGTCGATCATGCCCGAGAGTTCGCGGACCTTGTGCAAGATGCGGGCCGACCTTGTGCCGATACCGATTTCGAGGGCGCGGCCTCCCGCAGCTGCCGCAGGCTCGATCTCGCCTGCCGCCATGTGGGCCACGGCAGCCCGGGCGAGGTAGACGCCCTTGTCGCGCTGGTAATCGGGTTGCATGTGCGCGATGGCCTCTGTGAACTGCGTTGTCGCACGGGAGTATTCGCCTGTCTCAGCGCTGGTATACGCCTGATAGGCATCTACGTACGAGTGGTCGAGGAACATGCCCCACTTTGGATCATCGGCTGCGAATTCGACGATTTTGCGTGCGTTGTCGTAAGCTCGGACGCTACCGAGCGGGTCACCGTCGAGCGCTTGGGAGTGGGCGCGGAATGTCAGTGCTGCGGCGGAGAACAGGGAATCCGGTGGCGCGCTGCGTCGAGCGGCGGTGGCCAGTTCCGCGCCTTCGGTCGCGTCGCCCCGGTCGCAGGCGAGCTGGCTCATACGCACCAACGACAGGCCGATGTAATAGTCGTCGGCCAACTGGTGAGACCATCGCAGGGCCTTCGCTGCCCAGTTATCGGCGCGGACGTAATCACGTTGGTCTTGGTACTGCCAGGCCGCAGTCTCGGCGAACATGGCCTGCATTCGGAGGATCCCGCGCGGATCGCCGACTTTCCCCCGCTTCAGCCGGCCGAGCAGGTCGAGGGCACTGAGCACATGCGGAAGGGTCTGCGCCGAGCCATACAGATTGTCGGATTCGATCAGTGACATCCGCAGTTTGTCGAAGTGCCGGACGTGATCGATCGAGGTATCAGCGAACAGTGCCGCGAGCGTGCTGCCGAGCGGACTGCTCGTCACACCGGCAACGGCTGCCCCGATTGCGCCTGTTCCGATCCCGAGAACGACGGTCCGTCGCGGTAGCGCGACGAGCACTATTTCGCCGGAGAGCGCCCGGGTCGGGACGACTACACAGTCGTCATCGTCGAACTGCGCGCCGGGCACATCGTCGAGCAGTTCGTGCGGCCTGCCCTCGATGACTGTCTGCATGTTCAGGATGGCCCGAAACCGTTCGACGACAGCGGGATCCGCAGCTGCCAGCTTGTTGTCCATCCGAGCGGCGTAGGCGGGACTCAAGGTGATGTCGCCGAGTCGGCGATCCCATTTCTTGACCGTGTCGTAGGCGACGCCGACGTGCTCCGCGAATGGTTCCTGGGTCATTCGGAGCGCCTTGCGGAATGCGTTTACTTCAATGCCGGTCCACCGCGCGCAAATGCTCATCGGGTTCCCCTGTGCATGGTCGATGCACCGAAGAGTACCCGCGGGGTACCCGCTGGGTCACTTCAATCAGGGGTGTCCGGGCGGCAACGTTGAAGATGCACGCGACGCCGGGACGATCACCTGAACCCGGCGTCGGGTGCCCTCCAACGCCATTCCAGGGACATGGAGAACACCCGACATGGAAATCATCGTTGCAATAACGCTCGCCGCGCTAGCGCTGCTCAGCGCCGCAAGAATCGCACTGCCCGCCGCTGGCCGCCATGACCAGCCGAAACGGTTGACCGTCAGCGACATTCAGACACGGTTGGCCGCAGAGCCCCCGTATACACACATCCCGCTGAGCCGAAGGTGGTGACCGATGAGCCTGCTGCCGTCCGCCGTGGGGTTCTTGCGTAGCGATGTATCCGGGCTGAGTCAGCCGCAGGATGAGTTGCGAATTCGTAGGGCTGCCAGGAGAACTGGCTATGACTTGAGGCGAACCATCGTCTTCAGCGACTACACCGAGAACCGGGCGCACCGCCTGCGTGTGGCGATCAGGCGTCTCGGCGTGGACGCGGTCTTCGTGCCGAGCACCGCCCACTTCGACGACCACGTCATCCCCGCAGAAGTTCTCGATGTGGCGACGGTGATCACGGTATCGCCCGGGTGCACGCACACTCGGCAGAAGAATCCAGGTCGCGAAGGCGGACCCCTCGGATTTCACCACACCGAAAGCGGCGTGATGCCCATTGGTGATGACGGGTGGCCGGACTTGGAAGCCGGGCAATAAGGACGGACTTCCCCCGGACGAGCCTGGCAAATCGGACGAAGAACATCGTAAGTAGATACGAGGTAAAACCTATGCGTCAGTTGATCATTCGTGCGACTTTCGTGGCGACTTGCGCGGTCATCGCGGTATTGCTGACCTCTGGTCCAGCGAGCGCACTCACCCCCGAAGCGTGCGAGCATTTCGGTGGGTTAGTGGGGCTGCGGCCGGCCACGGTCACTCAGCAACCTGACCCGTACGACATCAACAAGGTGGGTATGGGGCAATGCGTCTGTCACCACAATGACCCCGCCATCGACCAACAGCCGGTCTGGGGGCTGGTGTATCTCGAGCAGCCTGCGGGCTCTCCATTCCACTCCGGTTTCTACCAGTGCACCATGTAGCCGCGCGTAACCTACGACGATGACTGCATCCGATCTGCCCGCAGAATCGCTGCTCAGTCGTTTCGGTGAACCAGATATCACGTTGGAAGCGGTGGTGGAGATCGGTCGTCCGAAGCCGTGGCCCGGAACTCCGCACTTCGCCTGTCCATATCGAATCGGCGAGACGACGGGCTATGCCGCTGGCGTCGATGCGGCCGAAGCTCTGCGGTCCGCGGTGCAGACCGTCGCGGAAATCCTCCAACGCCAGGACTGATTGGCCGGCAATCCGATTCAGCGGTCGAGGTCGTGGAGGCGGGTGGTGAGGAAGTCCGCTTCGACCTTGTTCTCGGCGAGCAGCAGGGCCTCCTGGTAGGCGAGGCGGGCCTCGTCGAATCTGCCCAGGCGGGTGAGGAATTCGGCGCGGGCGGCGGGGAGGTAGTGGTAGGCGGTGAGCTGGGGTTCGGTGGCCAGGCGATCGAGTTCGTCCAGGCCGCGCTGCGGGCCGTGGGCGTGGCCGAGGGCGACGGCGCGATTGAGGGCGACGACGGGGGAGGGCCAGACGGCGATGAGATGGTCGTAGAGACCGGCGATCTCGTGCCAGTCGGTGGCGTCGAAGGCGGGGGCCTCGGCGTGGACGGCGGCAATGGCCGCCATGAGCGGGAAGCGGCCCGGCGCACGGCCGCGTAATGATCTGCGCACCAAGGCTATTCCCTCGGAGATGGCCCGGCGGTCCCAGTGGGCGCGGTCCTGCTCGGCCAGCGGCAGGAAGCGTCCCGTCTCGTCGGTGCGGGTGCCGCGGCGGGCGTCGGTGAGCAGCAGCAGCGCGTACAGGCCCGCCACATCCGGGTCGTTGGGCAGCAGCAGGCGCAGCATGCGGGCCAGGTCGAGGGCGCGTTCCACCAGCTCGGGGCGGACCAGTTCGGCGCCGGCCGGGGCGGTGTGGCCGGTGGTGAACAGCAGGTGCAGCACGGTCAGCACCGCGTCGACGCGGTCGGGCAGTTCCTCGTCGGACGGGAGGCGATAGGGGATGTGCGCCTCGGCGATCTTCTTCTTGGCCCGCGTGATGCGCGCCGCCATGGTCGGTTCCGCGACCAGGAAGGCGCGCGCGATCTCCGGCGTGGACAGACCACACAGCAGGCGCAGGGTCAGCGCCACCCGCGCCTCCATCGACAGGGCCGGGTGGCAGCAGATGAAGATGAGCCGCAGCCGATCGTCGGCCACCGAGTCCGGGGCGGCCGGGTCGGGCGCGGGATCCTCCACCAGCAGCGGAATCGAGCGCTCGAACGCGATGTCGCGGCGCAGGGCGTCCAGGGCGCGCCGCCGGGCCACCGTGGTCAGCCAGGCGCCGGGGCGATCCGGGATCCCCGACTCCGGCCAGGCCTGCAGAGCCTGCGTGAACGCCTCCTGCACAGCCTCTTCGGCGAGATCGATATCGCGGGTCACCCGCACGGTCGCCGCCAGCACGAAGCCCCACTCGCGCCGGTGCGCCTCGGCGACCGCGGCGGCCACCTCCGGCGTCGTCACGGCTCGTCGTGCGGGTGGATCGGCCGGACCTCGACACAACCGAACGGCGACGGTACGTCTACGGCGATCCGGATGGCCTCGTCCAGATCGGCCGCCTCGACCAGGTAGTAGCCGCCCAGAACCTCTTTGGTCTCAGCGAACACGCCGTCGGTGATGACCGTGCGGCCGTGCTCGTCGTGCCGGACCGTGGTCGCGGTCGAGGTGGGGCGCAGGCGGTTACCGCCGCGCAGCCGGTCGGCGTGCGCGGCCATGAACTCGAGGTGCTCGTTCAGGGTGCGCTGCCGCACGGCCGGATCCGCGGCCAGCCAGGTCTGTTCGTCCTGGTGGATCAGCAGCAGGTACTCGGGCATGTCACTGCTCCCTTCGCTGGGGGGATCGCACGGCTCCGTTGCCGTGTCACTGCTGACGTCGTTGTCGCTCAACCCGTCGTTCGGGATGGCGGCGAAATCGACACGGTCGCGAAAAAAAATTCGCGACCCGATTGTCGATTCCCGGCCGGAGCCGCGCGACGGATTCACGAGTCGGCCGACCGGGCCGTCCACCCGACAGGAGAAACGACAATGTCCACCTACATCCTCGCCTTCCGCAACGACCCCAACCGCGCAGCCACGCCCGAGCAGGAAAAGCTGTGGGCCGACTGGTTCGCCGAGATCGGCGAGCGCGTCACCGATTTCGGTAATCGCGTGGGCCAGACCGTCATGCTGGGCGACAACCCCGCCGCGCCCGACCGGCTCTCCGGCTATGTCGCCGTCGAGGCCGACGACCTGGACTCGGCGGTGAAACTCGCCTCCGGCTGCCCGGGTCTGACCTATGGCGGTCGCGTGGAGGTCGGCGAACCCGTCCCCATGTCCTGACGCCCGAGGTCCGGGCCCGCACCCCACCGGGCCCGGTGCCCGCCCTGACGGCTCGTTCCTGCCGGAACCCTGCCAATTACCCCTACGGGGTATATGGTCGAGGGCGGTGAGAGCCAGTCGGCGGAGGAGTGCGAGATGGATCGGCAGAGCGACCAGCGGACCACGGTCCTGGACATCCGGGGCCTGCACTGGGCCAGCCAGCAGAACGTGGTGAAGTCGGTCCTCGGCCGCCGGCCGGGCGTCCTCGCCGTCGACCCCAACCCCGTCTCCCAAACCGCCACCCTCATCTTCGACCCCGCCCACACCTCCGTCGCCGACCTCCGCACCTGGATCCAGGAATGCGGCCTGCACTGCGCCGGCCAATCGGTTCCCAACCACGTCTGCGACCCGCTGGCCGAACCCGCCGCCGCGGCACACGCCGCTCAGCCGTCCGCGACCCGCGATGCCGGCGCGGCCACGGATCACGATGCCCACGCGGGCATGGACCACGCGGCACACGCCGATATGGACCATGCGGCGCATGCGGATTCAGGTCATGCGGCGCACGGGGGGTCGGGCCACGAAGCGTATGCGGGCATGGATCACGCCGTGCACGAGAGCGGGGACCAAATGACTCATGCGGGGATGGATCATGCCGCGATGGGGCACGGTGCACATGCCGGGCATGCGGGGATGTCCATGGAGGACATGGCCGCTGACATGCGGAACCGGTTCGTCGTGGCCGCCGTGTTCTCGGTGCTGGTGATGCTGTGGTCGCCGATGGCCACCGACATGTTCGGGTGGCATCTGCCGGTGCCGTTCGGAATGCGCTCGGACATCTGGGAATTGATCCTCAGCCTGCCGGTGATCTTCTACTCCTCGACCATCTTCTTCACCGGGGCGTGGGCGGCGCTGAAAGCGCGGACGCTGGACATGATGGTGCTGGTCGCGGTCGGTATCGGGGCGGGATGGCTGTACTCCCTCGGCATTACGCTGACCGGCGGCGGCGAGGTCTTCTACGAGGCCTCGACCATGCTGGCCACCTTCGTGCTGCTCGGCCACTGGTTCGAGATGCGGGCGCGGGGCGGCGCCAATGACGCGATTCGCACGCTGCTGGATCTGGCGCCGCCGCAGGCGGCGGTGATCCGGGACGGGCAGGAAGTCGAAATCCCCACGGCCGAGGTGAAAGTCGGCGATCTGCTGCTGGTGCGCCCGGGCTCGAAGATCGCGGTGGACGGCCTCGTGGAGGACGGGACCAGCGAGGTCGACGAATCCATGGTGACCGGCGAGAGCCTGCCGGTGCACAAGGAGCCGGGCTCGGCGGTCATCGGCGCCACCCTCAACGAGAACGGCACGCTGCGGGTGCGCGCCACCAAGGTGGGAGCGGACACCGCGCTGGCGCAGATCGTGAACCTGGTACAGCAGGCCCAGAATTCGAAGGCCCCGGGCCAGCGACTGGCCGACCGGGCCGCCTTCTGGCTGGTGCTGGTCGCCTTGATCGGTGGTGTGCTGACCCTGGCGGTGTGGCTGCTGGCGGGAGCCACCTTCGCCAAGGCCATGCTGTTCGCCATTACGGTCGTGGTCATCACCTGCCCCGACGCCCTCGGCCTGGCCACCCCGACCGCCATCATGGTCGGCACCGGCCTGGGCGCGAAACGCGGTGTGCTGTTCAAGAACGCGATGGCACTGGAGAGCTCGGCCCGCATCCAGACCGTCGTGATGGACAAGACCGGCACCCTCACCAAGGGCGAGCCGGAAGTCACCGAAATCATCACCGGCCCCGGGCTTTCCGAGGCCGACCTGCTACCCCTGCTGGCCGCTGTCGAACGCGAGTCCGAGCACCCGCTGGCCGACGCCGTGGTGCGCTACGCCAAGGAGCGCGGCCCCACCGACGCCCGCGCGGTGGACTTCGAGAACGTCCCCGGTCACGGCGCGATCGCCACCGTGGACGGCCGCCGCGTGGTCATCGGCAATCGCCGGCTGCTCGACCGCGAAGGCGTCGACCTGGGCGAGCTGGCCGTAGCCCGCGACCGGGTGGCGGGCGCGGGCCAGACCGCGGTGCTGGCCGCCGTCGACGGCGAGCCCGCCGCGGTGATCGGAATCGCCGACGCGCCCCGGGAGAGCTCCGCCGAAGCCGTTGCGGACCTGCACGACATGGGCGTCGAAGTGGTGATGCTGACCGGCGACAACCGGGCGACCGCCGAGCGCATCGCCGCCGAACTCGGCATCGACACCGTCATCGCCGAGGTGCTGCCCGGCGACAAGGCGGCCAAGATCATCGAATTGCAGTCCGCCGGACGGAAGATCGCCATGGTCGGCGACGGCGTCAACGACGCACCCGCCCTGGCCCAGGCCGATCTCGGCATCGCCATCGGCGCGGGCACCGACGTCGCCATCGAGACCGCCGATGTGGTGCTCATGCGCTCCGATCCGCTGGACGTCCCCACCGCGCTGCGCATCGGCCGCGGCACGCTGCGCAAAATGCATCAGAACCTGGCCTGGGCGGTCGGCTACAACAGCCTGGCCCTGCCCATCGCGGCCGGCGTCTTCGAGCCCGCCTTCGGCTTCACGCTGCGACCGGAGATCGCCGCGATGTCCATGTCGGGATCCAGCATCATCGTGGCCCTGAATGCCCTGTCCCTGAAACGTTTGCGCCTGCCCGAGCGGGACTGAGCCGGACCGGTGCCGCTGTGCGCTGGGTAACACCTCGGCCGAGGGGTGAGTCGATTCATGATGCTGGGAGTTAGCTGCCGCTAATACAGTGGAACTGCACCATGTTCCCGGCCCGAAAGACTTGAAACATGCCTATCGTCAACCTCGGTTCCGCCGCCATCGACCTGGCCAACACCCTCACCGGAATCGCCGCCAACATCACCTATGTCCTGAAGGCGTGGGGCCTGGCCTGATTCGCCCCACAACGCACGAAACCGCCTCCTCGGAGGCGGTTTTCGCGTATGCGGGCAGGGCTATGCGGGATGGCCGCGGTGCTCGGCCCATTCGCGGGACAGGATGGACATGACGGTCGCGTCGATCCACTCGTCGCCATAGCGCAGGGATTCGCGCAGGACGCCCTCGGGACGGAAGCCGGCCTTCTCGTAGGCACGGCGAGCGCGCGGGTTGAAGGCATAGACCTCCAGGGAGATTCGGTGCAGGCCGAGCTTCTCGAACCCGTAGCCGACGATCAGCCGCGTCGCCTCGGTGCCCAGCCCGCGGCCCTGGCCATCGGGGCCGATCAGGATGCGGAAGTTGCAGCTGCCGTTGCCGGGATCCCACCGATTGAGGACGGCCTCCCCGACACAGCGGCCGGTCGCGATGTCGGCAATGGCCAAATCGAGGCGGTCGGGCTGGGTTTCGCGCGTGGCGTACCAGTCGCGCAAGCGCTCGTACTCGGCCGGATCCTCCGGCACGGACTCGGTGGTCTCCTGGTGAACGCTGCCGGTCAGCCGCCGGACGTCGGGATCGCGCAGGGCTGCGAGGATGGCGTCGAGGTCTTCGGGAATGAACGGCCGCAGGAGAACTTTCGTGCCGGTCAGGGTGGGCTTGATCGAAAAGTCGGCGGATTCGAACACCGGTGAATTATCGCGCCGAGATCAATAGAGTCGGCGAATGGCCAGTTCACCCTCGGAGACGTCGCCGGCCACGCTCGCCGACGTCCTGCCGTCCGTCGCCGCGTCCTTCGGGCTCGACCAGCGCAATCCGCTGGCCCTCGCACCCAACCGGGATGTGGTGGTGCTGCTGATCGACGGTCTCGGCGCGGAACTTCTCGCCCGCCACGCCGACAGCGCACCCACCCTGGCCGCGCACGTCCGCACCACCCTCACCGCGGGCTTTCCCGCCACCACCGCGACCAGTCTCGCCAGCCTCGCCCTCGGCGCGCCCTGCGCGACACACGGCATCATCGGCTACAGCTTCGCCCTGCCCGACCGCGATCGTCTCCGCCTGCTGAATGCGCTGCGCTGGAGTTTCGACAGCGCGACCGGCGAGGACGCCCGCGACGCGTACCCGCCGGAGTCGGTGCAGCCGCACACCAGCCGCCTGGAGGACCTCGCCGCCCACGGCGTCGAGCTGCACTACGTGATCCCCGCCTACCAGCGCACCTCCGGTCTGACCCGGGCCGCCTTCCGTGCGCCGGGCACCCTGCACCCGGCCGCCACCCTCGACGAGCTGCGCGCCGGAATCCTCGCTGTCGCACGGCATTCCGGCACGAACTCCCGTTTCGCCTACGCCTATTTCCCCGATCTCGATGCGAACGGTCACCTGTACGGACCCGAATCGCCGCAGTGGCTGGCCGTGCTCCGCGATATCGACGCCTGCCTCGCCGGCCTGCTCGCCGAACTCCCCTCCACCTGCACGGTGCTGATCACCGGCGATCACGGAATGATCCACGTGGACACCGTCATCGATCTGGACGTGCGGCCCGCGCTGCATCGCGACGTCCGGCTGATCGGCGGCGAGGCGCGGGTCCGCCACATCTACCTCGAGCGCCCCGAGGCCCTGGCCGACGCCCACGCCGCGTGGACCGCCGAACTGTCCACGCACGCAACGGTCGTGACCCGCGAACAGGCGCTCGACGAGCACTGGTTCGGCCCGACCCCGCCCACACCGGTGATCACCTCCCGCATCGGCGATCTCATCGCCGTCGCCGAGGGTGTCGCGGTCCTGGTCCGCCCCGCCCTCGAGCCCCTGGAGTCCGCCCTCGTGGGTCACCACGGCGCCCGCACCTCGGCCGAGCAACTCGTCCCCCTCATCGTCACACCCTGATGTCGAGTGGGTGCGGCGCTCGCTGCAGCTCTCAGGTGCGCAGTAGCGCGGTCTGGACCTTGCGCAGGCGGTCCACATCGCCGCGGAAGCCGGCCACGGCGTCGTTGTAGAGGAACGCCTCCCACAGCCGGACCAGGGCGTAGGCCAGGGTGTCGCGCTCGATGGGAGGCTGGTAGCCCTCGGATTCGGCGCGCTCGATGAACCGCTCCACCAGGGCCACCGCGGTCTGGTGCACGATTCCGTCACCTCGGGTGATCAGGCGCAGGGCCGCGGTCGATTCATTGTCGAAATACGAACGCAGCGCGTCGTTCTCGACCAGCAGATCGATGGTCCGATTGAGCGCCGCGGTGAGCCGTTCTCCGCCCGCCCCGCGGGAGCGGCGGTCGGCATGGGCCACGACCCGCTCCAGCTGCCGCGCCACGGCCGCGCCCAGCAGACCGTCCCGGGATCCGAACCAGCGGTAGATGCTCGCGCGGCCCACCCCCAGCTGAGCGGCAATGGCATTGACGTCCACCCTTTTTCCGCTCAGGAACACGGCGATGGCGGCTTCGAGCACATCGTCGCGGCTGGCCGAGGCGGGCCGGCCCGGTGCTCTGGTTCCCTCCGCGCGTGTCACGCGGACAGCTTAGGGGCCAGGTGTGCCGACAGTGTGCGGGCGGTGGCCACCCGCCCCAGGGTGAGGGCCTGCCGGAGCACCCCGGGATCGCGGTCGATGCGCCCGATATCGGGCGCGTTGTGCGGCGGGCGGATCTGCAGCACGGCCGGATCGGAGTCGAAGTCCCGCTCGTCGCTGTGGTGTCGCTGGACCCGATCGAGCCACGGTCCGACCGTCCCCGGCGCGTGCCGGGACAGGAAGCGGGCCACCACCCGGGATTCCAGACCCGAAGGGGGACGCATGGTTTCGCCGGCGCGGCGGGTGCGCAGCACCAGGACGCGGGTCGCGCCCTGCGTCAATGCCGTTCGCACCGGGACGGATTCGGAAAGCCCGGCATCGACATACCGGCGCGCGCCGATCCGCACCGGCCGTCCGGCCAGGATCGGCAGGCAGGTCGAGGCCCGCAGCGCCGTCTGCACCGAGCGCACATCGCTGAGCTCCGGATGCAGATCGACGGCCGCGCCGGTGTCGGCGTCGGTGGCGATGGGGTGGAAGGTGATCGAATTGGCCAGGATCGCAGGGAAATCCATGGGCACGATGCGCTCGTACACGGTGTGCACCAGGTACTCGGTATCGACCACGCGGCCGCCGCGCAGGGCGCGCGCCGGATTGATCACGCGGTTGATCACCTCGGGATTCCAGGCCCGCCGCGAATCCACCGCGCGCCCGCACAGCAGCCAGGCGGCGTTCAGCGCGCCCGCCGACGCCCCGTACACCGCGTCGAAGCAGGGCAGGATGCCCAATTCCTCGATGGCCATGGCCATGCCGTGCGAGTACGCGCCGCGCGAGGAGCCGCCCTCGATGACGAGGGCCAGCCGATGTGAGTCCGTGCGCTGCCCGGGCGCGCTGCCCTCGCGATGCCGGTGGGCGATGAGCTCGCCGACGCCGAGTGTGCGGTCGTGGTCGGGCACGGAGGGCTCCCTGGGATGTCGGTGGTGTGCGCGGCCGTTCGAGTATACGACCCTATTTGAGACAATGGTGTCTCTGTGTATCATATCCGGCGATGGCGTGGGTAGCCATGAACCTGGAGGTCAACGCATGCAACTAGCGCTCACCGACGACGAGCTCGCCTTCCGCGACGAGCTGCGCGCGTTCTATCGGAGCGAGATCCCGGCCGACATCCGCAACCGGCAGCGGCACGGCCAGGAACTGAGCAAGGACGACATCGTCACCACCCAGCGCATCCTCAACGCGCACGGGCTGGCCACCCCGAACTGGCCGGTGGAATGGGGCGGCAAGGACTGGACCCCCATCCAGCGTCATATCTGGCACGACGAGATGCAGCTGGCCTCGGTGCCCGAACCGCTCACCTTCAATGCCAATATGATCGGCCCGGTCATCGCGCACTTCGGCTCCCAGGAGCTCAAGGAGCGCTTCCTGCCGCCCACCGCCAATCTCGACATCTGGTGGTGCCAGGGCTTTTCCGAGCCCGAGGCGGGCTCGGACCTGGCCTCGCTGCGCACCGTCGCGGTCCGCGACGGCGACAGCTACGTGATCAACGGCCAGAAGACCTGGACCACCGCCGCCCAGTCCGCGGACTGGATGTTCTGCCTGGCGCGCACCAACCCGGACGCGCCCAAGAAGCAGGCCGGCATCTCCATGCTGCTGTTCCCGCTCGACACCCCCGGCGTGACCGTGCGGCCGATCAAGCTCATCGACGGCGGCCACGAGGTCAACGAGGTGTTCCTGGAGAACGTCCGGGTGCCCGCGAATCAGCTTGTCGGCGAGGAGAATCAGGGCTGGACCTACGCCAAGTTCCTGCTCGGCAACGAGCGCACCGGCATCGCCGCGGTCGGCCAGACCAAGGTGAAACTGTGGCTGGCCAAGGAGCACGCCAAGCAGACCCGCCTGGGCGAGAAGACCCTGCTCGAGGACCAGCTCTTCGCGACCCGCCTCGCAGAGCTCGAAAACGAGCTGCTGGCACTGGAACTGGTGCAGCTGCGGGTGGCGGCGGGCTCGGCCGACGGCAAGCCCAATCCGGTCTCCTCGATTCTCAAGCTGCGCGGCACCGAACTCCAGCAGGCCGTCACCGAACTGCTGGTCGACATCGCCGGACCGGATTCCGTTGCGCGCGAGGACGAGTCGGATCCCGACTGGGCACGCCGCAGCACGGCCACCTACCTGAACTACCGCAAGACATCGATCTACGGAGGATCCAACGAGGTGCAGCGCGGCATCATCGCCTCGACGATCCTCGGACTGTGAGGCAGCACCATGGATTTCGATCTCACCCCCGAACAGGACATGCTGCGCGACACCGTGCGTGACGTGCTGTCCCGCGGCTACACACCCGAGCGCCGCAACGACATCGTCGGCACCGAACTCGGCTGGGATACCGGGATCTGGGCCACCTTCGCCGAAATCGGCCTGCTCGGACTGACTTTCGCCGAGGAGGACGGCGGCATGGGCGCCGGGCCCATCGAGGCCATGCTGGTCATGACCGAGATCGGCCGCGCCCTGGCCCCCGAACCCGTGCTGGACTGCGCACTGCTGCCGGGCGGGCTCGTCTCCGCCGTCGGCGCCGACGCACAGCGCAAGGACCTGCTGCCGCGCATCGCCGAGGGGGAGCTCAAGCTCGCCTTCGCGCACGACGAGCCGGGGCTGCGCTGGCCCGCCACCGAGACCGCCACCCAAGCGGTGCGGCAGCCGGACGGCTGGCGCATCACCGGCCGCAAACACCCGGTCTCCCACGGTGATTGCGCCGATCTGCTCATCGTGAGCGCGGCACTCGACGACGGTATCGGGCTGTTTCTCGTCGATCCCGCCGACCCGGGCGTGCGGCGCACCGCCTACGCCACCCACGACGGGCAGCGCGGCGCGGACATCGCATTCGACGGTGCGGTGGCCGAACCGCTCGGCGAGCCGGTCGATGCCGCCGCCGCCATCCAGGCCGCCCTGGCCGGGGCGCAGGCCGCGCTGTGCGCCGAGGCCATCGGCGCGATGGAGGAGTCCCTGCGGCTCACCGCGGAATACCTGAAGACGCGCAAGCAGTTCGGGGTGCCGCTGCGCACCTTCCAGACGCTGACCCAGCGCGCCGCCGACATGTACGTGTCGCTGGAACTGGCCCGCGGCATGAGCATGTACGCGTCCATGTCGCTGGCCGACGGCATCGTCGATCCGGTCGTCGCCTCCCGCGCCAAACTGCGGATCGGGCGCTCCGCCCGGCACATCGGGCAGGAGGCCATCCAGATGCACGGGGGCATCGGCATGACCGACGAATACCCCGTCGGCCACTACACCGCGCGGCTCACCGCCATCGAGCACACCCTCGGTGACTCCACCGACCACCTGCGCTACCTCGGCGGGTACGTGGCCGATTACCAGATGGTCGAAATCTGATGCACATTCGCGGCGCGGTCCTCGAGGAGATCGGACGCGAGCGGCCCTACGCGCAGTCGCGGCCGATCAGCGTGTGCCGGCTCGAACTCGGCGATCCCGGGCCCACCGAGGTGCTGGTCGCCATCGAGGCGGCCGGGCTGTGCCACTCGGATCTGAGTGTGGTGGACGGCAATCGGCCCCGCCCGCTGCCCATGCTGCTCGGCCACGAGGCCGCGGGCACCGTGCTGGCGGTCGGCGAGCGGGTCGCCGATCTGCTCATCGGACAGCGAGTGGTCATGTCCTTCCTGCCGCGCTGCGAAGAGTGCGACGCGTGCGCGCGGGACGGGCAGCTGCCCTGCACCGCGGGCACCCGCGCCAATACCGCCGGTGAACTGCTGCACCATGCCGGGCACCTGTCGCGCGGCGGCGACCGGGTACGGCATCACCTGGGCGTCTCCGGCTTCGCCACACACGCCGTGGTGGACCGGGCCTCCCTGGTGCCGGTCGGCAACTCGGTGCCGCCGGAGATCGCGGCACTGTTCGGGTGCGCGGTGCTGACCGGCGGCGGGGCGGTACTGAACGTGGCCGATCCGCGTCCGCAGGACAGCCTCATGGTGGTCGGGCTCGGCGGCGTCGGGATGGCCGCCCTGCTGACCGCGAAAGCCATTGGCGTGGAACGGCTCATCGCGGTGGATCGGCTGGCGGACAAACTCGCCATGGCGAAAGAGCTCGGGGCCACCGAGACGTACACGCCGGAGCAGATCGCCGACCAGGGGATCCGGGCGCGGTACGTGGTGGAGTGCGCCGGGCATCCGGCCGCATTCGAAACCGCCTATACGGCAACCGAACCCGGCGGCATGACCATCACGGTCGGGCTGCCCGGGCCCAATTCGACGGTGACCCTGCCGCCGCTGAGCATCACCGCCGAGGCCCGCACCATCGTCGGCAGCTACCTGGGTTCCGCGGTACCGGCCCGGGATATTCCGCGCTACGAACAGATGTGGCGGGAAGGGCGGCTGCCGGTGGAGAAATTGATCACCTCTCGAATCGGGCTGGAGGAGATCAATGAAGCGTTGGATCTGCTGGCCGACGGAGCAGCGGTTCGCCAGATCATCGTGTTCGACCATTCCTGAATCGAGAGTGGCTGCACCGCAGTGAAAGACAGCGAAGACCCGGCGAGCCAACCTCTCGCCGGGTCTTCGCCCGGTTCCCACGTCGAATTCAGTTGGTCCGGGTCACGGCCGGCGGATTCCAGCTGCCGTCGACGATCTTCTGATCGGGCCAAGCCGATTGGCTTCCTTTTCCGGGCCCGGGTTCTCGCGCTGAACATAGATGTCGACCGACCCATCCGAGCTCTTGGTCAGGCGTTCGCCGCGCACCGCGTAGCGGTTCAACGGGTTGTCGACGAAGAAGCCACGCTGGTCGTACATGGTCAGCGACCAGAAGCCTTTCACCGGTGGGATCTGGTCGGCGGCGAAGTGCAGAACATAGGTGCTGTCCGCGTTCAACTGGGTCTTCTTGTCGTCGACGGTACTGGACGGGTGGATAGCGTCCTGGGGCAGAGTGGCGCCCAGACCTGCGTAGGCGATCATGGCGCGGGTGGCGTAATCGGTGCCGTAGTCGCCGATATCGCTGCGCGTGATCTTCCAGCCGTTGACCTCGTTCTTGCCGGGGACGGCTTCGATCTGTGAAAGCGCCTTGTGCCAGGCCTGCTCCCAGCGGGTGCGCTCGGTGTCGGACAAGGTGGTCAGGTCGAGCTTCTTGTCCGGCGTCCAGCCGATCCCTGCCGGCTTGTCGAGCAGGGCCTTGTCATCGGGGCGAGTCTCGTTGTGCGACAAGGCCGAGTAGTACAGGTCCCAATACTGCTGAGGAGTCAGGTTGTGAATGTATTGGGCGACCTGTCGATCCTTGGGCCAGTCCGGGTGCGGATCGGTGTTCTGCGGCGGGGTGTACGCGGTGCTGTGGGCACTGAGCGGGACTGCCGTCATCTGGTTCTGGATGGCGATCACATGGGGAACGTCCTCGGGGCCGTCGACTTCGATGCGGCCGAGCCGACACCGGTCCGCTTGGCGTAGTCGGTTACCCGGGTGACGCGATCGGTCCTGGGCCTGGCGTGGGGTTCTCGACAGAATGGCAGAGGTTCGAAACCGAAGAGAGAAAAGGGATTCGACTGATGTCGCAAGTCATCCGGGACCTCGAGGGCAAGGTCGCTCTGATCATCGGCGGCACTCGCAATCAGGGTGCGGAATTCGCCAAGAACATCGCTGGGCGCGGTGCCACCACGATCGTCACCTATCAGGGGGACGAGCAGGCCGCCAAGGCAACGCTCACGACGCTCGAGGCATTCGGCGCGACAGCGGAAGCGGTCCGCTCCGACGCCACCTCGGCCGCGGAGGTCGATGCACTGTTCGCGGATATCGTTGCGCGCCACGGCAAGCTGGATATCGTCGTGCACGTGCCGGGCCGGGTCATCAAGAAGCCGATCGCGGACACCACCGACGACGACTTCGATCAGCTGATCGTGCGCAATACCCGGACCGCGTTCAATACGCTGCGCGCCACGGCCCGGCACATTGCCGACAATGGTCGCTATGTCGTGTTGTCCACCACCCTCACCTCGATCATGACCGGCACCTACGGGCTGTATTCGGGATCGAAGGCGGCTGTCGAGCGGATGGTGGTCGCCGCGGCCAAGGAGCTGGGTGAGCGCGGTATCACGGTCAATGCCGTCGCGCCCGGTCCGGTCGACGACGACTTCTTCCGCGGCGCGGAGACGCCCGAATCCATTGCGGCCGCGGCACTGCACAATCCGCACGGGCGTCTCGGTCTCCCCACCGACACCGCACCGTTGGTCGGGTGGCTGGTCAGCGCCGAGGCGGGCTGGGTCTCCGGACAGACGATCCGGGCCAACGGCGCGATGTTCTGAGCGTGCCCACCTCAACTGTGGACACCGGCCGGGTGCGGTCGAATCGCACCTGGCTGCCATGGGCCACCGCGGTCTGCTGGTTGCTCACGCTGTCGTACTTTCCCGTATCGCTGGTGGTGGCTCACGGTTGGCCGGCGGGATACAGCATGTCGGGCAACTACATCAGCGACCTGGGCATCACGCGGTGTGGCGAATACACCGATCGCGATGGGGCCTCGCGATGGGTGTGCTCGCCCGATCACGCGGTGCAGAACGTGATGTTCGTGTCGACCGGCCTGCTGACCTTCGCCGGGGCACTGGGTTGGGCGCGGATGTGGCGCGGTCGTCGATTCCGGGCTGGGTGCGCGCTGGTGGCTGTCGCCGGTCTCGGGATCACGGGAATCGGGCTGGCGCCCTGGGATATTCGGCCGCAGGCACACGACACCATCGCATTGGCACAGTGGTTCGCGCAGTTGGCGGGTATGGTCCTGATCATGGCGGAGGTGGCGCGCAGGCGGCGCGGCCTGGCCGTCGGCACCATGCTGGCCGTGGCGATCTCGGTGATCGGCGGTGTGTTCCTGTTCGCCAGAAACCATTTCGGTCTCGGTGCGGGCGTGTCGGAACGCATCGCGTTCGACACGCTCACCGTGTGGAGCGGGCAGGTCGGATGCGTCCTGTTGCTCACCCCCGAAGGCGGTCGGCGCGGCGGTAGGCATCCGGAGACAGGCCGGTCCAACCGTCGAAGGCACGGCTGAGCGCGCGAGCATCGCTGTAGCCGACGCGCAGCGCGATGGCCTGCACGGTGAGCGTGGTGTGACGCAGCAGTCGGGTGGCCTGCGCACAGCGCACCGCGGCCAGCTCTTCGCTCCAGGAGGTGCCCGCCTCGGACAACCGCCGCTGCAGGGTGCGGTCACTGATCCGCAGCCGCGCGGCCACGGCGGCGACCCGCGGGCCCCGTTTCGGTGAGCTGTCCGTCGGCCCGGTGCTCTGCGTCAGTTCCGAATGTAGTGCCGCGCGGAAGGATTCGATCCATCCGGGAATCGGACGCGCCCCGTCGATGGCATGCTGGGCGGCGGTGTGCAGGATCCGGCGCAGTTCGGAATCATACGGCCGCGCCTCGGTTCGATTTCCAGAGATCCGATAGTGGATCAGGTCTGCCGGTTGGCCGAAATGAATCACCGTGGTGCCCAGGGCATCTTCGAGATATCGATGATGCCGGGGCGCAGGGTGTGCGAAGTCGACTCGCACGGGCACCGCTGCGTGGCCGAAGGCATCGCGGGCGCGCCGGACGGCCACGGTCACCGCGAACTCGTTGATGATGCCGCGGGTCTCGCCATAGGTGGTGCCGCGATAGCCGACCGTGAGCGCGGACCCGTTGTCGGTGACCTCCAACTGCGCCGCCGGATCGCAGATCACGACGCTGAACCGGGATGCGTCGTGGAATCCTTCGGCCAGTGTCGGAGCACTGCTGAACAGATAGTCCCAGATATGCAACCGCCCGCGATCGGCCATATCCGCGGCCCGCACGCCCGCCTCGTTGCCGACGACGTGCTCCATCAACGCCCACAGCCGATACTGGCTCTCCGAGGGAATGCGAATCCGGTCATCGGCCAGCAACTTCCGATCGAAGCTCCCGATTCGCGTGGCCTCCACCTCGTCGATACCGGACCTGACCGCGGTGTCCAGCACAATACGCACCACGTGCCCCGACACGGTCCGCTCGAGCGCGGGATTCGCGATATCCATCACCATCTCGATTCTGCGCCATGGTGAGGTTCGGTCGAATCAGTGTTCGCAGAGGGAGAATTCGCGCTCGTACAGCGAGTCCGACACGCCGCCGAACCCCGTCTCCGAGTTCCGCTCGACCCCCCGAGCGGCCCGCGCGACGGTCACTGGATATATAGGACGGGTCAGTGCGCCGTGGACAGTAGGCGGGCTCGCTGACGAGCCTCGTCCTCGGCGCAGGTGGTGGCCAGGGCGCGGCGGCGGTTGGTGCGGACGGCCGCGCTGAAGAGCTGGTATTCGGCCGAGGGGACGCAGACCTCGCGATAGGGATGTCGGTGCCCGACCCGGCGCTGCGGGCCCGGAATGACCACGCCGCGACGGGGATCGGGGCCGTCCTCCTGGGAGCGCACCCACTTCTGCAAGGTGCGGGAATCGATACTGGGCAGGTATTCCACCGCACGATCCCATTCCAGGCCCTCCACCTGCATCGGATCGGCGACCGCGGTGACGACAACGGCGTATGCCGTACCGACGGTGTTGTCCGCCATTGGATCTACCCCCTGTCCATGCTCGAGATCTCCGGCGTTGCGCGGGGAATGTTCAGGATACGTCGAAAGATCTTGCACTACTGAGTCTTTCGCTGTACCCACAGGTTGTTTGCGGGTACTCCACAGTCTCCGGTAGGCCGAATCGGCCAGGTGTCGGCGGAATTCCGGCGTTGTGGCTCCGGTTGCTCCGCGGGTGCGGTAGTGGCGCGAATCACGCCCCGCTTACACCCCGGAATACCCCCGCCACCCCCTATGTTCAAGTGGTTGCCATATCCACCAAAAATGGCAGCGACCCGAGGAGGACCCGTGCAGTTCGGAATTTTCAGCGTCGGTGACGTGACGATGGACCCCACCACCGGCCGTACCCCGACCGAGGCCGAGCGCATCCAGGCCATGGTCCGCATCGCCCTCAAGGCGGAAGAGGTCGGCCTCGACGTCTTCGCCACCGGCGAGCACCACAACCCGCCGTTCGTGCCGTCCTCGCCGACCACCATGCTCGGCTACATCGCGGCACAGACCGAGAAGCTCGTACTGTCCACCTCCACCACCCTCATCACCACCAACGACCCGGTGAAGATCGCCGAGGACTTCGCCATGCTGCAGCATCTGGCCGGCGGCCGGGTGGACCTCATGATGGGCCGCGGCAACACCGGACCCGTCTACCCGTGGTTCGGCAAGGACATTCGCGACGGCCTCCCGCTCGCGGTGGAGAACTACCACCTGCTGCGCCGGCTGTGGCGCGAACAGCGCGTGGACTGGGAAGGCAAGTTCCGCACCCCGCTGCAGGGCTTCACCGCCACCCCCGCCCCGCTCGACGGCACCCCGCCGTTCGTGTGGCACGGCTCCATCCGCTCGCCCGAAATCGCCGAGCAGGCCGCCTATTACGGTGACGGCTTCTTCCACAACAACATCTTCTGGGACCAGCAGCACACCCGGCAGATGGTGAACCTGTACCGCCGCCGCTTCGAGCACTACGGGCACGGCGCCGCCGAACAGGCCATCGTCGGACTCGGCGGCCAGGTCTTCATGGCCGAGACCGAGGCCGAGGCCAAGCGGATCTTCCGCCCCTACTTCGACAATGCGCCCGTGTACGGGCACGGCCCGTCGATGGAGGACTTCACCGAACTGACCCCGCTCACCGTCGGCACTCCCGAGCAGGTCATCGAGCGCACCCTGGGCTTCGCCGACAATATCGGCGACTACCAGCGGCAGCTGTTCCTCATGGACCACGCCGGCCTCCCGCTGGACCTGGTCCTCGAACAGCTCGAGATCCTCGGCAAGGAGGTCGTCCCGGTGCTGCGCAAGGAATTCGAGGCGCGCCGCCCCGCCGGAGTGCCCAGCGATCCGCCCACCCACGCGTCGCTGGTCGCCGCCGGACCGGACGCCCCGCACCACCTGGTCGAGCCCGCCCGCGAGCGCGTGCTCGCCGAAAAGAACTGAGGACGAGCATGAGTCGCAAACTCGTAGTGCTGACCGCCGGGCTCTCACAGCCCTCCTCCACCCGGCTGCTCGCCGACCAGCTCGCCGCCGCGGTCACCGCGGCGGTGGGCGGGCGCGGGGAGAGCCTCGAGGTCGAGATCATCGAACTGCGGGAACTGGCAAGCGATCTCGCCACCACCATGACCACCGGCGGGCTGCCCACGCCCGCGGTGGCCGCGGCCCGGCAGCAGGTCTCCGACGCCGACGGCATCATCGCGGTGACACCGGTGTTCACGGCCAGCTACAGCGGCCTGTTCAAGATGTTCATCGACGTGCTCGACACCGATGCGCTCAATGGCATGCCGGTCCTGATCGCCGCCACCGCGGGCACCGCCCGGCATTCGCTGGTGCTCGATCACGCCATGCGTCCGCTGTTCACCTACCTGCGGTCCGTGGTGGTACCGACCGGCGTCTTCGCCGCCACCGAGGACTTCGGCTCCACCGGACTGGCCGAGCGCATCCACCGCGCGGCCGCCGAACTGGCCCAGCTCATGGTCGCCGAACCCACAGGTGTCCAGGGCTTTCTGCAGGACGAGCCGGTCCACCGTCGCAGCTCGGGCAACGGCGTCGGTGCGGTGCGCCCGTTCAGCGAGCTGCTGGCCGGGCACGCCGGAGACGGGCGGTAGCTGATCGGCCGCTGGGTAGCATGAGCGCATGGCCGAGGAAATACTGCCCGCCATCCCGCTCGACTCGTGGCGGCCCACCAAGGAACTCCTGCACCGCTACGCCCAGGTCATCGGAAAGGTGGCGCTGGCCAAGGGCATCAGACGCAACCACTGGTGGCACCTGACCTACCGGCTGACCGCCCGCGGCTGGACCACCGTCCCGCTCGGCACCGCCACCGAGGGCCCGGTCTTCACCTGCTCCTTCGACTTCTTCGACCACGTGCTGCGGATCTGCAACGACCGCGGCACGGAGGAGGAGGTCCCGCTCGCGGGCCAGTCGGTGGCGAGCTTCTACGTCGAGGCCAGGAACGCGCTGCGCAACCTCGGCGTCGAGGTGGTCCTGGCCCACCCCACCCCCTTCGACCTGCCCGACCACGGCCGGCCCTTCGACGAGGACGAAGAACACCGCACCTACGACCCGGACGCCGCCCGGCACGCGTTCCACGTACACAGCCAGGTCGGGCGCATCCTGGAAGAATTCAGCGCCACCTACTCCGGCAAGATCAGCCCGGTCCAGCTGTTCTGGCACACCTTCGACCTGTCCGTGCAGCGCTTCTCCGACCGCAAGATCCCGATGCCCGACAGCGTGGATCCGGTCACCCGCGAGGCGTACTCCCGGGAGGTGATCAGCGCCGGATTCTGGTTCGGCGACGACAAGACCCCCGCCCCGACCTTCTACTCCTACACCGCGCCCGAGCCCGCCGGACTCAGCGATCGGCCGCTCCGGCCGGCCGAGGCCCGCTGGGTGGTCTCCGGGTCCGGCCACAACGCCTACCTGTCCTACGACGACGTCCGTACCAGCGCCGACCCCGTCGGCACCGCCCTGGACTTCTTCCAATCCCAATACGAGGCCGGATCGAGTCTCGCGGGCTGGGACGCGGTCGGTCTGGCCTGCGACAATGGCATCACCGACCCCGTGCTCACCTCGCCACGGCTGGGTTGGCCGGAATAACTCGGTGCCTCGAATCGTCTCTCCGACATAGTGTGTTGGAGAGGGAGATGCGGAGGACTCACCATGGGGAGAGGGCCCGTGAGACCTTCGCATGTGGAGAAAAGGGGTCCAGATGCGTGAGCAACGCATACCGAATCCGACGTTGACCGCGTATCGGGAAACCACCTTCACCGCCGGGCCCAGTACCCGTGTCGGCCTGATGGGCGCGCTGGTCCTGGGCAGCGTGATCCTGGTCTGGGCAGCCGAGCGGGCCTCCCGCGAGGGCAATGACCATGGCTGGTTCGTGGCGGTGTCCTTCGCCGGGCTGTTCGTCGCCCGCGGGCTGTACCTGCGCCGCCCCATCACCCTGCCGCACCTCACCTACGCGGCGCTGACCCTGGTGGTCTCGAACTTCAGCTATCGCACCGACCACCCGGTGGTCGGCTTCGTCTTCCTCGCCGCCAGCGGCGCCATCCTGGTGCTGCCGCAGGGCAGCAAACCGCAGCCCGAGCAGCTGCCCCGGGTGGCCGAACTGGTCCGGCGCAGCCAGGGCGATCCGCTGGCCCCCTTCGCGCTGCACTCGTCCAAGACCTACTACTTCAACGAGAACGGCTCCGCCGCCATCGCCTACCGGGCCCGGCTCGGAATCGCGGTCGTCTCCGGCGATCCGATCGGCGACCCCGGCCGGTTCCCCGAATTGCTCACCGAATTCTCGCTCTTCGCGGGCAGCCACGGCTGGCGCATCGCGGTCCTGGGCGCCAGCCCGGAGGTCACCGAGATCTGGCAGCGGCGGGCGGTGGACCACCGCGGGCTGCGTGCCATCGCCGTCGGCCGGGACGTGATCGTCGATGTCGACCGCTTCGACATGGTCGGCCGCAAGTACCGCAACCTGCGGCAGGCGGTGAGCCGCACCAAGAACTTCGGCGTCACCACCGAGATCCTCCCCGAGGTCGCACTCACCGAACCCCAGCGCGAAACGCTGCTGGCCATCGTCGACGAGTGGGGGAACGGGCGGCAGACCCGCGGCTTCTCCATGATCCTCGACCACCTGCTCGACGGCCGGCACCCCGGCATGCTGGTGGTGATCGCCCGCGACGCCGACGGCCAGGTGGTGGGATTCCAGCGCTACGGCGCCTCCGGCAACGGCCAGGACCTCAGCCTGGACGTGCCGTGGCGGCGGCGCGACGCACCCAACGGGCTCGACGAGCGCATGATCGTGGACCTGGTGGAGTACGCGCGCGAACACGGGATCAAGCGAATCTCGCTGGCCTTCGCGGCGTTTCCGGAGATCTTCGCCGACAAGCACCGGTCGCGGACCATGCAGACGGTGTATCTCGCGGTGCGGCTGGGCGATCCGCTCATCCGGCTGGAATCGCTGTACCGATTCCTGCGCAAGTTCAACGCCTTCGGCGATCAGCGCTACGTCCTGATCCGCTGGCGCGAGGTCCTGATCGCCGCGCTGGCATTGCTCACCCTGGAGTTCGTCCCCCACCGCAAGCAGTACTAGCCACCTCTCGGGCGTCTCACCGCAGGAAGTCGACCAGAGCCGCGGAGAAGGCGGGGTTGGCGACGGCGGCGAGGTGATCGCCGGGGACCACCACACAGGTGGCATCGGGCAGGGCGGCGGCGAGGCGTTCCGGTTCGGCCGCGAACGGATCGTTGTCGCCGGCCAGCACCAGGGTGGGAATGGTGACGCCCGACAGGGATTCGATCGGGGCCTCACGCAATCCGGCGGCGAGCATCGCGATCGCCTCGCGGTCCGCGCCCAGGGCGTCGGCCAGGATGCGGAACATGCGAGCCTGGGGGACCGCGCCGGAGCCGTCACCGGACATCGCGGTCGTGAGGTCCGCGGCGTCGATGACGCGCCAGTCGATTCCGCCGCAGTCCACTACACCGCTGCCGATGCCGCCGATGGCCAGCCGCTCCACCCGCTTGTCGGCGCCCGCGACCAGCAGTGAGATGATCGCGCCCATCGAATAGCCGGCCAGCGCGACGCGATCCAGCCCGAGTTCGTCGAACAGTGCGCGCAGGTCGTCGGCCATGGCCTGCCACGAGTAGCGGGCCGGGTCATGCGGCTTCTCGGAGCGGCCGTGGCCGCGCGCGTCCAGCGAGATGACGTGACGGCCCGCCCGCTGCAGCGCCGAGACCACGCCCACACTCATCCAATTGGCATTGGTGTCGGCCACGATTCCGTGCTGCAGCACCACCGGAACTCCCTCGCCCTCCCACACGCGGTAGTTGAGCTCCAAGCCGTCCCAGGTGGTGAATTTCGCCATGGCCGCGATGCTATCGGTGCGATTCGATCATGCGACAGTCTTCGCGCCGATCGCCCGCGCACCGCGCTCATCGACGAGGCGAGCACCAGGTGCCCGGCCTCCCCGAACCGTGGTCACCCGAACGAGCCCGTACTGGGCCGCGCGGGCTGCAGGTGCCAGGCGCCGCAGTTCTCGGTCGAGAACCCCACATCGGTCGCCTTGATCTCCACCGTGATCGGCTTCGTCCGGGTGAAGTCGCTGGCGATGATGTAGTAGTTCGGGTCCGGGTAGTCGCCCGGCTGCTGGATCTTCCACAGTCGCCGCCAGAAGCACGCGCCGGCGCCCGGATCCGGCGCCCCGTCGGCGATATAGGTGCCCGGCTCGATATCCACATTGACCAGATATGTCCCGTCCACCGTGATGTCGGTGGCCGGTTCGGCGGCCGCGATTCCGGTTGCGGCCATTGTCAGCGCGGAAGCGAATGCTCCCGCGACCATGAGCGCGCCTGCACGCACGGTGTTCCTCCCTGAGCAGATCTGCGCACCGCACGGTTCCCGGCGTGCGGTGTCGGGAGAGATCCCCGCATCTCCCGGGGGAGGGTCTATCAGAAGTTCCGGTCTGTTTGCGGGAAATCGGTTGGTTTCGGGGAATTCACAAACTCGGCGATGCCCTTTCGGCTCCCGCGACGATATTCAAACATGGGAAGTCTTCGCCCGGTCAGCACCGGCTGCGCCGACCACTGCGCCCGGCTGTGCACCGACACAGGCCTGGCGGCCGTCCTGGCCGCCGACCGCGGCCTGCTGCACTGGCGGGCCATGAGCCGCCTCGGCGACCCGGGCCTCGCCGAACACGCCGTGCAGGAGACCCTGTTGCGGGCATGGCGCGCCTGCGCCAGCTACGACCCGGATCGGGGCAGCGTGCGCACCTGGCTGCTCACCATCGAACGCAATGTGCTCATCGATACCGCCCGCTTCCGGGCCGCCCGCCCCGGCGACACCAGCTGGGACCAGATCGGGGAGCAGGCCGAGAACCGCTGCGCCCGCCCCGACTTCACCGAGGCGCTGGCCGATGGGCTGCTGGTCGCCGACCTGCTGGACCAGCTGCCGCCGCCGCAGCGCGACGCCATCGTGCAGGTGATCCTGCGTGATCGCGCCTACCAGGATGTGGCCGCCGACCTGGGCATACCGGTCGGCACCGTCAAGACCCGGGTGCACTACGCCCTGCGCTCGCTGCGCCGATTGCCGATCAGCGCGTGACCCTACGCCGGAGGAGGTAGTTTGCCGGCGGCCGCAGGCATGTCGCGGACAGGTGAACCCACAGACCCCCTCCACACGTCGAACAAGCAGCGGCCGATCCACATCGGCTCGGCCCTGAGCGAGGAGTTACCGATGACCGACACCACCCCGGCCCCCGGCGGGTTCCGCATGGACCGCCGGACCGCCCTGGCCACCACCGCGGTCGCCGCGACCGCGCTCACCGTGGCCGGTTGCAGCAGCACCTCCGACAAATCGGCTGCGGCCGCACCCAATCCGGCCGCCGCCAAGAACGATCCGGCCGCCGCCAAGAACGATCCGGCCGCCGCCAAGAAACAGGGCAATGTCCTGGCCAATACCAGCGACGTTCCGGTCGGCGGCGGCATCATCAGCGGTGACACGGTGATCACCCAGCCCGTCGCCGGCACCTTCGACGGGTTCTCGTCCACCTGTACCCATCTGGGCTGCAAGGTGAATGCCGTCGAGGGCGGCCTGATCAAGTGCCCGTGCCACGGCAGCACATTCAACCTGGACGGCACGGTCGCCGGCGGGCCCGCGCCGCGCGCGCTGGACCCCAGGGCCATCGCCGTCGACGGGGATCAGATCGTCTCGGCCTGATCCCACCCGTCACCGAGCTCGACGCCGGGGAGAGTGTCGAGCCGCCCCGAGCTCTGCTCGGGGCGTGTCGAGCTACCTGCTCTCAGCCCCGACCTGACCGCCCCCGCACGCCTCGAGCCGCGGGGGCGGGTTCTGTCCGGGCGCGTCGCCCGGGTAGGGGCTGCGAAGTGCGGGATAGTGGGCGCAGTGGTCTTTTGCCCATTGCGGCCGGTTGCGCCCAGGATGGTGATTTTCGGACGTCTGACCACTGGTAACGGTTCCATCACGAAGCTTGCCAGAAAGTAACTGGTGTTGCCAGAGTGAACAGCTGGGTCTGGTGTTACTAGTGGGAAGGGAGGGGCGCTCCGCCCCGAGCGCCGTCCGCTTATGAAGCCAAGCATCACTAAGGCCGGAATCTGCACCGCCGTCACCGCCGCGGCGATCACCACCGTGGCCGGGATCGTCCCGGTCGCCGCCCTGGCCGTTCCCGCGCTGCCGGAGCTGCCCCAGAAGCTCGCCGGGAAGACCATCTTCCTGGACCCGGGCCATCAGGGCGACAATCACACTCAGGATGAGAACAAGCAGGTCAGCGATGGTCGCGGTGGCACCAAGGCGTGCCAGACCACCGGCATGACCAGCCTGCACGGCATTGCCGAGCACACCATCAACTGGAATGTCGCGCAGCTGGTGCGCACCTCGCTCGAGGGCCTGGGCGCGCACGTGGTCATGAGTCGCCCCGACGACGCCGGCTGGGGTGGCTGCATCGACGATCGGGCCAAGGCCGCCAATGCCTCCGGCGCCGATATCGCCCTCAGCATCCACGCCGACAGCGGTCCCGCCGACGGGCACGGCTTCCACCTCATCGTGCCGGCGCTGCCCGTCGCCGACGCCAAGGTCAACGAGGTGCAGGGCGGCGCCGGGCTGACCGCCAGCAAGGCCATGCGAGATGCCTACGTGCAGAGCGGGTATCAGGTCGCCACCTACAACGGCGCGGTCGACGGACTCCAGACCCGCTCCGATATCGCCGGGCCCGCGCTGACCGCGGTGCCGGACGTATTCCTCGAAATGGGCAACGGCGCCAATGCCGAGGACGCGCAGCAGCTGGAATCCCCCGAGGGACAGCTCAAGCACGCCGTCACCATCACCACCGGGATCGCGTCCTACCTGCTCGGCGTGCCGGTGCCCGCCGATGCCGGGCCGGCGTCCGAGCCGGGAACGCAACCGGGACAACAGGCTCCGGCGCAGCCCGCCGAGCCGCAGCCGCAGCCCGCGCATGCCCCCGTCCCGGCGCCGGCGCCGCAGGCCGGTGCTCCTGTGGAACCGAATCCGGCGGCGGCACAACAGAATCCTGCTGCGGCGCAGACTCCGCAGGCGGTGGTTCCGCAGGCGCAGCCGGCCGTGGTGCCGGCGCAGGCACCCCAGGCCACCGTTCCGGCGACACCCGCCCAGCCCGGGCAGGCTCCGGCGCAGGTGGGACAGGCCCCGGCGCAACCGGAGCCGACGCCCGCCCAGCAGGGGCAGACGTCGACGTTCCCGGCGCAGCTTCCCGGGTATACGGCGGCTCCTGCACCGTTGCAACTGAATCCGGCTCCGGCGCCACAGAATCCGGCGCCGGCGCAGCAGCCGGGTGAAGCGGCGCTCGAGGGCAGTCTGCAGGTCGCCCAGCAGCTCGCCGATCAGTTCCTGAAGACCTGGCTGCAGTCGCAGACACCGGGTACCCAGCCGCAGTCCGCGCCGCAGCCGGGCACGCCGCCGCAGACCGGCGCCCAGCCGCAGGCGGTGCAGCCCGCACCGCCGGCGCAGACCAAGCCCGTCGCGCTGCCGATCGCGGATCAGCGTGCGCCGCAACGGCAATCGCCGGGCACTACGGGCGGTCAGGGGACTCCGGCCGCGCCGGCCGTCCCGGGTACGCAGTCGACCCCGGGCGTGCAGGCCCCGGGTGCGCAGGTTCCGGGCGCGCAGGCCCCGGCGACCGACAAGAATTCCAAAACCACTCGGCTGAACGGGATTTCCGTGAGTTCGCTGGTGCAGCTGGCGGTCAAGTTCCTGGGCCCGCTCGCCAAGATGCTCACGGGCGATTCCGGTCTCGCTTCCGACGTGGTCAACCTGGCCTACAGCCTGGTGTCGGTGCTGAGCAGCACGTTGCTGAGCACGGCCACGAAGTAGTCCGTATCAGTGCGGTACGAATCGCCTCCGCTCCGAATCCTCCGGAGCGGGGGCGATTTTCGTCCACATCGGCCCCATCCGAACCGCTCGGCATCCCATATCGGGCGAGCAGCCGACATCGGGCAAACATTCCGCGATCCGAAAGCGCGTGGGGCGACTCGCCATCGACTGCCTGGACAGCGTGGTCGTGGGAGCTCACCGGCGCATGAGCGGACAACCGCGTGTCCGGTGGTTGGCAAGCATCCGGCGCGGGAGTTGCATGAATTCGGGTCGGGTCGAACGGCCGGCGTAATCGACTCGTCGATCGAGGTGGATGATGGCGCTCGGTGTGGGTTTGAGTATCGGCACGGTGAATACGGTCTGCTCCACGGCGGCGGATCGATCCGGAAAGCTTCCGCACGGCCGTCGAGGTGCGCCTTCGGCCACCTGGCGTACCACCCTCACCTTCGACAGTTCGGGCACCGCCCGGGTCGGCCGCATTCCCCGGCACGGGCGGGTCATCACCGAATTCGCGGACCTCACCCAGCGGGGGGCTCCGGTCGCGCGGGTCGGGCATCGGGCGCTGTCGGCCGCGGATCTGGTGGCGACGGTGGCCTACAGCGTGGTGGCGGAGGTGCTGGGGCAGGCGCCGGCGGGGCCGCTGGGCGCCGGTGACACGGGAATCGCGGTGACCCATCCGGCCGGATACTCCGCCGCGCTGGTGGCCGAGCTGCGCACCGCCCTCGACGGTGTCGGCCTCACCCGGGCCACCCTGGTGGCCGAGCCGATCGCCGCCGCGTCCTGGCTGGCCGCCGAACGCGGGCCGCTCACACCGGGTTTGGCGCTGGTCTACGACCTCGGCGGGTCCGGGCTGGATGTCACGCTGCTGCGGGTGGGCATGGGCGCGCCGGGCAATCCCATCGTCGGATCGTCGCTGCACTCGGTCGAATACGGGGGCCGGGCCTTCGGGGATCTGGTGGCCCGCACACTGCGGCGCACGGCCGGATCGCAGGTGGTGCCGCGCGGGCTCTCGGACGCCGATTCGGGCGAGTTGCGCAGCGAGCACATTCGCCGTTCGCTGGCGCTGGTCTACCGGTGCCTGCGCATCGCGGACGTCACCATGGCCGATGTGGATCGGATCCTGGTGGTCGGCGGCGCGGCGCGGCCGCCGGAGGTGGCGCAGGTGCTCGCCGAGGAGCTGGCGCGTCCGGTGATGGTGGCCTCCGATCCGGAGCGGACGATCGCCGATGGCGCTGCCATCGCGGCCCGGCAGGCGCTGATCGCCCAGGATTCGGGGACCCATCGGCCTCGTTCGCTGACGGGTCTGTTCCGGCGCGTCACCAGGGCGGCAGCGCTCTGAAGTGATCATTTGTCCTGCTACTCGCCGGTTCGCCGCGGCCTCGCGTGCTAATCGGCGCTAACTCGTGCAAGCATCGTGCGAACGGGCTGTTGACGCCTCTCCTGTTTGGTGTAACTATGGGGTACACATAACGCCACTGACTGGAGAGGTGACGACGATGTCTCCGACCACGACCCCCCTTGACGACCCCGTGGTTGCCGAAGCTCAGGAGTATGCCAACAAGCTGCTGCTGCTCTCGGAAGGGTCGGTGAACAAGCACTTCGACCCCTACGAGGACATCGACTGGGACAACCCCGACTTCGACGCCAACGCCCGCCCCGAGCGCTGGATCCTGCCGGAGTCCGCGGACCCTCTCGGCCGCCACGACTGGTACCAGTCGCTCCCGGTGGAGCGGCAGATCGAGGTGGGCAAGTACCGGCAGGCCAATATCGCCAAGGTCGGCCTGCAGTTCGAGTCCATCCTGATCAGCGGCATGGTGAACCACACCTTCTCGCTGCCCAACGGTGACGCGGAGTTCCGCTACTGCACCCACGAGATGGCCGAGGAACTCAACCACACCCTGATGTTCCAGGAGATGGTGAACCGCATCGGCGTGGACGTCCCGGGCATGGGCCCGCTCGTCCGGCAGCTGCGCCTGTTCGGCGTGCCGGTCGCCATCGCGTTCCCCAATCTGTTCTTCATGGCCGTGCTCGCCGGCGAGGAGCCGATCGACCACATCCAGAAGCAGATCCTGCGCTCGGGTGAGGAGGTGCACCCGATCATGCGCGGCGTCATGAGCATTCACGTCGCCGAGGAGGCGCGGCACATCTCCTTCGCGCACGAGTTCCTCAAGCACCATGTGCCGGAGCAGAACGCGGCCAACCGGTTCATCCTCTCGATCGCCATGCCGATCGTCATGTTCATCCTGGGCCGCTCCATCGCGACCCCGCCGAAAAAGTTCTTCCAGGAGTTCGACATTCCGGAGCAGGTGCGCAAGGAGCTGTTCTACGGCTCCGAGGAGGCCAAGCAGGTCTTCAGCGACTACTTCATCGATGTGCGCGCGCTGGCCCACGAGATCGGCCTGATGAACCCGATCTCCAAGCGGGTCTGGAAGCTGCTCGGCATCGACGGCCGGGCCTCGCGCTACCGCTCGGAGCCGATCCGCTCCGGCAAGGCCGCGTAGGGGAGGGGGACGTACAGTGCCGTACGTTGTCACCCAATCCTGTTGCAGCGACGCGTCCTGCGTCTACGCCTGCCCGGTCAACTGCATCCATCCGACCCCGGACGAGCCGGACTTCCTGACCGCGGAGATGCTCTACGTCGACCCGCAGGCCTGCGTGGACTGCGGGGCGTGCGCCACCGCGTGCCCGGTGGACGCCATCACGTCGTCGAAGAAGCTGACTTCCGAGCAGCTGCCGTTCATCGAGATCAATGCCGACTTCTACCGGCAGGAGCGGCCGCGGCCGCTGCTGGCGCAGCCGATTCCGGCCGCGGAGGTCAAGCCCGGGCGGGAGCCGCTGCGGGTGGCGGTCATCGGCTCCGGGCCCTCGGCCATGTACGCGGCCGACGAACTGCTCACGCAGCCCGGTGTTTCCGTGACCGTGTTCGACAAGGTGACCACGCCCTACGGCCTGGCCCGCTTCGGTGTCGCGCCCGATCACACCAAGACCCGCAGGGTCGGGGACCTCTTCGGCGTGATCTCGGCGCAGCCGGGCTTCGGATCCTACCTGAATGTGAATGTGGGACAGCATGTCTCGCACGAGGAGCTGCTGGCGCACCACCACGCGGTGATCTACGCGGTCGGTGCGTCCTCGGACCGCAAGCTCGGGATTCCGGGGGAGGGCCTGCCGGGCAGTACCTCCGCCACCGACTTCGTGGCCTGGTACAACGGGCACCCGGATCAGGCGGGCCGGTTCTTCGACCTGTCGCACCGGCGCGCGGTGATCGTGGGCAACGGCAATGTGGCGCTGGACGTCGCGCGGATTCTCACCGCCGATCCGGAACTGCTGGCCGGCACGGATGTCTCGCAGCGAGCGCTGAATGCCCTGCGGCGCAGCAATATCGAGGAGGTCGTGATCCTCGGGCGGCGCGGTCCGGCCGAATCCGCCTTCACCGTACCGGAATTCGTGGGCCTGCTGGGCGCGGATGTCGACATCGTGGTCGAGGGCGAGATTCCCGAGATCGTCGAGGGCATGTCGCAGAAGGTCGAGCACAAGCTGAAGCTGTTGCGCGGCTTGGCCGATCGGCCCGTGAGCGGTCGCAAGCGGATCGTCCTCCGGTACCTGTCGGCACCGGCCGCGATCGCGGGCGTGGACCGGGTGACCGGGGTCGAGGTGGTGCGCAATGAGCTCGTCACCGGCGATGACGGTGCGGTGCACGCGGTCCCGGCCGGGGAGATCGAGACCCTCGACGCCGGGCTGGTGCTGACCTCGGTGGGCTACCGGGGCGTGGCCCTGCCGGGCGTGCCGTTCGACGAGCGGGCCGGGGTCATCCCGAATCTGGACGGCCGGGTGCTCGAGGAGTCCGGCGGCTCGGTGGTGCCGGGTGCCTATGTCACCGGCTGGATCAAGCGCGGTCCGACCGGCTTCATCGGCACCAACAAGTCCTGCGCGCAGCAGACCGTGCGTCAGCTGGTGGACGACTTCAATGCCGGCCGCCTGGCGCAACCGGCGCACGGCGCAGGCGATTTCGACCGACTGGTCGGTGAGCGTCAACCGCACGCCATCCGTGGTGGCGCGGTCAACCGCCCCCGCCGCAAGCTTTCCCTGATGGTGCGCCGCTGACCCACCCTTGTCAGCGCCGCCCATGAAGGCCGTCGCACGCCAACCCCCTGCGCGTGCGGCGGCCTTCGCCGTTTCGTCCCTTTTGCGGTTGGTATTCCTCTGCCTCGGTGGGGTTCTCGTGTAATGGGTAATGACTTTTTGTGCTGGGCAACGTATTCGGCCGCGCTTCGGCTGCGAATTTTCGGGGCGGTGCGGAGGCACTGTACCGATGTTGTTGTGCGAGTTGTAATGCTGTGTTTGCTCGCTGCGACATCTCAGGTAGTAGAGAAGATTTCATGGCGAATCACGGACGGTGAAACGGCTCGCGTGGGGTAATCCGAGGCAGCTACCGACCAGTGATCGGTAGTCCACACCCCCGTACTGATGTTGCGGTCTGATTTTCCGGACACTCTTCGCCTACCGGTCGGTATGAATTATTTGTTCGCTGGGTTGTAGCTACCCAGAAAGACTGTTCGGTTGCTTTCACTGTGCAGTTGGATTCGATCTTGTTCGGGCAGTTGCGTGACCAGTAGATTCGCTATCTTCGCTACTGGACGCGAAATCTTTTCTCCCAATCCGATATTCGAGTACCGCAATAGCCAGCTAACCTGAACGCGCTGTTTGGAAAACGACCGCGACCACATGGTTGGTACGCCCGTGGGCCGTGGTCTCGGTGCGTTGACGGGATGGCAATGACAGTTGGCTTTGGCATGAGCATCGGCACAGTGAACTCCGTCTGGGCGACCACGGCCGGTGATCGGAACCGGCCCGCGGTGCGTGTTCGCCGGACCGCTGTCACCTTCGACAGCGCCGGCGGCCCGCAGATCGGGGGCATTCCCCACTTCGTCCCGGTGGTCACCGACTTCGCCGATCTCACCAGCGAGCCGGACCCGGTGGTCATCGGCGGTCGCATCTGGTCCCCGGCGGACCTGGTGGCGGCCGTGGTGAACGGGCTCATCGAGACCAACGCCCCCGAGGCTCCCGCCGTAACCACCTATCCCGCTTGCTATTCGGACAAACACGTCACGCGATTGCGGCGGGCACTGGACTGGTCCGGCGCCGCCGATGTCATGCTCATGCCCGAGCCGGTGGCAGCCGTGGAATGGCTCGACGACGAATACGGCATTTCCGAATCCGGGCTCACCCTGGTCTACGACCTCGGCGGAAACGCCCTGGACGTCGCGGTCGTGCGCACCGAATCCGATCGCGACGAACGCGGCATCCTCGGGCGGGCCGAACGCTCGTACGACTACGGCGGACGGCCGCTGGGCGCCCTGCTGGCCCGCTACGCGCGCAGCATCGCGCCCGGCTCGACGCAGCCGGTCTCGGCCGTGGTGCCCGCCTCCGACACGAATCGCCTGCGCAGCTGGCACATTCGCAATTCGCTACGGTTGGTGCGCTCGGTCGTGCACAGGGCCGGGCTGCACATGGAGGAGATCGACCGGGTCCTGCTGATCGGCGGCGCGGCCCGCCCCGCCGAGGTGGCCCGCGTGCTGTCGGATCTGGGCTGCCCGGTCGTCATGTCACCCGATCCGGCCAATACCGTGGCGGTGGGTGCGTCCATCGCCGCCTTTCACAGCGCGGACACCGGCTCCGCCATCGCCCGGTACGCCCCCCGCGCCGCCGTGATCTCCGGCGCCGCAGTGGCTTCCGCGCTCGCCATGTCCGCCGCCACCGTACTCGGCGGGCCCGTCGCCGGACCGCCCGGACTCCAGGCCGCCCCCGAACCCGCCGACCCGTCCGCCGGGACCCCGGCCCTCGGCAGCCGTGACGTCATCGTCCTCGACGATGCCGGCGCGCCACCCGGCACCGGCACCCATGCCATCGCCACCGTGGCAGCCGTCCGCGCCTACTCCCCGGTGACCCCGACCGTCACCCCCACCTGGGTCGCCGGCCACCCCGTCGACTCCACCGGCGGCGGCACCCACTGCGAAACCCGCGCTGTCACAGGTACGGCCAGCACCTACGGCAACCCGGCGCAGTTCACCAACCCCCTCCCGTTCCAGAACCCTGCCCCAGGCGGCTGGACCGTCGGCTCGTACTCCGGCCACGTCCCCAAGGTCAGCGTCCCCGGCACCCTCCCCGGCGGAACCTTCCCCGGCGCAACGCAACCCGGAACCCAACCCGGCGCCGGTCAGCCTGGTTCCGGTCAGCCCGGTAGTGGCCAGCCCGGCGCGGGTCAGCCGGGTACCGGTCAGCCTGGTTCCGGTCAGCCCGGTAGTGGTCAGCCTGGCGCGGGTCAGCCGGGTACCGGTCAGCCTGGCGCAGGTCAGCCCGGTAGTGGTCAGCCCGGCGCTGGACAGCCCGGCACCGGTCAGCCCGGCGCAGGCCAGCCTGGTGGCACAACTCCCGGAAGTACTTCGGGCGGAACCCAACCCGGTACCCCAGGTGGAACACCCGGAGACGGAACCACGGGCGGTTCGAAACCAGGCGGTTCCGCCCCGGGCACCTCCACCGGCGGAACCAACACCGGCGGTAAGCCCGGCACCTCGACCCCCGGCAGCGGTACCCCAGCAGGCGGTGGCGGCAGCACTCCGGGCGGCGCAACCGGCGACCCGGCGGGAGCCAACACGGGCGGTTCTCAGGGTGGTTCCAACCCTGGTGGCTCGAACCCCGGTGGTTCCAACCCCGGTGGCTCCAACCCGGGCGGCTCGAACCCCGGCGGCTCCAACCCGGGCGGCTCCAAGCCTGGCGGAACCGGCGCGGGCGCAATCGCTCCCGGAGGCTCAACCCCCGGTGGCGGTTCCCCTGGTGGCTCGATCGGCGGCGGCACCCATACCGGCGGCGCCAACACCGGCGGTAACGCCTCCGGCGGCGGCTCCCCCAAGGGCGGCGGCCTCGGCGGCGGCTTCGGCAGCCCCGGCGGCTCCTCACCCGGCGGCAGCCACGGCGGCATGGGTGGCGGCGGTATGGGTGGCGGCGGCAAGGGCGGAGGTGGCGGCGGTGGCCACCACTGATCCCTTGCGGCACTGTGTATCCCGTCGGCCGGGGTCGTCTGGCCGCACCGCCGATCCGGCGGCGGTGGTCTTAGCGGCACTGATCTTCGGTGGGCGCCTGCATCGTTCGGATGCCGGACCTGTGGTGGCCACCACTGATCCCTTGCGGCACTGTGCATCCCATCGGCCGGGGTCGTGCGGCCGCACCGCCGATCCGGCGGCGGCGGTCTTAGCGGCACTGATCTTCGGTGGGCGCCTGCATCGTTTGGATGCCGGACCTGTGGTGGCCATCACTGATCCCTTGCGGCACTGTGTATCCCATCGGCCGGGGTCGTGCGGCCGCACCGCCGATCCGGCGGCGGCGGTCCTGGCGGCACTGATCTTCGCCGAGTGCCCGCGTTGTTCGGATGCTGGACCTGTGGTGGCCTCGCTTCGTTGTGGGCGAAGGCTTTTCGGCGAATCCTCCATCGGGCGTGTCCTCCCGCACGCCGGTGGGGGTTGCGGGGGAGATCGGGCGGTGGCGTCCCACCATCGGCCCGCTCCCCACGGTGACGTAGGTGGCCGGCGGGACTGACCAACCCGCCCCACCTCGTCCCCGGGCTCGGGCGAGCGGCAGCTCGCCCGCACGGACCGGCGATGGGGGAGTGGCGGACCTGCAACGTCCGCGTCCCATCGTCGAAAGTGACCGGCCCACCTCGCGTTTCCTGTGCCCGGGCGCGGTGGTGGGCCAGTCGCGGGTCAGCGGGCGGTGAAGCCGCCGTCGATGGCGAGGGCCGCGCCCGTGATGAAGCTCGCCTCGTCGCTGAGCAGGTAGGCGCAGAAGGCGGCGATTTCCGCGGGGCGCGCGATGCGGCCGAGGGGGTGCAGGGCGGCGATGGCGGCCTCCCCCTCCGGGGTGGCGCCCATGGAGGCGCGGAAGGCAGGGGTGTCGACCGCGCCGGAGACCAGGGCGTTGACCCGGATGGACCGGCCGGCCGCTTCCATGGCGACGGCCCGGGTCAGGCCCACCACACCGTGTTTGGCGGCGACATAGGGCGCGACCTGCGCCATGCCGACGACGCCGAGGTTGGAGGCATTGTTGAGGATCGCGCCGCCACCGCCGGCCGCGAGCGCCGGAACCTGGTGGCGCAGGCCGTAATAGACGGCTGTCAGGTTGAGTTCCAGATCCGCGCGCCACCCGGTCTCGTCGATGTCCTGCACCGGACCGAAGGCATTGACGGCACCCGCATTGTTGAAAGCCGCGTCCAGGCGACCGAATTCGGTGATGGCGGCCCCCGTCAGCCGTTCCACGTCGGCTTCGACGGTGACGTCGGTGGGCACGAACAGCGCGCGTCCGCCCGCGGCCCGGATCTCCGCCGCCATCCGGTCACCGGCGTCCTTGCCTCGTGCCCCGAGTACCACGGCCCCGCCCTCGGCGGCGATCCGCCGCGCCACGGCCGCACCGACCCCCGAGGTGGCGCCGGTGATCAGAACGACCTTGGATTCGAATCGAGCATCCGTCATGACCGCATTCCCCTTGTGGTAGAGCTGTTTTCGTTGACATGTCATAGTCAACGCCGCGAGGGGAGGGGTCGCTGGCGGAAAACGGCCGTCACACTTGATGTGTCATTTAACAGGAATCAAGCCGGTGCGAGGAGATCCGGCAGTTCGTCGAGTCCGTCGACGACCGTCGCCCGCGCGGCGTCGGGCTGCTCGGCGGTCAGGTAACCCCAGGGCCCGCGCCGGATGAGCACCGGCATCATGCCCGCCGCCAGTACCGGCAGCACGTCATTGTCGACCCGATCCCCGACGTAGCAGATCTCGCCGGGCATGACCCCCGCCACCTCCGCGACCCGCGCGAAGAACTCGGGATCCGGCTTCTCCAGCGCCCATTCGGCCGAGGTGTACACCGCGTCCACCGGCAGCTCCATCCGCTCCAGTGCCGATTTCGCCTGCGGCGGTTGGTTTCCCGCGATGATCACGCTGATGCCGCGCGCCCGCAGCTCGCCCAGCGCCCGCCGCACATCCGGATACAGGTCGTCCGCGTCGAAGTTGTTGCGCAGGCTCTCCGGCTCCTCGGCGGCCCACGCGACCTGCTCGGCCTCGATATCGATGCCCGGCCGCACCAATTCGAAGGCGTCGGCTAATGGCCGCCCGGTGGCCGCCATGCCGCCGATCACGCCCAGGAATGCGAAGCGCGGCACGCCGAGCCGGTCGGCCCACCGGCACCAGATGCGCGTCTCGTCGATCAGCGTCTCGCCCACATCGAATACCGCAGCCTTGATCATTCGCCCAGCGTATCGGGCGGTCGTTCAGCGTTGTGCGTTGAGGAAGCCGATGGCGGTCGCGCCCCACCAGCACAGCTGCGACACCAGTCCGGTGGCCGCGCCCCAGGCCAGCAGCCGCGGCGTCAGCGGGCGCTCGCCGCGGCCCTGCAGGCGGCGGTTGAGCGCGCACGCCTGAATCCCGTTGAGTGTCAGCACGAGTACCAGCGCCAGCTTGGTGCGGGTCATGGTGGAGGCGAGATTCGGTTCCAGCACGCAGCCGCTGGCGACCAGCCCGGCCAGGCCCAGCCAGATCGGCATGTGCAGGCGGCCGACCGCCCGCAGGGTCTCGGCCAGTCCGAGACGTCCTGCGGCCCACCGCAGGACGAAGGAATCGGCCATGAGCACCCCGCCGAAACCCACCACCAGCGAGGCCAGATGGATGAAGAGCCCGCCGGTGTGTACGGCCGGGCTGGTGGTGACGTGGGCGGCGATCCAGACGGCGGCCGCGAAGGCGCCGGTGGCCAGTAGCGCCGCGGCGGACACGATCCGCCACGAATCGTGCGGGAGTCCCGCCGTCCCGGTGTGATACCGGGCGTCACTGGTCTGGAGCATGGCCGAGCCTTCTGTTAGGTAAGGGAATCCTAAACTACTGAAAAGGACGTCCCGGTGGCAAGTCGGCAACGATCCCGCGGTGGCTCGCATCGAGGCACACTGGTGTGAGTTGTCGTGCGCGGGAGGGGAGAACCTGATGGACGCCAGGATTCGCGGAACCGTCATGCCGGTGCTCGAGGTCGCACTGGACCCCGGTGACCGGCTCATCGCCGAGGCCGGCCAGCTCTCCTGGATGACCGACTCCATCCGCCTGAGCACCTCCACCCGCGGCGCCGCGGGCGGCGTCTTCGGCGCGGTCCGCCGCGCCATGGCGGGCGCGGGCCTGTTCATGACCGAGTACACCGCCCACCGCGATCCCGGCCGAGTCTCCTTCGCCGCCAAACTCCCTGGCCAGATCCTGCCCGTGCAAATCGGCAAGGAGCGTGAATACCTGGTGCACCGGCACGGATTCCTCTGTGCCGCAGGCGATGTCCGTGTCGCCCTGAGCTTCCAGCGCCGCCTGGGCGCGGGCATCTTCGGCGGCACCGGCTTCACGCTGCAGCGCCTCAGCGGCGACGGCTACGCCTGGGTCGAGCTCTCCGGCGAGGTGGTCCAATACGATCTGGCCGCCGGCGAAACCCTCCGCGTCCACCCCGGCCACGTCGGATTGTTCGACGCCTCGGTGGATTTCGACATCACCATGGTCAAGGGCATCCGCAATGTGCTCTTCGGCGGTGACGGCCTCTTCCTCGCCGCCCTCACCGGCCCCGGCCGAGTCTGGTTGCAGTCCTTGACCATCACCAACCTCGCCCACTCCCTCATCCCGTATCTGCCAATCCCGGAAGTCGGCGCCCAGCAGCGCTGACGCAGCCGTGCGGCGTCAGGCCGAGAGTTCGAGGGGGAGGGCGGCGGTGGCGTAGCGGTCCAGGGCCACTTCGGCCAGGAGCGGGTGCGCGCCGATGGTTTCGGCGTGCGGCAGTTGCGGCAGGGCGTCGTGCAGCCGGTCGGTGAGCAGGCCCGGGGCCAGGAACCAGGGCGCGACCAGGACGCGGTCCGCGCCGCGGGCCCGGAGCCGGGCGAACGCCCGCTGCACCGTGGGTTCGGTCGTGGCGAAGCAGATTTCGGTGTCCCAGCCGGTCATCGCGGTCAGCAGCCGTGCCACGTCACCGGTGCGGGTATTGGCGGCCGCGGACGAGGAGCCCACGGCGGCAACGGCAATGCCCCAGCGTGGACCGGCGGGCCGGCTCGCGTCGTGGGCGACGTCGGTCAGGGTCGCGGGCGGGGCGTCCGCGGTCATGGCCGCGACGATGCGATCGCGCAAGGCGATGATCAGATGCGGATCGGGGCCGAGCACTTCGGCCTGGGTCAGCCGCAGCCGGGGATGCCGGGCGCGAGCGGCCTCCAGCATCCCGGGCAGGTCCACCCGGGCATGAAAGGCACTGCCCAGCAGCAGTGGAACCACGATGGCATGCGAATGTCTATCGGCCGCAACCTCATCCACGACCTGATCCACCGAGGGCGTGCTCAGATCCAGAAACGCCAGGCGCACATCGAGATCCGGCCGCTGGGCCGCGATCCGCGCGACCACGGCCCGCATGGTCGCGGCCGAGCGCGGATCCCGGCTGCCGTGCGCCACGGCGATGAGCGCGGGCGCGTGCTCGATCCGGAAGGGGCGGGCCGGGCCGCCGCACACCGTGGACAGCGTCCCCGGTGCGCGGTGCGCGGCCGCTTCGCCCGGCGAGACGGCCGGAACTGCGCCGTTGCCGGGCGGATTCATCTCAGGCCCCGACCTCGACCGCGGTCAGCGCGTCGCCGACCAGGCCCGCGGCCAGGGTGTTGCCGCCCGCGGGGTCGATCAGCAGGAACGAACCGGTGTGGCGGTTGACGCTGTAGTCGTCGGCCACGATCGGGTCGGCCACGCGCACCGAGATGCGGCCGATGTCGTTGAGCGACAGCGACTCCGGGTCGGGATCGGCGGCCAGGTGCTGCTCGTCGAAACGCTCCAGCAGCGCGCCGACAATGGCCTGCGTGGTGCGGGTGCCGTGCTTGAGCAGCAGGCGCGCGCCCGGGCGCAGCGGCTTGTCGCCGAGCCAGCAGACGGTGGCGTCGAAGGCCTCGATCGGCTCGGGAGCACCGGTGGCGGCGGCGATCACGTCACCGCGCGAGACATCCACGTCATCGGTCAGAATCAGGGTGACGCTGCGGCCGGGCTGGGCCGAACCCAGTTCACCGTTCGGGGTGTCGATGCGCTCGACCGTGGTGCGGGTGCCGGACGGCAGCACCACGACCTCGTCGCCCTTGGACACCACGCCCGCCGCGACCTGACCCGCGTAGCCGCGGTAGTCCGGGTACTCGGCGGTGCGCGGCCGGATCACGTACTGCACCGGGAAACGCAGCCCCACCTCGTGGCGGCCGTGCACGTCCGCGTCCACCGGCACCGACTCCAGGTGCTCGATGAGCGAGGGCCCGTTGTAGTACGGGGTGTTCTCCGAGCGCGAGGCGACATTGTCACCGTGCAGCGCGGAGACCGGGATCTCCTGCACATCGTCGGCCGACCAGCCGAGTTTGGCGGTCAGCTCGGCGAATTCGGAGGTGATCTTGTCGAACACGCCGGCCGGATCGTCCACCAGGTCGATCTTGTTGACGGCCAGCACCAGCTTCGGCACCCCCAGCAGCGCCATCACCGCGGCGTGCCGGCGGGTCTGCTCGATGACACCCTTGCGAGCGTCGACGAGCAGGATCACCAGCTGCGCGGTGGACGCGCCGGACACCGTGTTGCGGGTGTACTGGACGTGTCCCGGGGTGTCGGCGAGCACGAAAGACCGCTTGGGCGTGGCGAAGTAGCGGTACGCCACGTCGATGGTGATGCCCTGCTCGCGCTCGGCGCGCAGGCCGTCCACCAGCAGCGACAGGTCCGGCGTGGACAGACCCTTGTCGACCGAGGCGCGGGTCACCGCGTCGATCTGGTCCGCCAGCACGGACTTGGTGTCGTACAGCAGCCGTCCGACCAGGGTGGACTTGCCGTCGTCGACCGATCCGGCGGTGGCCAGTCTCAATAGGTCGGACATCAGAAGTAACCCTCTCGCTTGCGGTCTTCCATGGCGGCTTCGGAGACGCGGTCGTCGCCGCGCGTCGCGCCACGTTCGGTGAGCCGGGACGCGGCGACCTCGGCGAGAATCGCGTCATTGTCGGCGGCGTCGGAAATGATTGCGCCGGTGGTGGATCCGTCGCCGACGGTGCGGTAGCGCACCGACTTGATCAGCAGCTCCTCGTTGTCGGCCGGGCCGCCCCACACGCCGGGGGTCATCCACATGCCGTCGCGCTGGTACACCGGGCGCTCGTGGGCGTAGTAGATGCTGGCCAGCTCCACGTCCTCGCGGGCGATGTAGCGCCAGATGTCGAGCTCGGTCCAGTTCGAGATCGGGAACACGCGCACGTGCTCGCCCGGAGCGTGCCGGCCGTTGTACAGGTTCCACAGCTCGGGCCGCTGCCGCTTCGGGTCCCAGCGGCCGAAGGCGTCGCGCAGCGAGAAGATGCGCTCCTTGGCGCGCGACCGCTCCTCGTCGCGGCGGCCGCCACCGAAGACCGCGTCGAAGCGGTTCTCGTTGATGGCGTCCAGCAGCGGCACGGTCTGCAGCGGATTGCGGATGCCGTCCGGGCGCTCCTGCAGGCGGCCGTCCGCGAGGTAGTCCTCGACCGACGCGATGTGCAGTCGCAGGCCGTACTTCTCGACCACCTTGTCGCGAAAGTCGAGGACCTCGGGCAGGTTGTGCCCGGTGTCCACGTGCAGCAGCGCGAACGGCAGCGGCGCGGGCCAGAATGCCTTGATCGCCAGGTGCAGCAGCACCGTGGAGTCCTTACCGCCCGAGAAGAGGATGACGGGCCGTTCGAACTCGCCCGCTACCTCACGGAAGATATGGATGGACTCGGACTCCAGGGCGGCCAGAGTGTCGAAATCGGTCTCGATGGAAGTCATGATGCGTGCAACCCGCATTCGGTCTTGGCGAGCCCGGCCCAGCGGCCGGATCGCGGATCGGATCCAGGTTCCGGCTTCCGCGTGCACGGAGCGCAACCGATGGACGGATATCCCTCTTCGACAAGGGGATTCACGAGGATGCCGTTCGCCTCGATGTAGGCGGCCATCTCCTCGTCGGACCAGGCGGCGATCGGGTTGATCTTCACCAGGCCGAAGCCCTCGTCGAAGGAGATCAAGGGCGCATTGGCGCGGGTGGGCGCCTCCACCCGGCGGATGCCGGTGACCCAGGCGTTGTACCCGGTCAGCGACTTCTTCAGCGGCACCACCTTGCGCAGGCGGCAGCATTCGGCGGCGTCCCGCGCGAACAGGTCCTTGCCGAGCAGCTGATCCTGTTCGGCCACACTGTGTTCCGGCTGCACATTGACGATGTTCACGCCGTACACCAGCTCGACCGCGTCACGGGTGCCGATGGTCTCGGCGAAGTGGTAACCGGTGTCGAGGAACAGCACATCCACGCCCGGGCGCACCTGGGCGGCCAGCTGCACCAGCACCGCGTCCTGCATGTTCGACGCCACGATGTAATTCGCGCCGAAGGTGTCCTCGGTCCACTGCAGCAGTTCCTGCGCGGTCGCGTTCGGGCCGAGTTCGGCATTGCCCTTCTCGACCAGGGCGCGCAGCTCGGATTCCGCGAGTTTCGTTGTGGTCATTGACGTTTCTCCCAACTACCGCAGGTCTGCTTCATCGGCTCGGACCGCCCACTGCGCGAAACGCTCACCCTCATCACGGTTCTTGATGAAGTTGCGCACCACGCGCTCGATGTAGTCGCCCAGCTCTTCGCTGGTCACCTTGTGCTGCCGGAGCTTTCGGCCGAAGCCGGAGTCGAGGCCAAGGGAGCCGCCCAGGTGAACCTGGAAACCCTCCACTTGATTCCCGTCGCCGTCGTCGACCAGCTGGCCCTTGAAGCCGATGTCTGCGATCTGGGACCGGCCGCAGGAGTTGGGGCAGCCGTTGATGTTCACCGTGATCGGCACGTCCAGGTCGGCATTGATATCCGCGAGCCGGGTCTCCAGCTCGGGCGCCAGCACCTGCGACCGCTTGCGGGTCTCGGTGAACGACAACTTGCAGAACTCGATGCCACTGCACGCCAGCAGGTTCCGCCGCCAGTGCGACGGACGGCCGTGCAGGCCCAGCGGTTCCAGCTCCTCGATCAGCTGCTCGACCTTGTCGTCGGGGACGTCGAGCACGATGAGCTTCTGGTACGGGGTGAAACGGACCCGATCGGAGCCCGCGCGCTCGATCGCGTCGGCCGCCTGGCTCAGGATGGTGCCCGAGACGCGACCGGCGATGGGGGAGAAGCCGATCGCGTTCAGCCCGTTGCGCAGCTTCTGCACCCCGATGTGGTCGATGGGCCGCTTCGGCTGCTCCGGAGCCGGGCCGTCGATGAGCTTCCGCTTCAGGTACTCGGTCTCGAGCACCTCGCGGAACTTCTCGATGCCCCAGTCCTTCACGAGGAACTTGAGGCGGGCCTTGGTGCGCAGGCGGCGGTAGCCGTAGTCGCGGAACAGCGACACGACCGCCTCCCACACGTCGGGCACCTCGTTCAGCGGCACCCACACACCCACGCGCTGGGCCAGCATCGGGTTGGTCGACAGGCCGCCGCCCACCCACAGGTCCAGGCCCGGGCCGTGCTCGGGGTGCACGACGCCGACGAAGGCGACGTCGTTGATCTCGTGCACCACATCCTGCTGACCGGAGATGGCGGTCTTGAACTTGCGCGGCAGGTTGGAGTATTCCTTCTTGCCGATGTAGCGCTTGACGATCTCGTCGATGGCCCAGGTGGGATCGATGATCTCGGTGAGGGATTCACCCGCCAGCGGCGAGCCCAGCACCACGCGCGGGCAGTCGCCGCACGCCTCGGTGGTCTGCAGGCCGACCGCTTCGAGCCGCCGCCAGATCTCCGGCACGTTCTCGATCTCGATCCAGTGGTACTGGACGTTCTCGCGGTCGGACAGATCCGCGGTGTCGCGCGCGAACTCGGTGGAGATCTGCGCGAGGGTGCGCAGCTGCTTCAGATTCAGCGCACCGGCGTCGCAGCGCACCCGCATCATGAAGTAGCGGGCCTCGAGGATGTCGATGTTCTCGTCGCCGGTCCAGGTGCCGTCGTAGCCCTGCTCACGCTGGGTGTACAGACCCCACCAGCGCATGCGGCCGCGCAGATCGCTCTTGTCGATCGAGTCGAATCCGCCCTTGGCGTAGATGTTCTCGATGCGCGCCCGCACGTTGAGCGGGTTGTCGTCCTTCTTGCTCTGCTCGTTGGCATTGAGCGGCTCGCGGTACCCGAGCGCCCACTGTCCCTCGGACTTGCGCTTCACCGGTCGCGCGGTGCGCTCCCGCGGCGCGACGGGCGCTTCCGACCGCGGGCGATCCGGACGCACGCGTCGCTCCGCGGCGGGCTTGTCGGGCCGGGCGGATCGAGCGTTATCGGAACTGGTGGCGTCGGTGCTCGACGTCATGGGGGTCGCTCCTGAAGGGTCTTGCGGGCAGGCGGGAGGGGCTGGCTCACGCCTCCGATATCAGAGAACCGGCTCTTACGGCGTCAGGTGGACGCCGGATTCCGGGAGAATGGGAGCCGATCTACCGGAGGCTTCCCGGCAGACAGCTCGCGCTGCAGACACGCTTGAAGTCGACATGGCGACGCGCCACGAGTCGCACTCCAAGTCCAGTCATGCGGCTTATTGTGCCACGTCAGAAGGGTCGCTCCGACTGCCGGATCGAATTTTCCGCAGTTTCCCGGGAAATCCCCTGGATATATTGTCCGATTTGTGACGGGCATCATAGATCAACGCCCGGCATGCCTTTTGAACGGTTGACCTGAAGGGCTGTGCCGGCGAGGCTACGTCATCCGATCGGCGTCGGATGCCGCGAGGCGGGCCTTGGCCGCCGCCAGCCGGCCCAGCTCATCGGCCAGTTCGGGGGAGATCGCCCAGTCCGGGCGATCGATGAATCCGGCCGGTAGGTACGGCGAACGGATGGCCGTCCGATAGCCCAGATCCCGCGCCCAGCAGGCCAGAGCCAGCAGCGGCAGCGCGAAGACGCCCTCGGGATCGTTGCGCCAGGTGTCGTTGTCGAAGAAGGCGCGATGCAGCCGCAGCGCGTTCGTCATCTCCCAGTCGAAGCCCTCGGAATCGCCGTCCGCCAGGCGCAGGAACACCTCCACGGCCGGCCGGAACAGCAGGTCCGTCACCCGCTGCGCACCCACCCGGCTGGTGGTGTCCAGCGCCCAGGCCGCCTCGTACACGCTCTTCGGGCCGAACCGCCAGGCCGTCTGCAGCAGCCGCACCCACTCGTACTGGAAGTCGTCGAAGGCGCCGTCACCGAACTCGCGCAGCCGCTCGATCGGATATTCGACCAGCTCACCCATGGCCTCGGCATCGCGGGCGACGAGCGTCCACCAGAACGCCGCCCGCCAGCCCGCCACCCGGTCGTACCTGTCGAAGCCGGATTCGATACCGCTCGCCCGGAACCGCCGCGTCACCGTCTGCTCGGTCGAATGCGCGAAATACCAGGTCCGCGCCCGAAACGCCGGCGGATCCGACATCAGCATGGTGGCCAGCAGCACACCGTCCATCGACCGCGAGAAGTTCGGGCCCTCCGGCCGCACCGGCAGCCTCGACCGATAGACCACCGGGGCCACGGAGCCCTCGTCGACCTCCCTGATCGACCTGGCATCGACCCCGTGCCGCGGTACCTCGATCATCGGCCCGTCCCTGTCCGCACCTGGAGCCGATCGCCCGGCTCGCCGAAATCCCTTGGAATGTATCCGGATTCGAGGTGCCGCGCAGTCCGAGCAGCGTCCCCGCGCGGGCGGGTGCGCTGTGACCGGGGCAACCGGTCACACTGGATGAGTGACCTCGACTGCTCCCCGACAGACCTCCGGCACTGCCGCGGCGGCCGCCGCCGACGTGCCGGTGCTGCGCGATTTCGGGGGCGGGCCGTTCGGCATCTACATCCACGTGCCGTTCTGTGCGACGCGGTGCGGGTATTGCGACTTCAACACCTATACGGCGGGGGAGTTGGGGAGCTCGTCTTCGCCGCAATCCTGGTTCGAGGCGCTGAAGGGTGAACTCGCCACGGCGGCACGGGAATTCGACGGGCTGCCGTCCGCCACGCCGGCGGTGGAGACCGTGTTCGTGGGCGGTGGCACGCCGTCGCTGCTCGGTGGGGACGGGCTCGCGGGGGTGCTCGACGCCATTCGCGACAACTTCACGCTCGCGCCCGGGGCCGAGGTGACCACCGAGTCCAATCCGGAATCCACCTCGCCCGAATTCTTCGATCGCATCCGCGCGGCCGGGTACAACCGCGTCTCGCTGGGCATGCAGTCCGCCGCCCAGCACGTGCTGAAGATCCTGGACCGGACCCACACGCCCGGCCGGGCCGTGGCCGCCGCCAAGGAGGCTCGCGCCGCGGGCATCGAGCACGTCAATCTGGACCTCATCTACGGCACGCCCGGCGAAACCGACGCCGACCTCGACGCCAGCCTCGATGCCGTGCTGTCCGCCGGGGTCGACCATGTGTCGGCCTACTCCCTGATCGTCGAGGACGGCACCGCCCTGGCCCGCCGGGTCCGGCGCGGCGAACTTCCCGCTCCCGACGACGACGTGCTCGCCGCCCGCTACGAGCGCATCGACACCCGTCTGGCCGCGGCCGGTCTGGAGTGGTACGAGGTCTCCAACTGGGCCGCCTCCGACGCGGCCCGCTGCCGCCACAACCTCGGCTACTGGGACGGCGGCGACTGGCTCGGCGCGGGGCCGGGCGCGCACAGTCACGTCGGCGGCGTCCGCTGGTGGAACGTGAAACACCCGGCGCGCTACGCGGATCGGGTGACCACCGGCGCCCTCCCCGCCGCGGGCTGGGAGTCCCTCACGCCCGAGGAGCGCTACACCGAGCGCGTCATGCTCACCGTCCGGCTCCGGACGGGCCTCCCGCTGGCCGATCTCGATGCCGACGGCCGCGCCGCCGCTGACGGCGTCATCGCCGATGGCCTGGCCGAGCGGGTGAACGACCACCTGATTCTCACCGACCGCGGCCGACTGCTCGCGGACGGTGTTGTCCGCACCCTCCTGGGCTGACCTCGGCGCCTGCGCCCGATAGGGCCGGCCGGACTGATCGTTTCCGTTCCGGATCGCGGTCGGACTCGGGCTGTGACCTGCGGAGATCGGCGAACATCCGGTAGAACCGGTCGGTCCGGACTAGATTGACGGACGGAGATTTCGTACAGCCGGTCCGTATCGCGGTCGGAGCCTCGGCCGCGGCCCGCGCACTGAAGCGTCCCGAACTACGTCCGCAGCGTCCCGAACAACTTCCGCAGCGCCCCGAACAACCTTCGGCCCGAGGACATCTCATGGTGAAGCCACTGGTGCGACCCGTCGAACTCCTGCATCGCCTTCGCGCCCGCGCCGGTCACACCGCCGGCCGCGTGAGCGCCGCCGCGGTAGCGTCGGCGCTCGTCGTGACCCCACTCGCCGCGGCGCCGGCCACGGCTGCACCCATGCCCACGATCGTCCTGGTGCACGGCGCCTTCGCCGACTCCTCCAGCTGGGACGGCGTGGCAGTCCAGCTGCGCGCCGACGGCTATTCCGTTGTGACGCCGGAGAATCCATTGCGCGGTCCCGCCTACGACGCGGCGGCGATCCAGCGCACGATCGACGGCATCGCGGGTCCGATCGTGTTGGTCGGACACTCCTACGGCGGCACCGTGATCAGCAACGTGCACGACTCGAAGATCGAATCCCTGGTCTACATCTCGGCTTTCGCGCCGACCCAGGGCGAAGCCGCACTGCTGGAACTGAATCCGATCCAGTACCCCGGCTCGCAACTCACCCTCGCCCTGCGGCTGAAGGTGGTGACCGACCAGCAGGGGATCGCGGGCAGGAATGTGGACGCCTACATCGACCCCGCCAGTTTCCCCGACGTCTTCGCCCAGGACGTCGATCCGGCCACCGCCGCCGCCATGGCCGCCCGCCAGCGCTCCCTGGCCCTGTCCGCCAATCTCGAACCCTCGGGCTCGCCCGCCTGGGCCGCCACGCCGAGCTGGTATCTGGTCAGCACCGCCGACCGCGTGATTCCCCCTGCGTCCCAATGGGATATGGCCAAGCGCATGAACGCCCACACCTCCTCGATCGACGCCTCCCACGCCGGACTCGTCTCCCACCCGGCCGACGTGGCCGCAGTCGTGGAGGCCGCCGCCGGTCAGTGACAGCGGGCATCGCACGTGCGCCGACTCCGCGCAGGTGGCGGGCGGTCGCACAGCGACTTGCGCCGGGGACACTAAACTGGGGGAGATAATCCGGGAAATCCGCGTGGCCGGTGCCGAATGATCGGCTGCTTCCTGCCGCGGAGGGCTCGGGCGTGCACGAGGCGTACCCGAGGGCGAGCAAGGAGGTGGGGCCATCATGTCGAGCACCGAGCAACGACGGCTCGAGGTCCTACGGGCCATCGTCGCGGACTACATCGCGACGAAGGAGCCCATCGGGTCCAAGACCCTGGTCGAACGGCACAATCTGGGTGTCTCCAGCGCCACCGTCCGCAATGACATGGCGGTGCTCGAGGCCGAGGGCTACATCGCCCAGCCGCACACCTCCTCCGGCCGCATCCCCACCGACAAGGGCTACCGGCAGTTCGTCGACCACATCTCCGAGGTCAAGCCGCTGTCCGGCGCGGAACGCCGCGCGATCATGGAATTCCTGGAGAGCGGTGTCGATCTCGACGACGTGCTGCGCCGCGGCGTCCGCCTGCTGGCCCAGCTGACCCGGCAGGTCGCCATGGTCCAATACCCGACCGTGTCCGCGTCCACCGTGCGCCACATCGAGGTCGTCGCGCTCAACCCGGCCCGCCTGCTGCTGGTCGTGATCACCGACACCGGCCGCGTCGACCAGCGCCTGGTCGATCTGGGCGCCGTCGTCAGCGAGGACGATCTGGCCGCCTTGCGCGGCATGCTCGGCAAGGCCATGGAGGGCAAGCGCCTGGCCGCCGCGTCCGTGTCGGTCGCCGAACTCCCCGAGCATTCCCCGTCGCCCAAGCTCCGCGACGTGCTCATCCGCGTCTCCACCGTGCTGGTCGAGACGCTGGTCGAGCATCCGGAGGAGCGCCTGGTGCTGGGCGGCACCGCCAACCTCACCCGCAATGCCTCCGACTTCGCCGGGAACGGTTTCCCGGGTTCGCTGCGGTCGGTCCTGGAAGCCCTCGAGGAGCAGGTGATCGTGCTGAAGCTGCTGGCCGCGGCACAGGTCCCCGGTACCGTGACGGTCCAGATCGGCGAGGAGACCAAGGTCGAGCAGATGCGCGGGACGGCCGTGGTGTCCACCGGTTACGGGCTGACCGGTACGGTGCTCGGAGGTATGGGGGTGCTCGGACCGACCCGCATGGACTACCCGGGGACCATTGCCTCGGTGGCGGCTGTCGCCCGATACATCGGTGAGGTGCTCGCCGAACGGTGAGCAGCCTAAAAGGACGAAACAGGACTAGAGAGCGCACGTGGCACGGGACTATTACGCACTGCTCGGAGTCGCACGCGGTGCGACCGACCAGGAGATCAAGCGCGCCTACCGGAAGCTGGCGCGTGAACTGCATCCCGACGTCAATCCGGACCCGGAGGCCCAGGAGAAGTTCCGTGAGGTCTCCACGGCCTACGAGGTGCTGTCCGACGCGGAGAAGCGGCGCATCGTCGACCTCGGTGGTGATCCGCTGGAATCCGCCGGCGGCATGGGCGGCGGCTTCTCCGGCGCCGGATTCGGTGGCCTCGGCGACGTGTTCGAGGCGTTCTTCGGCGGCATGAACGCCTCCGGCGGCACCCGCAAGCCGCGCGGCCGCGTGCAGCCGGGCGCGGATTCGCTGCTGCGCACGCGATTGTCGTTGCAGGAGTGCGCGGTCGGTGTCACCAAGCACCTGACCGTCGACACCGCCATCCTCTGCGACCTGTGCCAGGGCTCCGGCACCAACGGCAATTCGAAGCCGGTGCGCTGTGAGACCTGTGGCGGCGCGGGCGAGGTGCAGACCGTGCAGCGGTCCTTCCTCGGCCAGGTCATGACCTCCCGGCCCTGCCCCACCTGCCGGGGCGCGGGCGAGACCATCCCCGACCCCTGCCGCAAGTGCGGCGGCGACGGCCGCGTGCGCTCGCGCCGCGAGATCGCCGCGCCCATCCCGGCCGGTGTCGCCAACGGCATGCGGGTGCGGCTGGCCGCGCAGGGCGAGGTCGGCCCCGGCGGCGGCCCGGCCGGCGACCTGTACGTGGAGATCGTCGAGCAGCCGCACGACACCTTCGTGCGCGACGCCGACGACCTGCACTGCACCATCCGCGTCCCCATGGTGGACGCCGCGCTCGGCACGACCGTCGTCATCGACACCATCCTCGACGGCCCGGTGGAGCTGACCATCCCGGCGGGCACCCAGCCCGGCGAGGCGTCGGTGCTGCGCGGCCACGGCATGCCCAAGCTGCGCGCCAACTCGCGCGGCGACCTGATCGCGCACCTCGACATCGTGGTGCCGAGCAAGCTCGACTCCAAGCAGGCCGACCTGCTGCGCAAGTACAAGGGCATGCGGGTGAACGAGCACACCGAGGTCCTCTCGGCGCAGTCCGAGCACAACTCGGGCCTGTTCGCACGCCTGCGCGCCTCCTTCAGCGGACGCTGATCCGTTGGCCGCCACCGTCTTCTACCTCGACGACATTCCCGAACCGGGTGCGACCGCGGTGCTGGACGGCCCCGAGGGCCGCCACGCCGCCACGGTGCGCCGCATCCGGGTCGGGGAACCCATCACCCTCTCCGACGGGCACGGGATCCTCGCCGACTCGGAAGTGGTTGCGGCCCAGAAGGATCGCCTCGAACTCGAGGTGCTGGCCAAACGGGTGGCACCGCCCTGGACCCCGCAGGTGACGGTGGTCCAGGCCCTGCCCAAGTCCGACCGTTCGGAACTGGCAGTCGAACTCATGACGGAGGCGGGCGCCGACGCCATCGTCCCCTGGCAGGCCCTGCGCTGCGTCTCCAACTGGGAAGCCAAGGCCCGCAAGGGCGTCGAGAAGTGGCGCGCCGCCGCCAAACAGGCCGCCCGCCAATCCCGCCGCGCCTACATCCCGGACGTCGCCGACCTCCACACCACCCGCGACCTCCTGGACCTGGTCCGCACCGCGAAGGCGAACGGCGCTATCGTCGCCGCCCTCCACGAGTCCGGCGAATCCCGCCTGACCGACCTTTCTTTCACCGGCGTCCCCGAAGTGGTCCTGATCGTCGGCCCCGAAGGCGGCCTCGACGACTCGGAACTGAAGGCCCTCGCCGATGCCGGCGCCGACGTGGTCCTGCTCGGCCCGACCGTGCTGCGCACCTCCACCGCGGCCGCCGTCGCCCTCGGTGCGCTGGGCGCGCTCACCCCGCGCTGGTAGGCCGCCTCGCGCCGTTCGCCACGGAATGGATTCGGGGGTGCGGCAGTTGGATGACACCGGTGTGTTACCCCTGCTGGTAGCCGTCTATTCACTGGGCGGTGTCGGTGGGCGGCGGTAAACTTCTGTCAACGAAAACGGCATCGAGACCGGAAAGCAGGCCATAGCCACTTTTGAGAACACCAGGCGAAATCGGCGATCAGAGCACACCCATTGCCGGCATCGGCGCCGGCGTCAACGGTTCCGGACCGGCGGGACGGACCGTTCGTTCCAGTATCGAATTGGCACCGGAATCGGTGTTCGGTTTCCTGGGTTCGGCTGACGAGAACCTGCGTGAGCTCGAGCGCCTCCTCGATGCCGACATCCACGTTCGTGGCAACTCCGTCACGCTGACCGGCAAACCGGCCGATGTCGCGCTGGCGGAACGAGTGGTGGCGCAGCTGGTCGCGCTCACCGCGCGCAATCGGGTGGTCTCGCCCGAGGCCGTGCGGCACACCTACTCCATGCTCACCGAGGGTTCCTCGGATTCTCCGGCGGAGGTGCTGAGCCTGGACATCCTGTCCCGGCGCGGCAGGACCATCCGGCCCAAGACGCTCAATCAGAAGCGCTATGTCGACGCCATCGACGCGCACACCATCGTGTTCGGGGTGGGCCCGGCCGGTACCGGCAAGACGTATCTGGCCATGGCCAAGGCCGTGCAGGCGTTGCAGACCAAGCAGGTCAACCGCATCATCCTGACCCGGCCCGCGGTCGAGGCGGGGGAGCGGCTGGGCTTCCTGCCGGGCACGCTGAACGAGAAGATCGACCCGTACCTACGCCCGCTCTACGACGCCCTGCACGACATGATGGATCCGGAGGCGATCCCGAAGCTCATGCAGGCCGGTGTCATCGAGGTCGCCCCGCTGGCCTACATGCGCGGTCGCACGCTCAACGACTCGTTCATCATTCTGGACGAGGCGCAGAACACCACGGCCGAGCAGATGAAGATGTTCCTCACCCGCCTGGGCTTCGGTTCCAAGATCGTGGTGACCGGTGACATCACCCAGGTCGATCTGCCGCACGGCGCGCGCTCGGGTCTGCGCGCGGCGACGGAGATCCTGCACGGCATCGACGACATCCATATCGCCGAGCTCACCAGCGCCGATGTGGTCCGTCACCGGCTGGTCGGGGAGATCGTCGACGCCTACGACCGGTTCGAGGCGGAGTCGCGGCCCCCGGCCGCGGTGCACTATCCCGGCAATCGGGCACAGCGACGTGCCGCGAGCCGAGGAGAGCGACGCTGACCTCTGCCTCTAGGCTGATCGGGTGAGTATCGAGATCGCCAACGAATCGGGTATCGAGGTATCCGAAGAAGAACTGGTCAGCGTCGCGCGGTTCGTCATCGCTCAGATGGATGTGCATCCGGCGGCCGAGCTGTCGATGGTGCTGGTCGATCTCGACACCATGGCGGATCTGCACATGCGCTGGATGGACCTACCGGGTCCCACCGATGTCATGTCCTTCCCCATGGACGAGCTGGAGCCGGGCGGGCGGCCCGATGCCGCCGAGCCCGGCCCCTCCATGCTCGGCGACATCGTGCTCTGCCCCGAGTTCGCGGCCCAGCAGGCCGAGAAGGCCGGGCACTCCATGGATCACGAGCTGGCGCTGCTGACCGTGCACGGCGTCCTGCACCTCCTCGGCTACGACCATGCCGAGCCGGAGGAGGAGAAGGAGATGTTCGCGTTGCAGGCCTCCCTGCTGGAGGGCTGGTACGAGAACGTGCGCCAGGAAATGCGCCGCGCGGAGCTCGCCGAGCGCGACCAGCGGCTGCTGGGCAAGACCGGATTCACCGATACCACCGGTGATCCGCTGGGCCCGGCGTGAATTCATTCGTTCTGCTCCTGCTGGCGATCGTCCTGGTCCCCGCCGGTGGCGTGTTCGCGGCGCTGGATTCGGCGCTGAACACGATTTCGCCTGCGCGCGTGGAGGATCTGGTGCGTGCCGATCGGACCGGCGCGGCGCGGCTGGCGCGCATCATCGCGGATCGGCCGCGCTATGTGAATCTCATGGTGCTGCTGCGTCTCACGTGCGAGATCACCGCGACGGTGCTGCTGGCGGCGGTGCTCATGGACTGGCTGGACGAGGGCCCGGCGCTGCTGATCACCGCGGCGGTCATGGTGCTGGTCGACTATCTGGTGATCGGTGTCGGGCCGCGCACGCTGGGCCGCCAGCACGCGTATTCGCTGGCGCTGGGCGCGTCGCTGCCGTTGCAGGCCATCGGCTCGCTGCTGGGCCCGGTCAGCCGGCTGCTGATTCTGATCGGTAATGCGATCACCCCCGGTAAGGGTTTCCGCAACGGCCCCTTCGCCTCCGAGATCGAGCTGCGCGAGGTGGTGGATCTGGCGGGGGAGCGCGGCGTGGTGGATGCCGACGAGCGCCGCATGATCCAGTCGGTTTTCGAGCTCGACACCACCCCGGCCCGCGAGGTCATGGTGCCGCGCACCGAGATGGTGTGGATCGAGGCGGAGAAGACTGCGGCGCAGGCCATGTCGCTGGCGGTGCGGTCGGGGCACTCGCGAATTCCGGTGGTGGGCGAGAACGTCGACGACATTCTGGGTGTCGTCTACCTGAAAGACCTGGTGCCGTACGCGGATCGGAGCCGGAAGGTGAAGGTGCGGCAGGTCATGCGGTCCGCCGTGTTCATGCCGGACTCCAAGCCGCTGGATGCGCTGCTGGACGAAATGCAGCGGCGCAGAAACCATATGGCGGTGCTGGTGGACGAGTACGGCGGCATCGCCGGGCTGGTCACCATCGAGGACATCCTCGAGGAGATCGTGGGCGAGATCGCCGACGAGTACGACAAGGACGAGATCGCGCCGATCGAGAAGATCGGCCCGGGCAAGTTCCGGGTCTCGGCGCGACTGCCGGTGGACGACCTGGGCGAGCTGTTCGACATGGAGATCGAGGACGAGGACGTCGACACCGTCGGCGGTCTGCTCGCCCACGCCCTGGGCCGCGTCCCGCTGCCCGGCTCCAAGGCCGTCATCCACGGCCTGCAACTGAAGGGGGAGGGCGCGGCCGACGCGCGCGGCCGCATGCGGATCCACACCGTGGTGGTGCGCAAGAGCCCGGAGCAGACGAGAACCGAACCGGCGGAACACGAACCGGCCGACGACGCACACGAGGATGGAGAGGCCGATGATTGAGTTGGATGCGGAGGACAACAAGCTGTTGGTCCTCGCCCGTGGCGCCATGGGCCGCACCGGCGGCAATGGCGGTGCGGCCGTGCGTGATTCGGACGGGCGCACCTACGCGGCCGGAACCGTGGCGCTGACCGCGCTGAAGCTGACCGCGTTGCAGTCGGCGGTGGCGGCCGCGATCTCCAGTGGCGCAGGCGGTTTCGAGGCGGCCGTGGTGGTCGCGGGCAAGCTGTCGGATCCCGGGGTGTCGGCCGTGCGTGAGGTTTCGCCGTCGGCGCGCATCATTTTCACCGATGCCAAGGGCGCGGTGTTCGACGTGCTGGAGGCCGGTACGCCCGCGGACTACGGCGTCGAGAATCCCATTGCGGCACAGCAGCCCATGGCGGGTGACGCGGCCGGTGAGCGCGAGGTCCCGGCGGGCTTCGACGTGGAGACCGAATCGGAGGTTTTCGAGTGAGCGGCCAGGGTCAGGACAGCGGTGAATTCCGGTCCGGCTTCGTGTGTTTCGTGGGCCGGCCGAACACCGGCAAGTCCACGCTCACCAATGCCATGGTGGGGCAGAAGATCGCCATCACCTCCTCGCGGCCGCAGACCACGCGGCACACCATTCGCGGCATCGTGCACCGCGATCACGCGCAGCTGATCCTGGTGGACACCCCCGGTCTGCACCGGCCGCGCACGCTGCTCGGCCAGCGCCTCAACGACCTGGTGCGCGATACGTATTCGGAAGTCGACGTCATCGCCGTCTGCATTCCGGCGGACGAGAAGATCGGCCCGGGTGACCGCTGGATCGTCGATCAGATCAAGACCATGGCGCCCAAGACGACCCTGCTCGGTGTGGTCACCAAGATCGACAAGGTGAGTCGCGACCAGGTCGCCCACCAGCTCATGGCGGTGTCCCAGCTGCTCGGCCCCGAGGCCGAGGTGGTCCCGGTCTCCGCGGTCAAGGGCGAGCAGGTCGAGGTGCTCGTCGACGTCATCGCCTCCCAGATGCCCGAGGGACCGGCCTTCTACCCCGACGGCGAACTCACCGATGAGCCCGAGGAAGTCCTGATGGCCGAGCTCATTCGCGAGGCGGCCCTCGAGGGCGTCCGCGACGAGCTCCCGCACTCGCTGGCGGTGGTGATCGAGGAGGTCCTCGAACGCGAGGAGAACGAGGACCAGGAGACCGACGGCCGCCGCTCCGCCGAGGGCATGCTCGACGTCCACGCCCTCCTCTACGTCGAACGCCCCAGCCAGAAGGCCATCATCATCGGCAAGGGCGGCGCCCGCCTGAAGGAGGTCGGCACCAACGCCCGCAAGCAGATCGAGCACATCCTCGGCACCCGCATCTACCTCCACCTGCACGTGAAGGTCGCCAAGGACTGGCAGCGCGACCCGAAGCAGCTCGGCAAGCTCGGCTTCTGACCCGCTGCCTGCCCGCGGCCACCTGAGCGGCCGCGGGCAGATTCAGCGGATCACCCTGTGCTGTCGGTGATTTCGGGGTCGCCGCGGCGCGGGACCAGGTGCCGGCTGGGCGTAACTCCCTGTGGGGCGGACGCGTCGGCGCGTAGTCCAGGCCATCAGGTGCATCGGACGGGTCGCCCCCTGGCCACGGGTCAGGGCTGGGGCCACCAGGGTGTCGGGCGGTTCTTGTGCCATTCCAGCTCCGATTCCAATTGGGCCGCAACCGAAACCAGGAGCGGTTCGGAGTTGGCGGGGCCCATGAGCTGGGAGCCGACGGGGAGACCGGTGGCGGTGAAGCCGGAGGGGATGTTGACGGCGGGCCAGCCGAGGACATTCCAGGGCCAGGTGTAGGGGCAGGCCGCGGTGATGAGTTCGTCGGTGGCCCAGCTGCCGATGTCGTCGATCTCGTGGACGCCCGGGGGCGGGGTGGCCGTGGTGGGGGCCAGCACCAGGTCGAAGTCGTCGAAGATGCGGCCGGTTCGCATGCGCAGCAGGGGTTCTGCGCGGCGGGCGGCGAACAGCAGCGGCGAGAGGATGCGGCCCACGGCGGCATTGTGGATGGTGCGCGGATCCACCTGCGCGCCGGGGAGGCGGTCCAGCGCCTCGCGAATGCCGACCATGGAGCGCGGGAGGAAGGTCGCACCCATCAGCACGCCGTAGTGGACGTCGGCGACGGTGACCTCGTGACCGAGGCGGCGCAGCGTGGCGGCGGTGGCGTGCACCCGGGCCTCCACCTCGCGGTCGAGCGTGGTCCTGGTGGCGGTGAACGGGATTCGCAGGGAGAGCGCGATGCGCAGGCGGCCGGGATCGCGGCCGACGGCGTCGGAGACACGCAGTGCGGGCGGGGTGTGCAGGTCGCCCGGATGAGGTCCGGCGGCGGCGTCCAGCAGGAGCGCCGCATCGGCGACGGTGCGGGCCAAGGGGCCGTTCACGGTGAGCCCGTAGAAGGCTTCCGGCAGCGGCCAGGTGGAGATGCGGCCCCGCTGTGGCTTGATGCCGACCAGGTTGTTCCAGGCCGCCGGGATGCGCACCGAGCCCGCGCCGTCGGATCCCAGTGCGGCGGGTACCAATCCGGCCGCCACCGCCGCGCCGGATCCGCCGGACGACCCGCCCGGCGTGTGGCCGGCGCTCCAGGGATTCGTGGTGTGCCCGAAGGCGTCTCCGCTGGTGAACGGCAGCTGCCCGAGCTCGCAGGTATTGGTCTTGCCGACGATGATCGCCCCGGCCGCGCGCAGCCGCCGCACCGACTCCGCGTCCTCGGTCTTGGCGGGGAATTCGCCGCCGCAGCCGAAAGCCGTTGGGGTGCCGGTCAAGTCGGTGTCGTCCTTGATGGCCAGCGGCACCCCGAGCAGGGGCTCGCGGTGTCCGGCGGCGAGTTTGCGGTCGGCGTCGGCGGCCTCGGCGAGCGCTTCGGCCCGTCGCACGATCCGGAAGGCATTGAGCGCTCCCTGGCTGGCCTCGATCCGGTCGAGCGCCGCGCTGGTCGCCTCGACCGAGGTGAGTGTGCCTGCCGCCAGTGCCGCCGCGAGTTCCGCCAGCCCGAGCTCGCCAACCGACGCCATTGTCATGTGAATCCCGTCTCTCCCGTACTCGGGAGTAACCTAGCGCGATTCTGGTCACACGTCCAACGTGTGGCGGCGTGATCGACCGGGCAGTGGTCGATCACGCCTCATCGGCGGCGAGGGCGCGGCCGATGTGTCCCACGGCGATCCACACCAGCGGCGTGCCGGTGTAGCGCATCCGACTCCTCGGTCCGAGGGTCGCGCTCAGCGTGCGTCGCGCGGCCAATCGCGGGCCAACGAAGTTCTAATCGGCACACACCCGGTAACTCGTCGTGGTCCGGTCGGTCGCGCGTGCGAGACTGTTGCGGTGCGGTTGTATCGGGATCAGGCGGTGGTGCTGCGCCAGCACAAGCTGGGCGAGGCGGACCGCATCGTCACGCTGCTGACCCGCCAGCACGGCCTGGTGCGCGCGGTCGCCAAGGGTGTGCGGCGCACCCGCTCCAAGTTCGGGGCCCGGCTGGAACCGTTCGCCTATGTGGATGTGCAGCTGCATCCGGGCCGCAATCTCGACACCGTCACCCAGGTGCACACGATCGAGACCTTCGCCGCCGACATCGTCGCCGACTACGGCCGCTACACCACCGCCTGCGCCGTGCTCGAGACCGCCGAGCGCCTGGCCGGCGAGGAGGGTGCACCCGCCACCCGCCTGCACACCCTCACCGCCGGCGCGCTGCGCGCCATCGCGCTGGGCCGCCGCCCCCACGAACTGATCCTGGACGCATACCTGTTGCGCGCCATGGCTTTCGCCGGTTGGGCGCCCGCCCTCGACGACTGCGCCCGGTGCGCCACCCCCGGCCCGCACCGCGCCTTCCATGTGGCCGCGGGCGGAGCGGTGTGCGTGCACTGCCGTCCGCCCGGCGCGGCTACGCCCATGGTCGGCGTTCTCGACCACATGAGCGCTCTCAATCGGGGCGACTGGTCCGGTGTCGACGCCGTCCCCGACGCCATGCGCCGCCAGGCCAGCGGTCTCATCGCCGCGCATCTGCAGTGGCACCTGGAGCGGCAGCTGCGCACGCTGCCGCTCATCGAGCGCACCCGCCCGCACGAGGCCGTCGAGCGCGACGCGGTGGCCGCGCGTCCCCGCGCCGCCATCGGCTGATCCTGGGGCGAATCACCCCGGGAGTCCCGGTGAGCGGCGCGGGAAAGCGGGTCCGGATCAGTGAGATTCGATGCAGCGCCATTGAACGTCAGGGAGCCTGAAGTTCACGGCGTGTCGGGTTCTCCTCAGCGCCCAGCCGACCGGCCGGGCACTCGGCGGCGGGGAAATGCCGGTTTCCCCGCCGCCGTACGTCGTCCGGTGGAGGAAATGTGGAGGTCCGGTGGCAATGGTGTGGGCGCCGTCCGGCCTCGCGGAGCGTCGGGCAGGATGGTGGGCGTGATCGGGAACCGGAAGTCATCGACTGAGCAGCGTGTTGTGCGGCCGCCGTCGCCGCATCCGTCGGGGGCGAAGCCGCCGGCGATTCCGGCGGAATTCGTGCCCAGGCATGTGGCGCTGGTGATGGACGGCAACGGCCGCTGGGCCCAGGAGCGCGGGCTGCCCCGCACCGCGGGCCACGAGCGCGGCGAGGCGGTGCTCATGGACACCGTCGAGGGCTGTATCGAGATGGGCGTGAAGTGGCTGTCGGCCTACGCCTTCTCCACCGAGAACTGGCGGCGCAGCCCCGACGAGGTGCGCTTCCTGATGGGCTTCAATCGCGATGTGATCCGCCGCCGCCGTGACGAGATGCACGAGATGGGTGTGCGGGTGCGCTGGGCCGGCCGCCGACCGCGCCTGTGGCGCAGCGTGATCAAGGAATTGGAGATCGCGGAGGAGCTCACCCGGGACAATACGGTGATGACCCTCACCATGTGCGTCAACTACGGCGGCCGTGCCGAGATCGCCGACGCCGCACGGGAAATCGCGCGCCGGGTGGCCGCCGGCGAACTCGACCCGGAGAAGATCACCGAGGCCACCGTGGCCCGCTACCTCGACGAACCCGATATGCCGGACGTGGACCTGTTCCTGCGTCCCTCGGGTGAACTGCGCACCTCCAACTTCCTGATCTGGCAGGCCGCGTACGCCGAATTCGTGTTCCAGGAAACGCTTTTCCCCGATTTCGACCGCCGCAACCTCTGGGACGCCTGCCTGGAGTACGCCAAGCGTGACCGTCGCTTCGGAGGCGTGAAATGACCGACCAGCTCACTCCGGCCGACGAACTCCAGCTACGCGCCAAGGCCCTGCTCATGCGCTACGGCGTCGACGTCCGCGAGGAGGAGGGCGGTCTCGGCTTCGAGTACGAGGGCGCGCTCTGCTCGCTGCGCGGTGTCAATTTGTCGCCCGGCCTGGACGTCCTGGCCCTCATGTGCATCCTGGCCTGGGACCGTCCGGTGAAACCGCAGCTGCACAAGCGGGTCGCCGAACGCAATGCCGCGCTCCAGTTCGGCACGCTCACCGTCGTGTCCCGCGAGAAGCTCGCGGACGTCATCCTGCGCTACACCTTCCCGGCCGCGGGGCTCGAGGACGAGCCCCTGGCGACCATCCTGCTGCTGACCCTCTCCGGCGCGGGCCGTGCCCGCCAGGGCCTGCTGCCCTGACGCTGGACCGGACCCGCGGGCTTCTCGATCCGTCGAGGGCTGCGCAGGCGCTGTGGGTTTCGGCCTGCGCTGAGCAGCCCTCGTCAGGTGGGTGCGATTTCAGGGATGCCGACCGCGGCGCTGCGCCGGTAGTCGGGGACGAGGAGTTCCACGCCGCGGTACAGGGTATCGGGATCGACGTCGCCCATGATCAGGTGCTGCAGGATGAAGCCGGGCAAGATGCCCAGCATGGTCTTGGCGACCGCGTCGGTGTCGGAATCAGGTGGTAGCCAGCCGATTTCGCGCATGCGCAGCGCGTATTCGTGCCAGAGGCGGCGGATGCCGCCGAGGGTGGTGCGGACGTAGTCGGCGATATTGGGGTCGGTCAGGGCCAGCGACCAGGCCTGGGGAATGAGACGAACCGGGCCGCCAGGGGCGCTGAGCCGGACGATGGCGTCCGCGACCGTGCTGATCAGCTCGGCGGGGCTGGGTAGCGGGTCGCTGTGCACCGCCTCGTACAGGGCCGCGTGTAGTTCGGTGCTCGCTTCGGAGGTGAGCGCTGCGATGATGTCGTCTTTGGACTTGAAGTACCGGTAGACCGCCCCGGCCGAGAGGCCGGATTCGGCGAAGACGTCCTGCATGGTGGTGGCGTGCAGGCCCTTACGGGCGAAGCAGGACTGTGCGGCGTCGAGAATCTGCTGCCGACGGCGTTCCAGGTGTTCCTCGCTGACTCTGGGCATGGGCCCAAAGTAAAACGAATATCCGTTCTTGACAAGGTGACATTGGGGTGTCAGCCTTGTCCTCAATAAAAGAACGAACCTTCGCTTTCTTTGGACGTGTCATGAACACAGTGCAGCGTTCCCTCGCCCTCGGTCTCGCCGCGGCCGCCATTCAGGCTCTGATGCTCATCGCCTTCGCCTGGCCCGCCGCCCGCGTCGCGCCCCGGGATCTGCCCATCGCCATCACCGGCCCGCAGGCCGCCGCGGTCGCGCAGCAGCTGACCGATCGTGAGCCCGGCGGCTTCGACATCCGCACCGTCGCGGACGAATCCACCGCTCGCGACGCGATCGAACATCGAGATGTGTACGGGGCCATCCTGACCGGCGGACAGCCCCGGGTGCTGATCGCCTCGGCCGCGAGTCCGATTGTGGCCCAGCAGCTCTCGGCCTTCGCGCAACAGCTGAACGGCGCGCAGGCCGCACCGGTGCAAGACGTGGTCGCCGCCGACGTCCACGATCCGCGCGGAAGCGGTTTCGGCGCAATGGTTCTCCCGCTGGTCATGTCCGGCCTGGCCGGTGGCGTGCTGCTGACCCTGCTGGTGCCGTCGCTGCGCGCCCGTGCTCTCGGCCTGGCCGTCTTCGCGATCGCCGGTGGGCTGCTGAGCATGTCGATCGTCCAGGGCTGGCTGCACCTGCTCCCCGGCGCGTACCTGGCCATGGCCTCGATCAGCGGCCTGGTCTCCCTCGCCGTCGCTGGCACCGTGGTCGGTCTGGCCGCCGTGCTCGGTCCGGCGGGCATCGGCCTGGGCGCGCTCACCATGCTGCTGGTCGGAAACCCCTTCTCTGGAGCCACCTCCGCGCCCGAGCTGCTGCCCAAGCCGTGGGGCGAGATCGGCCAGCTGCTGCCGCCCGGTGCCGCCGCCACGCTGCTCCGGTCGACTGCCTTCTTCGGTGACGCCGCCATCGCGGGCCCGCTGACGGTCCTGCTGTGCTGGGCCGCAGCCGGTCTCGCTCTCCTCGGTGTGGGGATCGCCCGCACTCGGCGGACCGTCCCGGCCCTCGCCCCGGACCTGGTGCCGGCGGCCTGAACTCGGTATCCGGACAGCAGAAGCCGCGCGCCTCCCGCCCGATGGGCAAGGGGCGCGCGGCTTCTCGCTGTCAGCTCTTGTGGCAGCAGTTCTGGCAGGTGCCGAAGATCTCCATGGTGTGGCTGATATCGGTGAACCCGTGCTCGGTGGCGATCGAGTCCGCCCAGGCCTCCACGGTCGGCCCCTCCACCTCGACGGTCCGGCCGCACTGGCGGCAGACCAGGTGATGGTGGTGCCCGGTGGAGCACTGCCGGTACACCGATTCGCCGGTGTCGGTGCGCAGCACGTCGACCATCCCGGCGTCGGCCAGCGACTGCAGGGTCCGGTACACCGTGGTCAGCCCGATGCCCTCACCGCGCTTGCGAAGTTCGTCGTGCAGCTCCTGTGCGGAGCGGAATTCGTCGATGTCCGCGAGCAGGGCGGCGATGGCACTGCGCTGACGGGTGCTGCGGACCCCCACGGTCTTCTCGCTTGTTCCCACGGATCACCCTTCCTCGGCGTGTGCGACCGCGTCGATGACTATGTGCGCGAGATGTTCGTCGACCAGTTCGTAGATGACCTCGCGGCCGGTGCGTTCACCGCGCACCACCCCGGCGGACTTGAGGATGCGCAGGTGCTGGCTGATCAGCGGCTGGGTCACTCCGAGGGTATCGACCAGTTCGTGCACGCAGCGCGGTGACTCGCGGAGCTGGAGCACGATGGCAATGCGGACGGGCGCCGCCAGTGCGCGCAATAGTTCTCCGGCGGAGTCCAGAATGGTGCGCGACGGCACGGCCGGTGGCTGGGGGGACCGGTAGGGGTACGGGTCGTGGGGGATCGCGGCCGGGGTCTCCGTCGCGACGTGCGAGCGCCGCAGGGGCGCGCCGCTGTCCGTGGTCATCGAACCAACTCCTTATTGGAAACCGATGCCATTCTTATATGCACGTGTACGCATGTCAAACGCGACACGGTGTCAAACCCGTAGCGCGCGGCAGATAGTCTGGACCGAATCCCTTGCAATCTTCCGGACACGGATGGAGAACTGTTCAGTGGCACCCAAGTCGAAGGTGGACACCGTCGCCAATCTCGCCAAGCGTCGGGGTCTCGTGTACCCGAGCGGTGAGATTTACGGCGGAACGAGGTCGGCCTGGGACTACGGTCCGCTGGGCGTCGAGCTCAAGGAGAACATCAAGCGGCAGTGGTGGCGGTCCATGGTGACCAGCCGTGACGACGTGGTCGGCCTGGACTCGTCGATCATCCTGCCGCGTCCGGTGTGGGTGGCCTCGGGCCACGTCGCGGTGTTCAACGACCCGCTGGTGGAATGCCTCAACTGCCACAAGCGGCACCGGCAGGACCACCTGCAGGAGGCGTACGCCGAGAAGAACAAGATCGACAACCCGGACTCGGTGTCCATGGAGCTCGTCGTGTGCCCCGACTGCGGCACCGTGGGCAAGTGGACCGAGCCCAAGGACTTCAACATGATGCTGAAGACCTACCTGGGCCCGGTCGAATCCGAAGAAGGCATGCACTACCTGCGCCCGGAGACCGCGCAGGGCATCTTCGTGAACTACAAGAACGTCGAGACCACCGCGCGCAAGAAGCCGCCGTTCGGCATCGCGCAGATCGGTAAGTCGTTCCGCAACGAGATCACCCCGGGCAACTTCATCTTCCGTACCCGCGAGTTCGAGCAGATGGAGATGGAGTTCTTCGTCAAGCCGGGCGAGGACGAGCAGTGGCACCAGTACTGGATCGACACCCGCCTGGCCTGGTACACCGACCTGGGCATCGACCCGGAGAACCTGCGGCTGTTCGAGCACCCGAAGGACAAGCTCTCGCACTACTCCACCCGCACGGTGGACATCGAGTACCGCTTCCGCTTCCAGGGCTCCGAGTGGGGTGAGCTCGAGGGCGTCGCCAACCGTACCGACTTCGACCTGAAGACCCATTCCGAGCATTCCGGCACGGATCTGAGCTTCTTCGATCAGAACACCAACGAGCGCTTCATCCCGTTCGTGATCGAGCCGGCGGCCGGTCTGACCCGCTCGCTGATGGCCTTCCTGGTCGACGCGTACCACGAGGAGCAGGTGCCGACGGCCAAGGGCACCATGGAGACTCGCACCACCCTGCGCCTGGACCCGCGCCTGGCGCCCGTCAAGGCCGCTGTCCTGCCGTTGTCGCGAAATGCGGACCTGTCGCCGAAGGCCAAGGACCTGGCCGCGCAGCTGCGCCGGAACTGGAACGTGGACTTCGACGACGCCGGGGCGATCGGCCGCCGCTACCGCCGTCAGGACGAGATCGGCACCCCGTTCTGCATCACGGTCGACTTCGACACGCTGGAGGACCAGGCCGTCACCGTGCGTGAGCGGGACTCGATGGCTCAGCAGCGCATCGCTCTCGACCAGGTGGAGGGCTACCTGGCGGCGCGCCTCATCGGCGCCTGACCTCAGGTTCACAGGAAAGACCGGTCAATGCCTGACCGGTCTTTTCTTTATTCATTGCCCCCGAAATTCGGGGCGGTGTCACGAAATTGGGTAACCGACTACTCACGTTAACGGCCCATGACCGGAGCACTATTTAAGGATGTGGGCAACGGCGCACCTCTGCCGTAGCTCGATCATCCGAGGTGAGTCATGAGCGAGCGTGTTATCGGCCCCCGCTCGGGGCTGCAATGGGTCTCATTGGGGGACACCGGATCATCGTGCCCTGCCGCCCGATCCACGGTGGCGGCATTTCGATCATGGGCCGACTCCTATCTGACCCAACCCAGTGACGAACTGGGCCGCGACGGACCGGTCTGCCCGTATGTACGACCGGCCATGCGGCGAGATCTGATGTGGCTGGCGCAGGTTCGAGCGGCGGAGCCGCGCCCGACGTGGGTGCGCGCGATCATTCGTGACGCGCTGGAGGCCTATTCCGGACTGCCCACGGGGAACGGCAGTTCCACCTCCGTGCTGCGCGCATTGATCACCGTATTCCCGAATTTGACGGATTGTTCGCTGATCGATGAGATCCACGATGAATTCAAGAGCAAATTCGTCGAACGCGGAATCATGCTCGGTCAGTTCTATCCGGGCTGTGACCAGGCGGGCCTGTGGAACAAGGATTTTCGGCCGCTGGACGCACCGATACCGATGTTGGTGGTGCGCAGCATGATGACGACCGATTTTCCGTTCCTGCTCGACAGACCGGAGTGGGCCGACGCCTTCGTGCGCAAGTTCGCGCCGGGGCTGCCCGCGCACGTGCGCTCGGTCATGGTGGAGCGCTTGACATCTCATCCGGCCTTCGTGCCCGCCTACGAGGTGGGCGCCGTCGACGACGCATCCTTCTCGGCCAGCAGTTAGGTAGTGGTTTATGACGCGTGAGATCGCGGCGGATCGGACCGCCACCGTCTTCCCGCTCTCCCCGGCTCAGCTGGGGATGTTCTATGCGCAGCAACTGGATCCGGCGGTACCGCTGTCGGAGGCCCAGTACATCGAGATGCACGGACCGCTGGATATGGCGGTGCTGCGGCTCGTGGGCGCGCAGGCAGCGCGGGAATTCGGTTCCGGTGTCCTGCGATTCGTCGAGATCGAGGATCGGCCGTATCAGGTGGTCGATACCGAACTGGACGCGACGGTCGGCTTCCTGGACTTCCAGGACCGGCCGGACCCGGTTGCGGACGCGTTGGAGTGGATGCGCGCGGATGTGGCGGCGCCGATCGAGCTGTTCGGTGCACAGGCTGGGATATCCACCGTGATCCGGGTCGGCGAGGCACATCACCTGTGGTACACCAGATCACACCACCTCCTCATCGATGGATTCGGCTCGATGACCACGCTGTATCGGGTCGCCGAGCTGTACAACGCCGCGGTGCGCGGGCAAACGGCGCCTCCCGGCACCGCGGCCTCGCTGCTGGATGTGCACGAGTCGGAGATGGCGTACCGGGAATCGAGCCGGTACGCCACCGACGAGCGCTACTGGCGCGAGGTCACCGCGGGCATGCCCGACCGGTGCAGCCTGGTCGGGGCCACCGCGCCCGCGAGCGCGCTGGCCCGCGAGGCGCGCGCCCAGCTGGGGGAGCGGACGGCCGAGCGGCTGGCGAGCGCGGCCCGCCGTTTCGACACCAGTGCGGCGGGCGTGGTGATGGCCGCGGTCGCGCTGTACTACGCCCGGCTCACGGCCACCGAGGACGTCGTCCTGAGCCTGCCCGTATCCGGCCGCACCACCGCGGTGCTGCGGCGTTCCGGCGGCATGATCGCCAATGTGGTGCCGCTGCGGGTTCCGGTGCCGCGCGCGGGACGGGTAGGGGATGTCCTGGATGCCGTGCGGGTGGCGGCGTCGGGGGCCTTGCGGCATCAGCGCTTCCGCCACGAGGACATGCGGGACGAGGGCGACCGGGACGAGTTCGGGCGCGGCATGACCGGGCCGGTCATCAACATCATGATGTTCCCGGCCGGGATCGACTTCGAGGGCGTGGAGTCGAGCCTGCACGTGGTCACCTCGGGCCCGATCGAGGACCTGTTCGTCAACTTCTACCAGCACGGTGCGGACGCGCCGATCCATGTCGACTTCGCCGCGAATCCGCGCCTGTACGATGAGGATTCGCTGAACCGGCATCACCGGCGATTCCTCGCCGTGCTCGATTCGCTGCTGGAGGCGGAGGCCGGAACACCGGTCGCCGCACTGGATTACACGGTGGCGGACGAGCAGCCGGTGCTGGCGGGCGCGCACGGGCCGGCGGCGCCGCAGCCGCGGCTACTGCCGGAGATCCTGGCGGACGGCCTGCGCCGCGCCGGACCCGAGACGGTCGCCGTCATGGGCCGCGACCGGCGGCTGACCTACGGCGAGCTGGACGCGCTGTCGAATCGGCTGGCGCGCCGGATCATACGGGCGGGCGCGATGCGGGCCGGCGCTGCCGACTCCGGTTCCGGGATACCGGACGCCGCGGCCGTCGGACCGGAATCGACCGTGCTGCTGGCGCTTCCCCGTTCGATCGAGGCGATGATCGCGCTGTGGGCGGTGGCCAAGACCGGCGCGGCGTTCGTGCCGCTGGGTACCGCGCTGCCCGCCGACCGCATGGCGCGCATTGCCGCCGACGCGGGCGCGACGATCGGCCTGACCCTCGCGGAAACGACTGCCGCGCTCCCGGATTCGGTCCACTGGATCACCCTCGACGACCTGCTCGACGAGGACGTGGCGCCGGCCGATCCGCCGCTCACCGCCGAGGAGGTGCGGGGGCGGCCGCGGGCCGGCAATCCGGCGTACGTGGTGTTCACCTCCGGATCGACCGGGGTGCCCAAGGGTGTGGCGGTAACCCATGCCGGATTGGCCGGGCTGGCCGCGGCGATCGTGGCGGCGTACCGGGTCGCGCCCGGTGCGCGGGTCCTACAGTGCCTGAACCCGAGTTTCGATGCGTCGGTGCTGGAATGGCTGATGGCGTTCGCATCGGGCACGACCCTGGTGGTGGCCGAATCGGATCCGGTGGTGGGCGCCGAATTGGCCGGGCTGGTCCGGGATTTCGGCATCACCCAGGTGTGTTCGACACCCGCGGTGCTGTCCACGCTGGAGCCGGACGCGCTCGACGGGGTGCGGGCGGTGTCGTCGGGCGGGGAGCCGACGCCGCCGGATATCGTGGCGCGCTTCGGGATCGGGCGGGAGCTGCTGAATTCGTACGGTCCCAGCGAGACCACGGTGGCCGTCACCTACACCCGGGGGCTGGTGCCGGGCGTGAATGCCGGGCTCGGCGACCCCATTCCGGGCGCCGGGATGCTGGTGCTGGATCGCTGGCTGCGGCCGGTGCCGATCGGGGTGGCCGGGGAGCTGTACGTGACCGGGCCGGGGGTGGCGCGCGGGTACGTCGGCCGTCCCGGGTTGACCGCCGAGAGTTTCGTGCCCGCCCCCTCGGGTCCGGCCGGGGCCCGCATGTACCGCACCGGAGATCTGGTGCGCTGGACCGAGAGCGGCGTACTCGAGTACGTGGGTCGCAGCGACTTCCAGGTGAAGCTGCGCGGTATGCGGATCGAGCTGGGCGAGATCGACGCCGTGCTCAACGCGCACTCGTCGGTGGAGATCGCGGTCACGGTGGCGCGGCCCGGTCCCGGCGGCGGCACCGTGCTGGCGGCGTATGTCGTACCGCACGCCGGTCAGGTGATCACCGAGCCCGAGCTGCTCGACCACGCCACCCACCGCCTGCCGCCGTACATGGTACCCGCGACCGTCACGGTGCTGGGCGCGTTGCCGCTCACCGCCAATGGCAAGGTGGATCGCCGGGCGCTGCCGGAACCTGCCGTGGCGCAATCGATGTCCGCTCGCGCGCCCGCCACCGCCACCGAACGCCTGCTCTGCGGCCTGTTCGCGGAGGTTCTCGGGACCGAGACCGGTCCGGACACCTCGTTCTTCGCCCTGGGCGGCGATTCCATCATGGCGATCACGCTGGTGTCGCGCGCTCGCGCCGCGGGCCTGGTCTTCTCCGCCCGTGAGGTTTTCGAGCACCGCACCCCGGCTGCCCTGGCGGCCGTGGTCACCCGGCTGGAGGACCGTCCGCAGCGGCTGCCCGAACTGGCGGGCGGTGGTGTCGGCCGCCTGCCGCTGACGCCGATCGCGGCCTGGCTGCTCGGCCGTCCCGGCTGGCGGCATTTCGCCCAGTCGATGGTGGTCCAGGTGCCGCCCGGGATCGAACTCCCGGTGCTGCTGCGCGCCGTCCAGGCGCTGCTCGACCGCCACGATGTGCTGCGCGCCCGCCTGGTCGACACCGACGACGGGCTCCGCTTGGACGTTCCGCCGGCCGATGACATCGAGGCGGCGACGCTGCTGACACACTTCGAGTGGACGGCGGCCGACGTATCCGGGGCGGCGGTCGACCGAGCGCTGACCGATGCCGCCGGTCGGTTGGATCCGCGTGCGGGTGTGATGATCGCACTGAACTGGCTGGACGCCGGTCCGGCGCGGCCGGGCCGGTTGGCGATCGCGGTGCACCACCTGGCCTGTGACGCGGTCTCGTGGCGAATCCTGCTGCCCGACTTGATGTCCGCCTGGACGCAGGCCGCGGCGGGGACGAAGCCCGAGCTGCGGGAGACCGGTACCTCGCTGCGCACCTGGGCGTATGCGCTGGAGACGCTGGCGTCACCGGACATCCCGAGCGCGCCGGCCGATGGCCCGGCCGCTGTCGAATCGCCCTGGCCGGTCAGCGAACTCGGGTACTGGCGTGACGTACTGGCCCCGGATGCCCTGATCGGGCGGCGCCGGTTGGACGTGGCGGTGGACACCCATCGGACCGCCCGGCGGATCGATATCGAGGTGCCGGCCGAGGTGTCGGCGGCGCTGATCGCCCGGCTCGCGGGCACCTACCGCTGCGGCGTCGAGGACGCGCTGCTGGCGGCCCTGGCGCTGGCGCTGGGGCGCCGGCGGGACGGGCAGGATGCGGCCGCCGCAGGCACCGTGGTCACGGTCGAGCGGCACGGCCGCGACGAGGCCGCGGTGCCGGGGGCGGACCTGTCGCGGACGGTCGGCTGGTTCACCACGCAGGTGCCGGTGCGGCTGGGACCCGTTGCCGTGGACGGAGATTCGGGCGCGGCCGACGTGGACAGCGCGTTGAAGACGGTCAAGGAACAGCTGCGGGCCGTGCCGCGCGGCGGCTTCGGCTACGGGCTGCTGCGCTACCTGAACACACGGACGGCCCCGGAGCTCGCGGCACTGCCGGATCCGCAGATCGGATTCAACTACCTCGGGCAGATTCCGGAGCTCACTGCAGGCGATTGGCTGCCGGTCGCGATGGGGGACCGGCTGGGCGGGCACGCGGATCCGGATATGCCGCTGGCGGCGGTCATCTCGGTGGATGCGGTCACGCTGGAGTCGGAGAGCGGGCCGCGGATGCGGGCGGTGTGGCAGTTCGCCGGCCACGCGGTCGCGGCCGGTGACGTGGAAGCGCTGGCGCGGGAATGGCTTTCGGCCGTCGGTGAGATCGCCGAGCTGGTGCGGCGACCCGACGCCGGTGGCCTCACCCCCGCCGATCTGCCGCTGCTGACCGTCGCGCAGCCGGAGATCGAGTCGTGGGAGCGGGCTTTCGGCCGCCTGGCCGATGCCTGGCCGCTGACGCCGCTGCAGCGTGGCCTGCTGTTCCAGGCACAACTGGCCGCGGGCGGCCCGGACGGCTACTCGGTGCAGGCGATCATCGATGTCGAGGCCGACCTCGATCGCGACCGGCTGACGGCCGCCGCCGGGGCGCTGGTCCGCCGCCACGATGTGCTGCGTGCCGGGTTCCTGGCCTCGGACACCGGTGCGGTGCAGGTGATTCCGGCCGAGGTCGCCGTGCCGTGCGCCTATCGCGAGGCGATCGGCGCCACGCCGGAGGAGCTCGACGAGATCGCGACGGCCGAACTGCGCGAGCCGTTCTCGGTCGATCACCCGCCCCTGATCCGGTTCCTGTGCATCGAGGCGGGGGAGCGGCGCTACCGGCTGGTCATCACCAACCACCACCTGATCCTCGACGGCTGGTCCATGCCGATGCTGTTCGCGGAGCTCATCGCCCTTTACGAAACCTCCGGCGACGACACCGGATTCGCGACCCCGGCCCCCTTCCGTACGCACCTGGAGTGGCTGGCCACCCGCGACGGCAACCTGGCCCGGGAAGCCTGGGCGCAGTCCCTGTCCGGCCTCGACGGCCCGACCCTGATCACCCCGACCGCGCCGCGCGCCGACGCCGCGACCGCCCCGGTCGCCCACGAGGTGCCCCTGCCCGACGGCCTCCCGGACGCCCTGCGCCGCACGGCCGCGGCCTGCCAGGTCACCGTCAACACCCTGGTGCAGGTGGCCTGGGCGCTGCTGCTGGCCGAGCAGACCGGCGGCTCCGACATCGTCTTCGGCGCCACGGTGTCCGGCCGCCCGCCGGAACTGGCCGGCGCCGAGCGCATGGTCGGCATGCTGGTCAACACCGTCCCGGTCCGTATCGCCCTGGACCCGGCCGAATCGATCGCCGATCTGCTCAGCCGCGTGCAGCGCGAGCAGGCCGCCCTGGCCGACCACCAGCACCTGGGCCTCGACGAGATCCAGGCCGCCACCGGCCTGGGCCCGCTCTTCGATACCGCCACCGTCTTCGAGTCCTACCCGGTGGACGCCGCGACCCTCACCGCCGCCACCCGCCAGGCCGACCTCACCGTCACGTCCCTGCGCGCCCAGGACGGCACCCACTACCCCCTCTCGCTGGCCGCCTACGCCAACAACGGCCTCCGCCTCGAACTGACCCGCTCCCCACGCTATTTCGACGCCTCCCAGGCCGATGCGCTGGCGGCGGCGCTGTCCCGCTTGCTGACCGACCTGACCGGCGACTCGCGCCGCCGCGTCGCCGGGCTGCGGGGCACGGACCCCGGCGCGCCGGTCTCGATCCGACCCGGAGCCGAGTCCCGCGAGGCGCAGCTGCTCCCGGATCTCCTGTCCGCCACCGGATATCCGGATACACCGGCGATCGTCAGCGCAGCCTCACCGGCCGGCAGCGCCGCCGAGCTGACCTACGCTGAGCTGGCGGCCGCGTCGAATCGGCTGGCTCGTAGGCTGATCGAATCCGGTGCCGGGCCCGAGCGTGCGGTGCTGGTGGCTCTGCCGCGGTCGGTGATGTCGATGGTCGCGGTGTGGGCCGTGGCGAAGACCGGGGCGGCGTTCGTGCCGGTGGATGTCACGCAGCCGGCGGCGCGGACGAGCGCCATCGCCTCGGAATGCGGTGCGGTGCTGGGGATCACCTCGGATCAGGTGACGGATCTGCCCGGCGACGTGGCATGGCTGCGGCTGGGCAGCGACGAGTTGGTCGCTGAATGCGCGGCGCGGTCCGCCGAGCCGGTCACCGATGCCGACCGGCTCGCGCCCCTGCGCCCGGAGCATGCGGCCTACGTGGTGTTCACCTCCGGGTCCACGGGCACGCCGAAGGGTGTCGTGGTCTCGCACACCGGGCTGGCCAATATGGCGGCGGCCATGGCGGAACGCGGTGGCATCGATCGCGATTCGCGCGTGATGCACTGCCTCAACCCGGCTTTCGACGCGGCCATGCTGGTGTGGATGTCCGCGTTCGCCGCCGGAGCGACGCTGGTCATCGCACCGCCGGAGGCGAGTGCGGGTGCGGAGCTGGCGGCCGTCATCCGCGCGGGCGCTGCCACCCACCTGACGTGTACGCCGAGCGTGCTCGCGACCCTCGATGCCGCGGACCTGCACGGCGTGCGGACGGTCGTCATGGGTGGCGAACCCTGCCCGCCCGCGCTGGTGACACGCCTGGGCCAGGGTCGCGCGTTCGTGAATTCCTATGGCCCGGCCGAGACCACGATCGCCGCGAGCTTCGGCGACCCGATGACGGCCGGCACCTCGACCCTGCTGGGCGACCCGGTGCCGGGGACGACCCTGCTCGTGCTGGACGCCTGGCTGCGCCCGGTACCGCTGGGCGCGGTCGGCGAACTGTATGTGCGCGGTGCGGGGCTGGCGCGTGGCTATGCCGGTCGCGCAGCGCTTTCCGCGAGCCGGTTCGTCGCCGACCCGTTCACCGCCGGGCAGCGCATGTACCGCACCGGCGACCTGATGCGCTGCACCGCGGACGGTTTCGAGTACGCCGGTCGCAGCGACTTCCAGGTGAAGATCCGCGGCATCCGGGTGGAGCCGGGTGAGGTCGACGCCGTCCTGCTGACGCATCCGGGCATCGAGGCCGCGGTGACCGTCGCCCGGCGCAATCCCGCCGGGGCGATGACGCTGTGCTCGTATGTCGCGCTGTCGGATCCGGCCTCGGTGCCGGAGCTGCTGGCCTGGGCTTCCGGCCGGCTGCCGCGCTACCTGATGCCCGCCACCCTGCAGGTGCTGCCGGAGCTGCCGCTGACGGCGAGCGGCAAGGTGGACCTGCGCGCCCTGCCCGAACCCCAACTGGTACAGGCCGAATACATCGTCCCGGCCGGCGCCGAGGTGGCCATCGCCGAGACCTACGCCGAGGTACTGGGACTGGATCGCGTCGGTGCCCGCGACGACTTCTTCGCGCTCGGCGGCGATTCGCTCATCGCGACCCGCGTCGCCGCCCGTCTCACCGCGCATCTGGGCCGCACCGTCCCGGTCCGCCTGCTCTTCGAGGCCCCGGTGGTCGCCGACCTGGCCGTGCGGCTGTCGGCCGCCGAGATCGACACCGCCACACCCGCTCTCACCCGGACCGAGCGCCCCGACCTGGTCCCGCTCTCCCCGGCCCAGCAGCGCATGTGGTTCGTCAACCGCTACGACCCGGCCTCCCCGGCCTACAACGTGCCGGTGGCGCTGCGTCTTTCGGGCCATCTCGACCAGGACGCCCTGCGCGCCGCGCTGCGGGATGTGCTGACCCGCCACGAGACGCTGCGCACGGTCTACCCCGATATCGACGGTGTCGGCATGCAGCGGGTGCTCCCCGCCGAGGACGTCCCGCTCGACCTCGACCCGGTGCCGGTGCCCCTCGACCGGCTACCCGAGGTCGTCGCGGACACCATCGGCCTGGGGTTCGACGTCACCTCGGCGGTTCCGCTCCGGGTCCGGGTGTTCGTCGTCGACGACCGCGAAATCAGCTCGGCCGCAGCCAGTTACGGCCCGCGAGCCACTACGGACGGCCAGTTCGAAGAGCATGTGGTCGTGCTGGTCGCGCATCACATCGCGACGGACGGTTTCTCGATGGCCCCGCTGACCCGCGATGTGGCCGCCGCCTATGCGGTGCGGGCCGCCGGGCAGGCGCCGGCGTGGGAGCCGCTGCCGGTCCAGTACGCGGATTACACGCTGTGGCAGCGGGATCGGCTCGGCTCCGAGGCGGACCCGGACTCGCTGGCGGCCCGGCAGCTCGAATACTGGTCGGACGCCCTCGCCGGGGTGCCGGATCACCTGGGGCTGCCGACGGATCGGCCGCGTCCGGCCCGCGCCTCGCATCGGGCGGCCGAATGCACGGCCCGCGTGGACCAGGATCTGACCGCCGCGATCGACCGCTGCGCCCGCGCGCATCGGGCGACCCCGTTCATGGTGGTGCACGCCGCACTGGCCGTGCTGCTGTCCCGCCTCGGCGGCACCACGGACGTGGTGGTCGGCACCCCGGTCGCGGGGCGCGGCGTGCGCGAACTCGACGACCTGGTCGGCATGTTCGTGAACACCCTGGTATTGCGCACCGGTGTCCGCCCGGAGGAGGGTTTCGCCGCGCTGCTCGATCGGGTGCGGGATACCGATCTCGCCGCCTTCGAACACGCGGACGTGCCGTTCGAGCGGCTCGTGGAGGTGCTGGCCCCGGCCCGGTCGGAGTCGCGGCACCCGCTCGTCCAGGTCATGCTGGTGTTCCAGAACCTGGCCATGCCGGAGCTCCAGCTGCCCGGGCTGACCGTGTCCCCGCTCGAATTGCCGCAGACCAACAGCCGTTTCGACCTGAGTCTCACGGTCATCGGCGACGCCGACGGCATGGAACTGCGGTGCTGCTACGCCACCGACCTCTTCGATGCGTCGACCATGGCGGACTTCACCGGCCGGCTGGTGCGCCTACTGGCCGAGATCACGGCCGAACCCGCCCGCCCGATCGGGGACCTCGACCTGCTCACCGCCGCGGAGCACGAGCGACTGTACGCGGCCGCCGAACCCGTCGCGTCCCCGCGTGCGCTGGCCGACCTCATGGCCGACGCGGTCGCGGCCAACCCGGACGGCCTCGCCGTCATCTGCGGGGACCGCCGGCTCACCTACCGTGAGCTCGACGCCCGGGCCGAGCAGCTGGCGCGGCGGCTGACCGCGGCCGGCGCCGGACCGGAAACACTGGTGGCCGTAGGCATTCCGCGGTCCATCGAATCGGTGCTGGCGGTCTGGGCCGTCGCGCGGGCCGGGGCGGCCTTCGTCCCGGTGGATCCGGCCTATCCGCCGGATCGGATCGCCCGGATCATCGACGTTTCGGGGGTATGGCTCGGTCTCACCGTGCGCGCGCAGTGGGACCGACTTCCGGGCACGGTGGAATGGTGGTGCCTGGACGACCGTGACGCGGAGGAGTATCCGGTCGCGGTTCGTGAAATCAGCAGGAACACAGCCCATCCGGCGTACGTCATCTTCACCTCGGGATCGACGGGCGCACCGAAGGGGGTTGTGGTCTCCCACGCGGGTCTGGCGAATCTCGCTGCCGCGCAGCGGGACCGGGACGCACTCACCTCGGAATCCCGGGTTCTGCACGTGGCGTCGCCGAGTTTCGACGCCTCCGTCGTGGAACTGCTGATGGCGGTGGGCGCGGCCGCCACCCTGGTGATCGCGCCCCCCACCGTCTTCGCCGGACCCGAGCTCGGCGAACTGCTGTCACGCGAACGGGTTTCGCACATCGCGCTCACGCCCTCGGCGCTGTCGACCGTGGATCCGTCCGGCCTGGAGGATCTGCGCCTGATCGTCACCGGCGGCGAACCCTGCCCGCCGGAACTGGTGGCCGCGTGGGCGGCCGAGGGCCGCAACCACTTCAACGACTACGGGCCGACCGAGGCCACGGTGACGGCCGCCGGCGCGCCCGTGCATCCCGGTGCGCCGATCACCATCGGCCGGGCCGCACCCGGTATGCGGGCCCTCGTCCTCGACGACCGGCTGCGCCCGGTCCCGGACGGCGTGGTCGGCGAACTGTACCTCGCGGGAATCGGCTTGGCGCGTGGCTATTTCGACCGCTACGACCTGACCGCCGCCCGGTTCGTGGCCGACCCGCACGGCCCGGCCGGTCGGCGCATGTACCGCACCGGCGACCTGGTGCGGCGTCGCGACGGGAACCTGGAGTACCTGGGCCGCACCGACACCCAGGTCAAACTGCGCGGGCTGCGCATCGAGCTGGGCGATGTCGAGGCGGCGCTGACCGCCGAGCCCACGGTCACGCGCGCGGTCGCGGTGGTCCGCGACGACGGGCGCGGCGGCATGCTCGCCGCCTACGTGGTCGCCGCGGACGGCACCGGACCCGATCCGCTGGCTCTGAAGAAGGCGGCCGCGCAACGACTCCCGTCCTACATGGTGCCGGCCGCCATCACGGTGCTGCCCGACCTGCCGCGCACCGCCAACGGCAAACTGGACCTCGATGCCCTGCCCGCACCGCGGCTGGTGGCCGGGGAGCAGCGACCGCCCGAGGGGCCCGTCGAGACGGCGGTGGCCGCGGCCTTCGCCGAGGTCCTCGGCGTCGAACAGGTCTGGCGTGACGACGATTTCTTCGCCCTCGGCGGCAATTCGCTCATCGCCACCCGGGTGGTGGCGCGGCTCGGCGCGGCGCTCGACACGGCCGTCCCGGTGCGCGCCCTGTTCGACGCCCCGACGGTGGGCGAGCTGGCGGCGCTGGTCGCCTCCGGTGGCGCGTCGGATCGTCCGCGCCCGGGACCGCGCCCACGCCCGGAGCGCATCCCGTTGTCGGCGGCACAGCAGCGCATGTGGTTCCTCAACCGCTACGACCCGGCCTCGCCGCTCTACAACATCCCGGGAGCGTTCGAAATCACCGGCGCACTGGATATTTCGGCGCTGCGTGAGGCGCTCGACGATGTCATCGCCCGGCACGAGACACTGCGCACCATCTACCCGGTCGGGCCGGACGGGCGTCCGTACCAGCAGATCCTGCCCGCGACAGCGGGTTCGCTGCCGATCACCGAACTCGAGGTGACGGAGGCGGACATCGCGGCGGCCCTGATCACCCAGCTGTCCCGCGGCTTCGACATCACCCGCGAGACGCCGCTGCGGGTCTGCGTGCTCCGCGTCGCGCCGGACCGCACGGTGCTGGCCATGGCCGTGCACCACATCGCGGCGGACGGCTGGTCCATGGCCCCGCTGGCCCGGGATGTCATGTACGCCTTCGTCGCTCGCTCGGCCGGGGTGGCGCTCGAGTGGATTCCGCTCCCGCTGCAATACGCCGACTACGCGCTGTGGCAGCACGAGCTGCTCGGCTCCGACCGCGATCCCGACAGCCTGGCCAGCCGTCAGCTGGAGTTCTGGCGTACCACCCTGGCCGGTGTGCCCGAGGTCCATGCGCTGCCCTCCGACCGCCCGCGCCCGGAGGCTCCCTCCGGGGCCGGTGACCGCATCGAATTCACCATTCCCGCAACGGTTCACGACCGCATCCAGGTACTCGCCCGCAACCACGGCGCCAGCCCGTTCATGGTGGTGCACACCGCGCTGGCCGTCCTGCTGGCGCGGCTGTCCGGCCGCACCGACATCGCGATCGGCTCGGTGGTCGCGGGCCGCGGTGACGGCGAATTCGACGACCTGGTCGGCATGTTCGTCAATACCGTGGTGCTGCGCTCGCAGCTCGATCCCGCCGCCGGCTTCGCCGACACCCTCGACGCCGTGCGGCAGGCCGACCTCGCCGTCTACGGCAATATGGACCTGCCGTTCGAGCGGCTGGTGGAGGCGCTGGCCCCGGCCCGCTCCACCGCGCACCACCCGCTGTTCCAGGTGCTGCTCGCCTTCCAGAACCTGCAGACCGAGGCAACCACGCTGCCCGGCTTGGAGATTCGACCCCTGGATGTGCCCGCACCCGGATCCAAGTTCGATCTGGAATGGATGCTCGCCGAGCAGTTCGGGGCGGCGGGGGAACCGGCGGGCATCACCGCCTCCCTCACCTTCACCACCGACCTGTTCGACCGCGGTACCGCCGCCACCATGGTCGACGGCTTCCTCGCACTGCTGGACGCGGCGACCGCCGCCCCGATGGGGGCGATCGGCACACTCGCTGTGACGTCGGCCGACGGAACCCCGCTGCCCGCGCTCGCCGTGCATCCCCAGGACGAAGCCACCGCCGTGGTGAATCCGCAGCCCGCTCCGGCCCACCGGGCCTACCGCGCCCCGCGGACCGACGCCGAACGCATCCTGGTCGACGCCTTCGAAACCGTGCTGGAATCCCCGCGAATCGGCGTGGACGACAACTTCTTCGATATCGGCGGCAACTCCATGGGCGCGGTGCGCCTGGTCACCCTGGTGCGCGAACACACCGGCATCCCCATGCCCCTGCAGTGGATGTTCCTCGACCCGACGCCCGCCGCGCTGGCGGAGCGCCTGGTCGAGGCCGCCGACCAGCCGGGGGTGGACGCGTCCATGCGGGTGCTGCTGCCGATGCGCCCGCAGGGCGACGCGCCGGCCCTGTTCTGCGTGCACCCGGCCATCGGACTGGCCTGGTGCTATGGCGGACTGGTGCAGTACATCGACGGTGACCGCCCGATCTACGGCATCCAGTCGCCCGGCGTCACCGACGGCGGCACCGCCGACCGCACCGTGCGCGAACTGGCCGTCCGGTACGTCGAGGAGATCCTCCACGTCCAGCCCGAGGGCCCGTACCACCTGCTCGGGTACTCGGCGGGCGGGCCGCTGGCGCACGCCATGGCCGTCGAACTGCGCCGGCGCGGTGCGGAGGTGCCGTCCCTGGTCATGATCGACGCGCGCGCCGACGTCGCGGTGCGCGACGACAGCGCCCTCCCGCCCCTGTCGATGCTGCTGGCCGAATTCGGTGGCATCGACATCCCGCCGGAGCTCGAGCACCTCACGCCCGCCCAGGCGGCCGATCTGCTGGCCGCGTCCGGAATCACCTTCACCGCAACCGATCTGGAGAACTTCTACAGCGATCTGCAATACCTGCTGCGCCAGATCGCCGCCCACGAGCACGAGGTCTTCGACGGCGACCTGCTCTTCTTCGCCGCCGCCCACAACCCGGACCCCATCCCGAACGTCACCACCTGGCGGCCGTATATGGGCGGCAGCATCGAGGATCGGCCGCTCCCGTACCGCCACAACGAGATGATCACCGCCGAGGCACTGGCCGTCATCGGACCCCTCGTGGACGCCTACCTGCGGCGGTGATGCCGGGCAAAGGGTGCGATCTCGCGCCGCCGCTGGGGAAGAATGGGCGCTGGAAACCCGGTCGGCTACGGAAGGTTCGGGCAAGTGTCGGTGAATGGGAAACGGCGGCCGCTGGGCGCGGCGGCGGTGGGGCTGGGTGCGCTCGGCGCGGGCGAGCTGCTCGCCGCGGCCAGAGGCGGGTCCATGCTCGACGGAATCGGGCGGCTGGCCGCCGACTACGCGCCCGTGCCGGTGGTCGAGACCATGGTGGCGCAGGCCGGGGAGCACGACAAGGAGATGACCCGCCTCGGGGTGGCCCTCGGCGGCATCGCCGCGGCCGCCGGGATGGCCCTGCTGCCGCCGCGGCTGCGGACCCCGGCAGCGGTGGCCTTCGGCGCGGGAGCGGCGGCCGCCGCACTGCGCAGCGCCAACCGATCGGTGCCCGGCGCGGCGGGCGGCGTGGCCGCGGCGGCGCTACTGCGCGCGGGACTGCGCCGCTCCACCGCGCCCCGGCACGGATTGCTGTGGGCGGCAGCGGGAACCGGCATGCTCGCCGCCGCCGAGGTGCTGGTGCGCCGCGAGGACCAGCGGTACCGCGAGGTGGCGCGGCGGTCCGGGTCGTGGGGTGCGCACGCGCCGGTCCCCGAGGACGGCCTCGGGCTGGAACCGGGACTGTCGCCCCTGATCACACCCGCGGGAAAATTCTATGTGGCGGACGTGAATTCGCGGCCGCCGCGCATCGATCCCGCCCAGTGGCGGCTGGCCATCGGCGGCCGGGTGGCCCATCACCTGCGGCTGTCGCTGGCCGATCTGGCCGAGCAGGCCGTGGAATTCGATGCCGTCATGGTGTGCGTGCACAATACGGCCGGCTCGGGCCGCTGCGGCAATGCCCGCTGGTTCGGTGTCCCGCTGACCGCACTGCTCGACCACGCCGTCCCCGAAGCCGGGGCGACCCGGCTGGTCACCCGCGCCGCCGACGGCTACACCATCTCGCTGCCGCTGGAACCGCTGCGCACCGGCGAATGGCCCGGCTACCTGGTCATCGGCATGAACGGCGAACCGCTGCCGCCCGAACACGGCTTCCCCGCACGGGTTTTCGTGCCCGGCATCTACGGGCAGTACTCCGGGGCGAAGTGGATCACCGAGCTCGAACTCGCCGACGACACCCATGTCGACTACTGGTGCAAGCGCGGCTGGCCGGTCGAGCCGCTGTGGGTGCGCCCGCAGGCCCGCATCGATGTGGCGACCTGCGGCGGCACGAGTTCCGGCAAGTTCACGGTCGCGGGCGTGGCCTGGGCCCCGCCCCACGGGGTCGCGGGCGTGGAGATCCGCGTCGACGAAACCGAATGGCTCCCGGTCGAACTCGGCTCGGAACTGGCGCCGGCCGCCTGGCGGCGCTGGCGTACCCTCGTCGATCTCCCGCCGGGCGCCCACACCCTCCAGGCCCGCGTGATCAGCCGCTCCGGCGAGGTCCAGGACTCGGCCGAACGTCCGCCCTTCCCGTTCGGCCCGGGCGGCCTGCACACGATCACGGTAACCGCCTAGTCCCACCGCGCACCGGCCATGACATCTGTCATGGCCGAGTAGTGACGGACGACGGAGGTGCCGCGGACCCCGGCGGCCGACAGTAGAACTATGAACGCTACTGCTGATGGCATCGCGGTCCAGCGGTCCGGGCACGGGACTGCCCCGGCCATCGAGATACTGGGGCTGGTCAAGACTTTCGCCGCACCCGGTGGGACTGTGCGCGCCGTGGACGGACTGGATCTGACGGTGCGGCCGGGTGAGATCGTCGCCTTCCTCGGGCCCAATGGCGCGGGGAAGACGACGACCATCGACATGCTGCTCGGCCTCGCCCGGCCGGATGCGGGGGAGGTGCGGGTCTTCGGCACGGCACCCGCGGAAGCCATTGCAGGAGGACGTGTTTCGGCGGTCATGCAGTCCGGCGGGCTGCTGCCGGACCTGACCGTGGGCGAGACCGTACGCCTGATCGCCACCCTGCACGCGCGCCCGCGCCCGGTGCGGGAGGTGCTGGTGCGGGCCGGGATCGACGACATCGCCGACCGGCCCGTCGGGAAATGCTCGGGCGGCCAGCAGCAGCGGCTGCGTTTCGCACTGGCCCTGCTGCCCGATCCCGACCTCGTCGTGCTCGACGAACCCACCACCGGCATGGATGTCGGAGGGCGGCGCGACTTCTGGCACGCCATCCGCGACGACGCCCGCCGCGGCCGCACCGTCCTGTTCGCCACCCACTACCTCGACGAGGCCGACGCCTACGCCGACCGCATCGTGCTGGTGCGATCCGGGCGGGTGGTGGCCGACGGCAGCGCCGCCCGGATCAAGAGCCTGGCCGCGGGCCGCACCATCAGCGCCACCCTGCCCGCCGCCGATCCGGCGCGGCTGCTGGCCCTGCCCGGCGTCGACCAGGTGGAGCAGCGGGGCAGCCGGATCATCGTGCGCGCCAAGGACTCCGACGTGGTGGCCCGCTACCTGCTGACCGCCACCGAAGCCGTCGACCTGGAGATCTCCGGACACAACCTGGAGGACGCGTTCCTCGCCCTGACCACGACGGGAGACCACCGATGACCACCCTCGACACCCGGCCCGCACGACCGCTGGGCGGCTACCGGCCCGCCTTCCTGCGCCTGGAACTGCGGCGCACCCTGCGCGACAAGCGCACCGTCCTGTTCGCCCTGGTCATGCCGCCGCTGTTCTTCATCATCTTCGGCACCAGCGCCGGCTATCGCAGCGAGGGTTTCGGCACCGGCAATGCCACCGGCTACGTCATGGTCTCCATGGCCGTCTACGGCGCGCTGCTGGCGACCTCCACCGGCGCGGCCCGGGTGGCCGTCGAGCGGGCGGCGGGCTGGAGCCGCCAGCTCCGCCTGACCCCGCTGCACCCGCTGGCCTACATCGCCACCAAGATCCTGGTGGCCATGGTGCTCGGATTGCTCTCGGTGACAGTGGTTTTCGTAACGGGGGCCGTCTTCGGCGCATACCTGCCGGCGTCGGCGTGGGTGAGCTGCTTCCTGATCGCCTGGCTGGGCTCGCTGGTCTTCGCCGCCTTCGGCCTGTTCATGGGCTACCTGCTGCCCGCCGAGAACGTCATGCAGCTGCTCGGCGTCTCCCTGGCCCTGCTGTCCTTCGCCGGCGGCCTGTTCAACCCGCTGCACGGCTGGTTCGAGATCGTCTCGAAACTGGTGCCCACCAATGGAATAGCCGTCCTCGCCCGCGCCCCCTTCGCCCAGCCCAGCGCCGCGGGCATCGTCCTGGCCATCGTGAACGTCGTGACCTGGGCCGCCGTTTTCACTCTCGGCTCCGCCTACCTCTTCCGCCGTGACACCGCCCGCTGAACGATCATTGGACGCCGGTCCGGCTGAGCGCACCGCCCGGCCGGGCCTCGGCGCGTCGGTCCGCGCGGTGTGGAGCGGCTCCGCGGACGACGGCGGCCCGGACACGGAGCGAGCCGTCCGCGGCACAGCCGGTCCGCGACTGTCGCCGCGACCGATCCTGTTCGGTGTAGCGTCCGGCTCTGTGGACGCGGAGGAAGAGGGCATTCGGCGACGGCGGCGGTTCGGGTCGCTGTTCGCGGCGGTGTGGGCGGTGTATCTGATCGAGCCGCTGCGGCGGGGCTGGGAGCTGGAGAATCCGGCGGCCCGGGTATACACGCTCACGGTGATCATGGCCTTCGGCGCCTGCTACATCTGGTCCTACTGGCGGATCGTGCGGGGCGACCGGCCGGTGGGCGGGGCGTGGCCGCCCAACCCCGAACCGCGCACGGTCCTGGTTCCCCTGGTCATGCAGGCGGTGCTGATCGCCGCGGCCGCGATCACCCTGCACTCCTCGATGCTGGGCATGAGCGTCTACATGGCCTCCTATATCGGCTTCAGCGCGCCGGTCCGGTGGGCCATCCCCCTCGAGCTGGTGCTGATCGTGGCGTTCGGGGTGGTGCCGCAGCTGGTCACCGGTCAGCCACCGAACTGGGGGCTCATCCAGCCGATCGCGCTGGCGGGCTTCGCCGTCGGCGGGATTCGCGTGATCCTGGTGCGCAATCACCAGCTGTACCTGGCCCGCAAGCAGCTCACCGAGCTGGCCGTGGCGGAGGAACGGTTGCGGGTCGGGCGCGACGTGCACGACATCCTCGGCCATTCGCTGACCGTCATCACGGTGAAAACCGAACTGGCGCAACGACTCGTCGATCTCGACCCGGACCGGGCGAAAACCGAGATGGCCGATGTGGAGCGGCTGGCCCGGGAGGCGCTGGCCGGGGTGCGCTCCACCGTCGGCGGCCTGCGTGAGGTGTCGCTGGCGGGTGAGCTGGCCAATGCCCGCACGGCGCTGCGCGCCGCCGAGATCGAGGCCGAGCTACCGGATTCCGACGATCTGCCGATCCGCCACAGCGTGGTGTTCGGCTGGGTGCTGCGCGAATCCGTGACCAATGTGGTGCGGCACAGCGGCGCGGCCCGCTGCCGGGTGCGGGTCACTCCCACCAGCATCGAGGTGTCCGACGACGGCGTCGGCATGAGCGATTCGGCGCGCTCCGGCTCCGGCCTGGCCGGCCTGCGCGAGCGGGTGCAGGCCACCGGCGGCACCCTCACCCTCGCCAACCGGCCGGAGGGCGGATTGCGGGTGCTGGCAAGCTTTCCGGCGACCATCAAGGAGCCGGAATGATCAAACTGCTGCTCGCCGACGACCAGGCCCTGGTGCGCGGCGCCCTCGCCGCCCTGCTCAGCCTCGAGCCCGACCTCGAGGTGGTCGCCGAGGTGGGCCGGGGCGACGAGGTCCTCGCGGCCGTCGCACGCACCGCCCCCGACGTGGCCCTGCTGGACGTGGAAATGCCGGGCCAGGACGGCATCTCGGCCGCGGCGCAGGTGCACGCGGCCCACCCCGAAGTCCGCATCCTCATGGTCACCACCTTCGGCCGCCCCGGCTACCTCCGCCGCGCCGTCGACGCCGGAGCCTCGGGCTTCGTCGTCAAGGACACGCCCGCCCGGGAATTGGCCGATGCCGTGCGCCGCGTCCACATGGGCCTGCGCGTCGTCGACCCCGCCCTCGCCACCGAAACCCTCACCGCCGGAACCTCACCCCTGACCGCCCGCGAACGCGAAGTCCTCGCCGCCGCGGCCAACGGCGCCACCGCCGGCGCGATAGCCAGGCAACTCCATCTGTCCGAAGGCACAGTCCGCAACCACCTCTCCGCCGCAATAGGCAAAACCGGCACCCGAACCCGCGCCGAAGCAGTCCGCGCCGCCGAAGGCCTCGGCTGGCTCTGACCTTCGGAAGTCTTCGAAGCCGCGCATCATCGCGCGCAGAGCCAGATTCGCGGATCACCGGTGGCTGATCTTCAAGGCGAAGGCCGCGGGAACCGACTTCGGCGGCCAGTGATTCGCAAGTAGCGGCCGACCACAGGCTCCGCAGTGGCTGACCGTAGGTGCTCAGAACCTCCCGCCGCGGCTGATGCGGCGGGAGCCGTCGGAGCCGCCGAAGGAGCCGGGGCCGTAGCTGCTGCCTCCGCCGCCGAAACCTCCTCCGCCGCGGCGGTATTCGTTGCCCATGCCGCGGAGCATGCCGTCGATGAGGATGCCGCCGAGGATGGCGCCGGTTTGGGAGCCGGAGCTGACGCGTTGTTGCTGGGCCTGCCAGTCGCGGACGGCGGCCTGGGCGGTGTGGAGGGCGCGGGCGCCGAGTTCGGCTGCGCGCTGGGCGGATTGCAGTGCGCGATCCGGGTCGGCGGATGCGAGCTGCTCGGCCTGCTCGAGGCTGCGCTGGGCCTCGGCGAGGCGGGTCCGGGGTTCCGCGTCCACGCCGCCGCGGCGAGTGCTGATGAAGTCGGCCGCGGCATTGACCTGGCTGCGAGCGGCCGTGAGGGTCTGGTCGAGGCGGCGGCGCAGGTCGTCGGCGGCCCGCTTGCGGTCGGTGGCGGACGCGATGGCCTGATCGAGGACGATGTCGGCGGCGATGGCCTGCCGGAAGACGCCGAGCGGGTTGGTGGCGGCGTCGGCGGTGGCCTGATCCAGCGCGGTGCGGGCAGCCGCTGTGGCGCTGCGCAATTCGGTCCCGCCGTGTTCGGAGAGTCCGGACGCGGCGGCGAGGTCGCGGCGCAGTTCCTCGATGATCGCGGGCAATCCGGCGCGGGCCTGGTCGATATCGGTGGCGGCGGTGTCGACCGCGTCGAGCAGCGTGCGCGCGGCGTCCACCGCGGATTCGGCGGTGCGGATGTCCGCGACCGCCGCGCCCTGCCGGCCGACGGGTTTGGCGACCGCGGCCCGGCCGTCCTCGATCGTCTTCTCCGCGAAGCCGATTCGCTCCTGCGCCATGCTCACGTTGTCGCGGATGGGCGCGAGCACCGAGGCGGGGTGGTCGGCCACCAGCTGAGCGAGCGTGGCCTGCGATGTCGGCAGCCGCGCGGTCAGCTCCACCATGGCCCGGGTCAGCGCGTCCAGCCGCTCCCCAGCATTGATGAGCAGATCGCGCATGGCGTCGAATTCGCCGACCTTGGCGTCGAGTTCCCGATTCGCGCTGCCGCAGCTGCTGATCAGCTCGACCAGCATGCGCTGCTGCTGGTCGGGCGTTTCGGGAATGTCGTCGTCGAGTTGCTGGCGGATCGAGAAGGCCTTGGCCAGCGCGTTCTTCGCGCCCGTGAGCGCGGCGGTGAACGGCGTGGTGGCGGTGGTCCCGAATTCGTCGGTGGCCAGCCGTAATTCCTCGGTGCTGGTGCGAATGGCATTGTCGGTGTCGACGAGGGTTTCCTTGGACAGCGCGTCCAGGACCACGAGGGGGAGGGCTGCCAAGGCCGCGGTATCGGTCGGATCGGTCTTGCGAGCCGACTCCATCACCGAGCGTTCGCGCCGCGTCTTGCGCCGCCGTGACCACAGCCACACACCCAGCACCGCCAGCACCACCGCCAGCGCCAGGATCAGCAGCGGCCCGAGCCCGGCACCGCCGGACCCGCTCATGGCGTGCGACAGCCCGCTCGCCGCGGCCAGCCCGGCCCCGGCCCAATCCCCGGCCCGCAGCTTGGGTTCGACCTGGTCGATCAGCAGCTTGTCCAGGTCCTTGTCGCTGACCGACTTGGGCAGCGTTCCCGTGAACGCGTAGGCCCGATCGTCCACGGCCACCGACAGCAGCACGTCCCGATCCCCGAACCCGGACAGCCCCGCGGTCTGCTCACCCCACGAATGTGAGTCCATCCCATTGAAATTGCGCATGTAGACGACCCACAGCCGCTCGTGGTCGCGCGAGTACAGCGAGTCGATGGCCTGCTGCAGTTCCGCGGTCTGCCCCGGATCGAGCGCGCCGGCATTGTCGGTCACATAGCCGGGCAACCGCAGCGGCGCGTCGGCCGTGGCCGGTGCGGCCCGCCCGCCGACGAGGGCCGAGGCCAGGAGCAAGCCGATCACGAGGAGGAACAGCTGCTTCGATAGCCGCATGCTCCGAATCTAACTCTGGAACGCTGAGGGTCGGTTTCTTCTGCACACTGTGTCGAGGGCCATGACTACGATCGGGGAGTGATCACGATCGATTCGCCCTACACGGGACACGTCTCGCCCGGCTCCAACCCGCAGCAGCGTGAGGTGCCGGGTGCGCGCATCGTGAAAATGTCAGTGGGCGCCATGGACAACAACACCTATCTGGTGCAGTGCGCCGCCACCGGCGCGACGCTGCTCATCGATGCCGCCAATGAGGCGGACCGGATTCTCGAGCTCATCGGCCAGGAGGCGCCGGACCGGGTGGAACTCATCGTCACCACGCATCAGCACCGGGACCACTGGATCGCGCTGCCGGATGTCGTGAAGGCGATCGAGACCCCCACCGCCGCCCACGCGCTGGACGCCGACCCGCTGCCCGTCACCCCGGCCCGATTGCTCGCGGACGGCGACCGTGTCCAGGTCGGTGAGCTGGAGCTGGAAGCCATCCACCTGCGCGGGCACACGCCCGGCTCGGTCGCGCTGGCGCTCACCGACGGTGCCGGCCGCACGCACCTGTTCACCGGTGATTCGCTGTTCCCAGGCGGCGTGGGCCGCACCCTCTCGCCGGAGCAGTTCACCTCGCTGCTCGGCGATGTCGAAACCAAACTCTTCGGCCGCTACCCGGACGACACCGCGGTGTACCCGGGCCACGGCGACGACACCACCCTCGGAGTGGAGCGCCCGCAGTTGCCCGAGTGGCGGCGACGCGGTTGGTGAAACTCCGGAACCGCCCGACCGAACCGGACTGTCTGGTCCGGGACATCACCTCCGTCAACCCCCCCGGCGGACACGGTGTGCTGCGCTGGGCCCGGCGACTGCTCATCGGTACGCTCCTCATGGGCGTCCTGGTGGTGGGCGGTACCGCCGTGCGGGTCTGGCAGGTGGCCCGCATCGACGACTACACGCCCGCCGACGCCATCGTGGTGCTGGGCGCGGCTCAGTACGACGGCACACCGTCGTCGGTGTTCGAGGCGCGACTGGACCAGGCGTACAAGCTGTTCCGCAAGCAGATCGCGCCCATGATCGTCACCGTGGGCGGCAAGCAGGTCGGTGACAACTACACCGAGGCGGCGTCGGGCAAGAACTATCTGAAAGACCGTGGCGTGCCGGAGGATCGGATCCTGGCCGTCGAAACCGGTTCCGACACCCTGCAGAGCGTGGAGGCGGTGTCGAGAGCGCTACTGGCGCGCGGTAAGTCGTCGGTGGTGCTGGTCAGCGACCCCTGGCATTCACTGCGCACCCGCACCATGATGCGTGATGCCGGGCTGGCCGCCTGGACCGCGCCCACCCGCACCGGCCCGGCGGTGTACACCCGGGAATCGCAGGCGCACGGCATCTTCCGGGAGACCTTCGCCCTGCTCTGGTACCAGCTGACCCATTTCTCGGCGGATTTCAAATACACGGCGGATCAGTGAGCGATGAACGCGCGTATCGACTATGACGGTGTGTACTCCGAGGCCGATCGGGAGCGCATGGTGCCCGAAACCGAGCGGACCGCGGGACTGAGCTGGTCGCCGTGCCCGGCCCGGCGCAGTGAATTCGCGCGGGATCGGGCGCGGGTGCTGCATTCCGCGGCGCTGCGACGGCTGGCGGACAAGACGCAGGTGATGGGGCCGCGCGACGGGGACACCCCGCGCACGCGGCTGACCCATTCGCTGGAGGTGGCCCAGATCGGCCGCAGCATCGCCGACAGTCTGGGCTGTGATCCCGATCTGGTGGATCTGGCCGGGATGGCGCACGATATCGGGCATCCGCCCTACGGCCACAATGGCGAGCAGGCGCTCGACCAATTCGCCGACGCGCACGGCGGATTCGAGGGCAATGCGCAGAACCTGCGCATCCTCACCCGGCTGGAGCCGAAGGTCATCGACGATCAGGGCGTCAGCTTCGGGCTCAACCCGACCCGGGCCGCACTGGACGCTGTCATCAAATACCCCTGGGGCAGGACGGGTCCCCGCTCCAAGTTCGGCGCGTACGGCATCGACATGGACCGCCTGGACTGGGTCCGCAAGGGTGCGCCGGATCGCCGCCAGTGCCTGGAATCGCAGATCATGGACTGGTCCGACGATGTCGCGTACTCGGTGCACGATGTCGAGGACGGGGTGATCGTGGGCCGCATCGATCTGCGGGCGCTGGCCGACCCGGTCGAACAGGTCGCGCTCGCGGAACTCGGTGCGCGCCAGCATCCTTCGCTGGCGCTGGAGGAGCTGGTCGCCGCTGCCCAGCGGCTCTCGGAGATGCCGGTGGTCTCCGCCGCCGCCGAATACGACGGCTCCCTGCGCGCCTCCGTGGCCCTGAAACGATTGACCAGCGATCTGGTGGGCCGTTTCGCCACCGCCGCGGTCGAGGCGACCCGCGCGGCCTGGGGTGGCCGCCAATTATCGCGCTACACCGCCGATCTGGAGGTGCCGCGCATCGCGGCCGCCGAGGTCGCGGTGCTCAAGACCATGGCGCTGCGCTACGTGCTCTCCGACCCCATCCACCGGGTGCGCCAGGCTGGGCAGCGCGAACGCATCCTGCTGGTCGCCAACCGGCTGCTGGAAGCCGCCCCGCACGGGCTGGACCGGCTGCTGCTGCCGTGGTGGGAGGCGGCCGTCGACGACACCGCACGGGTGCGGGTGATCGTCGACCAGATCGCGTCCTACACCGAGAGCCGCCTGGAACGGGTCGCCGCCGCGATACCCTGAATCCGGTGGAACCGGCGGCAGGGGGCGCGATGACCCGCGAGGTGGACGGCATAGTCGACCTGGATCGGTACCCGCTGGACCGGAGGTCGGTGGCACGGCTGCGCGAGGTGATCGAGCGGGCGCAGGCGGACTTCCTGGTCAGCGGTGTCACCGTGCTGCCCGAATTCCTGCGCCCCGCCGCGGTGACCGAGATGGCCGCGGATGTGCTCTCCGACGGGCTGGGCGACGCCATGCGGTTCGAGTACACGGTCGCCTGCGACCGGATTCCGGATTCCTCGCCGCTGAAGGCGCTCTACCACTGGGAACCATTGCGGGAGTTCGTGTCCCACCTGGTGGGGGAGCAGGCCTACCGCTCGGCCGACGAGCTGGGGGCAATGACGGTGCAGATCCACGAGAACGGGGATGTGCAGGACTGGCACTACGACATGTCCGACTACACCGTGATGCTGCACATCGTCGCGCCGGAGCGGGGCGGGGCGCTCGAATACATTCCGCTGCCCGGGGCTTTCATCGAGCGCGGCGGCGGGCTGCCCATGCGGCACCGGCACATGGTGAAGATGCTGCCGACCGTGCCGGGGACCTTGGTACTGCACGCCGGGCGGCGATCACGGCATCGGGTGACACCGGTGCAGGGGGAGATTCCGCGGGTGAGTGTGCACATGGCGTTCAATTCGCGGCCGGGGCAACGGCTCAATGCCCATGTGCGGCGGCATCTGTTCGGGCGCGAGGAGTGATGCTGACCCATCGGGTCTCGCGGGTCGTGCGAATCTGTCCGGAATGACTGAAAATCCGTCCGCATTGACCGAATCGGAAATCCGCGCGGATCAGTTCGCGGTGTGCATGGCCACGTACCGTGCGATGCATTCGCCCGGCGGGCCGTCGGCCACGATGCGGCCCTCGTCGAAGACCAGCACCCGGTCGAAGTCGGCGAGCAGGTCCAGATCGTGTGAGACCACGATCAGCTGCTGCGGAAGTTCGTGCAGCAGACGGGAGATACGGCGGGTGTTGCGCAGGTCGAGCAGCGTGGTGGGTTCGTCGAACACCACGTACTTCGGCCCCACCGACAGCACCGCGGCGATCGCGAGCAGCTGCTTCTGCCCGCCGCTGAGCAAATGCGCCGGGTGGTCGCGGAATTCGGTGAGGCCGTATTCGGCCAGGGTCGCGCTGACGCGGTCCGGGATCTCGGATTTGGCGACGCCATGGTGCTTGAGCCCGAAGGCCAGATCCTCGGCGACGGTCGGCATGACGATCTGCACATCCGGATCCTGGAAGACGAATCCGACCAGTTTGCGAACGGCCCTGCCCTGCTTGCGGGTATCGAGCCCGTCGACCCGCACGCGCCCGTCGGTGGGCACCTGCAGCCCGTTGAGCAATCGCGCGAACGTGGACTTGCCGGACCCGTTGGAACCGATGATGGCAATCCGGTTCTCACTCAGGCGCAGATCGAGGTCGCGCAGCACCGCGCGCTCCCCGAACCGATGCGAGACGCCGTCGAGTTCGATCATGCTCGTGCCGGAATCATCGGATACGCCTTGCGGACCGCCACCGCGGCCAGCGAGCCGACCACGGTCTTGACCACATCGCCGGGCAGGAACGCCACCGAGGTGGTGATCGCCTTGCCCAGCGAGATGTGCGCGGCGGCGGCCATCCACGGAATGCCGATGACGTACAGCACGATCGCGCCGCCCAGGAAGTTGATCAGCAGGGCGATGGGCAGGTTGTAGTACCGCCACAGGCGTTCGGTGAGCAGTCCGATCACCAGTGCGCCGATCGGATAGGCGATCACGAAGCCACCCGTCGGGCCCATGATCACCGACAGCCCGCCGCGCCCGCCCGGCAGCACCGGCAGGCCGGCGAAGACCAGCACATCGAACAGCAGAATGGCCAGCGCACCACGCTTGGCGCCCAGAATCGACCCGGCCAGGATGACGCCCAGGGTTTGCGAGGTGAACGGCGCGAAGGCTCCCGGCAGCTGAATGAGCGGGAAGAATCCCAACACCACCATGATTGCCGCGAACAGCGCGATCTGCGCCAAATCCCTACTACGCACCGAGGCATCCTAAATGGCCCCGGTTCGGACCCTTCAGTCCAGGCCGCGGGCGTCCAGCGCCTCGCCGACCCCGTCGGCCATGCGGAGTGTGCGGATCAGCAGCGGAACCAGGAAGACCGTGCTGCGTTCGATGCCGCGGGCGCGCTGCGCCGAGCGGACGAGTTCGGCCTGGTCACGGATGACGGGGATGAATCGGATGGTCATGGCGACCAGCAGCCCCACGCGCTCGGGGCGGACGCCCACCGGCCGCAGTGGACCGAGCGCCCGTTCGATGGTCTCGACCATGGCGGAGGTGCGTGTGGTGAGTGTCACCAGATTGGCCAGCAGGACCAGCGTGAGCAGTCGCTCGCCGACCAGGATCGCGGTGTGCCAACCGGTGAAGATCACCTGCGCGACCACGATCAATACGAGAAACGGTGCCAGCCCGAGTACCTGCCGCCCGGTCGTCCGCCACGGAATCCGCGCGACCGCATACAAACCCAGCACCACCGCCAGCGCGACCCCCACCCACACGATCGACGGCACGAAGAACAACGCCGTCCCCGCGACCGCCAGCACCAGCACCTTCACCCCGGCGGGCACGGCATGCACCGGCGTCCGGGCATCGTGATAGAGGCTGAGCACCGATAGATCCTCGCAGCCCGGTTCCATGGTTCGTCGTCGGGGACGGGACAACTGATTTCGCTGCGCCTGGGGTAACTCGTCGGGTACGTCCGAAATTTTCGTCGCACCTGACCGCCGGCACGCGTGTGGAACCAGCAACGGCTCCTAGTTGTGCGCTGAAGTTGTCGGGGAGGCGGGGGAGTGCGCTGAAGTTGTCGGGGAGGCGGGGGAGTGCGCTGAAGTTGTCGGGGAGGCGGGGGAGTGCGCTGAAGTTGTCGGGGAGGCGGGGGAGCGCGCTGAAGTTTCGGGGAAGCGGGGGAGCGCTAGACTCGCTCCGTGGCAGGCCGACTTCCTGACCGCGATATCGCGGCGATTCGTGAACGTGTCCGGATCGAGGATGTCGTGGGTGAGTACGTCACTCTCAAGCGCGCCGGCGCCGACTCCATGAAGGGCCTGTGCCCCTTCCACGACGAGAAGTCCCCGTCCTTCCACGTGCGCCCCAATCACGGCGTCTTCCACTGCTTCGGCTGCGGTGAGGGTGGCGACGCCTTCGCCTTCCTGCAGAAGATCGAGCACGTCGGTTTCGTCGAGGCGGTCGAGCAGCTGGCCGACCGCATCGGCTACAAGATCAACTACGAGGGTGGCGGCACTTCCGTCCAGCGCGATCGCGGCACCCGTTCCCGCCTGGTCGCCGCCAATGCCGCCGCGCACGAGTTCTACGTCTCCCAGCTCGGCGAGCCCGGAGCGGAAGCGGCCCGCAAGTACCTCACCGACCGCAACTTCGACCACAACGCCGCCCGCCAGTTCGGCTGCGGCTACGCCCCCGGCGGCTGGGACACGCTCACGAAACACCTGCTGCGCAAGGGCTTCGACTTCAAGGAGCTGGAGGCCGCGGGCCTGTCCAAGCAGGGTCAGCGCGGCCCCATGGACCGCTTCAACCGCCGCCTGCTGTGGCCCATCCGCAATCTCGGCGGCGAGGTCATCGGCTTCGGCGCCCGCCGTCTGTACGACGACGACACCATGACCGCCAAGTACATCAACACCTCGGAAACGTTGCTGTACAAGAAGTCTCAGGTGCTGTTCGGCCTCGACCACGCCAAGCGCGAGATCGCCAAGGGCCACCAGGCCGTCGTCGTCGAGGGCTACACCGACGTCATGGCCATGCACATGGCGGGCGTCAAGACCGCTGTCGCCTCCTGCGGCACCGCCTTCGGCGACGAGCACCTCGCGATCCTGCGCCGCCTGCTCATGGACGACAACTTCTGGCGCGGCGAGATCATCTACACCTTCGACGGCGACGAGGCGGGCCAGGCCGCCGCCCTGAAGGCCTTCTCCGGCGACCAGAAACTGGCCGGCCAGACCTACATCGCCGTGGCCCCCGACGGCCTCGACCCCTGTGAACTCCGCCAGCGCAATGGCGACGGCGCGGTCCGCGACCTGGTGGCCCGCCGAGTCCCGTTGTACGAGTTCGTCATCCGCGGCCTGCTCGCCGAACACAATCTGGATTCCCCCGAGGGACAGGTCGAGGCGCTGCGCCGCGCCGTCCCCGTCGTCTCCCAGATCAAGGACTTCGCCCTCCGCAAGGCGTACGCCACCAAACTGGCTGGCTGGGTCGGCTGGGACGACATCCAGCAGGTCGTGCGCCGCGTCGGCGATGAAGCCCGCAAGGGCGCCCGCACCGGCGCCAAACCCGGCATCCCCGAACGTCAAGCGCGCCAAGAGGTCACCGAGCACCCCGCGGCCCGGCCCAACCCGCACGACCCGACCCTGCTCCCGCAGCGTCAAACCCTGGCCGCCGCACTGCAATACCCCGCCTTCGCGGGCCCCGTCTTCGATGCCCTGGAGCCGGAAGCCTTCACCCAGCCCGCCTACATCGCCGTCCGCGCCGCCATCGCCGAGGCCGGTGGCACCGCCAGCGGTCTGTCCGGCGCGGAATGGGTCGCCACGGTCGCCGACAACACCGAAGACCTCACCCTGCGGGCCCTGGTCTCCGAATTGGCCGCCGAACCCCTCCCGGTGAAGTCCGCCGACGACATCCCCCGCTTCGTCACCGGCGTCCTGGCCCGCACGCAGGAGTCCTGGGTCGGCCGCCAGATCGCCGAACTGAAGTCCAAACTCCAGCGCATCTCCTCGACCGAACAGCCCGACGGCTACATGGCCCTGTTCGGCGACCTGGTCGCCCTGGAGCAGTACCGGAAGAGCCTGCTGACCCAGGCCATGGGCAACTCGGGCGACTTCGTAAGCAGCTGACCCCGCTCTCGTCCCAGCGGTCGGCGGCTCTCACCCGGGTGGCAGGCGGCGCAGCTCGCCGCCCGAGTCAGGGACGTGGTGCGTCCTGAGGCACGACCGATAGACCTGCCGACTGTGGATCGGCAGGTTTCGGGGTTCGAGTTCGGGTTGGGGAGGCCCCAATCCCTCAGCGCCGCAGTTGATCCTGTGGCACGAGGATGGTGGTGCGCTCGTCCAGCGGCACCATCGGTTCCAGCTTCGGCTGGGTGCTCAGCTTGTCCGCGAGCTTCTGCCGCCCCATCATCACGACCTTCCGCGTGACAGGGCTCTCGCTGATCGCACGGGTCGTCTTACTGATCTGCTCATACCGAGCCCGCCCGGCCTTAGCGCCCAGCACATACCCGGCCGCAACACCGATGATCAACCGCAGCATCCCGAGAAGCTCCTCCCATAGACCAGCCTGCCCCCACATCCTGCCCGACCCCACCCCCACCTGTCGATCCGGCACCCCACCCACATCCCCGCAGGTAGAGCCGCGATTTGGGAACTGTACAACCGATACGCTAAAGTTTTCCCCGGCCGGTCCGAGAGGGCCAGCCAGGGAAACAATCCCCTATAGCTCAATTGGCAGAGCAGCCGACTGTTAATCGGCAGGTTTCTGGTTCGAGTCCAGATGGGGGAGCAGTGGAAAAGCCTCCGACCAGGGAATGTGAAATTCCAGGTTGGAGGCTTTTGCTGTGCTCCGGGCGATAAGGTCCGTGATTGGTCCATGATCGAAGCGTTTTCGGCTGGTCGGGTGCGGCGTGTCTATTCGCTGGTTTGTTCCAGTGCTGTTCGGTTGTCGACCTGTTGGTTTCGGGCGGCGTAGTAGCGTGCGGTGACGAGGGGTGAGCCGCCGAGTTGTGCGGCGGCGGCCTCGATGCCATTGATGTCGCGGATGTCGGTGGCGACGCGGTGGCGGATCTGGGTAGGGGTGACGGCGATGAATTCTTTGGATCGCACGGTGCGCCAGAGTCGTCCGAAGTTGTTGGGGCTCCATCCTTTCCCTGTTCGGGAGGGGATGAGGAGGTTGTCCTCGGAGGGGATGTCGTAGGCGAGTAGCTCGCGGACGGCTCGTATGCCTCGTGGGGAGAGGGCCAGGCGGCGAATGCCTTTGGTGCCGGTTTTGAGACCTGCGTGCCACCGCCAGCCGTGTCCTGCGCCTTGGTTTTCGAGTTTGCCGCGGACCCAGATGCCCGGGATCGGGGCGTCGAGTTCGACGTCGTGGATGCGTAGGCCGAGTAGTTCACCGGGACGGACACCGGTGTCCAGGAGTAGTTGGATGACCCAGTAGATGCGTGCGTCACGGGTGGTGCCGCCGCAGCGCTCGGGCCGAACGGGGATGGCTTTTCCGTGGCACCAGGTGTCGACTTGGCGGAGGAAGTCGTCGAAGACGGTGTGCGGCAGCGTATGTGGTTCGTCGAGTCGACGGGCGGGTCTGAGGGTGGCGTCCATCGGGTTGCGATCGATGGCACCGTGGCGACGGGCGGTGTCGAACATGCTCGACAGGATGATCCAGTGCTGGGTGGCTTTGGCAGTATGGCCGCGTTCCATGAGCGTGACCATGTATTCGTTCATGCGGGCGGTGGTCGCTTCACGAACGGTCAGCGAACCGATGGATGGTTTGATTTTGATGGCGTCGCGGCGGGTGCCTCTTCCGTGGGATCGGTCGAGTTGGTACTCGTAGATGGCGAGGTGGCCGCGCAGTTTCGTCTCGGCCAGCCAGATGTCTGCGAGATCCGACAGTCGGGTGGCCGGTTTCACGGTGTGGCTGCCCGGGTTGCGGGCGATCCATTCGGCCGCTGCCCGGCGGGCCTTTCTCGCGGCTTCGCGTTCGGTGCGGCCGGTTCGTCTGGGTTTGCGGTAGGCGCCGAGGTTGTTGCGGCACAGTAGGCGTGCCTCGTAGCGGCCGTCGGGTAGAAGTCGTACGTGGGGTTGTCCGACGGCACCGGGTTTGAGTGCAGGATTGGACATTTACGCTGCCTAGCACCCATCGCGGCTGCGTTGCAATGAGTTGCCTGTCGCAAGCGGTCGGCGTTGACGAGGTCGGTGTCGGATTGGGTTCGCTGCGGCGGCCGGGATCGGGCTTTTCCCGCGACCGGTGCCGGTGCCCCGCCACGCCTGGTAGCTTCGGCCGTGGCCGACACAGGGATCCCGGCGCACCTTCGAATGGGCGATGGAAATCATCACCGCCGTCGAGGAGTCCGCCGAACTTATGCCGAGTCCCGGGATCTGGTGGCACGATCCATCGCCGAGACCTTGTCGGCATTCGGTGCGAGTGAGGGGTAGACGGGTGAGTTCACGCGGGCCGGGACTGCCGGTGGAGTTCGTGACCGCTGTGGCGTCCCTGGCTGAACCAGATTCGGCAGTCGCTGGGTTCGCGGCTGGGCAGGCGAAGATCGTGCCGGAAGGCACTGACCGAAGGCGGCTGTTGTCTGCGTTGCTGTCTTCTGCGTTCCGAGATTCTGCCCCCGGGTGGCTGCTGGACGTGGCTGTCGACCAGGGGCTGAGCGGCGGGAATGACCGTTGGGAGAATCCCGGGATCGGGCTGGCGGCCGCCGCGTTGGCGCACCCGGACTGCAGTGCGGCCGCACGTGAACTCGCTCTGCGGCGATGCACCGAGAGGCAGCTTGCCGATCTGGGAACAGCGAACAGACCGGTAGTGCTCACCACCGCGGTGGCGGTCGAATTGCGGCGCAGATCGCCTGATCCGTTGCCCATGACTCGTGAACTGCTGGCGCAGCCGACGCCAGCCCAAGTGGTATTGGGGACGCAGCGGCTCGCGGACCCGGTCTTCGATGCGGCGTTCGAACTTCTCCCGTCGCGTCCCGAGCGTGATCACCGGGATACCGGTATTGACGCCGAGACTCGACATCAGCGGTATATGGATCGGCTCGCCGCGTGGGATGAGATGTGGAGCATCGTCCTGATGCGCCACCCTGACCGGCACGCCTTCCTCCTGGAGCGTACCGAGGACAGTACGGCCAACTTCTCGATCCGTTCGTTGTTGCTCGGCAAGATTCCCTGGATGGTCGAGCCGGCGTTGCTTCAAGACCTGGCGATGGCTGATCTGGACGACTTCGATAGCGCCGTATTGATCACGCAGCTGTGCCGATCGCTTCGCGACGGGGAGGCGAAGCAGTCCGTCAAGGACCGGTTCGCCGACCGGATCGACGCGCTCGACCCGAGCAAGCGCCGTCGGGTGGAGATCTACCTCGACGACAACGGGTTCGATCCGGAGTGGGGTTGCGATGAGGCAACGGACTGGGCATCGCGCGCCGCGGCCGATGAGTGGCGGCTGTTGCTCAACCCTGCCGAGGCCCGGCACTACGGGGAACCGCATTCCTGGCGATCTTCGCAGGCGGAGCTCGAAGCGCTCGGTCGGGCATTCGCGGAAACCACTGTCCCGGCACTTGCGATGTGGGAGTCGAATCCGGATCGACCGACTCGTGATCCGCGGTTGCTGCGGTGGATAGTGGAAGTCCTGACCCATTTGCCGCTTGTGACCGACGAGGTCAAGGAAGCGGTCCGGCCCATCGTCGATGACGCCCGCAAGACACTGCGACCCACGGCGTATCGCACCGTGCTCTATGAAGATCGAAACGCTCTCGAGGACCTCGTCGCCAGGATCGACAAGATCGTCGCTGATCCTGCACCGGCCATCACATCTCGCAGGTCGGCGCTGGGTGATCCGACCCAGGTCACCGTGCGTGAACTATCGGGGGCGCCTGCGGAGGTGCTGGCCGACTACCTCGACCGCCACGTCGGCGACGACGGCTTGGTCGAGAAGGTACTGCTGGCAATCGTTTCGACCAATTATGGACCGAAACCCGGCTTCGGCGACGTACTCGAACGACACTCGGACCCGAACAGGGCAATCCGTGAGCTCACGTACGACCTGCGTCGCAGACTCGGCGGCAATCCTGCTGCCCGGGAGCAGTGGGCGCGGGAGATTCTGGCCTTGCCGAATTGCGATTCGGATGTTGTCCGTGCGCTGCCGGCGTGGACCGCGCTCAAACTGAGCGGCACGTACGGCAACGCGCATCCCGAAATCATTGCCCTGGTCACCGATGCCCTTGGTGACGATGCCGCTGCCTGGCAACGGTTGGCCGACAGCCCGATCAGCTACACGGGAGCCAGTGCATGGCTGCGCCTGGGTGAAGTGCTCGATGCCGCCCGATCAGGGGGCGACTGGCCAACACGGCCGTCGCGGTCTGCCCAATGAACGATCCGACATAGAAACGTACTTCTTAGAAGTATACTTCTAACTATGGTGGAGTGGGTGAAGCCCGAGCGCGTGTTCGACCGTGATCGCGAATGGGACGGGTTGGTGCGGTTCGCGGCGTCGCCGAGTCCGGACGTGCGGTTGGGGATCGTCAGCGGGCGGCGGCGGCAGGGCAAAACCTTCTTGCTGGACGCCTTGGCCGATGTGGTCGGGGGGTTCTTCTACACGGCGACCGATGCGACCGAGGTCGAGGCGTTGGAGGGTTTCGGTGCCGGGGTGGCCGCATATGCCGGTGGCGGCCGGTATGCGTTCCGGGACTGGGACGAGGCGCTGGAGCGGCTGTTCGCGGTGGTGGGGGACGGGTTGGTCGTCATCGACGAGTTTCCGTATCTGACCAAGGCCAGTCCGTCGTTGCCCTCGGTGCTGCAGCGTGCGCTCGACCCGCGCGGGTATGCGCGGCGGGCGGGTTCGCGGGTGTTGTTGTGTGGGTCGGCGATGTCGGTGATGGGGCGGTTGCTGGCAGGTACTGCGCCGTTGCGTGGGCGGGCGAGTTTGGAGTTGATCGTCAAGCCGCTCGGTTATCGGGAATCGGCTCGGTTCTGGGGGATCGAGGATCCGCGATTGGCGGTGTTGGTGCATGCGATTGTCGGTGGGACGCCGGCATACCGGCGGGAGTTCGTCGCGGGCGACGCGCCGGAGTCGTTGGAGGACTTCGATTCCTGGGTGTTGCGGACGGTGCTCAATCCGCAGGTGCCGTTGTTCCGGGAGGCGCGGTATCTGCTGGCCGAGGAGACCGAGATCCGGGACGTGGCGCTGTATCACGCGGTGCTGGGTGCGATCGCGGGCGGGCACACGACGCGGGGCGGTATCGCGAACACCATCGGCCGCAGCTCCACCGACATCGGGCATCCGCTGTCGGTCCTCGAGGATGCGCAGCTGGTGATTCGGGAGGCGGATCCGTTCAGCCGGGGCAAGTCGGTGTATCGGGTGGCGGAGCCGCTGATCGTGTTCTACGAGGCGATCATGCGTAGGGAGTGGACTCGGTTGGAGCGCGGGAATCCCGAAGCGGCGTGGGGAAATTCGCGTGCGACGTTCCTGTCGCAGGTGGTGGGTCCGCATTTCGAGGGGATCTGCCGGGACTGGGCGATGTCGGTGGGGCCGGAGGTGTTCGGTGATCTGCCCGGGCAGGTGGCGGCCGCGACGGTCAGCGATCCGCGGGACAAGCGGCAGATCCAGATCGATGTCGCGGTGCTGGCGCTCGAGGAGACGGGGCAGCCTCGGCGCATCCTGTCGCTGGGGGAGGTCAAATGGGATCGCACGATGACCATCGGGCATGTGGACCGTTTGCGTCGGGCGCGAGAATTGCTGTCGGCCAAGGGATACGACACCAGCCAGACGATCCTGACCTGTTACAGCGGGGCCGGGTTCGACGAGAACCTCCGGGCTGTCGGCGCCGATCCGGGGCAGCGGCGTCAGGAATTCGACAGTCCGATGCTGATCGACCTGGATACCGTCTACGGCGGGATGCGGTGACGAAGTAGGCGGATTGTCACGACAATCCGCGCAGGTCGTCGAGCAGAAGGGGCAGGAGTGCCTCTTCGTGCAGGTCCCTGCCGTGGCGGTGGTGGATTTCGAGGAGGGTCGCGGCGGCGGCCGGGATGCCGAAATATGTTGCGTACGTGTCGATGTCGAATCGCCACGGCGTGGATTCGGGCGAGATGGATCGCACTGTATCGGCGATCGTGAAGCCGGTCGGATCGATATCGGCGCGGATGCGGATCGCGATCGGTTGGGTGGCGGCGCCTGCGAGGAGATCGAGTGCGGCGAGGGAGGGGACGCCGTCGGTGCAGACCAACGGCGGGCAGTCGCTGCCCAGTTCGTCGGCGGCTGCCTCGACGATGGTGGGGTTCTCGCATACGTAGATTCGCGGCGGGACCGGGGTGAACTGCCATGGGCCGGTCATGTCCCGCAGGGTCAGCCACAGCGGCGCCCCTCGGCGGTGGCCGGCGGTGATATCGAGCGGCAGGTTGAGGGTGAGCACCCGTGAGGAGACGGTGTCGCACCGTACTCTGGCGGCCGCCCATGCTGCTCGCCATTCGCGTCCCGGACGCTTGGGCCGCGCGACACCGGCTGTGACTGCGATGAGCCGTGCGACCGCCCGCCCGAGATCGGTGGTGTAGTCGAGGCCGTGCGCGTCTTCGACTGTGTCAGCGGCCAGTTGAGCAAGCCGTACGGGCGATTGTGCCCAGGGCAGGTGCGGCCACACGTCGGCAATGCGGTCGGCCAGCGCCGCTGCCTGCCCGCTGCCGAGCCGTGGTGCGCCGGGCGCGGACAGCCACGCCTCGACGCTGGCGTGGGCGATGCCGGCATCGGTGAGCGTTCGCTCGAGCTGGCTTCGCTCTTGCTGTGCCGCAAGGTTTTCTGCGGCAGCGATGTCGCGGCGCGCGATCAATGGCGCACCGTCGAGGGTCTCGACGAATCGGTGGACGGTGAGCCCGTGGTCGACGAGCCCTTTTACCAGCGCCTGGAGCGATACCGGCCGCCCGGATACCTCCCACGCTGTTCCCAGCAGACGAGCCACCTGGCGGCGCTGTTCCGCGGTCAGATCCACACGCAGCGTTCCGGTTTCGAGTTGCCCGCCGCGGCGTGCTCGTCGGCGGATCGCGTCGAGGACCGATGCGGGTCCGGGCATCTTCGCCCACACTCGCAGTCCCTCGGGCAGGGCGTCGTCACTCATCGAGCAGTCCGAGCAATCCCGCGTCCTGCGGTGGCGCAGGCTTCTCGACGACGCCGAGCCGGTCGACATTCACCCTGGTGAGGGTGCCGCCGCACCAGAGGTAGGGCAGGGCGTCGACGCCGGGCAGGTGACGTTCGCGCGCGAGGTCGTAGACCGCGACGGCGGGCACGGTGTCGTAGGTGCACCATTCGTCGTGGGCGGTGAGCATGATGTCGAGCTCGAAGTCGACCGTGAGTCCCATGAACGACGCCTTGATCTGGGCGTCCACTCCGGTCATCGCCTCGTCCAGCCATACCCAGCGCGGGGAGTGCTCGGCGGCGGCATCGTAGGCGACGACGGCTGCGGCGAACAGGGGCTGCGACAGCAGCACTACTTTCTCGCCACCGGATTTCGCGCCGTGTCTGGCCGCGTCGAACAGCGCCCATCTGCTGGTCGAACCGGGTCGGTATTGCAGGCTGATCTTGAGCCACCCGCGGTAGTCGAGAGCCTTGGTGAGCTGCTGTTTCCACTCCGAGGCGCCCTCGGCATTGGCTTCGCTGCGGGCCTCGTCGATCTTGCGGGCGAGGAACTCGCGCACCATCTGCTGGCGCTCAGGCGACAGCTCGTGATAGCCGCGGCCGAGCGCGCCGATGACCGCCTCGGCGTCGGGATCGGAGGGATCCGGCTCGCACACCACTCGCACCGCATGTCCTTGGCGGGTGGGGTGTTTGGCGAGGTGGTCGTTGATGCCGGCGAACGTGTGGGTGGTGTAGTCCAGCCTCTCCTTGAGATGCTCGATGAACGTCGACCCGAGCAGTGTCGCCAACACCCGTTGCTGCTCGGCGTCGTAGCCGCGGCGTTGCTCTGCGACACGCTGTGCCAGGGTGTCGGCGGCGTCCGGTGGCAGCTGGAAGCCGTGGGTGGAGTCGCTGTGGATTTCCACCCGAGGCAAGGTGTTGTCCTCGTCGAGCACCCGGGCGTCCTGTTGCGGGAGCAGTGACTGCCGCAGTTCTTCCAGCTTCTGCAGGCAGTGCCGCCAGGCGCGGTCTTCGTCGGCCGGCTCGGCCTTGGTTGTGACCTCACGACGGACACTGGCCGCGAATTCCCTTGCCGCCTGGACGTTCTGGCGTTCGGGCGGGTCGATGCCCAGCGGCCGGGCGAGCCCGTTGTCGACGGCCTCCCAGAGCGCGGTCATCGCCGCGTCCCGTCGGAGCTCGGCGTCCGCGCGGCGTTCCTCGTGGTTGCGCAGCACCTCCTCGGCCCGCGCCTCCGCCGTCCCCGCTGTGGTGAGCTTCGAGGTGTAATCCTCGATGCGATCGGCCAGTTCCGTCAGCCGTGCCTCGATCCCGTTCTTGCGGTCGAGTTGTTCCCGGTGCCCCGCACCCAGGGCCTTCTCGGCGGTATCGAGTTGGACACGGGACCGGCGTCGGCGGTTGTCGACCTCGGTGAGTTCCTCCTCTGCCAGCTTCCGGGCGCGCTCGCGTTCGGAGTGCCGGGTCATCGACTCTGTGAGCTTGTCCTCGAACAGGTCCAGTTGCGTGAGGAGGTGGGAAAAGCTGTCCAGCTGGGTTCGGAACTCGGTGAGTGCGTCTCGCTGCTCGTCGATGCCGGTCAATCGGAACCGGTGTGTGCTGGCAAAGTCGGCGAACGCGGCGCGGGCCTCATCGTGCCGTGTCAGTTCGGTCGCGTGGTCGCGTTCTGCTGCGGCGAGCTCATCTGCCCGCGCGGTCGTGGTCCGGCAGCGCTCCGCCCAGCGGACCACGGCGTTCGTGACCGTCCGTTCCCCATCGATGGGAAGGGCGCGTTCTTCGTTCTTCAGCCGCGTCAGCGCGTCCTCAGCCGTGGCCAGCCGGTCATCGAGCGCGGTCAACTGCAGGTCGAGTGCGGCGAGCTCGGTCTCCAGTCGCGCGATGAGTCGTGCCCGGGCGGCCTCTCGCGCTGCCGCGCCTATATAGGCGGCAGGTCCCGTCGGTTCGGCCCGGCCGGCGAGCCCGCCGATTCGCCAACTTCCGTCGGCCGCAAGCCAATCGCGATCGCCGAGCGCCCCGCCCTGCCCGCGGTCGCACCAGCCGATCCCCGCCAGCACCCGCTCGACCACGACTGCGGGGACGCCGCTGCCTGCGACCGGCTCGAGTACCGACAGCACATTCGGGCGGCCGTCGCCGACGCTGTCGCGGGCGAACGCCACGACCTCCGACGATACGAAGTCCACCGCGCCGTCCGGTGTCACCCACGCGTCCAGCAGCCCCGAGGAGGCAAGGGCCGCTTCGATGACCGCCAGCGCGTCCTCGTCGAGTCCCGGTGCGGGGTTGATCAACCGCCACAGTGGCGCACCGGAAGTGGCCGCCAGGTCCGGTCGTTCGCGGCGACGCCACGACGTCGGCGCGGGAGGCTCGGCCGCACTGCGGTTCCGCGCGTCCTCCAACTGCACGGCGGTGGTATCGCGCTGGGCCGCAATGGGAGCGCGCTCGAGGCGATACGCCTCGGCTCGGTCGGACCACATCCCCCGCACGTCACCGACGTGCCGACGCATCGCCTCGACCGCCGAGACCATCTGCGGTATAGCGCCATCGGCGTCGATCACCGTCATCTCGGCGATCAGGTCGCACCATTCTCCGACCATGGTGTCGGAACAAGACGCCACCTCGGCTTCGGCCGCCCACGCCCGAGCCTGTTCTGTGAGTGTCTCCGCATCGCGTTGGACCGACTCACGCGACTGGGTCTCGTCATCGCGAGCCTTCTCGACGGCAGTCGCCGCGCGCTCCACGGTGTGCCCGGAACGCTCGACTCGCCGCTCGGCCCGGGCCCGCGCCGAGTCCAGGCGCTGCAGATGCCCGAAACGCTCTCGGCGCGACTGCAATTCCCCGGTCAGTGCATCGATATCGCGGCCCGGCAGGTGGCGGGTGACGGCGTCGTCGAGACCCGCGTCGCCGGCCGCGGCCGCGAGCTTGCGTTCGGCGTCGGCGACGGTCCGGCCTGCCCGCTGCGCCTCGGTGCGGGCCGACTCGACGCGGACCGCGGCATTCTTCTCCGACGTGCGTTCCCGTTCGAGCCGGACGGTAGCCGCGGTGTGCTGCTCGTCCAGCCCGGTGCATTCGCGGCGCAGTGCGGCGACGCGGCCGGTCGCGGCGACGGCGTCTTGGTAGGACCGGGATTCGAGCAATTCCCTCAACGCCGTATCGCTGTCGGAATGCTGCTGTTTTGTGGCGGCCAATTGCGTCCGCGCCTCGGACAGCGCGCTACGGGCCTGACTCACTTGCGTCTCTGCAGCCTTCTTGGCGGCTGTTGTGTTGTCCAGACTGGTTGTCGCGGCAGCCATTTCGTCGGATCTGCGGCGCATCACGATGCGCGCCCACGGTCGCCAGCCGGTACGGGCGAACTGTGCGATGGTGCGGGCGGCATCCTCGGTGCGCTGCATCGCCACCCGCAGCTGCTCGAGGTGCTCCCAGCCGTCGGCGAGCTGATTGATCTCGTGGGTGGCCAAGGGCGGCAACGCATCCCGCAGCGTCATGGCCAGGCCCGCGGGGTTGAGCCGCTCTCCCAGTTTCGGCTTGCGCAACTGCTTGAGCAGTTCGGTGAGATTGTCGTAGGACTCGGCTGACAGCTCGAACAATTCCTCGGCCAGACGCGCCCGGTAGGAGGTGGCGTTCGGCGGCACGGTGATGCCGTCGATCCGTTTCAGGTCTTTCTGTTCGAGGGCGATCCCCGCCGTGGTCAGCCGAAAGTCCGCACCGGGTCGGCGCCGGGTGATGAAATGCCAGGTTGTGACGGGGTTGGAGCCGGCGCCGCGGCGCGCGGACGCTCCGAGTCCACAGACGAAATACTGTGGCGTTCCGTCGGCGGCGAGCCGACCGAACTCCACCCACGCGTAGCCGAGGCCGGCGTCGGCCGGCTCGCGCGGGTCGTCGCCGTCGCCGCTGGGCAACAGGTTGAAGCTCATGGTGCGGTGCTGGGAACCGAACGGGTCCAGCACCGAGGGCAGGATCTCGCCACGCAGCAGCATGAGCGTCGTCAGCTCGAGCACCTTGGTCTTGCCGGCGCCGTTGCCTCCGCGCAGCACCAATCGGCCGTCGGCGAACCAGAATTCGGCCTCGTCGTACTCCCACAGGTTGGCTATGCCGACTCGCAACGGCTGCCAGCGCGTCCGCCCCGGCGTCGGCAGGCCCCCGGACATCGCCGCCTGGAGCCAGCCAGCAGCAATCTGGTCCTGTTCCGATGCGGTGGTGTCATCCCCGTCGATCATCGGGCGTCCTCCTCGAGCCGGGTGCTGACCGCGACCACCCGGGGATCGCGGTATCGCGCGGCGGCGGGGGTGAGTTGCCACAATCCGGGACGAAGTCCGGGGCGGAGCAGATCGAGCGCACGCAGCAGTTCGACCGCGCGGTCGCGCCGATTCGTTTCGTGCTCGAGGTCTTTCGTGATCGCCTTGGGATGGCGGAGCGCGACTTCCCGGACCGCCTGCGCGAGATCCTCTTCGGTGACGACCCCGGTGTCGTCGCGCCGATGATAAAGCTCGCCGAGGATCATCAAGGTGACGAAATCGATTGCGCGCAACCGAGGGAATGGCAGATCGGTGTGTGCTTCGTCGTCGGCGATCAGCGCCAGCCCTTCGGCGCGCTGCTCGACGGTCCAGCCGGTCATCTCCGTGCACCAGGACACCAGCCGGGTGCGCTGGCGGATCAGATAGGCGCGCTCGGCCTCGGTGAGGTCGGAATACAGGCATACGGGGAGTTCGATGATGCGACGCATGACCGTGAATCGTTCGGCCGCTTCGCCGACGGCGGGCCCGCGCTCGCGCAGCGCCGCTGCGAACGAGGCCGGATCGACCATGCGCAGCAGCATCTCCCGCTGCACCTCGTAAGCGCCACCGATCTTGTTCGAATTTCGCGTCCACCCGTCACGCTGGTCGTCGCCATCGGAGTCGACGGGCCAGAGCGCCCCGGTGGTCACCAGCAATTCGACACCTGCCGCGAAGAGTTTCCGTTCGGCGAACCGATCCGGATCGTAGACCGTGAGGTCCACATCGTCGCGCGCCGACAACGCCCGCACCCTGTCCGACAAATCCTGCGTGGTCGTGATGTCTTCGGCATCCTCGGCCGCCGCTGCGGCCAGCAGCGCCAAGACCAGTGCCCGCCTCGAGGGCATTCTCACTCGGCGAGGCGCGATCACGGTGTCGCCCAAAGGAAGTCGAAACAATCGTGCGGTCGTGTCAGTGACGACGAGACGATATCCGAGCCGGTTGGTGAACCAGTTCATGAGTTCCGGGCGGTGCCGGGGGTGGCGGACCAGACCGAACAGATCCGGGTGGAGCCGGCGATCCAGGACCGGGTTCGCCAGCAACCCCACGAAGGCTCGGCGCCGTTCGACCTCGTCCCTGCCCGCTAGCACACGCTAAACAATAGCCGAAGCGGGGTTCGCCGGTTCCAGCTCGAATCTCCAATTCCGTGCGACGAATCGCCCTTCGGGCACTGCCAGGGCCACGGTCGCGCCGTCGTCCGGGGCGGTGAGAGTCACCCGCCAGCGTCCGTCCTCGGTGACGGCGGAACCGACCTGCTCGCCCGAGCGCACCCGGGCCGCGGCGAAAAACTCCAGCAGCAGCTGGAATTCGGGTTGCGACAGCGACTCCCAATCGGTCAGCCGGGTGCCGGACCGGGATCGCAATGCCGCTTCGGCCGAGCGCCGCTCCGCGATGGCGGCGGCACGAGACCGGCGCGCGGCCGCCCGTCCTGCCGAATTGTCGATGGCCTTGGTGCGTTTGCCGACCGCGGCGCGGTGGCCGTGCTCACGGAACCTGCCCGTGATCGGCGCGGCGTCGGCATCGTCCCAGGATGTCGCGTGTTCGTCGGGACCCTCGGCGGCGATGAGCAGATGGCGGGCCGGAAAAACTCCGACCGCCGTGTCCCACATCCGCCACGCGATCTCGTCGTCGGGTGCGCGCTCGATCGCGCGGGCCAGCGCGAGAAGTTCGGCCTGACGGGTCAGTGCGCCACCGGTATCCATCAGAATGTGCATATTGCGCGCCCACGGCGCGACCAGGTCACGCAACTGGCGGCGCAGCCGACGCGCCTGCCCGTCGTGCCCTCCGAACCACCCGCCCAGCGCTTCCCACGTCCGCACCCATCGCAGCACCTGGGCATCGACGATCTCCGCGGGCACATCCGGCGGAAGCGCGCCACGCGCGCAGGCACGCCACACCGAATCGGTCAACGTCGGCTTCAGTTCGGCGATCATGTCGGCGATGGTCGGGGTGTAAATGTCGACCTGCTCACCCCACATGCCGATGTACGACTGCAGAGTGCGCCACAACACTTCCTGTTTATAGGGGTCCGGCCCGCCTGATAGCGCGTGGGCCAGACTGCGCTGCCAGGTGCGCGCCGCCACCGCCATGCTCTGATGCAAGGTGATGATCTGCTGATACTCGGCAGCCGCGGCCGGATATCGGCGGTCGGCCACCGTGCCGGCGAATTGCCGGAGCCGGTCGTGGATTGCACGTGGCGCCAGCGTCAAGTCGGCCGCGGCATCCTCATCGGTCGCCAGTTCCAGGGTCCAGAACGTATGCAGCCGAGCAGCGGTCGGCGTCAACTGGAACCGGTCGCGGCGGCGGAGGAAATCGTCGCCGGTGCGAGCCGGATCCTGCCACCGCGTCAACACACCCCATTGCACGAGCCGGTCCAGTCGCGCATCGAGCGCGAACACATCCTCGTGCACGAGCCGGTCGGCCGTATCGGCAGAATCAGTGTGCTCAACCACCCACGCCCGCAGCCGGGCCGCCACCTCGTCGTAGGACATGCCGGTGAGACTCGTATCCTGGGCTTCCAGCATGACGTCGACGATCGCTCGATACTGCGCCGCGAACCTCGACACCAGATACGCCGGAACCAGCTCTTGCCCAGGCAAATACGCTGCCCAAGGATCGACTCCCGCAGCCTCCGCCAGCTCGTCCCCGGCCGTCACACTCGTCACCTTACCCCGACCGCACCGCACGAACGTCCGGTCTTTCGCCACGGGAGGGTTCACGACCTGCGAAAACTTCTGGGGCACAACATAGGCCGCAGATGGCGACTTACCGAGGACGATATCCGGGAGGCCATGCGGATCACCGGGAAACCGGCGACCCTCGGACCCTCGGGCCCGAAGTCGGCCAGGCGCAGACGCCTACCGGCCACGACCGGGCTTTCCGGCAGGCACATCTACCGACGATAGGGTCCGTGTGTGCTCCATCCGTTCATATGCGGTTGGAGTTCTTCGTGGGTGCAGGATTCGACGCGAAGGACGGTCAACGGCCCGTTGATCGGATCCGAGCTCTGGGCGTGCCGACGGATCCAGTCGGCCCACTCGTACGCGGCTTGGGCGTCGGAGGCGACCAACTGTGCGGCTCGCGCATCGATCTCGTCGGCGTATTCGTGCATTGCCGCAGCGGCATCGCGCCGTGCCAGCTGTTCACGAAGCTGCTCGGCGTTACGCGCGTAGGCGAGCTCACGGAAGGCCGCCCTTCTCACCTCCTCCCAGCGAACTTCGCGAATCTTCCCTCGGCGGACTTCTTCCTTTCGTTTCCACTCCGCTTCCGCCTCGGCAATCTCGAGCGTGCGAATGAGCGTGGCCAACTGCTCCTCGAGGGTGTGTTCTGTCGTGTCGCGTAACGTGAGGATGGGTTGCTGCTCCCATGCTTTCGTCAGCGTGAGTTCCAGTCTGCCGGAGCCCACGAAGTGGCGGTTCGCCTTCGTGCGTTCCTCTCGGGTGTAGTAGTCGGTGTCGGTGGTGAAGGCGCGTCCGCTGCGGCCACGTTCGTCGAGCTCACGGACCGTGACGACAACCTCACGTGACGGCAATCCGAGTGACAGGTCCGCGCCTGCTTCTCCGCGAGCGGTATACGCGCTCGCAGCCTTGGCCGGCGCCTTCCATCCCATTTCCACCGCCGCGGCCACGATTGCTTGGAGAAGCCTTGCCGCGCGCGCGATTTGGGGCTTGGACACGTACGCGCGTTTGTCTCTGAACGCGGTTACGGCAGGATGAGGGTCGCGAATCTGTTGCGGTATCTCGAAAGTCCTCGATGGCGTCAGCGCCGCGAAGTCGGGTTCGAGGTAGACCGTGACGCCAAGACTCGGGTCCATCCGGGTTGGCTCCTGCGCGAGTCGCTGCCCCACAGGCAATAACCCCTCGCTCGCCAAGCAATCCGCGATCCCCGTGGCCTCATGGGACTGGACGTCAGCTCCCAGTTCGAAGCGCCCGCCAGCCGCGACAACGGCCTCCAGCAATTCGACAGCGCGATTTCGCTGCTCCTGACGTTTGCGTTCACGTTCGGCTCGAGCTTCCTCCTCGCGTCTCTCACGCTGCCGCTCGGCCTCGATACGTGTGGCGTGCTCTTTCAGGAGCTGCGTCCCCTTTGGGGTAATCGTCGCCGACCAGGTCTTGCCCTGCCCTTCGATCAGAACCAGACCGCGATTGTGTAGTGAACGGGCGGAGACACGATGCGAAGTTCCCTGATACACGCCTTCAGCACATCCGTCGGCGATCCAGGTCAACAACTCGAACTGCGCCACGTTCACGTAGTCAGGGGCACGCCCCATGAACCCTCCTGACCCTCACCAGGCTATTGGGAACTCTCCCGGCTGCCAGAATATCCGGCCGCCGAACGTGTTCCGATAGAAAAGATCCGAGCCGCCCCCCTCCTGTGTGGCGCACCCGCGCGTTCAGCGCGCGGGACCACCGCACTCCATGTTGAGTTGCTCCAGCCCGGCCATCGTTCGCTAGATATTTGCTTCGCGCTGAAAAGGTTCGGCGTGTCGGATTCGACACGCCGAAGATTGCTTTCGAGATTTTTGTCCGATGGTGGCATCAGTGTCGTCTCGCAGGAATCGCGTGTTCCCTGTGGAGGTGTGCACGCGGCTCGACCGGGAGGAGTTCGGTTGCGTGGCCGATGATTCTGCTGATCGCGGAGCGGCTGAGGTTGATTTCGCGGGCGATCTGGGTGGGGGTGCGGCCGTCGGTGAAGTGGCGGACGAGGACGTTGGTGACGAGTGTCGAATCTCGTCGGTGTGCGGGGTCGCCGTTGCAGATCGTTGCCGCTATCCGAGTCCAGATCTGGGTGTCGGGTTCGGAGGTGCCCGGCGTGTGCACGGCGCCAGGATGGCCTTCAGTATCGTGCGCACTGTCCGAGTTTTGGTGTGGCGGCTTGCTTTCGGTGGGTGCGTTTCCGGCGGGGGGTCCGGGCTGAGCAGAGGGGGCCGTCGTCGCAGTCCTGAGTGGGCGAAGGCGAGAAGTGAGATGGTCGCTTGAGTCATGCTGCCCTCCACGATTATTGGAAAGAGCCAGGACTCGCTCATAGGTATCCCGGCCGAGTCGGCGAGCGAGCGGAGGGCGGTGAACGACAGTCGGAAGGCCGCCAGCGCGATCAGGAGGGTGAGCGCGGTGGCCAGGAGGTGGGTGAGGCGGGCTGTGGTGTGTGCACGGGCGAGGACGGCGACGGAGTGCACTGCGGGGAGCAGCGCGATGGGCGGCACGATCGCGATTGCAGCGGCGACGGCGGGCATGGTGGGGGCGTAGAGGATCGCGTGGGTGGCATTGCCGGTGATGCTGACCATCGCGGAGACGGCGAGGACGGTCCAGAAGAAGCGGTGGGCCTTGGGCTGGCCGTGGCCGGCGGGAGTGGGCATCGGGTCGATAGGAGCCGACACTGGAAGGGTGTCGGGGACGGTTTGGGGCATGGCAGGGGTGGGACCTGAATGCTGCATGACGGATGCTTCCTGATCGGTGAATGAGGGACCCCGTCAGGCCGAATACGGCGGTCGTTGGGGTGCGCGGGGTCACTCGATCAGCGACACGCAAACGACACGTTTTGAATGGGGAATCGACGGGTCTCGGCGGGATTCGTTGAGAACCTCGATCGCGACATCAGTGCAGATCACGGGCACTTTCGGGAAGTGTCAGAAATGAAACCGCACGACCTGTCCGCTCACGGCAGGTTTCTGGTTCGAGTCCAGATGGGGGAGCCAAATTCGGCCCCTGACCAGTGTGAGAATTCACCGGGCAGGGGCCGAATTCGTTTCTGGAACTGCCTATGGTCCAGAAAGTGTCCAAAAACTCTGAGCACGTCCGCTCTCATCCTGATCTTGCTCAGTGTCATCGGGGCCGTGCATTACCGCACGCGCTGGGATGACTTCACCGAACGCCTGGATTGGGTGCTCCGCACGCTGCCGTACGCGGCCATCGTGATCAATACACCCGACGGTCATCACATCCAGTTCTGGACGACGGATCCGGCTCGCTGAACTCCGATGCCTCCGATGTGCCTGAAGCCAGCGGATTCTCGCAGCAGATGACCGAACTCGGCCTCGGTCAGCGGTGTTCGCTTCTCCGACAACGGTCTTGGCGAGTCCATCGCGCATCACGTCCCCGTTCGCCAGGACGAACCCAGTGTTGCGCTGACCCATTGAGGCCACACCGCATACCGCGCTGACCTAACCGGCCAGCGCCGCACCTCGGAAGACCAACGGGCCGTGGGCGTTCCGGGCGCCTGACCAACCGCCCGCAGTGCACGCTAGCCGAAGGGCGTGTGTTCGGCTGATCCGCGTCGCGTGATGGGCACGCCGGCCCGGTTGCTCGACCGGTGTAGGCAGCGGCGAGTCGGCTCGAAGATTGGGCTGCGGGGACCGAACGCTCCGGGGTGTGGCGGATTACGCGTCGCGAATCCCGACGGTGAGGAGGTGCAGGGCGGCGTCGACGGTGGCGGCGACGAGGGTGTCGTCGAGGGGGCCGGTGGCGGGGAGCATTGCGTGCAGCAGCAGGGGGCCGGTCAGGATGTCGGAGACCACGGTGGGATGAGTGAATGGTGGGATCTCGCCGCGGTCGACGGCGCGTTGGAACATCGCTTGGGTCGATCGGCGGCGTGGCGCCATGAAGGCCTCGTGGAACATCGCACTCCATTGCGGGTCGCCGCTGAGGTCGCCGAGCAGGCCGGCGATGCCTGCTGAGACGACCGGGGTGCGGAAGAACTCGACCTGTAGGCGTTGCAGCTCGATCAGGTCGCCGCGCAGGGTGCCGGTGTCGGGCGCTGGATCGGTGCCGAAATGCCCGGCCAGGGCGCTGGCGATCAGGGCGACGCGGCCTGGGAAGCGGCGGTACAGCGCGGTGCGCGTGGTACCGGCCACGGTAGCGACGCGGTCGATGGTGACTGCGCTGTAACCGTCTGTCAGCAACAGTTGTTCGACGGCGGTGGCGATGGCGGCGTCGAGGGCCGTATTGCGGGGGCGGCCCATCCCGGCGGATTTACCCTTGTCAGACATACGCTACGGATTGTATCGGATTAACTCTTGCCAGACATACGCTACACAACGTAGCGTATGTGTATGGCTGAAATCTGGATCATCGGCGCGACCGGCCGCGCCGGGCGAAACATCAGCGCCGAATTACGTGCCGGTGGGCATCGGATCGTGCTGGTCGGCCGCAATACTCAGCGGCTGGCCGAGGCCGCGGCGACGATCGAGGCGTCGGGCGGGGTATCGCCACGGACGCTGGTCACCGATGATCCGCTCGCCGAAATCGCTGCGGGCAGACCGGACGTCGTCGTCAACACGGTCGGGCCGTTCGGTGCCACGACGGTCCCGACCGCGCAGGCGTGTGTGGCCGCGGGCAGTCACTACGTGGATCTGGCCAACGAATTCCAGCCTGTGCGTTCGTTGTTGGAGCTGGATTCCGCGGCCCGGGCGGCGGGGTCGACACTGGTCACCGGTGCGGGATTCGGCACGCTGGCCAACGAGGCGCTGGTGTACGAGCTGTGCGCGGGGCGCCCGTCCCCGATTCGCGTCCGGGTGGCGGCGATGCCCGTCGTGGATGGCCTGGGACCGGCGGTGCTGGCCAGCGTGGTGGACGCGGCGGCGACCGGCGGGCTGATCTACCGAGACGGCCGCCTGGTGCGGACCCGGCTCGGCGCTCACTTGCAACGCATTCCGCTGCCCGACGGCACGACGCGTGCCACGGTGGCGGTACCCACCGGCGAGCTGGAAGCCGCACTCCGAGGCTCGGGCGCGGGTGACGTGATCGCGACCTCCAGTGAGGTCCCCACCGGCCGCGTGGCTCGGGCCGCGCTACCGATCGTGGGCGCGATACTGAGGGTGGAAGCATTGCGGCGCACCGTGATCCGGCTCATCGACCGCTGGCAACTGACACCACCGGCCACGCCAGGTGAGGTGTCGTGGGCATACGCATCCGCGGAATGGGAGGGCGGGGGAACACGCCAGGCGTGGTTGCGGACCGGTGAGGGTTACGCGTTCACCAGCCGCGTCGCGGCCATGGTCGCGTCCCGCCTGGCCGAAGGCGCTGCCCGCCCCGGAGCATTCACCCCCGGCGCATTGTTCGGCGCCGATCTCGCCCGATCGGCGGGCGCCACGATCACCCTCGACTCGACCGCGAAGGACCTGCGATGACCGACACCACCCGAGAGCACGTGCGTATCCCGGCAGGTGCAGACACCGAACTGGACTGCTGGCTCTATCTCCCGTCGTCACCGGCGCCGCACCCGACGGTGGTGATGGCCCACGGCATCGGCGGAGTCAAAGCCGCCGGCCTGGCCCCGTTCGCGGAGTTCTTCGCCGACAACGGCTTTGCCGCCCTCGTATTCGACTACCGCCACTGGGGCCGATCCAGCGGCACACCGCGCGAACTCCTCTCGATCCGCCGCCAGCGAGAGGACTATCGCACCGCCCTGGCCTGGGCACGTCGCCACGACTCGCTCGACAACGATCGCCTGTTCATCTGGGGAACATCCTTCGCCGGCATGCACATCCTCGATATCGCCGCCACCGATCCGGCACTGGCCGGAGCCATCGCGCAATGCCCCCTCGTCGACGGTCTGGCCGGGATGGCGAATGTGGCTCCACTGCGTGCGCTGCGCCTGACCGCTACCGCAGTGGCAGACGCGCTCTCGGGCGTCGTCGGCAACCCGCCGAAATACCTGCCGCTCAGCGTCGGACCCGACAGCCTCGGCGTGATCGCGACAAACGACTCACTGACCGGACTACATCGACTCACCCCGACCGACGGCGAGCCCTGGCCCAACCGCATCACCGCGCGATCACTGCTCGACATCGCTGTCCATCGCCCCGTCCGAACGGCCCACCGAGTCCAATGCCCCCTGCTGATGGTCGTTGCCGAATCCGACACCATGGCCCCCACCGGACCCGCCACCCAGGCCGCCGCGCGAGCGCCCCGCGGCGAGCTCTACCGCAGCCGCGGCGGGCATTACGACGTCTATGACGGCGGGATCGACCACTCCGACGTGCTCCGAGTAGAGCTGGAATTCCTCACCAGGCACGCCCGACCGGCACGCCGAACCTCCTCGTAGCGAGCGGTTCGAATCGGCCGCGCAACACCTTTGAAGATCAACGGGGCCGGGGTCTCGTCCGGCCGCCGTGGGCGTCGGCTGCAAGGGACCCGAAACCATGCCGGGCGTGGGATTGCTGTGCGGAATGTTCAGCCGACCGGGAGTTTCACCACCGTGTCGGGGCCCCGATCGGTGACGTATACGTTGTCCGCCGTGTCGACCGCCATACCCTGGGGATCTTTGAGCCCGGTGAACGGCAATGTGGTCGGCGTCGACGCACCCGCCGCCAACCTCGCCACCGATTCGTTACCCCAGTCGACGACGTACACGTCTCCCGCCCTGTCGACCGCCACACCCCGGGGATCTTTGAGCCCTGTGAACGGCAACGTGGTCGGTGCCGACGCGCCCGCGGCCAACCGCACCACCCGCTCGGTACCCAGCTCGGTGACGTATACGTTGCCCGCCGTATCGACCGCCACACCATGGGGATCTTGGAGCCCGGTGAACGGCAGCGTCGTCGGTGCCGCGGCACCCGCCGCCAACCTCACCACCCGATCATTGGCCCGGTCGGCGACGTACACGTCTCCCGCTGTATCGACCGCCACACCCCGGGGATCTTTGAGCCCGGTGAACGGCAACGTGGTCGGCGCCGACGCGCCCGCCGCCAATCTCAAGACCCGATTGTTACTCGTGTCGGTGACGTATATGTTGCCCGCCGGGTCGACCGCCACACCCTGGGGATTCTTCAGGCCGGTGAACGGCAACGGGCTCGGCGTCGACGCGTCCGCCGCCAATTTCACCACCCGATCGTTACCCATGTCGGTCACGTATACGTTGCCCGCCGTGTCGACCGCCACATCGGTGGGCAGGCTGACGCCGGTGAACGGCAGTGGAGTCTGTGACGAGTAGGCCGGGGCGATAGGAGCGGGCGAGTTGCCACCGCCGCCTGATCCCCGTTGGACACTGATGATGACAGCTAAGGCGGCCGCCACCGCAACCGCGACCGCGGCCGCGAGCAGTCCGGCGGTCTTGGGCGACAATCTGATTCGCCGCCCATGGCGCGCAGCCACGGCCTCGGTGGTGCTGACCGCGGAATCGCCGACCGCGGCGCGGGCCGCTGCGGCCAGCTCGCGCATGGTCTGGTAACGATCGTCTGGGTTCTTGGCCATTCCCTTGGCGATGACCGCATCGAACGCAGTCGGTACATCGGGTGTAGTGGTGCTGGGACGCGGGGGTGGGGTGTGCAGATGATGGGCGATCACACCCTCCATGCCCAATGAGCTCGAAAACGGTGGCCGGCCGGTCAGGCACTCATGCAGCACGCACGTCAACGCGTACACGTCCACTCGGGCATCGGCTTTGACCTCCGCGCCGATCTCCTCCGGCGCCATGTACGCGACGGTGCCAACGGTCTCGCCGATCGCGGTCAGCGTACGGTCGTCGGCGGCGTGGGCGATCCCGAAATCGATCAGGTAGGCGAACTCATCGGCCGCCAGCAGGATGTTGGTGGGTTTGACATCGCGATGGACCAGCCCGGCGTCGTGGGCTGCCTGCAGCGCGCCGGCCACCTGCGTGATGATCGCTACTGCCCGCTGCGGCGACAAGGCCCCTTCTCGCGTGATCATCTTGCGCAGATTGGTGCCGTCGATCAACCGCATATTCAGATAGAGCCGACCGTCGATGTCGCCGAAGTCGTGGATGGGGATCACATGCGGCTCGGTCAACTGTGCCACCGCCCGGCACTCCCGGCGGAAGCGCTCGCGCAGCCGCTCGTCATCGGCGAAGCGCTCGGGCAGCACTTTGAGCGCCACCACCCGGTTGGTCAGCGAATCATGCGCCCGCCACACCTGGCCCATGCCGCCCTGACCCAGCAGCGACAGCAGCCGATAGCGTCCGAACGTCTGCTCCGGCGCCCAGGTGGCGTCCACGCCAGGCACTGACTTGTCATCCATTGCGCCGTCCCGTGACCACCCGACTGGCAAACGGTGTATTCGCAAATTCAGCGTACCTCTGAGCCATACGACCAACTTCGTGAAGAAGCCGGCAGTCCAGCACCACTCGGAGGCGGGGCCATCGTGAATGAAAGGTGCCGGTTTCCGGTCTCCGCCATCTTGCCAAGGGCTTGCTGAGACAGGCGCGAACTGGACGGAGTTCTTGCGCGCGTTGGTGAATCGTTCCCTCGAACCGGCAAAGGGAACGATCTGGGGTGTGGCAGCGGTTTTTCAGCCGCGGCCGAGGAGGGTTCCGCCGTTGATCTGGAGGATCTGGCCGGTGGTCCAGCCGGCCTCGGGGGAGGTGAGGTGGGCGATGCCTGCGGCGATTTCGTCGGGTGTGCCGGCGCGGCCGAGGGGGATTTGGGAGATTCGGTCGGCTTCGAGTTCCGGTGTGAGCCGGTCGGTCCAGAATTCGGTGGCGGGGACGAAGCCGGGGGCGACGGTGTTGACGGTGATGCCTTGTGGGGCGAGTTGTTGTGCGAGGCCCAGGGCCCAGCCGTGGAGGGCGGCTTTCGCGGCCCCGTAGGGGCCTGCTCCGCGTAGTGCGGCGATCGAGCTCACCGACACGATTCGGCCGCCGGGGCGGGTCATGTGTGGGATCAGCGCTTCGGTCAGCAGTACTGCGGTGAGCACGTTCAGCTGGAAGGTGTTGGTGTAGGCGGCCGCGAGGCCGTCCAGGTCGCCGGGTGTGTGCGCGGGGTTACCGCCCGCGTTGTTGACCAGGATGTCGACAAGCCCATCTGCCGTGATCTGTTCGGCAAGGGACTGGACTTGATCGGGCGCGGTGAGGTCGGCGGTCGCGGTGGTGACGCGGTCGGCCCCGATGCCGGTGTTGATCTCTTTGGCAGTGGCTTCCAGCACGGTTGGACGGCGTCCGATGATGGTCACCGACACGCCGTCGGCGGCCAGGCGTCGCGCCACTGCCTTCCCGATTCCGGTGCCGCCGCCGGTGACGATCGCGCGTCGCGTCATCAGTCCTCCCCTGGTCGATGAATCATATTCAGGCTGAAGCTACTTCATGCAGCGCCTGACACTGTGGGATGGGCGCCCCGGGTTATCGAGATCACGGTCGGACCCCTCGCCGCAGGTGCATTACGTGATCGGATGGGTTGGCGCGGAACATGTCTCGCGGGATGCCAGTGGTCTGTGCAGACTCACGGGTATGGATCGTAGTTTCTATGCGGGTCGGGTTGCTGTGGTTACCGGGGCGGGGGCCGGGATCGGGCGGGAGCTGGCGGTGCGGCTGGGGCGGGAAGGGGCGTCGGTGGTGCTGTTGGACACGAATGAAGGGGCGCTGGGGGAGACGGCGGGGATGGTCAGGGGTGGGGATGGGGAGGTGGTGGGCCTGGTGGCCGATGTCGCTGATCCGGAGCGGATGGGGGAGGTTGCGGCCGAGGTGGTGGGGCGGCTCGGGGGTGTGGATGTGTTGATCAACAATGCGGGGAAGCTTTTCTATGGTGGGGTGTCCGAGTCCGAGCCGGGCGACTTCGAGGCGGTGATGCGGGCGAATTTCGGTGCGACCGTGGCGAGTACGAAAGCCTTTCTGCCGTACGTGGTGAAGTCGCCCGAGGGGCGGATCGCGAATCTCTCCTCGGCGTACGGGTTGATCGGGCTCGGCGGGGCCGCGCCCTACACGGCGGCCAAGTTCGCGATTCGCGGCTTCACCGAGTCGCTCCGGTCGGAATTGCGCGGGCAGCCGAATGTTGCTGTCAGCTGCGTGTTTCCGGGTGGGGTGAAGACCGGGATCGCTTGGTCGGCGTTGGCGGCGGCGGGGGTGGACGCCGAGCGGGCGGCGCAGCGGTTCGACCGGTATGTGGCCCGCACCGATCCCGGCGTTGCGGCGCAGGTGATTCTGCGTGGTGTCGCGCGGGGGAAGAGTCGTGTACTGATAGGACCCGACGCGATCCTTGCCGAAGTCGCCGCCAGGGTGGCGGGCGGACAGTACGAGAAGCTGATTCGGCTCGTGATCAGGGGATAAGAGGGGAAGACGCGATGGCCGGTACACGATGGCTGTTGATAGAGACGTTCGGCGGCGGGGAGCCGACCGTCATCGGACTGGGCAGTGCGCCGAGGAAGTTCGTGCCGTTGACGCAGATCTTCCGGCAGCGCGAAACGCTGGCGACCATCCGCGGGGCCGTGGCGGCGACCGCGGAGGCGCTGGCGCCGGTGGAGGTCATGAGCGACGGCGGCCGCCGTCGGACTCTCACCGCGCCGCTGCTGATCACCCCGGAGCGCATGCACGCCGTGCTGGTGTGGTCGGGTCCAGCGGAGGAGACGGTGCCGCCGCGAGATCCGGTGGGGGCGTGGTACTTCAACCTGTCCACCTCGAAGTCCACGCGCTCGGACGATCTGCTGGATCTCTACGGTGTCGCGCCCGAGAATCGGGCGCGCGAGCACGCCATCGCGGGCGTGTTCGCCCGCGTCATCACCAATAGCGACGAGTCCGACGCCCTGGCCAAGGTGGTCCGGTCGGCGCCGGGCACCGAGCATCAGGCGGTGTGGACGGTCCGCCGCGACGACGGCGCTCTGCGGGCGGCGCACTTCTCGTGTCGCATCATCGAAGAAACCGATGCCGCCGGGAATTCCGAGGTGTTCATGCGCGGGGTCACCCATGACATCGGCGATGCCACCGACGTCAGCGCCGCGCCGCCGCCGGTGATCCTCGAGCACCGGGTGCTCGACGCGGCCGCCGCGGAGGGCGATTTCCGGGCCATTGTCGACCTGCGCACCCTGCGGCTGCTGCGCTGGATGGGTCCGCCCATGCCGGGCATCGCGTGGCAGTCGCTGGCGGGTGAACCGGAGCCGGCGATTCACCCGGACGATATCGAGACGGCGAAGACCATGAGCCGCAACCTCGCTCACTCCCGCACCGCCGGGCGGTTGCGGCTCCGGACGCTCGACGGGGGCTGGAAATCGGTGCGGGCCCGGGCCGTGCTCATGGCGCTGGACCAGCACACGACGGCCGCGCTGGTCACTGTCCGGGATCCGGATATGCCGGAGGTGGACTAGGTCACCCGACCGCCAGCAAACAGACCGGCGGCAATGTTTGTTGTGTATGTAACACCGTACGAACAGGTCCCGGGCTGCTGCTCCAGGTCAGCGTGTTTCGCCAGTAAATACGCAGGCAGGCACACGATTTGCTCAATTGATCACACTGTGTGCGCGTCGATACACTGCCGCGTACACGCACCCGCGTGAGCGGGAATCTTGCCGGTGATCCGTGTGATGCCGCTTGTCGCGTCGTAGGAACGCCCTGCCCGGGAACGCTCGTGGAGTGCTCCGGGAATCGGGGCTGCTCGGCGTTGGGAGGCGGCGCAGTGCTCGGACCGACATACGCGTGGTGGGTGCACCCGCGCGGCCGCATCTTGCAGTGGATCGTGACCCGGGCGATCCGAGTGGGGGAGAACTACACGCGGCCGCGCCTGGATGTGAATTTCCCGCTGCTGGAGCCCAATCCCACGGATATCGTGCGAATTCCGCTGGACCGCTTGCACATCGACACCACGATCCGGCAATCCGGCGAGAACTCCCGGCATGTCACGGCGCTGTCGGAGGTCGCCGCGGCCCTGCCGCCGATCGTCGTGCACCGATCGCGCATGACGGTCATCGACGGCGCCCATCGCGTGCGCGCGGCAATGTGCAGCGGGTCCCAGTGGATCGACGCGGTCTACTTCGACGGTGACGACGGGCAGGCCCTGCTGCTCGCGGTCCGGCTGAACAGCAGGCACGGCCTGCCCCTGTCCGCGGCCGACCGCAAAGCCGCGGCCGAACAGGCGCTCTCGTTCTATCCCGACTGGTCCGACCGCAAGCTGGCCGAGGTGATCGGCCTGCCCGAGCGGACCATCGCCGCCATCCGGAAGCGGTCGGCGGCGTGCCCCGGCCGCCACCTCGCCCGGCGCGCACTCGCGGCTCCCGTGCCACAGCTGCGCCAGTGTCACCCCGAGCGAATCCGCGACGAGCGTCCCCATGCCGGTCCCGGGGCTGCCGCGAAAGACCTGTCGTATCCCGCTCGCGCACTGTGGAATCTGCGCTCGGACCCGGCGCTGACCCGCACCGAATCCGGCAGGCAACTCCTACGCCTGTTCGACGAGCTGCCCGCGGATCCCGTGGCCTGGGCGGACCTGGCCGATGATCTCCCGCCGTACTGCGCCGCCCTGGTCGCCGAACTGGCCTCCCAGCAGGCCCGGCACTGGGCCGCACTGGCCCGATCCGCCAGCCGTACCGCCGCGGCCGAGAAGACCACTGCCGCGTGACGGCTCGATCCGACCGCTTTCGATCGGGTCGGTGACGGTCGGCGCCGCGTACGGGTGCCGATGCCGTCGAAGGCGTTGGCTCGCTTCAAAACTGCCTGTGTGGGCCGTGAAAGACTGGGTGGGTACAGCCGCCGGAGGCGCTGCCCGCACCCGCTGATCAGTCCCGTGTCACCGCCCGCATGAGCAGCGGCTTGTCCGGCGCGCCGATGAACGAAAGCTGCGGCCGGATGGGCTCGCCGGTGGCGATCCGCAGATCCAGCTGCTGGGCGATGGTGGCGATCGACAGCACCACCTCCATGGTCGCGAAGTTCTGCGCGATGCAGATCCGCTTGCCCGCCCCGAACGCCAGCGACGCCTCCCGATGCGGCCGGGTCATGTTCTCCGGCAGGTAGCGCGTCGGATCGAACTCGCCCGCCCGATCCCAGACCCGCGGATTGCCGTGCACCCCGTGCATGCTGATCATGATGGTGGTGCCGGGCTTGATGCGATAGCCCGCCAGCACGTCCTCGCCCAGCGCCACCTTGCTGAAGGCCATGATCGGCGGGTACAGCCGCATCGTCTCCAGGAAGACGGCCTTGGTCCACACCAGCTTGTCCACGTCGGCGGCGGTGGGGGCGCGCCCGCCGAGCACGGTGTCGAGCTCCTCGTGAAGGCGCTGCCGGGCCTCGGGATGCTCGGCGAGCAGCTTCCACACCCAGGTCAGCGCGGTGGCCGAGGTCTCCATGCCCGCCCCGATGAATGTCATGAGCTCGTCCCGGATTTCGAGATCGGTGTAGCTGTGCCCGGTCTCCGGATCGGTGGCCGCCATGAGCAGGCCGAGCAGGTTGTCCTTGCGGGTGATGCGGCCCTCGCGATGATCGGAAATGATTCCGGCCACGGCATTCTCGATGCCGCGTAGCTCGAACATGATGTGCGGGGCCACCATCCAGGAGGCGGCGCGGATGGCCCGGATCGGAATCCGTGAGCCCGCCTGCTTCTCGGGCTTCTCGGTGCGGCGCACCAGCCACATGGACAGCGGCCGCAGCGTCCGGCTCACATTGGTGACCACGCCCACGCCGAAGAATTTGAGCAGCCGCTCGAGCTTGATCTTGGAGATGGGCCCGTCCAGGTCGGTGCCGAACATGGTGCGCGCCACGATATCCAGCATGAGGCGGGTCATCTCCGCGCCGACGTCGACCGGCGCCCCGGCCGCCCGCAGCCGCCGGGCCGTCTCCTGGGCCGCCTCGACCATGGGCACATCGAACTGGTCGATGGCGCTGCGCGCGAAGATCGGCTGCACCAGGCGCTTGTTGCGGTAGTAGAGGCGATCGTCGCGCTGGGTCACCAGGCCCTGGCCGAAAACCACGGCGAGCATGTCGAATTCGGCGCCGCGCACATAGTTCTCGTGATTGGCGATCAGTACGTGCCGGACCAGCTCCGGACTGCGCACGACGACGTACTTCGCCATCGGCAGGCGGGCGATCAGCACATCGTCCTGACCCGGCAGCTCGGCCGCCAGGTACTGCATGATGGTGCGCTCCCGGATCCGCCCGGGCAGTCCCAGCGCCAGCCGCCAGGACTGCCCCCAGGTGACCGGCGTGTTGTGCCAGCGCATGGGTGCGGGCTGCCACCGCGGCGGGTGGAGTTCGGTGCTTCCTGTGGCCGGTGCTGTCATGGGGACCATCCCGTGCGATCGAAAGTCGTTCGCCCCGTAGGGCTTACGCTCGAATGCTACTGGGGAGTAGGAGTTCGCGCAGGCGATGTGGGGTATCCGCGTCCGCGGGTCACGGGTTCGGTCACAGCTTCACACTTGATTCTTGAACAACCATTCAAGTACCATGCACGTATGGCCCGCACTCGCGAATTCGAACCCGATGACGTGGTGGATGCCGCCATGCGCCGCTTCTGGGAGCGCGGGTATCGGGCCACCTCGGTGGAGGACCTGGTCAAGGCGACCGGCGTGAAACCCGGCAGCCTGTACAGCGCCTTCCCGGGCGGCAAGCACGCGCTGTTCCTGGCCTCGCTGCGGCGCTACTCGGACCTGATCGTGCCCCGGAAATTGGGCGAACTCGATGATCCGAACGCGTCGCTGGCGCAAGTGCGCGGCTACTTCGACGGCCTGGTCGCCGACCTGCTCTCGCCGGAGGGGCGGATGGGCTGCCTGCTGGTGAACACCGCCGTCGAGAACGCCGCCACCGATGACGCGGCCGCTGCCGTGGTGCGCGGGCATCTGGCGCGGCTGGAGGACCGGATGCGGGACGCATTGCGGAATGCCGTGCGTCGCAAGGAGGTCCGATCGAACGTCGATCCCGTCACCGTTGCCAAGGGCTTGGTGGCCACCTCGCAGGGGCTGATGGTGGTCGGCAAGGCGAATCCCGACGAGCCGGTATTGCTCGCGATTGTCGACAACGCCTTCGCCGGGCTGTCACCCGGTTAGGCGCGGCGAAAACCGTTGCAGGGCCGTCCTTGTGGACGGCCCCTCTTTCCCGCCAATATTTGAACACTCACTCAAGAATGAAGGTATGTCATGAAGGCGATCACCATCTCCCACTACGGTGCGCCCGAGGTGCTCACCGTGACCGAACTACCCGATCCGGTACCGGCCGCAGGTGAAATCCTGGTCGACGTCAAGGCTTTCGGGCTCAACCACGCGGAAACCTACATGCGGTCGGGGCAGTGGGGCGATGTCGCCCAGGTGACCGGTATCGAAGCCGCGGGCGTCGTCGCCGCCGACCCTTCGGGCAAGCTGGCCCCGGGGACCCCGGTCGTCGCGATCATGGGTGGCATGGGCCGCACCCGCAATGGCTCCTACGCCGAGTTGGTCACCGTGCCCGCGGACAATGTCGTCGCGGTCGGCACCGCTCTGGCCTGGACCGATCTCGCCGCCGTCCCGGAGGTCTACGCCACCGCGTGGACCGCCCTGCACGACAATCTCGCCGTCACGGACGGCGAGACGGTGCTGGTACGCGGCGCGACCTCGTCGCTGGGACAGGCGGCGGTGAATATCGCCGCCGACCTCGGTGCCACGGTCATCGCCACCACCCGATCGCAGGCGAATGCGGCGATGCTCGAAAAGGTCGGTGCGGCAGTGGTTCTCACCGAGGACGGCAACCTGTCGGAGCAAGTGCGCGCGGCCGGATTAGTCGTCGACGCCCTGCTGGACCTGGTCGGCAACTCCGTCCTGCGTGATTCGGTCGCGACCGTGCGGCCGCGCGGGCGCGTCTGCCAGGCCGGATTCCTCGGCGGCCTGGCCCCGGTGCCCGAGTTCAACCCGATCGCCGACCTGCCCAGCGGAGTCCAGCTGTCCTTCTTCGGCAGCTTCGTCTTCGGGACACCCGGATTCCCGCTCTCGGCGGTCCCGCTCGCGGACCTCGTCGCCAAGGCCGAAGCCGGTGTGTACCACGCGAAACCGGTGCGCACCTTCACCTTCGACGAGATCGTGCGGGCGCACGAGGTGATGGAATCCGGGACCGCCGGCGGCAAGATGACGGTTGCCGTCGGCTGAACTCGACGGATTTCGAACTCAGCGGGTCAGATCCCGCACCGTCTCGGACAACACCCCGAGGCCGTCGGCGAGCAGGTCGTCGCCGATCACCAGCGGGGGCAGCAGTCGGATGACGTTTCCGTAGGTGCCGCAGGTGAGCAGCACCACGCCGCGTGAGAGCGCCTCGGCGGCAATGGCTTTGGTGATATCCGGATCGGGGGTGTCGGTGCCCGGCCGGACCAGTTCGATGGCGAGCATCGCACCCCGGCCGCGTACGTCACCGATCACGCCGGTCGCGGCGGCCAGCTCCCGCAGCCGCGGCACGGCGGCCGCCTCGATGGCCCGCGCCCGGGCCGCCAGGTCCAGCGACCGCATCACCTCGATGCTGGCCAGCGCCGCCGCACACGCCACCGGATTGCCGCCGTAGGTGCCGCCCAGCCCGCCCGGATGCACCGCGTCCAGCAGCTCGGCCCGGCCGGTGACGGCCGACAGCGGCATGCCGCCCGCAATGCCCTTGGCCATGGCGACGATGTCCGGCTCGATGCCCTCGTGCTCGCTCGCGAACCACGCTCCGGTGCGGGCGAATCCGGTCTGCACCTCGTCGGCGATGAACACCACCCCGTGCTCGCGGGCCCAGTTCGCCAGCGTGGCGAGGAATCCCGGGGCCGGCACGATGAATCCGCCCTCGCCCTGGATCGGCTCGATGACGATCGCGGCCAGCGAATCGGCCCCGATCTGCACCTCGATCCGCGAAATGACCCGGCGCGCAGCCTGTTCCCCGGTCAGCCCCGGCTGGTCGCGGTACGGGTAGGACATGGGCATGCGGTGGATGTCCGGTGCGAACGGGCCGAAATGCGCCTTGTACGGCATGGATTTCGCGGTCAGCGCCATGGTCAGGTTGGTGCGGCCGTGATACGCGTGATCGAACGCGACCACCGCCGGCCGGCCGGTCGCCAGCCGCGCCGCCTTCACCGCGTTCTCCACCGCCTCCGCGCCCGAGTTGAACAGCACCGTCCGCTTGTCGAAGCCGCCGGGCGTGAGCGCGGCCAGTTCCTCGGCCACGCGGATGTAGTTCTCGTAGGGGGTGATCATGAAGCAGGTGTGGGTGAATCGCGCGACCTGCTCGGCGACCGCGGCCGCCACCTCCGGATGGGACGCGCCGACCGTGGTGACCGCGATGCCCGAGCCCAGATCGATCAGCGAATTCCCGTCCACATCGAGAATGACCCCGCCGTCGGCGTCGGCCGCGTAGACGGGCACCGATGATCCGACCCCGGCCGCCACGGCCGCCGTCCGGCGTGCGGTGAGCGCCCGGGAACGCGGGCCCGGCAGCTCGGTGACGAGATCGCGACGCTGGGGCAGGCGGTAGTCGATCGAGGGCATGCGGAATTCTCCCGGTCGAGGGTCGGTGGCACCGGTCATCAGTCTGCGCCACGGCACCCGCGATCACCCGTGCCGAATTGGACAACACGCCGGGCATAAATCGACGACCCTGCTCGCCGAACCCGATTGATCGGCGGGGCAGGGGCTGCTATCTTCTACGTATCTACTAAGTAGGTACGTAGAAAGAGCTCGGGCCGTAGACCACCTGCGGCCGAGGGCGCCGTGGGGACGGCGTCGTGGCGGCAGGATTGTGCGGACCCCTCATCACGCGCAAGACTGTCGGCACACGAGGGGCGGGGCCGCGAATCAGCGGGCCCCCCCCCCCCCCGCTATCGGTTTTTGGGCACGGACACAGCCCG
>NZ_JBEXJI010000004.1:336050-533351 GCF_040609015.1 Nocardia sp. NPDC004860 | reverse complement strand
CGAACCCACCTCTATAGACAAACAAAAACACCCCCCCGCCTCTTTTGCACCCCCCGCGGGTTTGGCGTCAAACCCCTACGACACCGGGTGGGGGGGGGCGGGGCGCGCCCCGGCCCCCGCCCCGATTCGAGAATGGGTGGAGTCAGTCAGGACTGTGGCGCACCGCATCGGGCGTGCGCCACAGGCTGTTTCGGAGGTGTCAGCCCTCGACTCCGCAGGCCGCGAGGACCAGTTCGCGGACGCGGGCGGCGTCGGCCTGGCCGCGGGTGGCCTTCATGACGTCACCGACGACCTTGCCGGCCGCCTGCACCTTGCCGGAGCGGATCTTCTCGGCGATGTCCGGGCTGGCGGCGAGGGCCTTCTCGACCTCGGCCTGCAGCGCGGAGTCGTCGGAGACCATGCCCAGGCCCTTGGCCTCGACGATCTGGCCCGGCTCGCCCTCACCGGCGAGGACGAAGTCGACGACCTGCTTGGCGACCTTGTTGTTGATGGTCTTGGCCTCGACCAGCCCGGCCACCTCGGCGACCTGCTTCGGGGTGATGGGCAGGTCCTCGAGCGCGACCTCGCGCTCCTTGGCCTTCTCGGTCAGGTAGGCGACCCACCAGGAACGGGCGGCGTCCACGGAAGCGCCCGCGTCGACGGTCGCGATGATCAGGTCCAGCGCACCGGCATTGACCAGGTCGCGGAACACCTCGGCGGACAGGCCCCAGTCGGACTGGATACGGGTGCGTCGCAGCCACGGGTACTCCGGGATGGTGCCGCGCAGTTCCTCGACCCAGGCGGCGTCGGGCGCGATGGGCTCGAGGTCCGGCTCCGGGAAGTAGCGGTAGTCCTCGGCGGTCTCCTTGATGCGGCCGGGCGAGGTGGTGCCGTCGGTCTCGTGGAAGTGGCGGGTCTCCATCAGCACCGAGCCGCCGGCGGCCAGCACCGCGCCCTGGCGGCGCATCTCGAAGCGCACCGCGACCTCGACGCTCTTGAGCGAGTTCACGTTCTTGGTCTCGGTGCGGGTGCCGAATTCCTTGGCGCCCTTGGGCATCAGGGAGACGTTGGCGTCGCAGCGCAGCGAGCCCTGCTCCATCTTCACGTCGGAGACGGCCAGGGACTTGAGCACCTCGCGCAGCGCGGTCACGTACGCGCGGGCCACCTCGGGGGCGCGTTCGCCCGCGCCCTCGACGGGCTTGGTGACGATCTCGATCAGCGGCACGCCGGCGCGGTTGTAGTCCAGCAGCGAGTGCGAGGCGCCGTGGATGCGGCCGGTCGCGCCACCGACGTGCAGCGACTTGCCGGTGTCCTCCTCCATGTGGGCCCGCTCGATCTCGACCCGGAAGGTCGACCCGTCATCGAGCACCACATCCAGGTGCCCGTTGGTGGCGATCGGCTCGTCGTACTGGCTGATCTGGTAGTTCTTGGGCTGGTCCGGGTAGAAGTAGTTCTTCCGCGCGAACCGGCCCCACGGGGTGATGGAGCAGTTCAGCGCCAGCCCGATGCGGATCGCGGACTCGACGGCCTTCTCGTTCACCACCGGCAGCGAGCCCGGCAGGCCCAGGCACACGGGGCACACCTGGGTGTTGGGCTCGGCGCCGAATACGGTCGGGCAGCCGCAGAACATCTTGGTCGCGGTGCCCAGCTCGACGTGTACCTCCATGCCGAGCACCGGTTCGTACCGGTCGATGACATCGGAGTAGTCCATCAAGTCCACGGTCGCTGCGCTCATGCGCTCCATCCTATTTACTCGCCGATCAGTCCACGGCGATGGCCTCCACGATGGGCAGCCGCGCCGCGCGCAGGGCGGGCGGGATGGCCCCGAGCAGGGACAGTCCGAGCGCGATGACGGCGTAGGCCACCAGCAGTGGGCTGGCCTGATAGCGGATGTCCATGGCGATGGCGTGCCCGAGCGCGATGGTGGCCAGGTAGTGCACGGCCGAGCCGATAGCCAATCCGAGTGCCGCGCCGGTCACTCCGATGCCGGCGGCCTCGGTGAGCACGGTGCGCAGCAGGAAGCGGCGGCTGGTGCCCATGGCCCGCAGCACCCCGAGTTCACGGCGGCGGTCCAGCACCGACAACATCAATGTATTGAGCAGCGCGACCGCCGAGACCACGACCACGATCCAGAGGATGGCCGCGCTGATCGAGGTGCCCTGCCGGACACTGGACGAAATCGCGGTCACCGCATCGCGTCCGGTGCTGACGTGGAACTCGGCCGGGACCGCGGCCCGCACGGCCGCCATCACCGCGGCATGGTCCGCGCCGGGCGCGAAGTCGATGCCGATGATGGTTTCACCCGGCCGCTGGTACCACTCGCGCATGATGTTGAGGTCCAGCGCCACCACGCCCGCGATAGCGGAGAAGTAGGGCACCACCTTCAGCACCTGCACCCGGTGCTCACCGGTCGGGGTGGGCAGGGTCAGGTCGGACCCCTCGTGCACGCCTAGTGTGCGGGCCACGTCCCGGGAGATGACGACACCCGCACCGGTGGCCATGCGCGCCTGGTCGGCCTGGCTCACACTGTCCAGCACCGAGGTCCGGGCCACGCCGCCCTCGAAGGCCTGCAGCATGACGCGGCCGCGGCCCAGGGTGGCGAAAGCCATTTGGGCCGAACCGACTTCGCCGACGCCGGGGATGGCGCTCAGTTTCTGTTTCAGGTCCGGCGGCAGCAGCGGGCCGGTGGGGAACTGCTCCATGGCGGTCGGGCTGACGAACACGTCGGTGCGGGCCAGGCCCTCGAAACTGTCGGTCGCGGCGCTGACCATATTGCGGCTGGCATTGCCGATGGCGACGATGGCGGTCACGCCGATCATGACGGTCATGACGGTGGCCCAGACCCGGCGCGGTGCGCGTTCGATGGTGGTCGCGCCCAGGGCGCCGGGCGCGCCGAAGACCCGGGCCACCGCGGCGACCGCACGCACGATGGGCTCGGTGGCGGCGAAGCACAGCACGACCGCGCCGGCGATGGACAGCGAGATCGCCCCGATCGAGAGCCGGCCCAGATCCGCCTCGGCCACGACCACCGCACCCGACACCATGATCAGACCGAGAATCGCTGCAGCCCAGCGGATCACCGGCTTCACGCTGTCGGCCGCGCCGACGCCGACGGGGGCCAGCGCCTCGATCGGCGCGACCTTGTACACCTGGCGCGCGGCGATCGCCGCCGCGGCGACGCTGGCCAGCACGCAGGCCAGAATCGCCACCGGCACCGCGTAACCGGGCACCTCGTACTCGGTGCGCGACTCGACGGAGTTCACGATGGCGGCGGGCAGCTGCCGGATCGCGGTGCGGCCCATGAAGATTCCGATGATGGATCCGCTGATGGCGCCGAACAGGCCGAGGATCGCGGCCTCGGCGAGCAGATCGCGCACCACGGGACCGCGCTTGCCGCCCATGGCCCGCAGCAGCGACAGCGTCGGGCGGCGTTGCGCCACGGCCATGCTCATGGCGTTGTAGATGAGGAACGAGGACACGACGAGCGCCGAGGCCGAGGAGGCCAGCGTCGAGTAGCGCACCAGCATCACCGCGCCGCCGGCCTGCGCGGTCCGCAGATCCGGATCGGCGACCACGGCCCGGCCGGCGACCGCCTTGGTGAGGTCGGAACGCAGTTGGCCCACATCGGCATTCGGTGCGGCGATGATCTGCACGGAGTCCAGCCGGCCTGCCCGGCCGGTGATCTTCTGCGCCACCGGCAGCAGCGCGATCGCGATGTGGCCGCCATTGATCTTGGCGGCGGTGGAGTCGTCGATGACGCCCGCGACGGTGGCCGTCACGGTGCCGAGCTGGAGCTTGTCGCCCTCCCGATAGCCCATGGCGGAGCCGACCAGGACACCGTTGCCGACCGTGAGCAGTTTGCTCGCCTGATCGGTCACCGTGCCGCCGAGGTCGCTGCCCAGCTGGGCGGCGGAGGGGTCCGCGCCGACCAGCAGGGCCCGTTTGTCGTCGGCCCCGATGGACTGCCGCACCATCGGCACCGCCGTGCCGACCCCGGGCACGGACCGGATCTGTTGCAGCAGTTGCTGATCGAAGCCCGCGTCGGTGATGCCGCTGACCTCCAGCACCGCCTTGCCGCCCAGGCTGTGCGTGAGCTTGTCCACCGAGCCGGTGATGGAGCCGGAGATGCTGAACACCGAAACCAGCAGTCCCGCGGACACTCCCATCACCACCATGGCCATGGTGGTGCGGCCGCGGTGGGCGAAGAGCTCACCGATATTGAACAGGCGGAGCCGATCCAGCTCGGCGCGTAGCCGATCCAGCGCGGCGCGGATCATGCGTGCACCGCCCCGGCGTCGTCGGTGGCGGCGGGCACCGAGCCGTTGCGGCCCGGCTCGGGAACGGTCCGCACCTCGCCGTCATCGCCGCGCTCGACCCGGTCGATGGACCCGATCTGCCCGTCGCGCAGGTTGATCACCCGGTCGCAGTAGCGCACCGCACCCATGTCGTGGGTCACCATGACCACGGAGTTGCCCTCCTCGGTGATGTCGGCGAGCAGCTGCAGGATCGAGGCGCCGGTCTTGGAGTCCAGGTTGCCGGTCGGTTCGTCGGCCAGGATCAGTGGCGGATCCATGATGAGCGCCCGCGCCACCGCGACCCGCTGCATCTGGCCGCCGGAGAGTTCGGCCGGCCGGTGCTCGGCGCGCTCGCCGAGCCCGACCAGGTCGAGCAATTCCAGCGCGCGCGGCTTGGCCTTGCGTAATCCGGTGCCGTCCAGCAGTTTCGGGATGGCGACGTTCTCCCAGGCGGTCAGCGTGGGCAGCAGATTGAAGAACTGGAAGACGAAACCGACGCGGTGCCTGCGGAATTCGGACTGCCGGTCGTCGTCCAGGTCGCTGATCTCCTTGTCCTGGAATCGAATCGACCCGCTGTCCGGGGAATCCAGCGCGCCGAGCAGGTGCAGCAGGGTGCTCTTGCCCGAACCGGAAGGACCGACGATGGCGGTGAACTCCCCCGCACCGATCCGCAGGCTGATCCCGTCCAGAGCGCGCACGGTCTGCTCGCCCACCCGGTATTCCTTGGTGACGTCGGTCAATTCCAGCATTGGTCGTTCCCCTCTGCAGATCAATACCAGCCGGTGTCTATCAGCTGGCCAGCGCTCGCGCACGCGGACGGCCGAAATACAGCCGATCGGTGTCGTAGGTGTCGAGGATCGCGCGCAGGGCCGGCTGTTCGGCGCACAGCTCCGCGTACACCTCGATCGCCAAAACGCCCTTCTCCATTGCGTTTTCCATCTTCACGGTCAAATGGTTCTCCCAGCGATTGCGCAGTGCGAGCAATACCCCGTCCGGACCGCCGAACAGGCGCTGCAGCTCCGGGATATCGTCGAACAGCTTGGGATCAGCGGGATTCAGTTCGAAGTCACTGCGCGCTGCCCGATCGAGAACGACGTGCAGGATGTCGGTACGAGCGTGTAGGTCTGCCCAGGACATGGCGCCAACCTTCCGTTGAATTGGGTTCCAGCGTTGTGTGCACCCGGGCTTTGCGGGCGGGCGCGTATGCCGTTGCCCCAAAACTACGATCGCTCCGATACCCCTGTCTTCGTGCCGCGGACGCGACTTGACCTCCTACTCCGGTAGGAGACGTGCCCCTGCCGCCGGACGATGTACGCGGTCTGCTTCGACGGATAGCCTTGCAGAATGAACGTGACCAGCGCCACCCCCGAGGCGGTCGGGCACGCGTTGCAGGAGTTACGGGAATGGCTGCACGAAGCCGATGTCCGGTCCCGGCGGTTCGTACGCAACCCGGTCCGCGAATACCGGCGCTGGGTGGAGGAGACCGGTTTCGACTACCCGGTCTCGATGGTCGTGCTGGTGGACGTGATGCTCTACACGTTCAGCACGATCGCCTTCGCCCAGCGAGTGGCCGCGGGCTATTTCCCCGGCTTCCTCGCCCTGGCCGCGCTGCTCGTCATCTATCTGACCGGGCCGCCGTGCGTGGTGCTCAACCTCCCGCCGCGCCCGGTCCTGCTCGCCTCGCTGACCATGGCCGGGGTGGCCCTGTTCCTGATGCAGCCGGTGCCGCTGGATGTCGCACCGCTCATCCTGATCGTCGTGACCGGCGAGGTCGCGGCCATCACCCGGACGTCCGTGAGCACGGTCATCGGCCTGGGCATGATCGCGGAGATCATGTTCTTCGGATATGTCGGGCACATCGACGGACTGACCTGGTTCACGCTCGGCATCCTCTTCGGCTGGTTCACCGGGCAGCTGCTGAACTACCAGCGCCGCTACCTGTATCAGGAACGCGACTACCAGGAGGTCCGCGCCCTGCAGGCCGCCGGCGAGGAGCGCCGTCGCATCGCCCGTGAGGTGCACGATGTCATCGCGCACTCACTGAGCGTCACCCTGCTGCACGTGACCGCCGCCCGGCACGCGCTGCAGACCGACCGCGATGTGGACGAGGCGATCGACGCGCTCGCCGACGCCGAGCGGCTGGGCAGGCAGGCCATGGCCGACATCCGCCGGACGGTCGGGCTGCTGGACGGGCACCATGCGCCCCAGACGCCCGAACCCGGCCTCGATGACATCGAGGATCTGGTGTCGGACTTCCTCCGCGCGGGCATGACGATCGACTTCCGCTCGGAAGGCGATCGCGGGCAGGTCTCGGCCGCCCTGGGGCTGGCGCTGTACCGGGTCTGCCAGGAATCCCTCGCCAATATCGCCAAGCACGCCCCCGGCGCACAGGCTCAGGTTCGAATGATGGTCTGCGCCAGACATATTGATGTCACGATCACGAATACCCTGCCCCCTGGGGCGCTGCTGCGGCCCGGTCGCGGCATGGGCATCTCGGGCATGCGCCAGCGCCTGGCCGTCCTCGGCGGCACCCTGACCGCGGGACCCCACGACGACGGTTGGCAGGTGTCCGCCCGGATTCCGACGACCGGGCAGATGCCCTGTATCGCTGCCGCGGAACAGAACCTGCGCTCCGTACTGCTGTCCATGACCCAGAAGACCCCGCAGGAGGGTACGTGATCGACCGATCCGACGACGAGCCGATCGGCGTGCTCGTCGTCGACGATCAGGAGCTGGTGCGCGGCGGGCTGCGCCGAATCCTGCGCCGCCGCGACGGTTTCACGGTGAGCGAGTGCGCGGATGGGGACGAGGTGCCCGCGGCCGTCACCGCGCACCGCCCGGACGTGGTGCTGATGGATCTGCGTATGAAGCGGATCGGCGGCATCGAGGCCACCCGGACGCTGCGGACAGTCGTGGACGCGCCGCCGGTGCTGGTGCTCACCACCTTCGACGACGACCAGTTGCTGTCGGGCGCGCTGCGGGCGGGCGCGGCCGGGTTCATCCTCAAGGACTCCCCCGCCGAGGATCTGATCCGCGCGGTGCGGACCGTCGCCACCGGCGGCTCCTGGCTGGACCCGACGGTCACGCCGCGGGTGCTGACCACCTATCGCTCGGCGCGTCCCACGCCGGCACCCGGCGGCGATCGCCTGTCCGAGCTGACCGTTCGCGAGCTCGAGGTGCTCGAGCTCATCGGCCGCGGCCGCCTCAATGCTGAGATCGCGCGCACACTCGGTATCTCGGAGGTAACGGTGAAGAGCCACGTGGGACATATCTTCGGGAAGCTCGGGTTACGCGACCGGGCAGCGGCCATCGTCTTTGCGTTTGACCACGGCGTAGTGGCACCGGGAGAATCCACCTCCTAGAGGGGTGGGTCGCGGGTCCTCGTCTGCTTCCCTCCCGAGAGTTGGAGGTTGGACGGGGTGGATGCACCGCCATCGCGGGCCGGAAGCAGATTCGGGCCGTATGAGTTGCGCTCGCTGCTGGGCAGGGGCGGCATGGGAGAGGTCTACGAGGCCTACGACACCTCCAAGGATCGGGTCGTCGCCCTCAAGCTGCTACCGGAAGAACTCGCGAAAGACCCCTCCTACCAGGAACGTTTCCGCCGGGAGTCGCAGGCGGCGGCACGGCTGGCGGAGCCGCACATCATCCCCATCCACGACTGGGGCGAGATCGACGGTGTGCTCTACATCGATATGCGGCTGGTGCGCGGGCAGGATCTGCGCTCGCTGCTGAACCAGTACGGCGCGCTGCCGCCGCTGCGGGTCATCGGGATCATCGAGCAGATCGCCGCGGCGCTGGACGCCGCGCACTACTCGGGGCTGGTGCACCGGGATGTCAAACCCGCGAACATCCTTGTGACTGATGCAGATTTCGCATATCTCGCGGATTTCGGCATCGCGCGCACCGAAGGCGATTCCACGATCACCGTGACCGGCACGGCCGTGGGCTCCTACGCCTACATGGCCCCCGAGCGCTTCGACGCCGGGCCGGTCTCCGGGCGCGCCGACATCTACTCGCTGGGCTGTGTGCTGCACGAGTGCCTCACCGGCGACAAACCCTTCCCGGCGCACAACATGAGCGTGCTGATCCGCGCGCATCTGTCGGAGCCGCCACCGCTGACGAGCATGCTGCGCGGCGGGATTCCGCCCGCGCTGGATGCCGTGGTGGCCAAGGCGCTGGCCAAGGATCCGAACGACCGGTTCTTCACCGCAGGCGAATTCGCCCGGGCCGCGCGGGCGGCGCTGGCCGGTGGTCAGCCGGTGCCCGCGCCCGCCGGGCAACCCCGACCGGGCCGGACCGTGCCGCCGGGTCCGCCGGTCGGCCCGCCACCGACGACCGTGCTGCCGACCGGCGCGCCCGCCGGGCCGCCGACCACGGTCATGCCGGGCGGGACGCCCGCCGCGGGCCGCAATGCCGATCCCACTGTGCGGCAATCCGATCCCGCTGTGCGGCAACCTGATCCCACTGTGCGGCAACCCGGTTCCGGGCTCGGGCTGAACACCGGGGCGATCCCGGCCTACATCACCGGATCCTTTCCGGCCGCCGAGGAACCTTCGCCCACAGGGGATCTGCCGGTCATCCTGCCGTCGGATCCGACCCGGGTGCGGGTCAGCGACTTCCACTACACGCCGCTGCCGGCCGACGCCCACCAGCAGGCGGTCTGGGGCCATGCCCAGGCGCAGCAGCGGGATTTCCCGTACGCGCCGGCGCCCGATCCCTCGCTGTACCCGACCGCGGATCACCCCATCGTCCAGCCGCCGCCGCGCCGGCCCGGAAAACGGAGCAAGGGCAAGTCGATCGCGGCGCCGCTGGCGATCGGCGTGCTGGCGGTCGCGGTGGCCGCCGTTGCCGGTGCGGTGGGCTGGCAAGTCCTGGACCGCTCGGGCAACGAAGCACCCATAACGACGGCAGCACAGGGTGTTCCGGGCACTACCGCGCCGCGCTCGCAGCAGGCGGGCCCGGCGGCGACGACCCCGGCTCCCACCACTGTGCAACTGCCGGCGGGAGCGACGTCGTGTCCACCGGTGTATGCGGCGCTCGGCGGTTACGCCAGTTCCGCGATCGGAAACACGGTCACTACCTGCCCTTTCGCGGAAGAGGTGCGCCGAGCCTATGCCGACGCGGCTTCTGGTCGGCAGGCTTCGGCAGTTAGTGTGATGGCAGTGAGCCCGGTGACCGGCCGGTCTTACACGATGAACTGCACGGCCGCAGGCAAATTGGTGACCTGCGTCGGTGGCGAGAACGCGGTGGTGTATGTCTATTGATCCAATTCCAGCTTGTCGCAAGGGGTTTGTGCGCGGGCTGGCACTGGCGGCTGTCCTGGCCGTTTCCGCTTGTAGCCCGAATCTCGGTGCTGTACAGCGTCATTCGGCGCAGTCCGATGAGATCAAGCCGGTCGGCGACAGTTCCGCGCTACCGGTCCCGAGCATGATCGGACCGGATTTGCCGGAGCTGTTCGGGCTGCCGAAATCCGTCGCGTTCGCAGCGGATTTCAACGATCTGCAGGCCACCCTGGACGGCCGGGTCGGCGTGGCGGTGATGCCCGTCGGCGGGGGCGACATGACCCAGCTGGGTGAGTGGAGCACCGGCATCGCCTGGTCCACCATCAAGGTGCCGCTGGCGCTCGCCGCGCTGCGCCACGATCCGGTGGGCATGCGCTCCACCGCCGAGGCCGCCATCACCTTCTCCGACAACGATGCGGCACAGGCGCTCTGGAACTCGCTGGGCACCGGCAGCGAGGCCGCCGACGCGGTCGAGGCGGTGCTGCGCGAGGCCGGCGACGCCACCACCGACGTCGCCGCGCGCCACACCAAGCTGGCCGCGCTGGAGTCCGACGATCTGCTCGCCTTCGGCGCCACCGACTGGTCGCTGGCCGATCAGGTGCACTTCGCGTCCCGGCTGCCCTGCCTGCCGCGCGCCAATTCCGTGGTCTCACTCATGAGTGAGATCACCCCCAGCCAGAGCTGGGGCCTGGGCCGGCTCATCGGCGCGGAATTCAAGGGCGGCTGGGGTCCCGACGACGACACCGGCAAGTACACCGTCCGCCAGTTCGGGCTGGTCCCGACGCTGAACGGACCGGTGGCGGTGGCGCTGGCGGCCGAGCCCACCTCGGGCAGTTTCGACGACGCCACGGACATGATGGACAAGCTCGCGCTGCTGGTCGGCGACCATCTGCCCGACCTGCACGGCGGACTCTGCTCGCGCTAACACATTCGGCGCGTATTCGTTTCAAAATGCCCAGCGTGCACCCCCAATCGGGCGTGAGCCGGTGAAAAACGTCCATACCCACCGGGTTTGACCACCAGTGTCCCGACCCACAACAATCCTTGCGATTGACGGGTCCAGATGCGTCCGCTAGGAACAGGGAACGCACCGGATACCGGGGCAGATGGAGGTTACGGGGTGCACGCACCGTATTCGCGGAACGCTGACCAGCGCGACGCACTGGACAGCACACGCGATGCGGGGTACGGATCCCGTTGGCGCGGACGGCGGCTCGCGCGCGGATGCGGAGCGCTGGCCGTGCTGGTCGGGGCGCTGACCGCGTGCAGCAGCAAGCCGGTGCTGGTCCCGGACAAGACCACCGTGGCCGCGGCCGCGCCCAGCGCCGCCAGCCCCACCACCGTCATGGCGCTGCCGGGCTCGCTGGCCTGGGATTTCACCAATGATCTGAAGCCGTCGCTGGCCGGTAAGGTCGGGCTGGCCGTGATGCCGGTGGGCACCGATCGGGTGCTGGCCCTGGGCGATTGGAGCTCCGGGCCCGGCTGGTCGACCATGAAGGTCCCGCTGACCCTGGCGGCGCTGCGCAAGAGTGCGGGCAATCAGGTGGCGGCGGTCAATGCCATCGAATACTCCGACAACTCCGCCGCCGATACCCTCTGGCAGTCGCTGGGGACCCCCGAGGCCGCGGCCCAGACCGTCCAGGACGTGCTACGCGAGGGTGGCGACACCGAGACCACCGTGCCCGCCACCCGCGCCCGGGCCGACTACTCCGCCTTCGGCCAGGCCGAATGGTCACTGGCGAATCAGCTGAAATTCGCCGCCAAACTCCCCTGCCTGGCGCAATCCGACGACGTCACGTCGCTGATGGGCAAGATCAGCTCCACTCAGCGCTGGGGGCTGGGCAATCTGGACGGCGCCATCTTCAAGGGCGGCTGGGGACCCGATCCCAGCGGCAACTACCTGGTGCGGCAATTCGGACTGATCCCCGTGGACGGCGGCCAGATCGCCATCGCGGTTGCCACCCAGCCCAATTCCGGCTCCTTCGACGAGGGCACCACGATCCTCACCAAGATCGCCACCCTGATCGGCAAGCACCTCGACGAACTCAAGGGCGGTACCTGCACCGCCGGCTAGCGGAAACCGTAACCCGCGGTTCACGGGGGCGGGGATCACAGGCCGCCGATCTCAGGGCAAGATGGGGATCATGCGCATCGGAGTCTTGACCGGAGGCGGAGACTGCCCAGGCCTGAATGCCGTCATCCGTGCTGTCGTTCGTACCGCGAACGGCCGCTGGGGGGATGCGATCGTCGGCTTCCAGGACGGCTGGCGTGGCCTACTCGAGGATCGCAAGATCCAGATCCTCAACAATGACCGCACCGATCGCCTGCTCACCAAGGGCGGCACCATTCTGGGCACCGCGCGCACCAATCCGGACGTGCTGCGCGCCGGACTCCCCCGTATCAAGCAGACCCTCGACGACAACGGCATCGACGCGCTCATCCCGATCGGCGGCGAGGGCACGCTGACCGCCGCCTCCTGGCTGGCCGACGAGGGCGTGCCGGTGGTGGGCGTCCCCAAGACCATCGACAACGACATCGACTGCACCGACACCACCTTCGGCCACGACACCGCCGTCTCCATCGCCACCGAGGCCATCGACCGGATCCACACCACCGCCGAATCCCACCAGCGCGTCATGCTGGTCGAGGTGATGGGGCGGCACGCGGGCTGGATCGCCATCAACTCCGGCATCGCCTCCGGCGCGCACCTGACGCTGGTGCCCGAGGTGCCCTTCGACGTGGACGAGGTCTGCGCCATGGTGAAACGCCGCTTCCAGCGCGGGGATTCGCACTTCATCTGCGTGGTGGCCGAGGGGGCGCACCCCGATCCCACGTCCATGACCCTGCGGGACGGCGGCATCGACGAATTCGGGCATGTGCGGTTCACCGGCGTGGCGCAGCAGCTGGCGCCGGAGATCGAACGGCGCATCGGCAAGGAGGTCCGGGTGACGGTGCTCGGGCACGTGCAGCGCGGCGGCACCCCGACCGCGTACGACCGTGTGCTGGCAACGCGTTTCGGCGTGCACGCCGCGGAAGCCGTGCACGCCGGGCGATTCGGGCAGATGGTGGCGCTGCGCGGCACCGAGGTGGAACTGGTGCCGCTGTCGGAGGCCACCAAGCAGCTCAAGCTGGTGCCGCAGGATCGGTACCGGGAGGCGGCCGCCTTCTTCGGCTGAGCCGGCTCGCTCCGAGTCGAAACACACTGCGGCATACGGCCCTCGCACCCGTCGGTGCGAGGGCCGCTTCGCGTTGCGGGAGGCGGATCCACCGCAGCCCCGGACTCAGTCGCCGCCCTCGACCCAGTAGCGGCACTCGACCCAGTCTCGGTGCTGAACTCGGTCGCGGCGCCGGGCTCGGTCGCGGCGGTCAACTCGGTCGGGACGCCGGGCTCGGTCGCGGCGCTCAACTCGGTCGGGACGCCGGGCTCGGTCGCGGCGCTCAACTCGGTCGGGACGCCGGGCTCAGTCGCGGCGCTCAACTCGGTCGGGACGCCGGACTCGGTCGCGGCGCTCAACTCGGTCGGGACGCCGGGCTCGGTCGCGGCGCTCAACTCGGTCGGGACGCCGGACTCGGTCGCGGCGCTCAACTCGGTCGCGGCGCCGGGCTCGGTCGGGACGCCGGGCTCGGTCGCGGCGCTCAACTCGGTCGGGGCACCGGGCTCGGTCGCGGCGCTCGACTCGGTCGCGGCGCTGGGCTCAGTCGCGGCACCGGGCTCGGTCGCGGCGCTCGACTCGGTCGCGGCGCTGGGCTCGGTCGGTGCGCTGAACTCAGTCGCGGTGCTGGGCGTAGTGGCGGGCGGCGCGGGCGCGGTTGCCGCATGCGACCGAGCACCACTCTTGGCGCGGATGCGATTTCAGGAAATAGCGCACGCAGCGCGGGGCTGGGCAGACGCGGATCTGGGCGGCCTGGGTGCCGGCGAAGAACTCGATGGTGGCGTCGGCCAGTCCGGCCATGACGGTGGCCAGGTCGTCCGAGGTCAGCAGCCGGTGCTCGGTGTGCGGACCGGTGTCGTCCCACGCCAGCAGCCGGAGCGCGGGGGCGGCCGCGCGGTTGACGGCGGCCAGTGCGTCCGGGAAGGCCGGCAGCACGGCGGCGTCGGCGGAGCTGGGCGGCTGGGGCGCAACGTATTCCGCGAACAGCGCGCGCACGTTCTGCCGCAGGTCCACCAGGGCGGCGCGCTCGTCCTCGGTGGGCAGGTACGCCTCGAGGTCCAGGTACACACCGACATTCGCGGCATTGGCGACCAGCCACTCACGGGTGGATTCGGGGGTGCCGAAGGCGTCCGTGAGGCCACGGCTGGTGGCGCGGATGGTGTTCGCCAAACGGAGTGCCAAGGGATCGACCATGGTCACATTCTAACGGGTATTGCGCTTTTGTTCCATGATATTCTAACGTGTGAAAGCACGATCTTCCGTTAGAAAGATGAGGACGCCATGATCACCCCGATCGACAACGCACCCCTGCTGGACGAGGTCAAGAAGCGGATGGGCCGAGTGCCGAACATGACCAAGGTGATGGCCAACGCGCCCGTGGTACTGGAGGGTTACCTCGGGCTGTCCGGCGCGCTGAAGAAGGGCACGCTGCCGGCCCCGACCTCCGAGCGCATCGCGCTCACCGTCGGCGCGGCCAATGACTGCGGCTACTGCGTCGCGGCGCACACCTTCACCGGCAAGCGGGTCGCCAAGCTGAGCGACGCCGAGGTGGAGGCGGCCAAGGGCGGCACCTCCGCGGACCCGAAAGAGGCTGCGGCCGTTGCCTTCGCCCGCGAACTGACCGAGAGCCGGGGCAAGGCCGATCCGGCCGCCGCACTGGCCGCGGGGTGGACGCAGGAGCAGGTGCTCGAAATCGTCGCCCTGGTCGCCCTGCAGACCCTGACCAACTACGTCAACAAGGTCGGCGAGACCGAAAACGACTGGCCCGCCGCCTGATCTGTCCTATTCCTGGCGCGATCGGACCCCTCCGGGACGCCGCGCGAATCCTTAAGGTCGGAAATCATGAACGCCGTCAAGAACACCAGCCTCGTCGACGCGCAGGTGCTGCGCAGCCTGCTCCACAATGGCATCGTCATCCGCGCGGTGGCGCTGGCCGTCGCCACCATCGTGCTGCTCGTCATCCACCACCCGACCTGGGTGCCCTACTCGGTGAGCGCCTACGCCATCTGGAACGCTGCCGCGATCACCCTCAACTCCGCCCGCGCCGCCACCTCCCGCGCGGCCTGATTCCCAGTGCCGCCACCGGATTCCGCCGGGCCGAGGTTCAGTCGTCGAACCGCCCGGCGGCCAGGGCGGCGGTGAACCGATCCCAGTCCGCCGGCGGGAAGATCAAGGTCGGACCGCTGGGGTTCTTACTGTCCCGGACTCCGACGCCACCGGAGAGGAAGGCGACTTCCACGCATTCCTTCGCACCGGTGCTGCGGGCGCTCTTGAACCACCGGACACCGGGTTCGACGCTCACGTCGCATACTCCTTCGCCGCCCTCCGCAGGAGGTCTCTGCTGGTCGTCTCGTCCAGCGCGGCGCGCTGGATCGCTTGGTATGCCTCGCGGTATCGGTCGACCGCGGCCTGCTTCTCCAGGTAGAGGTCACCGAGGAAGTTCTCCAGGTAGACGACCGTGGGTTCGACAGACCGGTTGCCCGCGTCCGGGCCGAAATCCAGGATCACGAACGGGCCGACGGTATGGCCGATCGGCACGCCCGCCGAGAAGGGTAGTACACGAACAGCGATCGTCGGCAGTGTCGACATGTCCGCGACGCGTCGCAGCTGCGCGGCCATCACGTGCGGGCCACCGACAGTGCGACGTAATGCGGTTTCGTGCACCACGACATCGAAGGAAGCCGGACTTCGCTTGCGCGTCAAGAGGCTTTGACGACGCGTCTTCAACTGCACGCGGCGGTCCAGTTCGTCGCGCCCAGCATCCGGCCAGTAATCATTGATCAGAACCCGTGCGTACTCGGCGGTCTGGAACAGTCCCGGGATGATCTCCGGCTGATAGGAGATGAGGGCGCGGGCCGAAGCCTCCAGGCCCACATACATATTGAAACCCTCGGGAATCAGATCGTCGTATTCGTGCCACCAGGACTTGACGCCGGCCTGTTGCGCGAGGCCGGTGAGCGCGGAGCTGAACTCGTCGTCGAAGTCGTAGATTCGGCACAATTCCCGGACATCGAGGACTCGGATCTTCTCGGCATTACCGGTTTCCAGCCGCTGCAGCTTCGATTCGCTCCACTCCATCAGCGCCGCCGCCTCGGCGATCGTCATATTGCACTGCATCCGGCCTTCCCGCAGGTATCGCCCCAGTTGACGACGCGGCAGAGTCGAACCATGCTCCGACATCGAATCCTCCCCCACGAAGGCGGTTTTCGGTCACTGCGAATGATGCTCCCACGCGATATGAATGCTGACCTGGCGCTTTCGGAAAGTTTTCCCACCGCGCCGGGGCTTCGATTGTCGGTTCGCCGAAACGGTGCTGGACTGGAGTCGCGCCCGGTGAGAACCGGAGCCCTGATATCTCTGGACCCACTCGTCCCCGAGCCGGGCGCACCCAATCCCTCCCCGACCGCTCCGCGGTCGCTCGGTATGACCGGGCGTGGCAAGGGATCCGAATGCGGTGTGGCGCCTCATGAATCTCGATAGGCTTGACGAGGCCCGGCGCGGATGCGCCGCATGCCGAGCACCAGCGCCGGACCGCGAATTGTCCAGCCCCCTGCGCTGCCCCCGGTGGACACCATGATGTATCTGTTCGACTGCACGATGGACCCCGGCGACCTGGCCCTGACCCAGGCCCATCAAGCCATGCAGATCCACAAGTTCTGCACCGTGGACAACTGCCTGGTGCGCCGCCGCGCCCGCCAAATACTGGTCGACAAGGGCCAAATGGTCCTCGGCCCCCGAGCCAACCCCAGCCCCGCGACCGAAGTTCGATGGGCCCCGTAGCCCGACCTACGCCCGCACCTACCCCGACACGACGACAATGGCGACGACCACCAGCAGCACCAGCGCCACCACCGCCAGCCCCAGCACCACCACGGCGGTGAGCTGCGACGCCTCGGCCCGCTGCGACGTCGGAATCAGCCCGGGTCGCACCGGATTCCCCGGATAGGGCGGCACACCGTACCCAGGCCCACCCTGCGCCATACCCCCATAACCGCCGTATCCCGGCATCCCGGCGACTGAGCTTTCGGAACCGGGCATATCGGCCACACCACCCGAAACCTGCTCGTACGCAGCGAACTCGGACCACGCCGAATCGAACGTCGGCCCGCCAACGTTCTCCGCCCCGCCGCCGCTCCGTGCTCCGCTGGCACCATCCGTGCCACCGGAGATGCCGGCCTCACCGGGCACGAACGCCCCCGAATCCCGATGCCGCGACACTCCGCCCGATTCATCCTCAGCGCCACCAGAATCCGCCGCGCCTACCCCGGCAGCACCGGACTCCACTTCTCCGGCGGCAGCACCGGACTCCATCTCAGCAGCGGCACCCGACTGCGTCCCTCCTGCATCACCGGAATCCGTCCTCGCCGACTCCGATGCCTCGCCACCGCGGATCGGTTCACCGACCCACATCTCACCCGCACCGTCCATCACACCCGGTGGCGCACCAGCCGACTCCCCTTCCCCCACAGCCGCTGTCGGCTCGATCGCCGACCCACCGAGTGTGGCCGGCGGCACTACCTCGGCCGCGACGGGCTGCGCAAGCACTGTCACCTGCTCGACGAGGATCTCCTCGAAGCCAGGCGACCCAGCGGCCCCTCCGAGACCCTGCTCCCCCGAATCCGATTCGCTCGTCTCGCCGGCAACCCAGGGCTCCGATACGCCGCCTCCCGCCGAACCCGACGAATCCTCCTTCGCCGCTGCGGATCCCGCTTGCTCCGGCCCGTCGGTATCCGACACTGCCGGCCCGGCCGCACCCCCGGTCGAGAACTCCTCGGGCTGCCCCGCCGAAATCACCGGCTGCGGAACAACATCCGTCGGCCGCTGCGACGCATCCTGCGCGTCCACATCCGGCGGCCGATTCGCCCACCCGGCATCCGTTGGGTCGACATCCGGTACCGCCTGCGGCGCAGGTGATCCCTCAATCGGCGCACCAGGCAGTTCAGGACCCGCGACCCTGCCAGTGCCCGCGGTCGATCCGGCCGAAGCTGTCGGCTCCGCTGGAGCCGCAGGCTCATGCACGCCGGCGGCCGGAGGCATCGGCTGCCCTTGCGGCGCCGGATAGCCGGGCACGCCCACGGACTGGGGTTGCGGCGGTGCGGAGTAGCCGGCGGCAGGGCCCTGCGTCGGAGGGTAGGGGCGCGCGGTCGGCCCCGAAGCTGCCCGGTCGTTGTCCGCCGGCGGCTGCTGGGAAATCTCGGGCGCGGGGGCCTGCGGTGCCGGCGCGGGGTAGGAGGACTGGTACGGGGGCGGGGGATAGGCCGGGGCGGCATAGGTCGGGGCGGCAGCGGGCGCGGGGGCTTGTGGCTGCGGACCCGCCGACTGTGCCGGCGGCGGGTAGCCGGGGGCGCTGACGGGCTGCTGGGAGGCGGGGGGCGCGGACTGTGGTTGCGGCGCGGGGTAATTGGGCGCGGGCGGTTGCTGCGGGGGTGAGGGATAGGCCGCGGGCTGGGGTGGCAGAGCCGTGGCGGGGTAGGGCTGGGGTGGGGCCGGGTAGGCCTGGCCGGGATAGGGCTGGGGGGCGTAGTTCGGTTGGGGGGCGGGGAGATTGGGGTAGGCGGGGTGGAGGGGCTGCTGGTGGACGGGGTGCTGGGCCGGCGGACCGGAGAGGGCGCGGCGGGCGGCCTTGGCGAAATCGGTGCAGGTGGGGAAGCGGTCGGCGGGGCGTTTGGCCATGGCCTTGGTGAGGACGGCGTCCATGGCGGGCGAGAGGCCGGGGCGGCGCAGGGAGACGGGAGGCGGGAGGAGCTGGAGGTGGCCGCGGATGAGTTCGGCGGGGTGGGGCGAGTCGTAGGGGCCGGCGCCGATCAGCAGCCAGTAGAGGGCGCAGGCCAGGGAGTACTGGTCGGTGGTGGGGTCCAGGTGGGCGCCGGTCATCTGCTCGGGCGAGGCGTAGGCGAGGGTGGCGGTGAACATGCCGGCCTGGGTGAGGTGGGTGGAGTCCTCGCGCAGGCGGGCGATGCCGAAGTCGGTGAGGAAGACGCGCTCGCCGTGACCGGCGACAGCGCGGGCCAGAATGATGTTGGCGGGCTTCACATCCCGGTGCAGCACCCCCATGCCGTGCGCGTAGTCGAGGGCGCTGGCCACCCCTTCGATCACCTGTACGGCCCGCTCGGGCGGCAGCGTGGCGACATTGATGCCGGCGGCGTCCACCCCGTCCACGTACTGCATGGAGATCCACAGCATCTCGTCCTCGGTGCCGCGGTCGTACACCTCGACGATATTGGGGTGGTCCAGCCGCGCGACCAGATCCGCCTCGCGCTCGAACCGGGCGCGAATCTCCCTGTCCGCGTATAGTTCCCGGTTCAGCAGCTTCAGTGCCGTCAACTTGCCCAGGCGGGGATGCCGGGCGAGATAGACCGAGCCCATCCCGCCCTGTCCGAGCAGTCGTTCGATGGTGAACCCGGCGAACACGTCACCGCTATTCAGCACTGGCTACGACCCCCTTCCGGTGACGTACAAGTCCGTGAGCCTACCCGTCGAAACCCTGTCCGGGCAGGTCAGCCCGGGGTCACCAGTCCGGATTCGTAGGCCAGCACCACCGCCTGCGCCCGATCGCGCAGGTTCAGTTTGGTGAAGACCTTCGACACGTGCGTCTTCACCGTTTGTTCTGCGACAAAAAGGCTTTCGGCGATCTCGGCATTGGACATGCCGCGCGCCACCAGCTCCAGCACCTCGCGCTCGCGCGGGGTGAGCACCGACAGCTGCGGCGCGGGGGCGCGCCGGGCCCGGCGACGCGTGACATCGGCGATGAGCCGGCGCGTCACGGTCGGCGCGAGCAGCGCGTCACCGGCGGCCACCACCCGCACCGCGCGCACCAGTTCCTCGGCGGGCGCGTCCTTGAGCAGGAACCCGCTGGCCCCGATGCCCAGGGCCTCGTACACATAGTCGTCGATATCGAAGGTGGTGAGCATGAGCACCCGCACCGGCGGTTCGAGCCCGGCGGAGAGAATCGAGCGGGCGGCGTCGAGCCCGTTCATCTCCGGCATGCGCACATCCATCAGCACCACGTCGGGGCGCAGCCGTTTCGCTTCGGCCACAGCGATTTTCCCGTCCGCCGCGTCCCCGACCACGCTGATGTCGGGCTGCGCCGCGAGCAACGCCCCGAACCCCTGCCGCACCATCGCCTGATCGTCGGCGATCAACACGGTTATCGCCACAGTCCCACCTCACGCACGACACCGAGTTTGCCATGCCCCGACCGGAACGGCCCGCGCGACGACGACTTCGCACCCCGGCCATCGCGCGCGCCCGGCCGGACCCGGCGCGGTGACCCGAACCCGGACTCAGTGGCCGGAGCCGAGCGCCTCCGCGCTGCCCGCGGCACTCAGCGCGGGCGCCAGCGGCAGCCGGGCCCGCACCTCGAACCCGCCGTCCGCCCGGGGCAAGGCGGTGAGCACGCCGCCGACCGCGGCCGCGCGGGTCTGCATACCGGCGATACCGCTGCCGGACGTGCCCGAGTGCTCACCCGGTCGCACCGCGATCGGCCGATCATTGGCGACGGTCAAGGTCAGCTCGCCCGCACAGGTGAGGTCCACGCGCACCGCCGCCCCGGGCGCGTGCCGGGACGCATTGGCCAGCGACTCCTGCACGATCCGATAGAGCGCCAGGCCCGTGGTATCGGGCACGGCGTCGAGGCTGCCCTCGACGGTCCAGGTGAGCGGCACCCCGGCGCGCTGCGCGCCCTCGAGCAGACCCGGGACGTCGGCGGCCGAGGGCTGCGGCGCGTGCTCGGGCAGCTGCCCGTCACTGCGCAGGACGCCCAGCATGCCGCGGATCTCATTGAGCGCCGCCCGCGCGCCGACGCCGATGGACTCGAATTCGGCTCGGGCATCGGCCGACAGCCCGCCGATCCGATACGGCGCGGTCTGCGCTTGCACCACCACCATCGACATGTGGTGCGCCACCACATCGTGCAGGTCGCGGGCGATGCGCGCCTTCTCCTCCAGGATGGCCCGGCGGGCCCGCTCCAGCTCGGTCTCCTCCTCCGACTTGAGCAGCGCCTGCCGCGACAGCACCACCCACCGGATGAGCAGGCCGAACACCACCAGGCCGGTGATGGCCAGCGGCCAGCCGAACCCGGATTCGGCGAAGCTGTCCCCGGTCTGGGCCATGGCGGTGGCGAACAGCAGCGAGGTCGCCACCCACACCACGGCCACGATCCGGATGGGGGCGCGCACGGCCACCGCGAACACCAGGGCGAACAGCACCAGGATGTGCACCACCTGGAACGGGATCGAATTGCCCGGCTGATGCGGCACCGCGAGCGCGATCATCAGCGCCGAACCGGCCGAAACCGCCCATCCCAGTGGCGGATTCACCCGCAGCAGCAGAATCGGGAAGGCGGCGAAGCCCGCGATGAACGGCGCGGCCGCCGCCGGAACCTTGTGCGTCAGATGCAGCGTCGGCCAGGCCACCGCGATGAAGACGATCGCGAGCAGGACCGTGAACCCGTCGAACACCTGCCGCACCCGTGCGACACGGGCCTGCCCAGACATATTTCCGACCATGCCCTCGACGGTAGAGACTCCGCGCCGCCCCCACCTCATACCCCTGAGTGATCTCCCACCCCCTACCCCGGTACGACACCCGCGCGGGTCTCCCCCGCCTCGCCCACCGCGGAACCGCCCCGCAGGCTGAGGCCCCGGTCGGAGCCCGATTCCTAGCGTCGAGACCCATGAGAGCGTTCCCGACTTCCCGCCGGATCTCGACCCGTTCCACCGCACCCGTAGCGGCTGCCGGCCGCGCAGCGGACACCATGCGAGAGACCTCGCGCGCCACGACCGCTGACGTACTGGCGGCCGACGACTCGATGAGCACCATGTCCCCCGGCCCTGGCGTGTCAGGCCACGACCGCCGGGCCCGGCAACGCCGGTATGGTGCGCTCGCGGCGGCCGCGGCGGTGATGTGCTCGGCCGGTGTGGCTTTCGCCCCGGGCGCGGGGGCCGTGATCAGCTGGCCCGGCACGCCCGAGAACGCCGCCGCCCGCAGCGGAATCCTGGAATCGGTTGCCGTACAGCCTGATCCAACGCTCATCCCCGAGGATTTCATCACCACGGCCGGATACCGCCCGGTGGTCGAGTCGGGCATGCTCATCAACCCGAACGGTGACTGCTCCTCCCCCGTCCCGCTGCCCGCCGAATTCGATCTGGCCTGCAAATCCCACGATCTCGGCTACGACCTGCTGCGTTACGCGGCCACGCACGGCCAGACGCTCGGCCCGTGGGCCCGGCAAACCGTGGACGCCGCCCTGGAACGACGCATGCACGCGGCCTGCGACGCCCGCGAGAACCCGGTCTCGCGCGCTCAATGTCAGGTCATGGCCAGCGTGGCCACCACCGCCGTGGACCTGAACTCCATCCGCCAGGACTACGGCACCCCCATCTACGAGCCCTTCTTCGAGCACTCCGGCGACGCCCCCTCCCCCGCCACCCTCACCCTCGCGGGCCTCGGACTCGCCGCCGGACTGGCCACGGCGACAACCATTCTCGTGCGCCGCACGCGCATCCGCCGGACCACCCTCGCGCATGTGCACGGTCCCGACGCACTCGATGGCATGGCGGTGGCACTGTGACCCGCCCACCCGAGACCACGGGCGCGCGCGAGGCCGAGCTCTCCCTCCCGTCGGAACCCCGGGACGAACCATCCACTGCGGCCGATCAACTCGGATTCATCCCGACTCATGCGGTGGATGCGGCAATTCCCGCTGCCGGCCTCCCATCCCCCGGTCAGGAGGGCCCGAGCGGCGTACGTGCGGTAGTGGCCCCCACCGCGGACGGGGAACCGACCGGACCTCTGGCGGGAGGCTCCGCTGCCGTGGTCCGGGGTGGGCCTCGAATGTGGCTCGGGCGGGCGAAATTCCATGTCCCACGAGTGGGGACCAGTGCCGCGGTGGCGGGCGGGACCATGATCTCGCTGGCGCCGGGGCTGCTACCGCGGACACCGTCGGCGCAGGCGATCCTGACCGCACTCGTGGTGCTGATCGGGTTGGGGCTGGCGGCGATCATCCGAATGGCACTGCGGTGGACGCGGTTCGGGATCGAGCATCTGACACACGGCCGAGTTCCGGCCCTGATCGCGGGCATGGTGCTGGTCGGGGCCGCGATGGGCTACGCCGAACATTGGCAGAACACCTTGCGCGCCGCCATGGGCGTCGCGGGTATCGGACCCGGGTACTGGGTGCGATGGCTGGCCTGGACCGTGCCGCTCGTCGTCGCCGTGGTCGCCCTGGCACGTGGAGTGGGATGGGCGGTGCGGAGATTGGGGCGGGTGCGCAGTATCGCGGCGGGGGTGGCGCTGCTGCTGGCGGGGCAGCTGGTGGTCGTGCCGACGGTGGTGGAGTGGCGGCGGGCGGCCTATGCGGCGGCCAATTCGTCTGTGGATCCGGAGTTGGTGCAACCGGATTCGCCGACGCGGTCGGGTAGTCCGGTGTCGATGGCGAGCTGGCCGTCGCTGGGGGCGGAGGGCCGCCGGTTCGTAGCGGGGACTCCGGCGCGGACCGTGCGGGTGTACGTCGGGTTGAACTCCGCGCCCGATCTGGATTCCCGGGTGGCGCTGGCGATCCGGGAGCTGGAGCGCACCGGCGGACTGCAGCGCCGCAATCTGGTGGTGACGGTGCCGACCGGTTCGGGCTGGATCGACAGCGATGCGGCCAAGGGACTCGACGCCCGCTTCGGCGGCGATGTCGCCCTGGTCGGTCTGCAGTACTCCGACGCCCCGAGCTGGGTCACCTTCGTCTTCGGCCGCAGCGCCGCCGAGCAATCCGCCCGCGCCCTGTTCCGGGCCGTGGAGCAACGGATCGTGACGCTACCGAATCCGCCGAAGCTCTATATCTACGGCCAGAGCCTGGGCGCGCTGGGCGGCAGCGCCGTCTTCACCGATGCCGCCGACCAGGACCGCCGCGTCTGCGGCGCGCTCTGGGCGGGCCCGCCCGCCGGGCAGGTGCAGCACGGCCGCGCGACAGTGCTGGCCAATGCCTCCGATCCGGTGGTGCACTGGTCGCCGGCGCTACTGTGGCGCGCACCGGATCTCACCGCCACCCGCCCGGATGCGCCGGTCCCGCACTGGCTTCCGGTGATCAGCTTCCTGCAGACCACCGCCGACCTGCTGGGCGCGCTCGACGCCCCGCCCGGTCACGGTCACCGCTACGGCGCCGACCAGGGCACGGTCATGCCGGACTGCTGAGCGGCGCCGCGGAATTCGCGGGTGAAGTCGGCGGCCAGCCGTTCGATGGCGGCCGCCGCGTCGAGGCCGGCGCGCCAGGGCGCGGGGATCGCGTGCACCCCGAGCCGGGCCCCGAGCAGCGCGCCGCAGACGGCCCCGGTGGAGTCGCTGTCCCCGGAATGATTCACCGACAGCAGCACGCCGTTGCGGAAGATCTGTTCCGGTGTGCCGCCCACGTTTTCGGCGCACACCGCCGCGCACACCCCCAGCGCCAGCGCCTCGGATCCGATCACGCCGGTGCCCAGCGGTTCCAGCAGTCCAGGCGGCGGCATGGGCCGGCCCCGGAAAGCCACGGTGTCGGCCAGCCGCACGGCCGCGTCGAGAGCCTGGGTGGTCTCCTCGTGATCGCGGTTGCGAACCAGCTGGGCCCGAGCCTGCTCCACTGCCGCCCGCACGTCCAGTCCCCGGCACAGCCCGTACACGATGGCCGCGAACGTGCCCGCCGGCAGCCAGCCGCTCGGATTGCCGTGGGTGAGTGCCGCCGCGTCACAGGCCAATTCGAAGGCGTACTCCAGCGAGGGCATGAACCCGCACGACGCGGATCGCACGGTGGCCGCACAGCCCTTGGAGTCGTTGATCGGATGATCGCGGGTGCCCAGCGGAATTCCGGGCTGCTGCCGCGCCGCCACCCGCAGCATGGCCGAGATGGTCGTCTGCGTCGGCCCCCGATAGGTCATCAGCTCCGGGTATCCGGTCAGCCCGCTCTGCAACGGCACCGGCTGTTCCGGCACCGCCGCCTGCCCCTGCCCGCGCAGCCACACCAGCAGGTTCTCCTGGATCATGCCCACCGCGGCGGCGGTGCCGCGCTCACGGGCCCGCGCGCTGCGGATGAGCGCCTCCATGGTGAACAGCGCCAGCTGCGTCTCGTCGGAGATGCGGCCCCGGTAGCCGCTGCCCGCCCCGGTGACGCCCTGGATCCCGTAGCGCTGCTGGATGTTCGGCAGCAGCATGGTCTCGATCGGCGCGCCCAGCGCGTCCCCGACGGCGCCGCCGAACAGGCAGCCGAGCACGGTGTCCGGACGCGGCAACCGGTCCGCGACCGGCCCGCGCGGCCGCCGCACCAGCGACACCGGTTCGGCCACCGTCTCCCAGGCGGATTGCGCGAATTCGAAACAGGTGTCGTAGCGGTCGCGCGGATCCTTGGACAGCGCCTTCCGCAGCACCGTGTCCAGTTCCGCGGGCAGCTCGGGCCGCAGCAGGCTCACATCGGGCGGCGGCGATTGCAGATGCCCGAGCATGACGGTCGCGATATTCGGGGCGTCGAACGGCCCGCGCCCGGTGAGCAGCCGAAACAGCGTGCACGCCAGGGAATACTGGTCCGAGCGCGGCCCCATGGGCGCCGAGGTGAGCTGTTCCGGGGAGGCGTAGGCCAGGGTGGCATTGAGCATGCCGGTGCGGGTCAGGTGCGCGGTGTCGTCGAGGACCCGGGCGATGCCGAAGTCGCTGAGCAGCGCCCGCTCGGCGAATCCGGCGCCGATGCCGCCGGAACGGGACAGCAGGATATTGGCGGGCTTCACATCCCGGTGCAGCACACCGCGCCCGTGCGCGTAATCCAGTGCGGCCGCGGTCTGCACGACGATCTCGACCGCCCGGTCGGGGCTGAGGTCGTAAGGGTCGATGGAGGCGCAGTCGACCCCGTCCACGTACTGCATGGCGATCCACAGCTGCTCGTCGTCATCGCCGCGGTCGTAGACGGTGATGATGTTGGGATGGTCGAGCTGGGCGATGACGTCGGCCTCGCGTTCGAACCGGAGGCGAGTCTCGTTCTCGCCGAACATCTCCCGGTGCAGCAGTTTGAGCGCGATGAGCCGCGGGAGCCGAGGGTGGCGGGCAGCGTAGACCGAACCCATTCCGCCACGGCCCACTTCGCGCTCGATCACGTAGCCCGCGAAGACTTCGCCGCGTCGCAACATCCCCAAGAAAACCCTTCACACACGCCGAACCGCTGCCAGCCTACCGGTCTGGGCCGACAAGCCGCAGGCATTGCCCGATCGGCCGGGCGCCGATCAGGCGGAACCCGACAAGTCGGGCATTGGGGATCGGGCACAACCTGGACGGACAGCGCAGGGTCCGGGCCGGTGGACAGGGACGACCCCCGCCGGTGGATACCGGCGGGGGCCGAATTCGCTTGCGGGACCGCCTGGATCAGGCTTGTCGCCATGCCTGGATCAGGCTGCCTTCATGGCCTTCACGCTCAGGCGATGGGCCCGCGGGCCGCCTCGTAGGCCGCGCCGACCCGGTAGAGCCGGTCGTCGGCCAGCGCCGGAGCCATGATCTGCAGACCGACCGGCATGCCGTCGTCCGCGCTCAGCCCGGACGGCACCGACATGGCGCAGTGTCCGGCCAGGTTGGTGGGCAGCGTGCACAGGTCCGAGAGGTACATGGCCAGCGGGTCATTGACCTTCTCGCCCAGCTTCCACGGGGTGAACGGGCTGGTCGGCGAGACCAGCACGTCGACGGTCCGGTAGGCCTTGTCGAAGTCCTGCGCGATCAGGTTGCGGACCTTGTTGGCCTGACCGTAGTAGGCGTCGTAGTACCCGGCCGACAGCGCGTAGGTGCCGATCATGATGCGGCGCTTGACCTCCGGGCCCAGCCCGGCCTCACGGGTCATGGACATGACCTGCTCGGCCGAGTGCGAGCCGTCGTCGCCGACGCGCAGGCCGTACCGCATGGCGTCGAAGCGCGCCAGGTTCGACGACACCTCCGACGGCAGGATCAGGTAGTAGGCGGGCAGCGCGAACTCGAAGTGCGGGCAGGACACCTCGATCACCTCGGCGCCCAGTTCCTTCAGCTGCGCGACCGCGGCGTCGAAGGAGGCGATGACGCCCGGCTGGTAGCTGTCGGAGTGAAGTTCCTTCACCACACCGACTTTCAGGCCCGTCAGATCGCCCTTGGCGCCCGCGCGGGCGGCGGCGACCACCGGCGGCACCGGCACATTGCGGGAGGTGGAGTCCTTCGGGTCGTAGCCCGCGATCACCTCGTGCAGCAGCGCGGTGTCCAGCACGGTGCGGCCACACGGGCCACCCTGGTCCAGCGAGGACGCGCAGGCGACCAGGCCGAAACGGGACACGGTGCCGTAGGTCGGCTTGGTGCCGACGGTCGCGGTGACCGCGGCGGGCTGGCGGATGGAACCGCCGGTGTCGGTGCCGATGGCCAGCGGCGCCTGATACGAGGCGAGCGCCGCGGCGGAGCCACCACCCGAACCGCCCGGAATCCGGTCGGTGTCCCAGGGATTGCGGGTCGGGCCGTACGCCGAGTTCTCGGTGGACGAACCCATGGCGAACTCGTCCATGTTCGTCTTGCCGAGGATCGGGATGCCCGCCTCGCGCAGTTTGGTGGTGAGCGTCGCGTCGTACGGCGACACCCAGCCCTCGAGGATCTTCGACCCGCAGGTGGTCGGCATGTCCGTGGTGGTGAAAACGTCCTTGAGCGCCAAGGGAACACCGGCCAGCGCCGAGACCACCTTGCCGCCGGCGACCTGACGGTCCACCTCGGCGGCGGTCAGCAGCGCCTGCTCGCCGGCCACGTGCAGGAAGGCGTTGATCTCCCCGTCGACCTCGGCGATGCGCTGGATGTGGGCCTCGGTGACCTCGACCGAGGAGACCTCGCGCGCGTGGATCTTGTCCGCGAGTTCGGCCGCGGACAGCTTGGTCAGGTCTGTCATTCGCCCTCTCCCAGAATCTGCGGAACCATGAACCGCTGCTCGTCGACGGCCGGCGCCATGGCGAGCGCCTGCTCCGGAGTCAGGCAGGGCTGCTCCGCATCCGGGCGCGTCACATTGGTCTCCGGATTCGGGGATGCGGTGGCGGGCACGTCCGCGGCGGCGACCTGCGAGATCTGCGCGACGTGGGTCAGGATGGAATCCAGCTGACCGGCGTACAGATCGAGTTCGTCGTCCGTCAAAGCGAGCCGGGACAGCCGGGCGAGGTGAGCGACCTCGTCCCTGGAGATGGCGGGCACCGCGGGACCCCTTTCGGCATGGTTCGAGCTTGGTGATTGGCCATTCGACAGCCTAGTGGGTCGCCTCGAGCCAGCGGTCGCAGGTGTGCGCCAGAACTGGCACCATCAATGTGTAACCGATGGGTAAGTGGCCCGCGTCACACGGAATGGTTCGATTCGATAACGAGCTCTCGAGGGTGTAAGTATTGCGGGACTCGGGTACCCGTCCGAAAGTTTCGGTCGCACAGTAAAGAAAGGAAGGCACGTGTCTTATCTGCTTCGCGTGCAACTTCCGGATCGCCCAGGGAGTCTCGGATCGCTGGCATTGGCGCTGGGTTCCGTCGGCGCGGACATCCTCTCGCTGGATGTCGTCGAACGCGGCGACGGCTTCGCGATCGACGACATCGTGGTGGAGGTACCCCCGGGTGCATTGCCCGACACCCTCATCACCGCGGCCGAATCCCTGCACGATGTGCAGGTCGATTCGCTGCGCCCGTACTCCGGGATGCTGGACACCCACCGCGAACTCGAGCTCATCGATCAGGTCGCCAACGCGCGCGACGATCGTTTGCAGGTGCTGGTCGACGGCGTGCCGCGGGTGCTGCGGGTGGGCTGGTCGATCGTGATCGACATGGGCCCGCAGGGCGCGTATCGCGTGGTCGGCTCGCAGAGCGCCCCGTCGACCCAGGCGGCGTCGGCGCCATGGATGCCGCTGGAGAAGCCGACGGTCCTCGACGGCGAGGCCGACTGGCTACCACAGCTGTGGAAGGACATGGACACCAAGCTGGCCGCGGCGCCGCTCGGCAACACCGGCAAGGTGCTGCTGCTGGGCCGTCCGGGTGGTCCGGACTTCCGGCCCTCGGAGGTCGCGCGGCTCGGCTACCTGGCCGGCATCGTCGCCACCGCGCTCGGCTGAGCCGCACCACCTTTCTCGCACCGCGTTTCACGCCCCCGCCGGAGATCCGGTGGGGGCGTTCTCGTCTGCCCGGCTACTGTTCGCCATGTCGTATCTACGTACGAACTCAGTAGATTCACAGCATTTACCTACTATTCATCTACGTAGATGATCTACGGTCTTACTTAGTAGATAAGTCACCGACGTGACCCGAACCGGCAAGCAGATCAGCAATGACGCCATGCAGAGAGGCAGGACGCCATGCCGCAAGCCCATCGATCACGCCCGACCCTCCGACGAGCGACCCTCGTCCTGACCCCCGTGGCCGGACTGGCCGCAGCCCTGCTCGCAGCCGGGCCCGCCAGCGCCGAATCCCAATCCCGCGGCACCATTTCGCCCGGCGCCTCCGACTCGGCCGGACCCCGATCCGGCGGCGGCCGGGGCATCATCACCCATGGCGACGACCCCACCGGCGTACACGCCAGCGACCCCTTCGGCTACCGCCACTCGGACATGAATCCCGTTCTGCAGAACCAGCATCCGCGCTCCCCGGGCAAAGTCCCCGACCCTTCGCCGCAGCCGTTCGACACCGGGGCGGGCAACTCGTCCGTCTGGACGCCGTCGTGGAACGCCGACGGCTCCGGCTACACCGTCTGCCCCCCGCTGGCCAGCTACTGCTGACCCCGCACCGAGCCACGGGAGCCCCGATGCCGAAACCCGCAACACCCACGCCGACAACCACCAGCACCCGCCGCCTCGGGCGCGTAGCCGCCGCGCCCCTCGCAGCCGCGGCGCTGGCCTCGCCGGTCTTCCACTCGCTGGAGCCGCCGAGGCCGAACCGAGCGAGCGCAAGTCGCGCGCCGGATGTCTTTGGGCGGGAACAACTCACCCGCAGGACAGCACCGTGGCAGCGCGCGGCACCATCTTCCGATGCGGAACCCAGTCAGGCGCTGCGTAGATCGCGGCCCGAACATGCCGGGATGACAGACATTTCCGTCGCCGCTTCCCCTGGGCATCGCCCGCGAATCCGTCGCGGGCCCGCGAGGTTGGCCGGTTCGACCGCGTGACGGTCGAGCCGGTCCGCCGCGGCCGGTCGGTGAGTCCGCCGCCACCGGTGCCCATCCGACGATGCCGGGCCTCCGGCCAGGTCAGCGTGCCGCAGCGATCTCCAGGCGCATCACCGTGAGCTGCAGGCCCGTGTCGGTGCGCCAATCTCGTTCCGGGGCATGAGCGAAGCCGAGCCGGTCGTACATGCGGCGGGCGTCCTGCATGGTCGGCATGGTGGTGAGCACCACCGCGTCGAACCCTTCGGCGCGGGCGGTATCGATCACCCGCTCCATCAGGGCGGTCCCGATTCCCAGCCCGCGGGCGCCCTTGGACACCGCGAGCATCCGGAACTCCAACTCCCCCGGCCGGGCGATATCCGCGAACGGCGTGCCGGGCCGGGCCATGGTCAGCGAGCCCAGGAGCTCGCCGTCGCGGACCGCCACCACAATCTCGGCCGCGGCCGCCCGGGTGGCCGTATCCGCGAGCTCCTCGACATAAGGGCTGCGCGGATTCACGTGCCCCTCACCGACATACACCTCGACGGTCAGCTCACCGATGGCCGGGTAATCCCCGGGCTCGGCCACCCGAATCTCCACGCGGCCGTCCCGTGACCGCTCAGTGCGCACACTCATCATCACAATTCCATCCTCGATACCGCCCCGCCGCACGCGTTGCCTTTACCGATCGCCCCGCCCGGGTGGCGGTGTCGGCGAGCTCCCCGGCACAGAGCCCGGCGGATTCGCGCACCCCTCACCGGCATACACCTCGACGATCAAGTCGCCGATGGCCGGGTAATCCCCGGACTCGGCCGCCCGAATCTCCGCGCTCCCCCGACCGCATTACCGATCGCCCCGCACCGGGCGCGTACGCGGTTGCACGAGGCGCCGCGCCGGTGCGAATCGGCCTCCAGGACACCGCCTCCGGGCTCTATGACACCGCCTCCGGGCTCTCGGAGTCCGCTTCCGGGACTTCCGACACCGCCTCCGGGCCGCCCTCGAGCAGTTTCACGAAACCTGCCTCGTCGAGGATGGGAACACCCAGTTCCTCGGCCTTGGCGGCCTTCGAGCCGGGTGCGTCGCCGATCACCACGAAAGCGGTCTTCTTGGAGACGGATCCGGCCGCCTTGCCGCCGCGGACGAGGATGGCCTCCTTCGCGCCGTCGCGGGTGAAGCCCTCCAGCGAGCCGGTCACCACGATGGACAGGCCCTCCAGGTTGCGCTCGATGGACTCGTCGCGCTCGTCCTCCATCCGGACGCCGGCGGCGGTCCACTTGTCGACGATCTCGAGATGCCAGGGCACCGTGAACCATTCGGTGACCGCGGCGGCGATGGTGGGGCCGACGCCGTCGGTGGCGGCCAGTTCCTCGGCCGAGGCCTCCCGGATGCGGTCCATGCTGCCGAACGCGGTGGCCAGGGCGCGGGCCGCGGTGGGACCGGTATGGCGGATGGAGAGGGCGACCAGCACGCGCCACAGCGGGCGGTCCTTGGCGGACTCCAGGTTCTCCAGCAGGCGTTTGCCATTGGCCGACAGGGTGCCGCTCTTGTTGGTGAACAGCGTCGTGGTGAGCAGCCTGTCCGCGTCGAGGGAGAACAGGTCGCCCTCGTCGGCGATGGCGCCCGACTTCAACAGGTCGATGGCGGCCTCGTAGCCCAGCGCCTCGATATCGAACGCGCCGCGCCCGGCCACGTGGAATACCCGCTCCCGCAGCTGCGCCGGACAGTACTGCTGGTTGGGGCAGCGGATATCGGCGTCGCCCTCCTTGGCCGGGGCCAGCTCGGTGCCGCACTCGGGGCAGTGCGTGGGCATCACGAATTCCCGCTCGCTGCCGTCGCGGGCATCCACCACCGGGCCCAGCACCTCGGGAATCACGTCCCCGGCCTTGCGGATGGTGACGGTGTCGCCGATGAGCACGCCCTTGCGCTGCACCTCGGAGGCGTTGTGCAGGGTGGCCATGGCGACGGTGGAGCCCGCCACGGTGACCGGCTGCATGACCGCGAACGGCGTAACCCGGCCGGTGCGACCGACATTCACCTGAATGTCGAGCAGCTTGGTGGTGGCCTCCTCCGGCGGGTACTTGTAGGCGATGGCCCAGCGCGGCGCGCGCGAGGTGGAGCCCAGGCGGCGCTGCAGGCTGAACTCGTCGACCTTGATGACCTGGCCGTCGATCTCGTGCTCGATATCGTGGCGGTGCTCGCCCCAGTAGTCGATGCGGTCGACCACCGCGTCCGCGCCCTGCACCCGGATCGTGTGCGCCGACACCGGCAGACCCCAGGAGGCCAGCGCGCGGTAGGCCTCTAACTGCGATTCCGGCGCGAAGCCCTCCAGCCGGCCGAAGCCGTGGCAGATCATGCGCAGCCGCCGCCGCGCCGTCACCGCGGGATCCTTCTGCCGCAGCGACCCGGCGGCGGTATTGCGCGGATTCGCGTACGGCGCTTTGCCTTCCGCGACGATGGCGGCATTGAGCGACTCGAAGTCGGCCAGCGTCATGAACGCCTCGCCGCGCACTTCCAGGAGCTTCGGCACCGGGAACTCGTCGCTGTGGACGAGCTCGTGCGGAATGTCCTCGATGGTGCGCGCATTGAGGGTGACGTCCTCACCGGTGCGGCCGTCGCCGCGGGTGGCGCCGCGCACCAGCTTGCCGTCCTCGTAGACGAGGTTGAGGGCGACGCCGTCGATCTTCACCTCGCACACGTAGTGCAGATCGGTGCCGGCATCGGCCTCCACCTTGGCGATCCACTGCCGCATCTCGTCCTCGTTGAAGACGTTGTCCAGCGAGTACATCCGCTCCAGGTGATCCACGGGCTGGAATTCGGTGGTGAAGCCGCCGCCGACCAGCTGGGTGGGCGAATCCGGGGTGCGCAGATCCGGATGCGCCTCCTCGAGCGCCACCAGCCGGTTGAACAACTCGTCGAACTCGCCGTCGGAAATGACCGGCGCGTCCCGCACGTAGTAACGGAACTGGTGGTCGCGAACCTCCTCCGCCAGCCGCTGCCACTCGACGCGCTCGTCCCCGCTCGCCGCGGTGATCTCCATGCCCGATTCGCTCACACCAGGCACTCTATCCCGCCCCACCGACAGCTTCGATCAACATTCCCGCACGTCGCACGCCTGAAGCGAGGTTTTTCCGGCCTCGGGAACACGCCCGCAACCGGCCGGGTTCCACTCGGTATGGACCTCGCCAAGGCAGTCGATTTCGCGCGCTCCCACCGCAAGTCGGTGCTCACCACGATTCGCCGCGACACCCGTCCGCAGCTGTCCAATGTGCTGCACTGGACCGGCGAGGACGGCATCATCCGGATCTCCATCACCGCCGACCGTGCCAAGTACCACAATCTGGTCCGCGACCCGTGGGCCGCGCTGCACATGAGCAGCGACGACTTCTGGTCGTACGCGGTCATCGAAGGCGAGGCCGAGGTCTCCCCCGTCGCCGCCGATCCCGGCGACGCCACGGTCGACGAATTGGTCGCCTACTACCGTGCCCTCAGCGGCGAGCACCCCGACTGGGACGACTACCGCCACGCCATGGTCACCGACCGCCGCGCCGTCGTCCGCCTCACTCCCGCCCGCGCCTACGGTCTGCTCCGCTGAGGTTCGCGCAGTGCTCCGCTGCCCTTCGGGCACACCGTCATCCGGCCGCGGCGCGGTCCGTGCCGGTCGCCCCGGTTTCGAACCCGGATATCGCGAAAGTTGCCCTCCGGGTGCCGCCCTCGCGGAATGCCCGAATAAGGTGAGTCGCATTTCCGACCCGCGACCGGCAGGATGTCCAGGGTGTTGCGTAGTTTTCAGGTGTCGAATCATCGGTCCCTCGCCGAACCGCAGGAACTGCGGCTGACCCGGGGTAGCGGGCCGGTCGCCACACCGGTCACCGCCGTCTACGGGACGGCCGCCACCGGCAAGACGGGCCTCGTCGACGCGCTCGATCGCATGCGCGACGCCGTACTGAATTCGGTCACCGGGTGGGATCCCTACTCCGGTCCGGTTCGGACGCCGCACCTCGGATTCTCCGATCGCCCTTCGGAATTCGTGGCGAACTTCGTCGCCGAGGGGTGCCCGTACACCTACGGGTTCCGGCTCGACAATGCCGACGTGGCCGCGGAATGGCTGCACTCGCATCCGCACAATCGCAAGCGCGTGGTGTTCGAGCGCGCCGGCGACGACATCCGCATCGGGCCCATGTTCGAGGCCGCGCGCTACGGGCTGGGTGCCGTGGTGCCGCTGGTGCGCCCGAATGCCTTGCTGCTCAGCCTGTCCGGGCAGTTGTACGCCGAGCCGCTGGTCCCGGCCTACCGCTGGTTCCAGTCGCTGCTGGAAGTGCAGTGCGGGCAGCCGGATCCGCAGGAGGTCGCGCACCGGGTGGGCTCGCACATCTCGCGCTCGACCGACCATGCGGTACGCCTGCTGACCCTGCTGCGCGCCGCCGACCTCGGCATCACCGATCTGCTGCTGCCGTCCGACGACCCCATGTACGCCGACTACCTCCGTGACCTGGACGCCGATATCGCCTCCACCACAAAGGAAATCGAGTCCTGCACGGTATCGGCGAACTACGCCGAGGAGATGTTCCTCGAGCACGGCATCACCGTCACCCTGTTGCAGCGCGAACTGGCCAACCTCTATGCCGCCCGGGACGCGCTGTACTCCCGCATGGTGGCCCGCCGCGGCGTCGGCCTGGGCCTCACCCACGAGGGCATCGAAACCGCCTTCGACATCACCGACGAGTCCAGCGCCACCCTGGCCATGCTGCGCCTGCTGCCGCCCATGCTCGACGCCCTCGACACCGGCGGCGTGCTGGCGGTGGACGATATCGATGCCGCCCTCACCCCCGAAACGGCCGACAGCCTCATCCAGCTGTTCCAGAATCCCGAAACCAATACCCAGGGCGCGCAATTGGTTTTCACCACCGCCAACCGCACCCTCATCGACCGCGGCAACGGCCGTTCCCAGTCCAAGCGCACCACGGTCTGGCAGCTGCGCCGCCACAACGGCATCTCCGAACTCACCGCCCACTAGCCGCACCGGTCGTCACACGGCCCCGGCCGCTCGTCACACGGCCCCGGCCGGGCATGAACTCCACGCCGCCTAGCATGGAGTTCATGCTCCTGCAGCTCATGTTCGTCCTGCTGATCGGCGGCGCACTGGCCGCGGCCCTGGTGTACTACCGTCGCGGCAACGGCGGCGGCTCACGAGCCTTCCCCGGCGACCCGCTCGCCGCCTCCTGGAACGCCTCCCCCGCAGGCCTCGAATCCGGCACTCTCCACGTCACCGGCGTCAGCCCCCGCCCCGACGACCTCGGCGAGCAGTACGTCACCATCGCCGGCAGCATCTCCGGCCCCACCGTGTTCGCCCACGAGGTCTACGGCCGCTTCGCCTGGGACGTCGACAACTGGCCCTCCATCGGCGACCAGATCCCCGTCACCTACCCCTCCGGCAAGCCCGACAAATGGCAACTCGACCACCCCGGCGCCCGCCCCTACTTCGGCTCCAAACGCCCGAAGAACCGGGGCTACTGAGCCTTTCCGATGCTTCTGGGCGGGACTCAGCGGCGGATGGCGGCGATGGTGCCGATGCGGGGGTCGACGGGGGTGGTGGGGCGGGGTAGGTGGGAGGTCATGTCGTTCCAGGTGCGGAATTCGGTGGTCCAGCCGATGTTCTCGAGCCAGTGTTGGACGTCGAAGTCGGGGGCGGGTGGGGTCGGTTGTGGGGTGTTGTCGCCGGAGACGAGGCGGCGGAGGTCTTGATACTGAGAGGCTTCGGGATCGATGGGGATGCGGGCCGCACCGAAACGGCTTGCGGGGGCGGATAGTTCGGTGAGGGTCTGGACTACCTGGCGGTTCCAGTCCTGATTGAGGTAGCCGAGGGAGCCCTCGTCGACCCAGTAGGTCGGGACGATTGGGTCGAAGCCGCTGTCGAGCAGGGGTTTTCGCCAATTTTCGCGGAGGTCGGCGATGACCACGTGGCGGTGGCAGGTGGGGGTGGCGGCGGTGGCCGACAGGACCGGTTCCTTGAAGGCGAAGAGTTCGGGTAGGTCGATCTCGTAGATGTGCAGGGCGGGTGGGAGGTCGAGGCGGTAGGCGCGGGTGTCCAGACCGGCGCCCAGGAGGACGATCTGGCCGCAGCCCGCATCGATCGCCTCGCGGAAGCGCTCGTCGACGAGGCGTACGCCGATGGTGCGGCCGTCGTAGAACTGGTCGGCCAGGGCTTCCATGCGCGCCCAGCGTTCGGGGGTGAAACCTTTGCGGGCCGCGGCCACGAAGTTCTTCGCCTGTGGATCGTCGTAGAGGCGATGGTCGCGTTCGGATTCCCGTGCCCGGATGATGGCCACCCCGATAGCGGTCACGGCCACGCCGTCGACCGGCACTGTCGCTGCTGTCTCGGTCATGTTCTGCTCCCCACTGCGCGCAAAGTAACTTGCCGACCGGCTAGGTATCTGCCGGTGATGGAGACGCTAGGCTTCACCTTGCCGGTCGTCAAGCAAAGGGGCCGTCGTCAAGGAAACAAGGGCGGGGTACCGAAAGAAGGACTCGATGGACGGGCGTCGCAGTGATACGCGGGAGCGGATTCGGTCCGTCGCCATGGAGCTGTTCTCCGAGCGCGGCTATGAGAAGACCTCGCTGCGCGAGATCGCCGAGCGCCTGGGCGTCACGAAAGCCGCGCTCTACTACCACTTCCGGACCAAGGAAGACATTGTCGCCAGCCTGTCGGAGGATCTGCGCGGCGGTATCGACGAGATCGTGCAGTGGGCCGAGGCCACGCCGCCGGGGCCGGAGCGGGCCCGCGAGATCGTGATTCGCTACGGCGCGCTGCTGCACAGCCTCGGCAAGGACATGATCCGGTTCTGGCACGAGAACCAGCCCGCCTTCCGGGACCTCGGGTTCGGCACCAGCCTGCGCTACCAGTTCCGGGTGCTGGCCGACCTCATGACCGCGCCGAGCACGGAGCCGCTGGCCACCTTTCACGCCCGGCAGGCGCTGCTGGCCATCAGCTGGAGCCTGTCCATGATGGGCGATCTGGAGCTCTCCGACGAGGAGAGCAACCAGGCGTCGGTGGCGATCGCGCTGGACATCCTGACCCGGATGTGAGCCGCACCCGCCGAAACACCCGGCGGCACAGCGTCACGCTGCCACACGGCCTCACTCGAAGGTGAGCGACTCCGGCTCCTCGGCGTAGGCGCGCGCGGTCTCGGCCGCCAGACTCAGCGCGCGGCGCGCCCAGGACAGCGGGGCTCCGGCCAGGCCACAGGCCGGGGCGACCAGAATCTGCTCGGCCAGCAGGCGCCGCGGGAAACCGAGCCGATCCATCAGGCGCACACCGGGTTCCGCGATATCGCGCCAGGTGACGGGCGCGGCCGGCGCGGTGGTCGGCACCAGCCCGAGCACCAGGTGCTTTCCGCTGTCCAGCAATTCGCCGATCCGGTCGAGGTCGGGGGTGCCGACGGCGGCCATATCGAAGCCGACCGCGGCCGCCCCGCTCTTGCGCAGGAACCCCAGCGCGGGCCGGTCGGCGCAGGTGTGCACCAGCACCGGCACGGACTGACTGCCCGCGACGATGTCCAGGATGTGCAGCGCCTCGGGTTCGGGCATGGCGCGCACCGTGTTCAGGACGCTCACGCCCTTCAGCGTGCCGTTCAGCACGGCCGTCAGGTCCGGCTCGTCGATCTGGAGCACGACCTGTGCGCCCAGCCGCTTGCCCACCTCCGCCACATGATTCGCGATGCCCTCGGCCAGCGACTCCGAAAGATCGCGCAGCGCACCGGAATCGGTCAGCACGCGATGCCCGCCCGCCAGCTCCACCTCCGCGGCCACCGTCAGCGGCCCGGCCACCTGCACCTTCACCGGATGGCCGGAGCCCGCGAAACCGCCGGTCTCCCAGGCCTCTTCGAGCGCGTCCAGATCGGTGCGCAGCAGGTCGCGGGCCCGGCGCGCGACCGCGCCCGGTCGCGCCGCCAGCCGATATCCGCGCGTGGTGCTGTCGAACTGCATGTCCACCAGCAGGCCCGACACCCGTCCGACCATGTCCGCGCCCACGCCACGGCCGGGCAGTTCGACGAGATGCGGCAGCTGCCCCAGCTCCCCCACCACGGTTGCCGCCGCCTCCCGCGGATCGGTCCCCGGCCACGAGCCCACGCCGGTCGCGATGCCGCCGCGCAGTACCGCCGTGTTCGTGTCGTCAGTCATCCCAGCCATCCCGTATCACTCGGCCGTCCGTTCCGAAAACCCCGCATACCAACCGAACTCGTCACCTCGGCGTCGACCCGGCCGCCCGGCATCCGGCTCGCCCCGTTTCAGAGGCGTCGACGAACTCCCGCCCGGAGCGAACCGGATCGCGTGCGAGCCGTCGTGCACTGCGCGGCGAAGCGGGCTGCCGAGCCGCGCGAGGTCACTCGTCGGCATTGCCGCGTTCGGTGCGGCTGCTCGAATTCGTGTACCAGTCCCAGCAGGTCGCGTTGACGAACCAGTCCCAGGTCTTGCCCGCCCGCTCGGCCGCGTCGGCGGGCGCGCCGGGCCCGGTCGTGGGGCGGCCGCGCTCGGCATACGGGGTGACCCGGACGACCACGCCGGTCCGTGCCCGACCGCGGCCGGTGCCGTTCGCCGCGTCCGTTTTCCCGTCGGGGCCGGGTTGCGGCTCGCCGGGCCGGAATTCGCCGGTGTCGGTGCGGGCGATCTGCTCCGGCGCGGCGCTGCCCGCGGCGTTCCGGCCGAGCCTGGCCCGCCCCGGCGCGCGGCGCGGGCGCAGGCGTAGCGGCTGCGGCATTCCGGTGCGCCAGACGACCCGGGAGGTCGATCGAATCTGCGCCGCTACATATGATTTCGCGCGTCCGCGCGTGTGGCGGTCGCTCACCGGGCGCTATCCGAGACCAGTTCGCTTGCGTACGAATGAGGTTCGCGTTCGGTGCCGGAGATGGTGCCGCTGCCCAGCACCTCGTCCCCCGCCGGGTCGGGGCGGTAGAGGACCACGGCCTGGCCGCGGGCGACACCGGTGAGCGGTGTGCGCAGCCGCACCACCAGGCCGCCGTCCACGGCCTCGGCGACTGCCGGGGCGATGCCGCCGTGGGCACGCACCTGGGCCACGCATTCCACCGGGCCGGAAGGACTTTCACCCGAGGTCCAGATGGCGCGGTCGGCGCGCACCGTCCACACCTCCAGGTCCTTGGCCGAGCCCACGTGCACGGTGCCGGTGTCCGGGTCGATGCCGGTCACGTAGCGCGGCTTGCCGTCGGCGGCCGGGCCGGGCAGGCCCAGGCCCTTGCGCTGGCCGATGGTGAAGCCGTGCACACCCTCGTGGTCGGCGAGCTTGGTGCCGTCGGCGTCGAGCACCGCGCCGGGGCGGATGCCGATCTTGGCACCCAGGAAGGCCTGGGTGTCGCCGGAGGGGATGAAGCAGATGTCGTGGCTGTCGGGCTTGCCGGCCACCGCCAGCCCGCGCTCGGCGGCCTCGGCACGGATCTGCGGCTTCGGGGTGTCGCCGACCGGGAACATGGCGCGCGAAAGCTGTTCGGCGGTAAGGACGGCCAGCACGTAGGACTGGTCCTTGTCCTCGTCCACGGCCCGGCGCAGCACGCCGTCCGCGAGCCGCGCGTAGTGCCCGGTGACGACGGCGTCGAAGCCCAGGGCCACCGCGCGATCGGCCAGCGCCGAGAACTTGATCTTCTCGTTGCAGCGCAGGCACGGGTTGGGGGTCTCACCGGCGGCGTACGCGGCGACGAAGTCGTCGATCACGTCCTCCTTGAACCGGTCGGCGAAATCCCAGACGTAGAACGGGATTCCGAGCACGTCGGCCGCCCGCCGGGCGTCACCGGCGTCCTCCTTGGAGCAGCAGCCGCGCGATCCGGTGCGTAGCGTGCCCGGGTTCGCCGACAGCGCCAGGTGCACGCCGACCACCTCGTGTCCGGCGTCCACCGCGCGGGCGGCCGCCACGGCGGAATCCACGCCACCACTCATCGCGGCAAGTACTCGCATCTAGAAGCCTCCCTTCGCTCCGGCCAGTCCGGCCGCCTTCGCCCGTTCCACCACCTGCGGCAGCACGGCCAGCAGGGCATCGATATCGGCGTCGGTCGAATTGTGTCCCAATGAGAATCGCAGGGATCCGCGCGCCAGCGCCGGTTCCACGCCCATGGCCAGCAGCACATGGGAGGGTCCGGCCACACCGGCATTGCACGCGGATCCGGTCGAGCATTCGATCCCGGCGGCGTCCAGCAGCATGAGCAGCGAGTCGCCCTCGCAGCCGGGGAACGTGAAGTGGGCGTTGCCCGGCATGCGCTGCGTGCCGGTCGCCCCGTTGAGCACCGCGTCCGGCACGACGGCGCGCACGCCCTCGATGAGCCGGTCCCGCAGCCGCTCCAGGTCGACCGCGCGCACGGCCAGGCCGGCCACGGTCTCGCGAATCGCGGCGGCCAGGCCGGCCGCCGCGGGTACGTCCGAGGTGCCCGAGCGCAGATCCCGCTCGTGCCCGCCACCGTGCAGCAGCGGCACCGCCGGCACCTGCCGCCCCAGCAGCAGCACGCCCGCGCCGTGCGGTCCGCCGACCTTGTGCCCGGCGAAACTGGCCGCGGCCAGGCCGCTGGCGGCGAAGTCGATGGGCAGTTGCGCCGCGGCCTGCACCGCGTCGCTGTGCATGGGCACGTCGAATTCCTGTGCCACCGCGGCCAATTCCTGGATCGGCTGGATGGTGCCGACCTCGTTGTTGGCCCACATGACGCTCACCAGCGCCGTCTCGGCGGCGTACTCGGCCAGCGCGTCGCGCAGCGTGCGCGGCGAGACGATGCCCTGGGCATCGCACTCCAGCCACGTGATGCGCGCGCCCTCGTGCTGCTCGAGCCACTCCACGGTGTCCAGCACCGCGTGATGCTCCACCGCGCTCACCAGGATCCGGTTCCGCCGTGGATCGGCGTCACGCCGCGCCCAGTAGATGCCCTTGACGGCGAGATTGTCGCTCTCGGTCCCGCCCGAGGTGAAGATCACTTCCGACGGCCGCGCCCCCAGCCCCGCCGCGATCGACTCCCGCGCCTCCTCCAGCACCCGCCGGGCGGCCCGCCCGGACCCGTGCAACGACGACGCGTTCCCCGTCATCCCCAGCGCAGCGCACATCGCCTCGACAGCGACCGGGAACATGGGTGTCGTGGCCGCGTGATCGAGGTAGACCGTCTGGGCACCGACCGGACCCGGGAAAGCCGACTTCATGACCGTCCAAGGATAGCCGCCACCGTCGAGACGATATTCCCGCCATGCCCGCAGCAGCTCCCGCCCCCATCGTCGCGACCATCGCGCCCGCACGCTCCGCCTCCACTCCCGCCGCCGACCGCCCCGTCCGAGTCCTCCATCAAGGCCACGAATCGGCGACGGGCCGGGTTCGCCCGCGGCCCGCCCGGTCCGTTGGTTCTCCCGCGCGGCCGGGCACGGAACGGCCCGCCGGGGCGGACCGGCGGGCCGTCGTGGTCGCGTGATCCGAATCGGATCAGCCCAGGTTCGGCAGTTCGCGCACGCCGTGGGCCTTGGCGGCATCCAGCTTCTGCGGGTTCTCGTCCAGCAGCTTCAGGATGGTCGGGGCGATCTGGGTGGTCTGCACGGCGTCGGTCACGACCGTCTTCTTGGCGCCCGGGCCGGAGACGATCAGCGGGACATTGCGGTCGGCCCGGTTCGCGCCGCCGTGCTCGGCGATCTTGCCCTTGCCACCGGTGTAGACGGTGCCGACCTGTGCGACGCCGACCAGGTCGGGGTGGCGAGGGTCGTTCTCCGGGGCGCCCAGGTACGAGGCGGCGCCGGTGCCGGCGTGCACCTCGGTCAGGCCGGACTTGGTGTACGCCTTCGGGTGTCCGCTGATGTCATTGCCGGTGCCGTTGTTGGCCAGCAGCCACTGCTTGGCGAAATCGGCGGCGGCCTGCGAACGGTCGTTCAGCCACAGCAGCATGGCGTCGTCGTTCACGCTGAAGGCGACCAGGTCCTTGGTGGCCTCGGGGTGCTCGGCCTTCCAGGCGGCGTTGAGGGCGGTCATGATCGGGCCGTCGTCGATGCGGGTCAGGTCGCTCGGCTTGGTGGGCGACTGGCCGTGCTTGGCGGAGACGATGACGGTGGTGTTCTTGTCCTCGCCCTTGGTCTTCAGCTCGCCGAGCAGCTTGCCCAGCTGGCCGTCCACGTAGTCGAGCGCACCGGACAGCAGCGCGCCGGGGGTCACGCCGTCGGCCTGGTAGCCACCGGTCATGCCGTCGGAGGTCGGCAGCTTCTGCGCGACGGAGACGGTCTGGAAGTTCATGCCGAAGACGGCCGGTTCACCGACCTGCTTGGTGTGGCCGTGGTCGTAGCCGTCGATCTCGTTGAGGACGGCCTGCACCTTGTAGCCGTCGTACTGCTGGGTGGACTTGTCGTCCTTGGTCCAGTCCTGGCCCGCGATCGGGGAATTGGAGTTGATCTCCGGGGTGAAGAGGTCGTCGATGGCGTTGCCGGCCTTGCCCTCGAGGATCGAGTAGGCGGGATGCTTGTCCGACCAGGCGGTCAGCTTGCCCGCGGCGTGCAGGACGTCGAAGACCGAGTTCACCTGGAGGTACTGGCTCGGGTAGACCGGCTTGCAGGTGGCCGGGTCGACCGGCATGGCCGCCGGGTTCAGCAGGGAAGCCGGGTTGCCCGTCATGCCCAGGATGCTGCCCGGCAGGCCCGCCAGGCCCTGGCCGGCGTCGATCGAGTTCTGGTTCTTGTCCATCGCCTCGGTCATCGCGACCTCGGCGCCCTTCGGGGTGTGGGCGCAGTCGGTGGTGCCGGCGGGCAGCAGGTCGTGATTGAAGGTGTCGTCGTAGTAGACGCCCGACTGTCCCGCGGTGGCGCCGGTGAACTGCGCGATCATGCCCGGGAAGGAGTCCGACGGGTTGGTGGTCTGCGCGTTGGTGTACTCGGCGCCGTTGTTCGCCAGCGAGGCCAGCGCGGAGTTCGGATGCTGCTCGACGTACCACGCCAGGTCCGCCTGGTGCATTCCGTCGATCGAGATCAGCAGCACGTGGTCGGCGTCCTTGCCCTGACCGGTCTTGCCGCCGGGGGCGGCATGGGCGATAGCGGCACCGGTACAGACCAGCGCCACCGCACCGGCGGCAGCGGCGACCCGAATGCTCTTACGGGACATGGATTCCTCCTGATTACGCGACACAGAACTCTTGTGTCACGGCGTTATTGCGAATGAAGTGACTCGAAGGACAGCGATCAGGCGTCGTAACCAGTTGCGGCAGTGCGCACTTGGCCGACATAGACCGAGGAATGGTTGTAGGCGAGGATGGCCTGCCGCCAGCCCGCGGCGGTGGCCAGATCGCCGCCGGCGGCGCACAGGTAGCGGCCCGCGGCCAGCGCGGCGTCGTCGATATTGTCCGGGTTGCCCGACAGGTCGCCGGTGGCAACGGGTTTGGCGGCCTCGAGCGCATCGGCGAGGGTGCGATAGTCCGCACCGGCGCGAACGCCCCAGTGCTTCCAGGTGTCCGGGATGAACTGGAACGGGCCCATGGCGCGGGCGTAGACGGTGCGTCCGGCCCGGGCGGTCGAGGCGGGATCGAGGATGACGGCATTGCCGCCCGTGCCGTTGAGGGCCACGCCGCGAATCGGCGGCTGCACCAGGCCGTCGGCCGCGATGGTGGCGCCGCCGAAACGGGCGTGATCGCTTTCCACGCGGGCGATCCCCGCCAGCGTGGTCCAGCCGAGGTGGCAGCCGGGCTGGGCCTTCGCCAGCACGACCGTGGCGTATCCGTACGCCTCCAGCGCGCGGAGCGGGATGCCGTCCTTGTCGGCCCGGGGGCGAGCCCACTCGCGGAGCTGGTCGAGCTTGTTGTCCATCGCGTCGAGCCGGATTTTCGGGATCGGGCCGCCGGAGCCCGGAGGAGCGGGTTCCGGCGCCCGGCCCGGCCCTGCGGCACACCCGGCCACGGTGAGCGCGACCGCGGCGATGAACAGGGGCAACCGAGCCCCGCCCAGCGCCCGGCCACCCGTGCCGGGCAGGTACGAATTCGTCATGGTTCCGCGAAATTCACTGGTGCGCACAATGTTTCGTTCCGTGCGCCTAGCCGCACGGACGAGGGGCGGGCGGGGGTGTCGGCGCCTTGGATGCCGGGGGCGCGGCCGGCTTCGAGGTCGCGGGCACCGGGGGCTTCGAGGTCGCGGGCACGGGTGGCTTCGGCGCCGGGGCGGCCGGCGGCGCGGGCTGCGGTTTCACGGTCGGCGGATGCGCGAGGGTCGGGGATGCCAGCGGCTGCATCTGATTCCGCGGCGGCGCTGCGATGCAGTGGGGCGAGGTCGGCGGGGCGGTCGTCGTCACCGGGGCGGTCGTCGTCACCGGGGCGGGCGTCACCGCGGGCGTGGTCGTCACGGGAACCGTGGTCGTCACCGGCGACGTCGTCGTGGGTGCCGCGGTCGTGGTGGCCACCGGAACCGTCGTCGTTGTCGACGGGGGCGTGGTGACCGGGGCCGTGGTGGTGACCGGAATCGTGGTGGTGTACGGGACGATAGTGGTCGTCGTCGAGGGGTCGGTGGTCACCGTGACCGTCGTTGTGGTGGCGGCAGGGTCCGATGTGGGAGTCACCGACTGCGAAACGGTTTGGCCCGGATCGGAAGACTGATCCGCCTGGAACGAGAGGGTCGCGCTCGCGTCGATGGAGAGGCTGGGCGCGGCTGTCGCGGTCGGCGTATCCGTGGTCGTGACCGGCGTATCCGTGGTCGTGACGGGGGCGCTGGTGGTCGCATCCGGGGTGGTGGTCTCCTGGGCGGGATCCGTTGTCGCGGACGCGGGATCGGTGCCCGGATCGGTCGCGGCGACCGGGTCGCCCGCGGCGTCGGGTGTGGAGCCGTCGGTGGGGACCGGAACGTCGCTCGGAGTCAGTGAGCTGTCGGCGAGACCGATCTCCGGCATGGTCGACCCGGGCTGCACTGCCGTCAGATCGGCGTAGCTCTGCGAATCCGGTACCTTCGCCGCTTCGGTCGACGCGGCACTGGTCGCCGCCGGATCGGCACCGTGCGTTTCGGCCGCGGCGACCACGCCGACGACGAGACTCGCCAGCGCGGCACCGGCCGCCACCTTCGGCAAATGGCGGCGGACAGGACGCGACGCGATCAGGCGAGCCATCAGCTGCCATTTCCCCGGGGCCTCGGTCTCGGCGAGTTCCCCCGGGGCCTCGATGAATTCGGTCGGCACCGCATCGACGGCATCGGCGTTCGGCTCGATGGCCGGTTCGGACGTGTCCGATTCGTCCCGATCGGGTTCGTTGCTGTCCAAGGCTGTCCCCACTGTGGATTCTTTCTCCGCGATAAGTCGCCGCACCAGCGCCCATGCGGAGGACGAACTGGATGGCCACCGGGGCCGGAAATTCAAAACTCGTTGCGAAACGGCTTTCTGGCGACCAAGACTGTGCAATGCACTCGGACAGCATGCAACTCAGCCCCGCACCGCACACCATAACTCGCCGGTGCCCCGCAACACAGCAGCGACAACATGCCCTGGATCAGGCATAAATCTCTGTGCAACAGTGGAATCGAACACTACCGGCGGGATGGATCAGCCAATCGGCACATCGAAGGACGCAGTAGCACCCGTCGGCCAGGAAAAAGGCAGCAACCACCGATCAGGCGCGCCGAGTCGCCCACTCGACCCTTCTGCCGGATATCACCAAATACGTTGTACCAAAACATATTTCACGCCGAAAGCGACGCCAGAACGCGAGCTGAACGATTGACCGAGCGACACAAATTGTCACACCTTCCGTCCGAACGCCCACACCCATCGCCTGCACAACCAGGCGGCACGACATATGAGCTTTGGAGCCCTGTTCACGATTTTGCCCCATAACCCAAACTTCAATGAACAAACGGTGCATGAAAGGTGTCGGAAAACCGTTGGCATCAGCGAATATTCATGTTGCGAACGCTGTGACCTTTCCGACAGTGCGCCGTTTCGGCCCGTCGGGTAAAAGTTCTTCAGCGAATCCGATTCACACCGCTCGGCCGCGCAAGGCTTCGCAGGACGTTCGATAGAGAGGCTGGCCGTGCAGATCGCCGCACCGCTCCCCCACCCCGGCCAGTCGGCGTTTCCCCCGATCCCACCCACCCAGGTCCGTCGCGGCGCCGGGCAGCTCTCGTGGGTCTGCGAACGACCCGAGATCGGGGGCTATCTCCGCCGGCAGCGTGAGGCGCTGGGATTGACCCAGGAGGAGGTGGCCCTGGCCGCGTCGACCACGCTGTCGTCCCTGCGGAAGTGGGAGGCGGGTCTGCGCAATCCGAGCACCGATGGTCTGGCGGCCTGGTGCCGTGCGCTGAATCCACCGGACTGGATGTTGCGCAAGATCATGTCGCTCGCGCTCGGTGACATGGATACGCTGCGCACCGAACCATGGCCCCGGACCATCGGCGGCGAGGATCTCGCTCATCTCGAATCGTTCTGCGGGCCCGCCTTTTTCATCAGATTCCCCCATTTGGATGTCGTCGCCGCCAACGGACCCGCGCGCCGGCTGATTCCGAGCTTGACGCCGGCCGGCCTCGGTCCGGCGCGCCCGGTCAATCTGGTCGAATGGATCATGACCGACGCAGCACGAGAACTGCTGGTCAACTGGCGCGACGTCGCCGTTCGCGTGATCCATGCCCTGCGGGTCATGGGTCCCGGCATCGTTCCGCAGCAGCGCCTCGACGAGATCTTCAACGCCTGCTATTCGCGATCGCCGAAGGACTTCAAACGATTCTTCGCCACCAACCCGGTCGAGGACGAACAGGACGGCGACGCACTATTGGTGCGAAACCTGGAGCAGGGCACGGTCGATCGGTATACCTACCGATCCTTGCGCCCGACCCAGCCGATGCGCCCATATGACCTCGTCCATGTGATCCGGAGCACCGCACCGCGCGATGCGGGCGCGTAGCCCGCACCGGATCGACCACACCGAACACGTTCCCGCCGCACCCATCCCGGGGGTTCCGATCGTGCCAGACTGCGGACCAGGCGTGCCGATCTCGGACACCGGTGGTGCAGCGCCGGGCCGGGTGCACCAGAATTCGGTGCGGCCGGCACCGACTCGCGGACCGGCCCTGGTTTTCAACGCGGTCGACCGCACACGCACCGGTACATGGGCAATGGGGTGGTGTGGGGCGCGGCCGCGACCGATCCCACACGGAAGGTCGATACGTGCCCAAGCACCTGATCACAGTGGCGTCGATTGCGCTGGCGGCGGTGGCCCTCGCGGGCTGCGGCAGCCACCACAGCAGTCCGCTCACCCCGCCGACTTCGACGACCTCGGTACCGGTTTTCGGCGGTGGCCAGATACCGGATGTGATCGATGTGCCGACCACCACCCCGTCCACGACCAAGGCCAGGTGATGGCCGAGCGGTGACCTCGCACCGGTCGTCGGCCGCGCCGGAGGCGACGCTCACGCCCATACAGCCGAGCCTCTGCGCGGAGACCGTCGGGCCCTGGGCGCCGAGTTCTCTTGTCCGCATGTGTGTTTCCCCGTCGGACGGATGGCTCGTCACAGCCCGCGACGGCATGGACGAACAACGACAGCGCCGGGAGGTCTGCAGTGCGGCGCGCGGATTGCTGACCGAATCCCAAGTCCGTTGCAGGGCACGCACTTCCGGCAACATCGGGTAACCCACAATGGCTCCTTCTGCTCACCGGCGACGATTTCTAGCGATGGTAGAATTCATGTCGCCTCTATATTCAGAGGCGGTAGCTAGATAACTTTACGGCCGATGCGATGAGGCGATGACGATTCAGAAGACGCCATGACGATCCAGCAACGGCGCGAGCGGGAACGAGCCGCCAGGCGTCAGCTGATCATCGACACCGCGCGCAGACTCGCCGAGGACGATGGCTGGGCGGCGGTGACCACGCGCCGGCTGGCCGATTGCATCGAGTACAGCCAGCCCGTGCTCTACAGCCATTTCACGAGCATGGAGGCCATCGCGGCGGCGGTGGCCGTGCAGGGCTTCGCCGAGCTGGCCGACGATCTGCACGCCGCGGGCGCTGGGCGCGAGACCCCCGGGCAGCGCCTGGGCGCCCTGGCCACCGCCTATGTCGAATTCGGGTTGTCCCAGCCGGCGCTCTACGACGCCATGTTCGTCCAGGCCACCGATCTCGCCTTCGGCAGCGCCGAGACGCCCGAGCAGTTACGCCGCGCCTTCGACGAAATGCGGTCGGTGATCAGGGCATCCCCCGGCGGCATCGATCCGGACGCCGACACCGACACCGAGGTGTTCTGGGCCGCCCTGCACGGCCTGGTGACGCTGGCGCGCAGTCACCGCCTGCGCACCGAGTCCATCGGTGTGCACCTGACGGTGCTGCTGGAGCGTTTCGCCAACCTCGGCATCCACCGACCCTGAATCCGTGGCTGGATCCGTGGTCGGCACGGATGTCGCCGGCCGGGCCGAAATTTAGCGTTATCGGCATGACGAACACCGCCACCACCACCGAAATCAATGTCAGCCTCGAGGCTGCCGACCCCGCCGCCACCGCGGCCGCCTATGAAGCCGCCTTCGGCCTCGGCGCCAGGCTGACCTTCCGTCCCGCTACCGCCCCGGCGGAGGGCTTCCGCGGATTCATGCTGTCCCTGGTCGTCACCCAGCCCGGCACCGCCGACAACCTCATCGCCGGCGCGCTGCAGAACGGATTCACCATCCTGAAGCCGGCCAAGAAGAGCCTCTGGGGCTACGGCGCCGTCATCCAGGGCCCGGACGGCACCGTCTGGAAGGTCACCACCTCCCAGAAGAAGAACACCGGCCCCGCCACCCGCGAGGTCGACAGCGTCGTCCTGCTGCTCGGGGTCGAGAACGTGAAGGCCAGCAAGCAGTTCTACCTCGACCGCGGCCTCACCGTTTCGAAGAGCTTCGGCAGCAAGTACGTCGAGTTCGCCCTCCCCGACTCTCCCGTCAAGCTCGCCATGTACCCCCTCGCGGCCGCCGCCAAGGACGCGGGCGTGCCGCCGACCGGCTCGGGCCCGCACGGAATCGTGGTCAGCGGCGCCACCACCTCGTTCGTCGATCCGGACGGCTTCGAATGGGAAGCATCCGCGAAACGCCCGTGACGCCTTCGGGTTACCGATCGGCCGGGCGGGCGCGACTAGGATTACCGCGGCCTGTCCGAGAGCACCGTCCGGCCTGATCGGACATTCGTGTGAAGGAATTAGCCATGCCGTATGTTGTTGACTTCGTGAACGTCTCGACCGAGGGACTGGAGTCGTCGCCGGTCGCACCCGCGCTCGCCGGATTGCGGGCGAACGAGGCCCGGTACTTCAAGAACAAGTACGACCACGTCTTCACGGTGGAGCCCGCGGAGGATGCCCAGGAGACCATCGAGTGGGTGAACCGGATCCTCGCGGAGGAGCGGTCCCTCGTCATCTCCTCGAAGCCCCTCGAGGCGACGGCCTTCCAGGTCGAGGACATTCGAATCGCCTACGTGTTCTATCAGAACGGCCTGTCGATCAATGTGATGTACACCGTCGACGACGCCAAGAAGCGAGCGGTCGGGTTCAAGCTCTCCGACGGGATGGAAGTCCCCGCGGAGCTCGCCTCGCAATTCAAGTTCGCGCGGCAGAAGTCGAAGCTGGCCGGCACCATTCGCGGCTCGTACTTCGTCATCAAGGGCGAGTACTGACCCCGGTGGGCCTTACCGCCCCGCAGCCGACGAAGACCTGCGGGACGGTTCGGCCACTGCCCGATCAGCCGAACGGGTACTGACCGGCGCCGGCGTAGCCGGTGCCACCCATACCGATGATGTCGGTGAGCATCACGAGCATTCCCTGCCCGATCGACAACGCGTCGTTGCCGATCGTTCCGAGGTTCTGCGCAAAGGTCTGCATGTCCACCTCCGCTGTCGGTCGATCCGAATGGTGCGCACGGGAACGTAGCCAATCGGTGTCACCACCGGCAAGTCCGGTGTGGCGCGATCTGCCGCACCACGATGCGCCGAAATCTGTTCTCTGCCAACAACATCGCCGAGTCGCACCGGACGCGACAGCGCGACACGCCGACATTCGGACAATCGGGGCCACAGCAGACTCACAGGACCGCCGCGCGCCCCGAGCGCGGCTAGGTCACCGAATCGAGGGACGAGAAGACCACCACGTTGGACTCGTAACTCTTGGCAGCCTGGTCGAATTGGCCGCCACAGGTGACCACCTGCAGCGTCGCGCCGCCGCGGGGACCGAAGACGAGCTGGTCGGGGAACTGGGATTTCAGGTACATGCGGACATCGGTGACCTTGAAGTGCGCGGTCTTGCCGTCCGCGCGCTTCACGTCGATCATGTCGCCCGGCTTCACCTTCTTCAGGTAGAAGAAGACGCCGGTGCCCTTGTAGGAGTCGACGTGGCCGAGGATGACCGCCGAGCCCTGCTCGCCCGGCGCGGGACCCTGCTGATACCAGCCGGCCTGCAGGTAGTCGGAAGGCACCTGGACCGAGCCATCGGCATTGAGCCCCACCGCGATCAGCGATCCCGAGGCCTTGATCGAGGCGATGTCGAACGACACCGGAGTGGACCGGCTGATCGCGGCCGCCGTCTTCACCCCGGAGGCGGACGCGGCCGCGGTGGTCGTGCTCGCGGCCGAATGGGTTGCGCCGGAGGACGAACAACCGGTCACCAGGGCCAGGATGATCGCCACCACGGCGATGAGCGCACCGCGTAGTGGTCTACGGATTCTCAACGCGCCCACGGCGTTTCCCTTCGCGATGCTCACTGCGCGCTCACCTGGGCGGCCATGCCGCCCGCGCCGGTTTCGGGCGCGCCCTTGGGGATCACGTAGCCGCCCGGCGGAACCTGGTCGGTGACCGCCGTGCCGCCCGGGATGCCGGTGGTCGCACCGACCGGAATCGCCATGCCGTACACCGTGTCCGCACCGGCCGCCGCGGCTCCGGCCGTCACCAGATCGATGCCACCCAGTGCGCTGCCGCCGATGTCGGTGTTCCCGCCGGCCTGTACTCCGCCACCGGCATTGCCACCGATCTGCGTACCGCCACCAACCTGCACGCCACCACCGGCATTGCCACCGATCTGCGTACCGCCACCAACCTGCACGCCACCACCGGCATTGCCACCGATCTGCGTACCGCCACCGACCTGCACACCACCATTGGCATCCCCGCCAACCTGTGTACCGCCGCCGATCTGCACGCCACCGTTGGCATTGCCACCGGTCTGGACGCCGCCGCCGACCTGCACACCACCATTCGCGTCACCGCCGACCTGCGTACCGCCGCCGATCTGCACGCCACCATTCGCGTCACCGCCGACCTGCGTACCGCCACCGACCTGGACACCACCGTTGGCGTCACCGCCGGTCTGCGTACCGCCACCGACCTGCACGCCACCACCGGCATTGCCACCGGTCTGCGTACCGCCGCCGACCTGCACGCCACCATTCGCGTCACCGCCGACCTGCGTACCGCCACCGACCTGCACGCCACCACCGGCATTGCCACCGGTCTGCGCGCCACCGCCGACCTGCACACCACCACCGGCATTGCCACCGGTCTGCGCGCCACCGCCGACCTGCACACCACCACCGGCATTCGCGCCGGCGCTCGGCTGGACGGACGCACCGGCATTGCCGCCGCCTCCGCCTTGGACGTCGACGCCCACGTTCACCCCGCCGGGTCCGATGCCGACGTCCACACCGAGGCCGGCGCCCGGGGCGGGCTGTGTCGTCGCGGTCGGGTCCGCGCCGGCCAGCGGCGCCCATAGTGCGACTGCGGCCGCGGCGATCACCATGACCGGGAATGTCCTAGCCGACATTTTCGAATTCGCTTCCAGACGTTGTTGTTCGGTTGCCTTCCCGTCGAACAGACGGGTTGGTGTGTTACCGACAAGTCGCCCCTGACCGCGAGAACTATGCCGTTTCAGGCACGTTTGAAACTGGACGCCTGCACAAGTCCCTAATGCACCGAGTCCCCACCCGAAGCCCCTAATTTGCTCCGCTTCGCCGACGATACCGACGGCATTCCGGTACGGCTGTCAACCGCCCGCGACAACGGTGACGAATCAGCGGGCGGCATGCTGGGACGTGGTCTCCCAGGCGAATCCGTCCGGATCGGTGAAGGTCGCCGCGCCGCCGACGACGAGGCGGTGGGACCCGCTGCCGTCGGAGGAGACCCCGGAGTCCTTGGCCAGGGCGCGGCGCTTGTACAGGGCCAGCTTCACCGGGCTCGAGCCGGTGTCGAACTCCACGTACATCGGCCCGAAGCTCTTGGCCACCGGCAGCCCGTGATCGACATAGAAGCGCTTGCTCGCGCCGATGTTCTCCACACCCAGCAGCAACACCATGGAGTCGAAGCGCTTGGCCGCCGGACCGCTGTTCTTCTTCGCGGAGGTCGCGACCTTCCAGATCGCGCCGTCCGGGGCCTGCACCACGCCGCCGTAACCCCACATCGACTTGGCCGCGGGCCGGAGCGCGGTCGCGCCCGCCGCCAGCGCGGCATCCAGATAGGCGTCGGCGTCGGCCGGCTGTGCCACCGTCAGCGAGAGCGTGTACCCGCGGAATCCGGTGCTGGGCTCCTGGGTGGCTCGCAAGCCCAGCAGCTGCGAGTCCAGCCCGAACGCGGTGGAGTAGAAGCTGGCCGCGGCGTCGACGTCCGCGACGTCGAGGGTGATGCTCTCGATGGAAGTCATGCCAGCAACGCTACGGTCGCGCCACTGACCAGCGCTTCTCGATTCCTGATCAGTCCCGGGCCACTCGCGGGCGAGTCACTTCCCGGCGGTCGCCCGCGGTGTCTCCGCACGTCGGACCGCACCCGTGCCGACGGCCTCGAGATGCTCGGAGCCGTGGATGACGTCGGTGAAGGCGCGGGCGACGGTGTCGCCCTCCAGGGTCTGTTCGCAGCGTCGGGCCAGCTCATGGCGGTCGGTGTCGGGGAGCAGCTGCGGCTGCAGAGCGATCTCGGCGACGACGCCCTTGGAGCGCAGGACCCGGCGGAACGAGTCGGCCAGCGAGTCGATGCCGACGAAGCCGGGAATGGTCGACAGGTCGCCGGCGCGGTCGAGGTAGCGCAGGCGGATGGGCTGCACCGGGGTATCGGAGTCGATGGCGGCCTGGAACAGGGCGGGACGCAGGCTGCCGTGGGCGCGGCCACACCAGGTGGTGCCCTCGGGGAAGAAGGTGACGCGCTCGCCGGCGCGCAGGCGGTCGGCCATGGTCGCGATGACCGACGGCAGCTGCCGTAGGCGTTCACGCTCGATCGGGATGACGCGGACCCGCTTGGCGACATCGCCGAGCATCGGCCACTCGACCAGGTCGGCGCGGGCCACGAAGGACATGGGCTCGACGGCGGTGAGGGCCACGATGTCGGTCCAGCCGATGTGGCGGGCCGCGATCAGCACACCGCCCTCGCGACGGTCCTCGGGGGCGCGGTTGTCGACGATGCGGACGCGAATTCCGCAGCAGGCCAGCAGGGCTCGCGCATAGCGGCGCTGCAGCCCGGCGCGACGGCGGCGCGGGGTGGCGTAGTGCGCGATCGGGAAGCTCAGCAGGACCCCGGCGATGCCGGCGATCCGGGCGGCCACCCGCAGCGTGCCCGCCTCAGCGGAAGCGTCGACACACGAAGAGCCGCAGGGACTGTGGGGCATCCAGGCGTGGGCGGAGGCTTCGGCCGGCGGGCACGAGAGCGATCCGGTCTCCGGGGAGAGCAGTGCGGGCATCATGGGGCATCACCGGGCATCCAGGCTGTTGGCCGCGCCCTGCAGGCGCTCCAGGTAGCGGGTGTTGATGGTCTCGAGGCCGAGCAGGGCGACGAAGTCGGCGACCGCGAAGTCCGGGTCGTGGGCGGGCTCGCCGCAGATCTGCGCGCCCAGGCGTAGGTAGCCGCTCAGCAGCGGGGGTAGCTTGGGGCGGGCGGGAGCTGCCAGCTCGTCGAGGGTGCGGCCGTCCACCACCACCGGGTTGTACGGGCGCACATGGCGTTCCGCCTCCAGCGCGTGCTTGCGCAGCAGCATGTCGCGCACGCCGCGCACGTTCACGCCGGGCTCGTCCTCGGGCGTCATCCGCATCGGTACCGAGACGCAGCCCATCACCCAGTCGTATCCGGTGAGCTGGATGTAGTGCAGGATGCCCGCCCACATCAGCGTCAGCACCGAACCGTTGCGGTGATCGGGCACCACGCAGGCGCGGCCCATCTCGACGATCCGGTGACCGACGGGATCCAGTGCGGCCAAGTCGAATTCGGTGGCGGTGTAGTATCCGCCGGCGGCGGTCACCTTGTCCGGGGGCAGCATGCGGTAGCAGCCGACGAACTGCTCGGTGAGCTCGTCACGCACCAGCAGGTGATCGCAGTGGTCGTCGAAACGGTCGGCGTCCAGGCCGGTTCCGTTGTCGGGAATGGTGAAGCCCGGCTCATTGGCGAACACCTGGTAGCGCAGCCGCTGTGCGGCCTCGCGGTGCTCGGCATCGGAGGAGACGACCAGGGAGTACTGGGACCGTCCGGTGGTGCGGGGCGCTTCCGGGGCGGGCTTCGACGCGGCTGCCAGCAGGCTGGAATTCGACGCTGCCATGGTGGTCATAGGCTTGATCAAGCCAGTCCCAGACTGCGCTGGAGCGACCGCCGGATTACCTTGCGATGCCAGTCCGGTGAACGCGACGCAGACCGCACCGGGAGTTCATCCGGCCGCCTCGCAACGTTCTCTACCAGGACAAATGCTCGTATCCCGGCGGGGTACCGGCGGCTCTGGAAGGCCGCGCGCCGAGCCCGTAAGACGTTGCGGCGAGCCCGGACCCGCGTCCGCGAGCGGTCGGCAACGCGGAAGAAATCAGCCTACGCCCACCGGGTGAGCCTTGCATCGCGGGGGTCCACTTCCGGAACGACAACCAGTCAGTTCCGGAAGAGCAAGGCGGAATCGCCGAATTCGTGCCAGAGATACCCGGAGTCGAGCGCCACCCGGTACGCCTCCCGCACCACCGCCCCGCCCGCCACGGATTCGAGCAGACGCAAATGCGAGGCGCCCGGCGCGTGCCAGCCGGTGATCAGCCCGTCCACCGCCCGCGCGGGACGATCCCCGTCGAGCACCAGCTCGGTCCAACCGGCCATCGGACGTACCAGACCGTCTGCGACGGTGGCGGTTTCGAGCGCCCGGGTGACCGTGGTGCCCACCGCCACCACCCGGCCGCCCGCCGCATGCGTGGCGTTGACCAGCCGCGCCGTCATCTCCGGCACCGCGAACCGCTCCGGACTCGGCGGCTCCCCGGACTCCGGCGAGGACACCCCGGTGTGCAGCGTGATCGGCGCGAACCCCACCCCGCCCGCCACCAGCTCGGTCACCAGCGCCTCGGTGAAAGGCCGCCCTGCACTGGGCATTTCGGCACTGCCCGGCTCGAGCCCGAAGACCGTCCGATAGTAGGCGGCCGACCACCGCCCCGTGAGGTAGGAGTAGGAGATCGGACGGCCGTACCGTGCGAGCAGCGCCCGCACATCCGCCTCCGCCCGATCGACCCCGTGGTCGGCACGCTTCTCGGCCAGTCCGCCACCCACCCGGTCGTCCTCCACTGCTGCGCTGCCGGTCCTTGCGGCGTCACCGCGTCCCGCAGCGGCGGCACCACGGACCCCAGCGGCAGTCGGATTCCCGACGCCGGCATGCTCGGACGCGGCTTCGATGTCCGCGGCCCACAAGCGGTCGCTGCCGCGCGGCCAGCGGGTGCGCACGGTGGCGATGTGACCGGCCGGAAGGGTGATGCGCGCACCCGGTTTCAGCGCCCGCCCGCGCCACGGCACGCCCGCGGGGTCGCGCAGTTCGACCACCCAGCGCCCGTCGTCGAGCCAGGTCGAGAAGTGCAGCACCGCGGCCGCATCGCCGTACCGCGCGTCCACCGCGGCGCTGAGCATGGCCGAATTGTTCACCACCACAAGGTCTCCGGCGCGCAGGAATCTCGGCAGTTCCCGGAACCGCGCATGGGTGACCGTCCCGGCGTCGCAGACGAGCATCCGGACCTCGTCACGCGCCAGGCCGCGCGCCTCGGGCGGGCTGGTCGCCGACAGCTCGTCGGGCAGCGTGAACGCGAGCTCCTCCATACCGAGGGTCATGACGCCACCGACAGTTCGGACGCGAGGTAGCGGCCGCTCGGCGGGCGCGACTCGAGGAGGTGCAGCAGCGCGGGCACAACGGTTTCCGGCTCGGGGCGATCGGAGATGTCCTCACCGGGGAAGGCGGCCTGGTGCATCTCGGTGCGCATGTCGCCGGGATCGAAGCTGTAGACGCGCAGCTGGGGATTCTCGGCGGCGAGCACATTGGTGAGCTGGTCCAGTGCGGCCTTGGAGGCGCCGTAGCCGCCCCAGCCCTGGTAACCGCCGACGGCGGCGTCGGAGCTGATGTCCACCACCACGCCGTCGGAGGCCCGGAGTGCGGTCAGGGTGAGCTGCAGAATCGCCAGGGGTGCAATCACATTGGTGTCGAGGACGGCGGCGAGTTCGTCCAGCGGGTAGCGGTCCAGGGTCGGGAGCGGGCTCGGGCCGAGTGCGCTGGCGTTGTTGAGCACCAGGTCCAGCCGGCCGGGGCCGACGGACTCGGCGATGCGCTCGCGCACCGCCGGGTCGGCGACATCTCCCGCGATGGCGTGCGCGCCGGTCGCGGCCCGCACCCAGTCGAGCCGATCCGCGCCGCGAGCGACGAGGATCAGCTCCCAATTCCGTTCGGCGAGCGCGAGCGCGACCGCCCGGCCGAAGCCCGCCGACGCCCCGGTGATCAGGGCCCTTTTCGTGTTTTCAGGCATACAGCCATCGTGAAACCTGAACCTCTGTTCAGGTCAACAACTTTTCGCCGGCAGCGAAGAGCCGCCCGGGTCAGGCGTTCTCCCGGGCGAAGCTGCGGGAGGCGACCAGGATCAGCAGCAGTGAGACCACGATGGTGACGGCGGTGCCGACATAGACCTCGTGCGCCCCGAAGTCACCGCGGAACAGCGCCCGCGCCGCGTCCACGGTGTGCGAGAACGGATTCACCTTCGCGATGTCCTGCAGCCACTTCGGTCCCACCGTCATCGGCAGCAGGATGCCCGACAGCAGCATGATCGGCACCGAGACCGAGTTCAGCAGCGAGGCCAGGGTGTCCTCCGAGCGCGCCCACAGGCCCAGCGCATAGGACGCGGACGCCAGCCCCGCACCCATGACCGCGATCAGCAGCAACGACAGCACCAGGCCGGCCGGATTCGGCCGCAGCCCGAAGACCGCCGTGGCCACCCCGACCAGCACCAGGGCCTGCACCAGCAGCACCGTCATGTCCTTGAGTACCCGGCCCAGCAGCAGCGCGCCGCGCGAGGCGGGAGTCACCCGCTGCCGTTCGATCACGCCCGCGCGCCATTCGGCCACGATGCCGAAGCCGACGAACAATGCTCCGAACAAACCGATCTGAATGACCAGCGCCGGGGTGAGGATCTTCCACGGATCCGCGCCCGGGCCCAATGACGGGGCGATGCCCTTCACCAGGGGACCGAACAGGACCAGATAGATGATCGGCTGCATCAGGCCGATGATCACCCAGACCGGATTGCGCAGATTGGCCCGGACCTGGGACCAGTAGATCAGTCCGGTGTCGCGCAGGAATGTCATGACCGGTCTCCTTCCCGGAGTGAACGCCCGGTGAGCGTGAGGAACACATCGTCGAGGCTGGGACGCTTGACGGTGAGCGAACCGGGCGTGATGCCCTTGTCACCGAGCGCCTGCAGCAGCGGGACCACCGCGGCGTCACCGTGTTCGACGGTGAGATGCACGAGACTCTTTCCGGCATGGCCGTTCTCGTGGCCCTCGGTGCGCAGCCGGGAGCGCAGTTCGAGCGCCTCGGCGGCGACATCCAAGGCCAGATCGGCGCTGCCGGAAGCGATTTCGAGGCTGATCACGTCGCCGGAGATGCGCCGCTTCAGCTCGTCGGGGGTGCCTTCGGCGACGATGGTGCCGTGGTCCATCACCAGGATGCGATCGCAGAGCGCGTCCGCCTCCTCCAGATAGTGGGTGGTGAGTACGACGGTGGTGCCTTCGTCGCGCAGCCGCCGGATGTGGTCCCACAGGTTGGCCCGGCTCTGCGGATCCAGCCCGGTGGTGGGTTCGTCGAGGTAGATGAGCGTGGGCCGGTGCACGAGGCCGAGCGCGATGTCCACCCGCCGGCGCTGCCCGCCGGAGAGCTGCCCGCACCGGCGGCGTTCCAGCCCGTCGAATTCGAGCGCCTTGGCCAGGTCGGCGGCATTGCGCCTGGCCTCGGCCCTGGACAGCCCGAAAAGCCTTGCCTGCAGGATCAATTCGTCCTCGACCAATTCGGTCTCATTGGTCGATCCGCCCTGCGGCACATAGCCGATGCGAGAGCGCACCGTCCGCGGCTCGGCGCGCAGGTCGGCGCCGACCACGGTGGCCTCGCCCGCGGTGGGGGCCAGCAGCGTCGAGATCATCCGCAGGGTGGTGGTCTTGCCGGCCCCGTTGGGGCCGAGCAGTCCGATGATCTCGCCGTAGCGCACGTCGAAGTCGATACCCGTGACCGCTTGCACGTCACCGGTTTTGGTCTTGAAGGTCCGGGCCAGCCCACGGACCCGGATGACCGGGTCGGTGGGTGCGCCGCGGACGGGTGATGTCGTTTCCACGCCTCAACGGTAGAAACGACCCACCCAGATAGTCAAGCTTGACTATTAAAACTTGAGTACTTCGCCGGGAGCGGCGACACTACTTCACCGGAGGCGGGACCGGGGCCCCGCCCATGGTCCCCGACCAGGCATCCAGTTCCCCGCTCTCGATCCGCTGCAGGGTCCGGCGCGACCACTCCAGATCCGCACGCACATGTGCCGCAGCAAGATTGATCGCATCGGCGACATGATGCGGCTCCGCCTCCCGCGGATCCCCGCTCCCGGCCAGAATCCGCTCCTCCTCGCGCTCGAGATAGACCAGATTCGACTCGAACTGCAGGATCCGGCTGCGCAGCGCCGCAATCACATCCACCTTCGGCGCGTGCGGAAACAGCGACACCGTCGCGAAATACGGATGCTTGAGCTGGTCGGCCGCGAACAACGACTCGCGCAGCATCTCGCCGAATTCCTTCTCCCCCTCCGGAGTCAGCCGATACGTGCGCCGCTCCGGCCGCGCCCCCTCCTGCCCGACACCCTCCACCGAGATGAGACCGTCCCGCTCCAGCGTGTTCAGCGCCCCGTACACCGACCCGGGCTTCACATTGGCCCAGTCGTCGGCATGCCAGGACAGCAATTCGCGGCGCACGTCGTAGCCGTGCACGGGCTGGAGCAGGCGCACCACCGCCAGCACCAGCAATCGAGTTGTAGGAACAGCCATAGTCGCAGGTTAACCTTGCCCCACAACGGGAACGAGCCGCCCGGCGCTCTCGCCGGGCGGCTCGTTTCGTTCCTGCGGTCAGGCCGCTACCGGCGACTTCTCCGGAGTCTTTGCGGCCGAGGCCTTTTCGACCTCGTTGAAGCCGGGCCGGCCGCTGCCGATGAAGGCGACCAGCCACGACAGCACCGCGGCGAAGCGGTTGCGGAAGCCGACCAGGTAGTAGATGTGCACCGCGAGCCAGGCCACCCAGGCGATCAGGCCGGTGAACTTGACCTTGTCGTTCAGCTTGGTGACCGCGCTGAAGCGGCTGATCACCGCCATCGAGCCCTTGTCCCAGTACTTGAACGGAGTGGCCGCGGGCTTCTTGCCGCGAATGATGTCGGCGACGTGGCGGCCCTCCTGCATGGCCACCGGCGACTGGCCGGGGTAGCCGTTGAGGTAGGTCATGTCACCGATGGCGAAGATGTCGGCGTGGCCGCCGACGGTGCAGTCGGGATTGATGAGCAGGCGGCCGGCGCGGTCGGTCTCGCAGCCGGTGGCCTCCGCCAGCACCCGGGCGAAGCCGCCGGCCTGCACGCCCGCCGACCACACCACGGTCTCGGCGGCGATCCGGCGCTCCACGCCGTCCTTGCTCTTGACGGTGACCTTGCCGTCCTCGATATCGGTGACGAAGGTGTCGACCAGCACCTCGACGCCGCTGCGCTCCAGCGACTCCTTGGCGTATTCCGACAGCCCCCCGCCGAAGGGCGGCAGCACCACGCCCGCGCCCTCCACCAGGGTGACGGTGTCCTCCTGGTGGTAATACCTCTTCGCGAGCTCCTTCAACTGACCGGCGACCTCGACGCCGGTCGCGCCCGCGCCGACCACCACGAAGCTCAGCAACCGGCGGCGGGTCTCGGGGTCGGCATCCTTGGCCTGCTCGAAGACGCGCTGGATCTGCGCGCGCAGGTTGCGGGCGTCGTCGATGGTCTTGAGCGAGAACGTCTTGTCCGCGAAGTCGTCACGGCCGAAGTACGACTGGCTGGCGCCGGTGGCGGCGATGAGCTTGCCGTACCGGATCCGGCGCGGACCCTCGGATGTCTCATAGGTGAGTACCGCATCGGCGGCGTCGATGGCGGTGACCTTGCCCAGCCGCACCTCGCCGTTCTTGTGGTTGCGCAGGATATTGGCCATGGGAGGCGCGATCTCGTCCGAGGCCAGCACACCCGTCGCGACCTGATAGAGGAGTGGCTGGAAGAGGTGCTCGGGCGTACCCGAGATCAGGACGTAACGGACACCCGACTTGTTCAACTGCTTCGCAGCGGCGAGACCACCGAAGCCCGATCCGACGATGACGACATCGGCGGTTTCGATACCCGCCTCCACGTACTGCATGACTGCTCCCTTCCGTCATGACTAACCGTGATTCGGAACGCGGTTGTTCCACGTGTCAGGGCGCATAATCAAGATGACTCTTATCTACGTTGATCATGAATTGGAGAATGCCGTGGAGCTGCGCCAACTGGCCTACTTCGTGGCGGTCTGTGAGGAGCTGAGCTTCAGCCGGGCCGCGAGCCGATGCTTCATCTCGCAGTCGGCTATCAGTCATCAGATCGCCCGGCTGGAACGCGACCTCGGCGTGAACCTCTTCGAACGGTCCACACGCTCCGTCGTCCCGACCGACGCGACCACTCGGCTACTTCCCCTTGCGAAGCAAATGCTGAGCCTCGAATCGGCCATTCGCGCAGCTGTGCGGGCCTCCGGGCCGCGCATTCGCTTGGCGGCTAATATGAGCTTTGCAACTAGATCACTGTCCGCCATCGCGGGCGCGCGCGAGGCGCACCCGGGCGCGGAGATCGAATTCGTCATCAAGCCCTTCCGGCAGCGCATCCAGGCGGTGGCCGACGGCGACTGTGATCTTGCCCTCATCCGGGGCAGTGTGGACCAGCCGGGGCTGACCGTCGAGAAGCTCTGGGACGAGGATCCGGTCATCGCCACCTCCACCGCGCACCCGCTCGTCACGCGCGGCGGCGATGTCACCCTCGCGGAATTGGGGGCCTATCCCCTGCTGCTCCCGCCCGAGTCGGAACAGGTCCTGCTCCACAATGTGGTGCGGGCCGCCTTCGCCGACCTCCCCACCGGGCCGGTCTTCGGCCCGCCCATCCCGCCGGACCACACCGCCACCATGGAACTCATCAACCGGCCCGACGCCTGGACCATCCTCTACGCCGACAGCCAGACCGAGGGCATCGCCACCCTGCGGCTCACGGGGCACCCGCTGCGCATCCCGGTCTCGGCCGTCACCCGCAGCGAGGGCCGCACGTCCCCCATCGTGACCACCCTGCTGGCGGCGCTGCACTGCGCGTGACCCACCACTCCTAACCGGGATGCGCGGCTGCGAACTCGGCGAGACCGGCCGCGAAGGACTCGAACATCGGAGTCAGCATCGACCGCACGAACCGCGCCTCGACCGGAGCGAGCGCCGGTGCCGGATCCAGGTGGACCTGCCAGGTCAGGGTGCAGTGCCCGGCGTCGATCGGCGTGAACGAGATGTCCTCGATCATGCGGCGGGCCAGGGGAATCGACATGGCGTCCGCGCCGAAGGTGAAGCGCGCGGCCGGTTCCCAGGCCAGAAAGCGTTCCCGCACAGTGATCCAGCGTAGGTGGATATCGCGGATCGCGCCCGCGGCACGGGCATTCGAGTACCAGGTGGTAGCGCGATAGCCGTTCGCCCACTCGGTCTGCCCCTCCCCCGCGGCGAGGATCTCGAAGGTGCGCGCCGCCGAGGCCGCCACCGTGCGCTCGCTGTGCAGGTGCAGGCGCATGGCATCGATATCGCCGAGCTCGCTCGGGCGCAGCGCGAACATCATTTCGACCCCACCAGACGCCTGGTCACGCGGATGGTGGTGCGGCGCGGCAGGATTCGCGGCAGACCCGACGAGACCGCATTGGCGGTGCCGGACACGGTGCTCGGCGGCGGGTTGCGGCGATCCAGGGCCCGCAGGGCGGTGGCCACCACCTGCTGTGGTGTCTGCCGGCTGCCGACACTCGCCGCTTCGCCTGCCACATCGAAGAATTCGGTGTCGGTCGCGCCCGGGCAAACCGCCAGCGCGGTGACGCCCGACCCCTCCAGTTCGCCCCACAGCGCCTCGGTGAAGGAGAGCACGAAGGCTTTGGTCGCGCCGTAGACGGCCATGAACGGAATCGGCTGGAAGGCCGCGGTCGAGGCGATATTGACGATCACCCCGCGATCGCGGGTCACCATGGCCGGCAGTGCGGCGTGGGTCAGCTCGGCCAGCGCGGCCACATTCACCGCGATCTCCGCACGGACCTGGCCGGCCGCATGGTCGGCCAGCGCGCCGTGGGTGGCGAAACCCGCGTTGTTGATCAGGATGCCGACGGGATGCAGCGGATCGGCGCAGACCTCGGCGACCCGCGCCACACCGGCCGGATCCGCGAGGTCCGCGGCGAGTACGCGCACCGAAACCCCGTGCGCGACTTCCAATTCCTTCGCCAGGTCCCGCAGCCGCGGCTCGCGCCGGGCCACCAGGATCAGATCGCAGCCGCGGGCGGCCAGGGCGGCGGCGAAGGCCGCGCCGATACCGCTGCTCGCGCCGGTGACGACCGCGGTCGCCGGGTACCACTCGGTCATTTCTCCTCCTAGGTGAACAGGTGTTCAGCTATGTATACTTAACAGCTGTTCAGTCATCTCTGTCAAGGAGGACTTCGTGCCGGGTACCCGACAGCGCCGAACCCGCGGCGAAGGCGAGCGGCTGCGCGCCGAACTCGTCGCCGCGGCCATCGACCTGCTGCTCGAACCACAGCCGCTGCCCGCGCCGTCACTACGCGCCATCGCCCGCGCCTGCGGCGTCGCACCCAGCGCCGTCTACATGCACTTCGCCTCCCAGGACGCGCTGAACTACGCGGTGATCGCCGAGCTGTTCGGCCGGCTGCGCGCCGACCTCGACGCCGCCGACCCGGAAGCCGCGAGCCCCGCCGAACGACTCGACGCCCTGCTCGGCGCCTACCTGACCTGGGCCGAAAACCACCCGGGCGCATATCAATTGCTGTTCGAGCGGCCCGATCCGCTCGACACCGAGGGCGAGGGCCCCGGCCTGGATCTGCTCGACCGCCTCGCCCGGCTGCTGCCCGATGCCGACCCGGTGCCCGGCACCGACCCACAGGCCCGCCACGCCACCGCCCTGCGCATCTGGTGCGCCGTGCACGGGGTGGCCTCCCTGCGCATCCACAAACCGAGCGCACCGTGGGCCGCGACCGCCCGCGCCGACGCCCGGGCGCTGGTGGCGGGCCTCGCCGGACTGCCCGCCGGCACCTGACCACCGCGCGAAAGCCGCGGCGGCCGAATAGCGCCGACACACCCGGCGGAACCGAATTACGCTGGCATCGTGGGGCAGGAGAATATGCGGGCCTCCGACCGGGACCGCGAACAGATCGTCGACCGGCTGCGCGTGGCCGTGGGCGAGGGGCGGATCACGCTGCACGAATTCGACGAACGGTCGCAGCAGGTGTACTCGGCCCGGACCTACGGGGAACTGGCGCCGATCATGTCCGACCTACCGGTCCCACGGGGTCCGGGGCGACCCGTGGGCCGTCCCGACGACGGCGGCAGCGTGCCGGTCTGGGTCAAGATCATCTGGGCGCCATGGGTTTTCGTGAATCTCTTCGGCCGCCGCGATCAGGCCAACACCGCCGCGACCGCGAGATGCAACCGCAGGTCCGCGGGCTCCTCGTCCTCGACGGCCCACACGATCTCCTCCATCGACCGCATGAACGCCCAGGCACGTGCCCGATCGGCGCGGACGGCCAATCCCGCGGCCGTCCGCTCGACCACCTCCCGGGCATGGTCCGGCGTCGGATCGCTCTGCACCTGAATCATGATCAGGAACCCAGCATCGAAGGCCGCCTCCCCCAGATAAGCCTTCGGATCGATGAGCAGCCACGGCTCCCGTTCCGCCGCAACGATATTCCCCAGATGGGTATCCCGATTCACCACCAGCAGCGGCCCGTCCGGCACCGCCAGCTCACCACACCGCTCCGCCGCCCGATTCAGCAGCCGAGCCGGAATCACCTCCGCGACACCGTCTTCCGGCTCGAGAAACATCCCCTCCCACCCCGCCACCATCCCGGCGGCAGTCGGCAACTCCGGAAAACCCGCCGGAACCACCACCGGCTCCCGCCGCAGCCTGCGATACAACCCGCACGCCTGCTCGACCTTGCCGATGTTCTCCGGCCGCCCTTCGAGACTCGGGAACCCGGGCTGATACAGCAGTTCCGTCCCCGGCCGCGCCCATTCGAGCAGCATCGCCCCGGTCTCGGGATCGAACTCGTACAGCCGCACCGCCCCATCCCCGCCATAGCAGTACAGCCCGGCCGGCTCCCCATGGTTCTCCTCGTCGACCACCGGCACCTTCAGTACCGCGACCGAGCCGTCGGTTCGCCGCACCGGTGAGACCCACGAATGCGTCCCGCCTCCGAAGCTGTCCCCGATGATCTCCAGCCCCCAGGCCGCACACCGCTGCTCCACCACCCCCGGCAGCGCGGCCAGCCACCGCGACCCGCGCTCCCCGAAACTCCCCGCGATGTTCTCGGCCACCTCCGGCGGCAATGAGATCGGCATCAGGCCACCCTGCCCCAGACCGCCGAGAACCGGCAAACCATTTCGTATGAAAATGATTCGCACCCGAGGTCGCCGCCAGGTTCAACGACCAGCTCCTACTCGGGGTCTCCTACCGCGACAACGACACTCTCCTCGCGGCCGACGGATACCTCCCCACCGCCGCCGTCGGCGACCGGCTCCCCCGCGCCCGGCTCTCCGACGGCCGCTCCGTCCTCGACCTCATCGGCCCCGGCCGCGTCCTCCTCATCGGATCCCAGCTCCCCCGGCAACTCCGCACTGTCTGCGATCTCACCCCCTGTGCCGCTCTCCTCGTCCGCCCCGACGGCCAGATCGCCGCCCGCGTCTACTGCTGACCACGACTCCGAGGCCGTAACCGATTGCGGCGCATCATTTTCGGCTGCCGGTGGCGGGGCGGATTCGGTCGGCTCGGCCGGGGCGCTCGCGGCCGGGTCCGGTGTCACCGTCTGCGGCACTTCGGGAAGCGGGGTCTCGTGGACGGTTCGCCAGAGGTGGGTGCGGCCGTCGGTGACCAGCACGGCCGTGACGATCCGGTGACCGGTCCGCGCCGCCCCCACCCGGTTCTCGGCGACGAATCGGACCACGATCAGCTGCCCACTGCGCGCGACCTCCGCCACCTCGGAGACCTCGATCTCCATCCCCGCCAGCGCATTCCGCGCCGACCAGATCCCCGCCAGGAACGCTTCCCGATCCACCGCCTGCCCGGTGGTCACCACCGAGGTGAACCGCTCGTCCAACGCCCCGGAGATGCGGTCGAACACCTTCGGCGGCGCATCCGACCCCAGCCATTCGGCGAGGTCGAAATGCAGTGCCGCGACGATCTCCGACAGCTCGACGCCATCCGCACCGAAACCGGCCGTCTCATCAGACTTCTCGGGAGCAGGCTCCCCGGCCCGCCATCGCCGAGGATCGAATCGCCTACGCACCGGGCAAGCCTGCCCGACCCTCGTCATCCCGGCAACCGTAGCGGTCCGCGAGCCGCATGCCCCCGAAACTCGAATGTCCCCGGCCGCTGCGGCCGGGGACATTCGAGTTTGCCTGCGCTGCAAAGGCAGCGGCGGGCGACTAGCCCTTGTGGGCCTTCACGGCCTCGGTGAGCTGCGGGGCGACGTTGAACAGGTCGCCGACGATGCCGTAGTCCGAGATCTCGAAGATCGGGGCCTCTTCGTCCTTGTTGACGGCCACGATGGTCTTCGAGGTCTGCATGCCGGCGCGGTGCTGGATGGCGCCGGAGATGCCGAGGGCGACGTACAGCTGCGGGGAGACCGTCTTACCGGTCTGACCGACCTGGAACTGGCCCGGGTAGTAGCCGGAGTCGACGGCGGCACGGGACGCACCGACGGCGGCACCGAGGGCGTCGGCCAGCGGCTCGACGACCTTGCCGAAGTTGTCGGCCGAACCGACACCACGGCCACCGGAGACCACGATCGCGGCCTCGGTGAGCTCGGGGCGGTCGCCGCCCACGTTCGGCTCACGCGAGACGACCTTGACGACGCCCTCTTCCTGCGCGGGCAGCTCGACGGCGACCTTCTCGCCGGCGGCGGCCTGCGGGGCGGCCTCGATGGCGCCCGGGCGCACCGAGATCACCGGCACGTCGCCGGTGGCCTTGGCGTCCACGGTGAACGCGCCACCGAAGATCGAGTGCTGCACCGAGCCGTCACCGTTCACGGCGATGGCGTCGATGAGCAGACCGGAACCGATGCGGGCGGCCAGGCGACCCGACACCTCCTTGCCCTCCGCGGTGGCGGCGACCAGGATCGCGGCCGGGGCGGCGGACTCGGACAGGCCGGCGAGCACGTCGACCTTGGGGGTGACGAGGAAGCCCTCGGCGTCGTCGCCCTCGGCGACGTAGATCTTCTCGGCGCCGGCGGCGGCCAGGGCGTCGCCCAGCTTGTCGGCGGTGCCGGCCGGGCCGACCACGACCGCGGCCGGGGTGCCGAGCGAGCGGGCGGCGGTGAGGAGTTCGGTGGTCACCTTCTTGGGCGCACCGTCAGCGTGCTCCACGAGCACCAGAACTTCTGCCATTTTCTCTATCTCCTGAAAGTCGTTGGGCTCGGGGGGCTTTAGATGATCTTCTGGCCGACCAGGTAGGTGGCGATCTGGTTGCCGCCCTCGCCCTCGTCGACGATCTTCTCGCCCGCCGTGCGCGCCGGCTTCGGGGTCACACCGGTCACCTGGGTGCCGGCGTTCGCAACGCCCACGGTCTCCGGGTCGACGCCCAGATCCGCCAGGGTGAAGGTCTGAACTTCCTTCTTCTTGGCGGCCATGATGCCCTTGAAGGACGGGAAGCGCGGCTCGTTGATCTTCTCGGTGACCGAGACGATGGCCGGAAGCGTGGCCTCGAGCTTGAACACGCCCTCGTCGGTCTCCCGCTCGCCGGCGATGCGCTCACCGTCGACGGTCAGCTTGCGCAGGTGGGTCAGCTGCGGCAGGCCCAGGTACTCGGCGATGATGGCCGGAACCGCACCGGCGCGACCGTCGGTGGCCTCGTTGCCCGCGATGACCAGCTCGATGCCCTCGATCTGGCCCAGCGCGGCGGCCAGGATGTAGGCGGTCTGCACGGCGTCGGAGCCGTGGATGGCCGGGTCGTTGATGTGGATGGCCTTGTCCGCGCCCATGGACAGGGCCTTGCGGATGGCCTCGGTGGCCCGATCGGGGCCTGCGGCCAGCACGGTGACCTCGCCGCCCTGCGCCTCCTTGATCAACAGCGCCTCCTCGACGGCGCGCTCGTTGATCTCATCGAGGATGGCGTCGGCGGCCTCGCGGTCGAGGGTGTAGTCACCGCTGGTCAGCTTGCGCTCGGACCAGGTGTCGGGAACCTGCTTGATCAGTACGACGATGTTCGGCATTGGTCTTCGTCGACCTCCTGTTCTGGTGGCACTGGGTGTGGCGGTCGCACGAGATCGTCACGTACGTCCACAAGTAGCTCGTCCGGGAGATTACCCTACGTTAAGTTACTCGTGGGTAACTTAGCGTGTGACTTTCTGCATCGGCTGATCCGGTCGCGGGTGTGATATGGACAACCGCTAACGTCGGAGCAATGAGCGAGGCCGTGAGTCCTGTTGAAAACCCCACCGATCCCTTGCCTTTGACCGGTGAGCGGACGGTGCCCGGCATCGCCGAGGAGAACTACTGGTTCCGGCGGCACGAGATCGCCTACGTGCGCATGCTGGAGCACTGCGCGGGCAAGCTCGTGCTCGAGGCCGGCAGCGGAGAAGGCTACGGCGCCAATATGATCGCCGACGTCGCCGCGCAGGTCACCGGCCTGGACTACGACGACAGCGCGGTCGCGCACGTGCGCGCCAAGTACCCGCGGGTGCGGATGGTGCAGGGCAATCTGGCCGCGCTGCCCCTCGACGACGCCTCGGTCGACGTCGTGGTGAACTTCCAAGTGATCGAGCACCTTTGGGACCAGGCGCAGTTCCTGCGCGAGTGCCTGCGGGTGCTGCGGCCCGGCGGCAAGCTGCTGATCTCCACCCCCAACCGGATCACCTTCTCCCCCGGGCGCGATACGCCACTCAACCCTTTCCACACGCGTGAGCTGAATGCCGCCGAGATGACCGAGCTTCTCGTCGAGGCCGGTTTCACCGTGGAACTGATGGCGGGCATCTTCCACGGGCCCGAACTCGTAGCGCTGGACGCGAAGTGGGGCGGGTCGCTCATCGACGCGCAGATCGAGCGGGCGCTGGCGGGCGAGCCGTGGCCGGCGGAGCTGGCGGCGGACGTGGCCGCCGTGCGCATCGACGATTTCGAACTGGTCGCCGACACCGAGCGGGATATCGACGCCAGCCTGGATCTGCTGGCCATCGCGGTGAAGCCGTGACGGACAAGCTTTCCCCGGTGCCGGGCCAGTTCACGCTGGTCCTGCACTCACATCTGCCGTGGCTGGCCCATCACGGGCGCTGGCCGGTCGGCGAGGAGTGGCTGTACCAGTCGTGGGCGGCGTCCTACCTGCCCGTGGCGAAGGTGCTGAGAACCCTTGCGGCCGAGGGCCGTTCGCACCTGATCAGCCTGGGGATCACGCCGGTGCTGGCGGCGCAGCTGGATGATCCGCACTGCCTGAAGGGCATGCACCACTGGCTGGGCAACTGGCGGCTGCGCGCCGACGAGGCGTCCATGGCGGGCAATACCGCGCTCGGCGGGCACGAACACCGGCTCGCCGCAACGGCTCTCGACGATTTCGAGACGCGCTGGATGCACGGGGCCTCGCCGGTGTGGCGCGAGCTCATCGACGCCGAGGCCATCGAATTGCTGGGCGGGCCGCTGTCGCATCCGTTCCAGCCGCTGCTGGATCCGCGGCTGCGCGAGTACGAACTGACCGAGGGCCTGGCGGACGCGCGGGCCCGATGGGGGCACACACCCTCCGGCATCTGGGCCCCCGAGTGCGGGTTCACGCCCGGGATGGAACGGACCTACGACAAGGTCGGCATCTCGCACTTCATGGTGGACGGTCCCGCGCTGCGCGGCGACACCACGCTCGGGCGGCCGGTGTGGGATTCGGATGTGGTGGCCTTCGGCCGCGACCTGACGGTCAGCTACCGGGTGTGGTCGCCGAAATCCGGGTACCCGGGGCAGCCCTTCTACCGTGATTTCCATCACTACGATCACGCCACCGGACTGAAACCGGCGCGCGTCACCGGCAAGACCGTCGCGGGTCCCGACAAGGCCCCCTACGATCCCGAACTCGCCGCCGCGGCCATCGAGAAGGACGTCGCGGACTTCGTGGCGACCGTGCGGGAGCGGCTGATCTCCGAGTCGGAACGGATCGGTCGCCCGGCCCTGGTGGTGGCCGCGTTCGACACCGAACTGTTCGGGCACTGGTGGCACGAGGGCCCGCAGTGGCTCGAACAGGTGCTGCGCGCACTGCCCGAAGCAGGGGTCACCGTCGGCACGCTCGCCGATGCGCGGGCCCGTGGTTACGTGGGCGAACGCGTCGAATTGGCCGACTCCTCCTGGGGTTCGGGCAAGGACTGGCGGGTGTGGGCCGGGGACCAGGTCGCCGACCTGGTCGAGCTCAACGCCGAGGTGGTGCGGCTGGCCCTGGACACCCTCGACAAGATGCGGGTGGACGCCGGATCGATGCACAACGACCGATTCGGGCTCCGTGACACGGTTGCCGACCAGCTGCTGAGAGAGGCGATCCTCGCCGTCTCCAGCGACTGGGCGTTCATGGTGTCCAAGGATTCCGCCGCCGGATACGCGCGTGACCGCGCCCATGAACACGCCCACGCCGTGCGCGAGATCGCCGCGGCGGTCGCGGCCGGGCAACTCGCCAAAGCGGGGCAGTTGGCGGCAGGATGGTACGCGGCCGACGGACTCTTCCCCGCGCTCGATGCGCGCAGGCTCGGCCCCGCTTCAGAAGGACCCGCATGAAGATCTTGATGGTGTCGTGGGAGTACCCACCCGTCGTAGTCGGTGGGCTGGGCCGCCACGTGCATCACCTCGCCGTCGAACTGGCCGCGGCCGGGCACGAAGTCGTCGTGCTGGCGCGCCGTCCGATGGGCACCGACGCCACCACCCACCCGACGCACTCCTTCATCGAGGAGGGCGTGCTGGTGGTGGCGGTGGCCGAGGATCCGCCGGCGTTCGATTTCGGCGAGGACATGCTGGCCTGGACGCTGGCCATGGGCCACGCCATGGTGCGGGCCGGGATCGCATTGAACAAGCCGGGCATCGGCGAGGGCTGGACGCCCGATGTGGTGCACGCCCACGACTGGCTGGTCGCGCACCCTGCGATCACCCTGGCCGAGTACTACGACGTGCCGCTGGTCTCGACCATTCACGCCACCGAGGCGGGCCGCCACAGTGGCTGGGTCTCGGGACGGGTGAACCGGCAGGTGCACTCGGTGGAGTGGTGGCTGGCGCACGAATCCGACGCGCTGATCACGTGTTCGGAGTCGATGAAGGACGAGGTGCACCGGCTCTACGGCGCCGAGAAGGTGCCGATGACGGTGATCCGCAACGGTATCGACGTGGGCGCGTGGACCTTCCGCGAGCGCGCGCCGCGCTCCGGGCCGCCGCGACTGCTGTATGTCGGCCGCCTCGAATACGAGAAGGGCATCCAGGACGCCATCGCGGCGCTGCCGCGTATCCGCAAGGCGCACCCCGGTACCACCCTCACCGTCGCCGGTATCGGCACCCAGTTCGATTGGCTGCGTGAGCGGGCCCGCGCCCATCGCGTCTCGCGCGCGGTCAGCTTCGTCGGCAAGCTCGACCACACCGATCTGCTCGGCTGGCTGCACAGCGCCGACGCCATCGTGCTGCCCAGCCGCTACGAGCCGTTCGGCATCGTGGCGCTGGAGGCGGCGGCGGCGGGTACCCCGCTGATCACCTCCACCGCGGGCGGGCTCGGCGACCTGGTCACCGATGGCGTCACCGGCGCGTCCTTCGAACCGGCCGACGTGAACGGCGTTGCGGAAGCGGTCATCTCGGTCCTCGACGACGCGACCGCCGCACAGGAGCGCGCCTGGGCCGCCCGCGAGCGGCTCACCGCCGACTTCGCGTGGGACGTGGTGGCGCAGGAGACCGCGCTGGTCTACCAGGGCGCCAAGCGCCGGGTCCGCAACCCGGTCGGCCGCCCGGTCATCTCGGAACGTCCACTGCCCGAACGGGATCCGAACCAGCCGTACTGAGCGGCGCCGGTCGGATTCTCCCCCGGACACGTCTGCGCCTCGAATTGGAACGAGTTCTAATTCGAGGCGTTTCCTTGCCGCGCCGGTCAGTTGAACGGACAGCCCGGATTCGGAGCATTCTCCGACAGGGGACTCCCCGCGGGCAGGACATAAAGCACATCCAGAATCTGCGCCTCGGCGCCCAGATTACGTTCCAGATGCACATTGCCCGACCCGGCCCGCTCCACGAATGCGGTCCCCGCCCCGCCGACCTGATCCACCGCGCAATCCGAGTCGTAATGACTCAGCTGCCCCTGTCGCAGCACCGCGTACAGCGTCCCATCGTGGTAGTGCCAGCCGGTGGAACCGCCTGGCGCAATGGTGATTTCACGCAGGATGTAGTCGGTGTCGCCGATGGTGGTCCGCGAGATGATCACCCCGGTGACCCCATCGGAGGGCGTCGCCTGCGCGGTCGCGGCGAGCGAGGCCACCAGCGCGCAGGACGCCAGACCGGTCAGCACAGCTCGAAAACCGACAGTCACCCGGCCACGGTAGCGCGCACGGGCCCGCACCGCAGCCGATGCGCGGTTCAGTTCTCCTTGACGATCGGACGAATACCCAGGTCGCGGGCGGTGTCGACGAAGGCGCGGACGGCGGCGTTCTCGGCGGCGGTCAGCCAGACCAGCGCCCATTCCGTGAGGGGCGCGTCGACGATCGGGACATAGGCGATGTTCGGCGGGGTATAGGTCCAGGCGACGTGGGCGTTCATCGGGGAGACGACGGCGCCGGACATGATCAAAGGAAGGATCTCGAAGAAGGACGCCGCTTCGGGGCCGCGGGCGATCGGGACGCCGCTGGGCGTGGTGGCGGGCAGCATGCCTTCGGCCCAGTACTTCGGGACATTGCCCAGACTCGGGAAGACACATTCGGCGAGGTCTTCCATCGTGAGCGAGGCGCGGGCGGCGAGTTCGGAGGTGGTCGTGGTGGCCAGGACCCGCCCCTCGGTCATCAGCACCGGTCCGACGGTGAGGTCCGGTTCCCGGACGGGCAGCCAGATCAGGCCGAGGTCGACCTCCTTGGCGCGCAAGGCGGTGAACGGTTCACTGTGCGGGAAGTCGACCAATTCGATTGCGCAGTCGGGGTATCGGACGTTGAAGGCCTCGATGACGGGGCGCAGGTACAGGCCCAGGATGCTCATGACGGCCACCCGCAGGGTGCCCTGCACGCTGCGGCTCGCGGCGCGGGCGCGGGTGAGTCCGGTGTCGATCAGACTCTGCGCCCGCTTCAGGTCCTCGTACAGCTGACGCCCGATCGGTGTCAGGCCGACCGAGCGGGACGTGCGCTCGAACAGCGTGGCCTGAACCTGCCGCTCCTGCTTCTTGATCGCCTGACTGACCCGGGCCGGGGTGATTCGCAGCTTCTCGGCGGTTCGGCCGAAATGCAGTTCCTCGGCCAAGGTCACGAAGATCTCGATGTCCCGCAACTCCACAACGATCTCCGCTCGGTAGCTCCGCTCACCAGCATTCGATGAACGAAGCCAGTGTAACCCATAACAGAGCGCTTGCTCTGTTATGGGCGGCGCACAGCCCCGCCCGGTCCCCGCCGCGGCGCGTTCGTAAACCTCTGACTTAACCGACCTTTCGATCTCTGTCGTTGTTCCCACCTGCGGAAACTCCGAAGCTTGGAACTGTCGCCGAACACGGTGACCGAACCCAGAGGAGGGAGTGGGGGCATGAAGATCCTCGGCGCGGCAATCACCTTGACCGTCTCCGACCCCGCGGCATCGAGCGAGTTCTTCTGCACGCATCTCGGATTCCACGCCACGGTGACGAACGAGGACTTCACCTACCTCGAACGCGACGACCTGGACGTGGAAATCGTGCTGCGGCACCGCGATCCGGAAAGACCCCCGGCGACCGCGGGCCCCGGGCCCAGTGGCGTCGAACTGTCCTTCGACGTGCCGAACCTCGCCGCCGAACAGGATCGGCTGCTCGACGAGGACGCACCCGTCACCACACCGCTGCGCCGCGAAGCCGGCGGCCTACTGCGGCTCCGGCTCACCGACCCGAACCAGGTCGACGTCCAGCTGACCGAGTGGACACCCCCCGCCGGCTGCCCGCCAGAAGATTGACCCGAGAAGAGAATTCGATGGATACGACACAGATTCCGGTGGCAGCGACGCCGGACCCGACCATTCCCCGCGATCCCCGGCGCTGGTGGATTCTGGTGGCGCTCTGCCTGGCCACGATCATCCTCGTCATCGACAATATGGCGCTGTCGGTGGCGGTGCCCGCCCTGACCGAGGACCTGCACGCCAGCGCCCAGGACATGCAGTGGATCCTGGACTCCTACCTGCTGGTGTTCGCCGGGCTGCTGCTCACCTCCGGCAGTCTGTCGGATCGATTCGGGCGCAAGCGGATCCTGACCATCGGCCTGGTGCTGTTCGGTGCGGCTTCCGCGGTGGCCACGCTGGCGGCGAGTCCGGGCGAGCTGATCACCGCCCGCGTGGTCATGGGCATCGGCGGTGCGCTCATCATGCCCGCCGGATTGTCCATCGTGATCAATCTGTTCGTCACCGAGGAGCGGCACCAGGCCATGTCCGCCCTGGGTGGCGTGAGCATGCTCGGGCTGATCGGCAGCCCGGTCCTCGGCGGCCTGCTCATCGACCGATTCTGGTGGGGCGCGGTCTTTCTCATCAATATCCCGATCGTGATCGTCGCCCTGGTCGCGGTGGTGACACTGGTGCCCGAATCACGCGGCCCGTGGCGGCGACCCGACCCGCTCGGCGCGGTGCTGTCCGCCATCGGCATGGTCGCGCTGGTCTGGACGATCACCGAATTGCCCGCGGACGGACTGCATTCCACCGGTACGTTCCTCGCGCTGCTGGTCACGATCGGCAGCCTGGTCGCGTTCCTGGTGTGGGAATCGCGCATCGACCACCCGATGGTGCCGTTGCGGCTGTTCCGCGATCGCGATTTCGCCGGCGGCAGCGTGGCGCTCACGCTGGTGCAGATCGGCAATGGCGGGTTACTGCTGGTCCTCACCCAGTATCTGCAGTTCGGACTCGGGTATTCGCCGCTGCGGGCCGGTACCGCCTTCCTGCCCATGGCGATCGCGGCGCTGGTGGCCAGCGGGGCGGGCGCGGGGCTCGGGCCCAAGGTCGGCAATCGCATGCTGACCGTGATCGGCATGCTGATCATGGCGGCCGGGTCGCTGCTGCTCGCGACGCTGAACGCGGACAGCGGCTTCGGGATGGTCTCGGTCGCCCTGATCGTCTTCGGACTGGGTGGCGGGCTGGCCATGCCCGCGGCCATCGCCACCATCACCGGTGCGGTGCCACCGGAGCAGGCCGGGGTGGGGTCGGCGCTCAACGACACCATTCAACAGTCCGGCGCGGCGCTGGGCGTCGCGGTGCTGGGCAGCCTGGTGTCGTCCGTCTTCGCACACAAGATGCCCGAGTCCGCACCCGCGGCGGCCTGGCATTCGCTCGGCGACGCGCTCGCCATCGCGGCGCGCACCGGCGACCACGGATTGGCGCACACCGCCCGCGACGCCTTCGCGGGCGCGATGTCGGTCAGCTTCGGGGTGAGCGCGCTGGGCGTGCTGGCCGCGGCGGTGCTGGCGCTGGGCGTGCTGCGCGGCCGGCAGCCCACACCGGCTGCCGAGGCCGATCCGGAGCGCGGGGACACCGTGGCCGCGAACGTGTCAGCGGCGTATCAGGTCGACATCAGCCCGGCCCGCGAGGGTCTTCCCCAGCAGAACTCAGCAGCAGACCAGTACTGATCGGAAAGGAATCCTCCCGATGTTCGCTCTACTCGGGCGCATTGCCGTCAATCACCCGTGGAAGGTGATCGCCCTCTGGGTCATCGCCACCATCGCGGTGGTGGGGCTGGCGCCGAAGCTCACCGCGACCACCGACCAATCCTCGTTCCTGCCTTCGCATTACGAGTCCATTCAGGCGATGGAACTGCAACAGCGGGCATTTCCCGACGATGTGACGCCCGCGGCGCTGATCGTGGTGGAACGCGCCGACGGCGCCGCGCTCAGTGCGGACGACGCGGCGCGCGTCACCACGGTGGCGACCGACCTGAGCAGTCGCAATATCAAGGGCGTCAACGGAATTCAGGCGACTCCCCCGGCGGCGAACCGCTCGATCCAGGTCATCGCGGTGCAGATGACCAAGACCACCGACCCGAGCGACAAGACCCAGACCGATGCCGTGAAGGAGCTGCGCGACGCACTGCACGGGCAGGTGTCGGGCACCGAGCTGAAGGCCGGAATCACCGGCACCGCGGCGCAGACCCTGGATCAGACCGAATCCGGCAACAAGGGCATGGCCATCATCGGCATCGCCACCGTCGTACTGATCTTGGTGCTGATGCTCGTCATCTTCCGCAGCCCGGTGATCGCGCTGCTGCCGGTCATCACCATCGGCGCCATCTCGAGCACCGTCGGCGGCCTGATCGCCATCGTCGCCCACGCCTTCGACCTGAAGGTGGACAGCTCGGTCAACTCGCTGCTGACCGTCGTATTGTTCGGCGTCGGAACCGATTACATCCTGTTCCTGATGTTCCGCTACCGGGAGCGACTGCGCGCCGGTGAGGATCCCAAGACCGCCATGATCAGCGCGGTCACCCGGGTCGGCGAAGCGATCACCTCCGCCGCGGGTGCGGTGATCATCGCCTTCCTCGCACTGACCCTGTCCTCGCTCGGCATGTTCCGCGCGCTGGGCCCGGCGCTGGCCATCGCCGTCGCGGTCGCCATGCTGGCGGGGCTGACCCTGGTCCCGGCCATCGTCTCCAAGCTGGGCACCAAGGTGTTCTGGCCGTCCAAGGCCTGGCAGCAGGAGCCGAAGGGCACGGTGTTCGCCGCACTCGGCCGCGGTCTGGGACGCCGGCCGGGCGTCTTCGCCGCCGCCGCGGGCGCGGTGCTGGTGGCCCTGGGTGTGGCCGCCTTCGGCTTCCACCCGACCTTCGACATGAGCTCCGCATCCACCTCCGATACGACCGAATCCACCGTCTACAGCAAGGAACTGCTCAAGGGCATGCCGGCGGGCGCCACCCAGCCGTCGCTGGTCTACCTGCACTCGGACGCTGCCCTGACCGGCGCGCAGCTCGACTCCTATCGGACCGCGCTGACCGCCACGCCCGGCGTCGGGCAGGTGGGCGCGCCGCGGGTCTCCGCCGACGGTTCGATCGCCGAATTCCAGGTGACCCTCACCTCCGAGCCAACCTCCGATGCCGCACTGGCCACGGTCCGCGGGCCGCTGCGGGACAGCGCGCACGCGGCGGCGCCGGCCGGGAGCAGCGCCTACGTCGGCGGCATGTCCTCGGTGCTGGTCGACTTCAAGGCCGCGATGAACCACGACTACAAGATCGTGTTCCCGGTGGCGGCCATCCTCATCGCCCTGGTGCTCGCACTGTTGCTGCGCAGCGTCGTCGCACCCTGGTACCTGATGGGCGCGGTCGGCCTCGGCTTCGCCGCCACCCTGGGCGCGGCGGTGCTGGTATTCCAGCGGGCCCAAGGCAATTCGGGCCTGATCTTCTCGCTGCCGATCATCATGTACATGTTCGTCATCGCCCTGGGCACCGACTACAACATCCTCATGGTGGCCCGGCTGCGCGAAGAGGCCGCCGAGGGCCGGGATCCGCGGACCGCGGCGGCGCTGAGCCTGCGCCACACCGGCCCCACCATCGCGGCGGCCGGCGTCATCCTGGCCGGTACCTTCGCCTCGATGATGCTGGCGGGCAATTCGATGCTGGCGCAGATGGGCTTCGCCATCTCCTTCGGCATCGCTCTGTCGGCCTTCGTCATGGCCATGTTCTTCACCCCCGCGGTGACCGCCCTGCTCGGCCGCAAGGCTTGGTGGCCGGGCCGGATCGGCGCCCGGCGGGATGTCATGGCCGCGCTGGACGACCAATCCGATTGGCAGGCAACGCAGAACAGCTACATCCGCTGATCCCGGACCCCTTGGATGCCTGACCGCACGCGGTCAGGCATCCATCTTTTTCAGGGCCTTCTGGACGGTGAGGTAGGTGCGGGTGGTCATGTCCTTGCCCCAGGCCTTCTCGATGGTGGCCATGAAGCCGGTGGTGCTGGGGTCGGTGTTGTCGATGACGGTGAGCAGTGCGGCGGCGGGCTTGTCGTAGCGGACGACGCGGACCGGGGAATCCTCGGGGAAGTCGGGGATGGACTTCGGGTGCTCACGGACGAAGGTGACCGTCAGATAGGTTTCGCGGCCGTGGGCGAGGCCCGCGAAGGGATCGGAGTCGACCAGCGCCTGGAGTTGGGCGCGGCTGCGGATCAGGGTGCCGCCGGGGATGCCCAGTTCGGCGGTCAAGGCCTGCTGGATCTTCGATTCCAGGGCGGGCACGTTCGTGTCGTCGGACCGGAAGACCACATTGCCGCTGGCCAGCAAGGTGCTCACTTTTGCGAACCCGAGACCCTCGAATACACCGCGCAGTTTCTCGCCGCGCATGTTGGGGTTGGTCGGCATGATCCCGCGCAGGAAGGCGGCGTACTGGTGCATGGCCGTGAACCTACCTGCGCGGGGTGACAGCGTCAGGACGCGGCGATGCCGCTCTTCTTGCGTTCGATGTCGGCGAGCGCCGCCATGTGGGCGGCACGGGCCTCGGCAGCGGCGTCCCAGGTGTCCTTGCGGTTCTTGACCGCCCGGGCGGGAGCGCCGACGCAGATGGAGTAGTCGGGGTAGTCGCCCTTGACGACGGCGTGCGCGCCCAGCACGCAGCCGCGGCCGACCCGGGTGGAGCGCAGCACGGTGACCTTGGCGGCGATCCAGGTGTCGGGGCCGATGCGCACCGGGGACTTCACGATGCCCTGGTCCTTGATGGGCAGGTTGATGTCGTCGGTGACATGGTCGAAGTCGCAGATGTAGCACCAGTCGGCGACCAGGGTGGATTCGCCGATCTCGATATCGAGGTAGGTGTTGACGACATTGTCCTTGCCGAACACCACCTTGTCGCCGATCCGCAGCGAACCCTCGTGGCAGCGAATGGCATTACCGTCGCCGATGTGCACCCAGCGGCCGATCTCCAGCCGGCCCAGTTCCGGGGTGGCGTGGATTTCGACCCTGCGGCCCAGGAAGACCATGCCGCGCAACACCACGTGCGGATTGGCCATCTTGAACTTGAACAGCCGGTAGTAGCGCACCAGATACCAGGGCGTGTAGGCGCGATTGGCGAGAACCCACTTGAGGGACGCAGGGGTGAGGAAACGCGCCTGCTCCGGATCACGGCGGCGCGACCCCCGCCAACGCGAGCGCAACGGTGCGCCCCACATGCTCGTCACGAACTACTCCCTGTGTTCACCGGTCGTTTCAACGAGGGTATCCGCCCCCTTCACAGGGCGTGAAAGTAGGCTGTGCTCCGGCTGTAGCGGCCCGGCGAGAAACTACAGACTTCCGTACTGGCAGAAGGGACACCAGCAGGTGCGAAACGGCAGGCGGCGGACCGGACGTGAACGACGCACCCGCACCGGGGCGAAGGTGCTGGCCCTGGCGAGCACCGGGCTGTTCACGCTGACCGCGTGCGCGTACGGCAGCACCAAGGTCGACGATATCGGCGTAGGCCCGGGCAAGGGGTGGCCGCTGGCCTTCCACGACGCGCACAACAGCGGGTCGAGTCCGGTCACCGGGTCGCGGAAGCTGGCGCTGAATTGGTCTCGGCCCGTGGGCGGTCCGGTCGCACAGCCGGTGACCATCGGCGGCGACGGGCAGCTGTACGTCACCACCCGCGCCAATGCCTGCAGTATTGCCTCGTTCCAGATGCCGACCGGGCGCAAGCGGTTCTGCAATCCGATGGGCCCCAGCGCCGTCGACGGCGGCTCCGCGGTGGACGGCATCGGCAATGTGTATGTCGGCGACGACGGCGCGGTGAACTCCTTCAACAATCTCGGGCAGCCGCGCTGGCGCACCCAGGCCGCCGGGACACCGGTGTCGGTGCAGTTCACCGGTGACGGAAATGTCCTGTCGGTGACCCAGTCCGGGCAGGTGGACGTGCTCAGCCGGCAGACCGGCGATCGGCAGGTGTCCACCTTCCAGCTGCTCGGCGAGCCCGACTTCCTGACCAACCCGTCGCTGAGCCGGCCGCCGGACCGGCAGGGCCTGGAGGACTGCGCGACCGGCGGGCCGCAGTGCCCGATCGCGAATGTGTCGGCGGTGGACCAGAAGTCGGGGCGGTTCTACGCGACGGTGTGGAAGCCGGGCGACAAGGCGGCCGCACTGATCGCACTCACCTACGGCGGCAAGGACGTTCACGTCGACTGGACCGCGCAGCTGCTCGAACAGGGCAGCGCCACCAGCCCGGCGCTGTCGGCCGACGGGTCCACGGTGTACGTCGGCGACAACACCAACCGGCTGATGGCCGTGGACGCCGCCACCGGGCACACCAAATGGGTGCAGGATCTGGGTTTCCCGGCGCGCGGCGGCATCTCGGTGGCCGACGGACTGCTGGTCCCCGCCGGCGACGAGGGGCATCTGGTCGCGCTGCGCGACAGGGGGAACAGCGCCGAGATCGCTTGGGAGCGTAAGGATCTGGAGCTGCGCGGGCGGCCGGTGCAGACGGCGGGCGGGACCGGGTACACGGTCGCGCCGATCGGCGACAAACTGACGCTGGTCACCTTCGACACGAAGACCGGCGCCACGGTGCAGTCGAACGAGCTGCCCGGCGCGGAGGGCACGACCGTGGCCACCGCCGTGGGCGATCAAGGCGAGGTCGTGGTGACCACCCGCATCGGCGAGCTGTTCGTCTTCAAACCCGAGAAGTGACGCCGCTTCGAACCCGAGAATTGACACCGTGTCCGGCTTGACCCTGACGCGGGGTCAACCCTCCATCCTGGTGCCAGGAGCCTCCCGGACCGACCGGACCAGCTCCGGGATGGAGAAGAACGATGACAACGGCCGAACCGATCACCGCCCCGGCGATCCGGGTGCGGGGTCTCGAGAAGTCGTACGGACAGCTCGAAGTGCTGCGCGGTGTGGACTTCGATGTGGAGCGGGGCAGCATCTTCGCGCTGCTCGGCTCCAACGGGTCGGGCAAGACCACCACCGTGCGGATCCTGGCCACGCTACTGAAGGCCGATGCGGGAACGATCGTGGTCAACGGATTCGACGTCGCCACGCAACCGGCCGACGTGCGCGAATCCTTCAGCCTCACCGGGCAGTTCGCGGCCGTCGACGAGATCCTCAGCGGGCGGGAGAATCTCGTCCTCGTCGCCAGACTGCGCCACCTCGCGCAGCCGGGCGCGATCGCGGATGACCTGCTCGAGCGCTTCTCACTGACCGACGCCGGCGCGCGGAAGGTGTCCACCTATTCGGGTGGGATGCGCCGCCGCCTGGATATCGCCATGAGCCTCATCGGGAATCCGCCGGTGATCTTCCTCGACGAGCCGACGACCGGACTCGATCCCGAGGCACGCCTCGAAGTGTGGCAAACGGTCGAGGAGCTCGCCGGCCACGGCACGACGGTACTGCTCACCACCCAATACCTCGACGAGGCAGAACAATTGGCCGACCGAATCGCGATCCTGCACCGGGGCCGGATCATCGCCGACGGCACCCTCGCGGAACTCGAGCGACTGCTCCCGCCCGCCACCGTGGAGTACGTCGAGAAGCGGCCGACGCTCGAGCAGATCTTCCTCGCCATCATCGGCGACGATGCCACCAGCGACGTCGCCGGCACAAACCCTTAGGAAAGACGATGCCTTCCAACTTCTTCGGCGACACCGCCGCACTCACGGGCCGGACCCTGCGGCATGTCACCCGCAGCCCCGACACCATCATCACCACCGCGATCGTGCCGATCGCCATGATGCTGCTGTTCGTCTATGTGTTCGGCGGCGCGATCAACACGGGCTCGGAAAAATACGTCGACTACATGCTGCCCGGCATCCTGCTCATCACGATCGCATCGGGCATCTCCTACACCGCGTTCCGGCTGTTCATGGACATCAAGAGCGGGATCTTCGAACGCTTCCAATCGATGCCGATCGCCCGGTCGGGCGTGCTGTGGGCGCATGTGCTGACTTCGCTGATCGCCAACCTGATCTCGCTCGTGATCGTGGTGGGCGTGGCGCTGCTCATGGGTTTCCGCTCGGGCGCCGGAGTGGCGGCGTGGCTCGCGGTCGCCGGGATTCTGATCCTGTTCACCCTGGCGTTGACCTGGCTCGCGGTGATCCCCGGCCTGTCGGCAGGGTCGGTCGAGGGTGCGGGCGCGTTCTCCTACCCGCTCATCTTCCTGCCGTTCGTGAGCTCGGCGTTCGTGCCCACCGCGGGTATGCCCGGGCCGGTGCGCTGGTTCGCCGAGCACCAGCCGGTGACGTCGATCGTGAATACGATCCGCGCTCTGTTCGCCCAGCAGCCGGTCGGCGACAGTGCCTGGACGGCGCTCGCCTGGTGCGCCGGAATCCTGGCCGTGGCCTATGGATTCGCGATGGTCACCTACCGCCGGAAGATCGCCTGAGACAGGCTGAAGCCATGCTCACCATCAGCAGGCTGGCCGCCTACGCGGGGGTGACAGTGCGGGCGGTCCGCCACTACCACCGGATCGGGCTGCTGCCGGAGCCGGAGCGCGACCACTCCGGCTACCGCACCTACGACGCGGCGGCGGTGGTGCGGCTGATCCGGATCCACACCCTCGCCGCCTCGGGGGTGCCGCTGGCGCGCGTGCAGGAACTGCTCGACGCCGACCCGGAGGAGTTCGCCGAAGGGGTCCGGGCGATCGACAAGGAGTTACGCGCCGAGATCCGGCGGTTGCAAGAGACCCGGCAGCGGCTGGCCAAGCTGGCCGCCGGGGAGCAGCTGGCATTGCCGCAGCGCGTGGTCGATTACCTCGATCGGCTGCGGGGTCTCGGGGTCGAGGAGCGGTATATCGAGCTGGAGCGGGACGGTTGGATCATGATCGCCGCTCAGGTACCCGATCTGATCGACGCCGTGATCGCCAAGAAGCACGAGGAGCTGAACAACCCCGACATGGTGCGGCTCTACCAGCTCCTGAGTGGCGCGCTCGACTGGACGGTCGAGGACCCGCGGATCGTCGAGGTCGCGGACATCCTGGAGCGCTTGATGATTCACGCGACGACGGCCGCCGGGGGCGGCGGCCGATTCAGCGACCTGATGGACGATCATTTCGTCGACCTGATGGACACGACCATGCTCGAGACCTCGCCGGTCGCCGAGCGGCTCATGGCGATCCTGTCGGAGCGGGGTTGGAAGGGCTGGACCCGGGTCGAGCGGGTGCCGCCTCGGTCGTGAACCGCTACCGCAGGGTCAGCGCGAACGCGTCGACGTTCGCCGAGACGCGCTGCAGCAGATCGAGCAGCGTGCGGTAGTCGTCGGCGCTGAGGCCCTCGGTCACCGCCGTGCGTTGAATCCCGATGCGCTCCAGCAGTTTCGCGTGCGCGCCGATGCCGTCGAGGGTGAGGGCGTAGGTACCCATGGCATCGCGAACGACCCAGCCGCGGTCGAGCAGTGTGCCGACATATGGTGCGGCCGTAGGGTCCTGGGCGTTCAGGAACGGCGAGAGGGCCACATCGAGCGCGGTCGCGTCGAGTGCGCCACCGGAGAGGGTGTGCATGATCTGCCAGTGGCGGCGCAGCAGGCCCTCGGTGGCGAGCAGGGCGGCGAAGTTCCCTTCGAGGGTCTTGTCGATGTGCTTGAACCAGTAGCCGATCGGCTTCGGGGTGTCGGTCATGGCTGTCTCCAATCAGTTGTCACATTACATATACATGTACTTTAGCAAGTAATTGTACGATGGCAAGGGTGAAGGACAACGACCCCGCGATCGTCGCCATCGAGCGCGCCATGGTGGCCATCCGGCGCAGCCAGACCCGGCGTGCGCTCAGTAGATTCGCGGCCCGCGGGGGCGGACCGGCCGTCGATCCGACCCTCTTCGGCGTGCTCGACGCGGTCGAGGCGCGTGACGGGGAGGCCACCGTCACCGACATCGCGACCGCGCTGGGCGTGGATCAGCCCCGCGCCAGCCGCCTGGTGGCGCGTGCGGTCACCGAGGGCCTGCTGGAACGCCGTGCCGACCAGCACGATGCGCGCCGCATCCACCTGCAGCTGACGCCGGCCGCGCAGACCGCACTGAACCGCGCCCACGCCAACCGCCAGGCCGTCTTCGCCGAGGCGACCGCGGCCTGGGGCGAGCGCGACCGCACCGAATTCGCTCGGCTGCTCACCAGATTCGTCGCCGACTTCGGCGCCGTCAGCGACCGTTAGCGATCAGTCCGGCCGCACCGAATCGAGCAGGGTGGCCGCACGCTCGAGCATGGACATGAGCGCCTCGCGCTCGGCATCGGTGAACTCCGCGGCCAGCGCGCGTTCGACCGGGACCGCCCGCTTGTCGGCGGCGTGCATGATGGTGCGGCCTTCCTCGGTGAGCCGGGTCTCGAGCACATTGCGGTGCCAGGCGTGCGGCGTGCGCTCGATGAGGCCGCGCTCGCGCAGATTGGTGAGCACCGTGTTCATGGTGGGCGGCGTGACGCCGCAGCGCCGGGCCAGCTCGGCCGCCGAAATGCCCGGGTTCTCACTCAGCACGTAGAGGGCCGCGTACTGCGGAATCGTCACGCCCGCGGGTTTGAGGGCGGCGTTCTTCGCACCCATCAGCGCCTGCTCAGCGCGCTTGATGAAGGTCCCCAGGCGTTCTTCGACCGGCATCGACGTCACCCCCGGAATGATAGCTCATGCAGTTATTCGAATCTTGACGATCATTAGAGTTCTAATCTATCTTCGCTCTCGCACTCAGATGTCATCTCTATCCCCCGGGAGCGAAAGGTACGAACCATGTCCCACCCGATTCGCCGCTGGGCCGCGCCCGCGGTGACGGCGGCGCTGCTGCTGGCGTCGGCGGCGTGCAGCACCGGCGACGCGGCACCCGACCGCATCACCACCGTCACCGGCATTGCCGCTGGCGACGCGGGCCGGTATCTGATCGTGGTCGACATGACCAGCGGCGACCTCTACCGGGTCTCGACCGGACCGCAGCCGACCGTGCGACGGGTCGAGCGCACCGGCGGCGACGCGGTCGACGGCGACGGCCTGGAACTGCGCGGCGACACCCTGTGGGTGGTGCACAACAAGGGGAACGCCGTGTCCCGCTGGCGGCTCGGCGACGACGGCGCGAAAGCCGAACTGCAGCACCGCGTCACCGATCCCGCACTCGACATCCCCACCTCGATCGTGCACACCGGCGGCCACGCGCTGGTCACGGTCTCCCAGTTCGACAAGAACGGCCCCTACGGCAACGGCGTCCCCGCCGGCTTCCGCATCGTCGAGATCTCCCAACTCTGAAGGAGCACACCGTGACCCACCCCGTCATTCCCGAGAAGTACACCGACCTGCTGACCCGCCCGCTGTTCGCGCACCTGGCCACCCGCAATCCGGACGGCACCCCGCAGGTCACCCCGGTCTGGCAGATCTGGGACGGTGAGTTCCTGCGCTTCACCACGACCACCACTCGCGCCAAGCACCGCAATACCTCTCGCGACCCGCACGTGGCGGTGAGCATCAATGATCCCGAGGCTCCCTACCGCTACCTCGAGGTGCGCGGCGTCATCGAGCGCATCGACACCGACCCCGAGGGCGAGTTCTTCGACGTCCTGGCGCAGCGGTACGGCCTGGCCTACGACAAGCCCGTCGGCGACCATCCGCACCGAGTCGTCCTCGTCATGCGGCCCACCCACGTCAGCTATCAGGGCTGAAACAGCGCGAGCTACCGGGGCGGAGACGCCGCGTCAGGGCGTGGCGCAGAGAAAAACCGTTGCCGCCCGGCCGATCCGGGTGACGACCAGCGTATGTGGCTGGGAGCCTCGCGGTTTGAGCCGGGCACGGAGCGCATCCGGATCGATATCGACACCGCGCGCGAGGATCTCCAGCGGACCGCAGTCGCGCCGATGCAATTCCGCCCGTAGCGGCTTCTCCCGGAATTCCATGCGGTCCAGCACCCGGAACCCCCGCACACCCTCCGGAACCCGGTCACCGGTCAGGTACGCGATGCGCGGATCCAGCTGCCACAGCCCGTGTTTCGCGGCGTAGTGCCGCACCAGCCCCGCACGGACGACCGCCCCGTCCGGGTCGATGATCCACTGCCCCGGCTCACGCTCGGGGATATCGTCCGGGTCGGCATCGGTGAGTGTCCAGGGGGGTGCAGTGGACGAGAGCACGGTCGCACGACGGGTCACGCCCGGCTCCGCCAAACCCGGTGACCACAGGCAGGCTTCCCGCACCGCCCCGTCGAGCGAGACGACTTCGATCTCCCCGGCCCACCCGAGCTTGTCGAAATCCAGTCCGGGAGCGCACTTCACGGCCAGCTCCCGCCCGGCATACGCCGCGAGCAGATCCGGCAGCGGCGGCTGCAGCTTCGCCGGATCATGCGTCCGCCGCCCATCCGCCCGCCGCGCCGGATCGGCGATCACGACCTCAGCGGTACTGCACGGCACCAGCGCATCCGCCTTGACCAGCACCACATTTCGCGCTCTCGCCCCGGCGAGCGCCGCAGTGGATACGCTGCCGATCGTCGACGAGACGCCACGCCCCCGCTCGGCAACGTTTGCATCCCCGTGCTGGATCGCATCGCCCTCCGAGCGGGAATTCACCAGCGGCACACCGAGATTGTGCCGAGCCATCGCGAGACGTACGTCGTCGAGGTCGCTGCCGATCACGGCGGGGCAGACCTCGGCCAGGGCGGCCAATTCCGCGCCGATGGAGCAGGTGACATCGTGGACCGTGCGGCCTGCCAAGCGCTGGGCGCGGTGGCGAGCTACGGCCGACGGGGTGGCCTGCTGGAGGGCGTCGTCGGTGAAGAGCCACTCCCCCGCGCCGTCGAGTTTCGCTGTCGCGCGGCGGCGCAGGCGGACCGTCTCCACGAGGGCGGGGGCGTGGTCGCCGTGGTCGCGGCGGAGGCGCTCCAGGTCCTTGAGGAGCGAGGCGGGGGTGAGCGCGAAATCGCCTACCTCGGCCAGGGCGGCCGCGCCGGCCGGACTGGCGAGGTAGGCGATGTCAGCGCGAGAGAAGGCGTAGCCCACGGGGATTCGTGGACCGGCCTACTTGGCGGAGGCGCCGGGCTTCACGCCAGTGATCATGGCGTTGTAGAAGAACTGGCGGGGCACCACGTGGCGCAGCACCTTCTCGTCGAGGGCCGAGAACGCCAGCCACGCCTTGTACTGGGCCATGCGGTAGCGCCAGGTCAGCTTCTCGTCCGGGACGGCGGCCTCGAAGGTGCGCACCGGCCAGCCCCACAGGGCGGCGGCGAATTCCTCGGTCTTGGCCTGCACCTCGACGGCGCCGGCGCTGCGGGCCATGCGCTCGAGGTCGGACGGGTCGAAGGTGTGCAGGTCGACGACGGCCTCGAGGGCGGCGGCGCGGGAGGACTCGTCGAGCTCCTCCTGCGGGCGACGCCAGTCGCTGAGGAACGGCAGCTTGGTGATCTCGGTGGTGATCTTCCAGGTGATCTGGCCCAGCTTGCGGGCGTAGAGATTGCCGATGGTGGTCGGCTCACCCGCGAACACGAACCGGCCGCCCGGCTTCAGCACACGCAGGCACTCCTTGAGCGCCAGCTCCACATCCGGGATGTGGTGCAGCACGGCGTGGCCCACGACGAGGTCGAAGGTGTCGTCCTCGTAGGGGATGGTCTCGGCGTCGGCGACCCGGCCGTCCACGTCCAGACCCAGGTTCTGGCCATTGCGGGTGGCGACCTTGACCATGCCCGGGGACAGATCGGTGACCGAGCCGCGCTTGGCGACGCCCGCCTGCATCAGGTTCAGCAGGAAGAAGCCGGTGCCGCAGCCGAGCTCGAGGGCCCGGTCGTAGGGCAGCTCGGCACTCGGGGCGACGGCGTCGAAGCGGCCGCGCGCGTACTCGATGCAGCGTTCGTCGTAGGAGATGGACCACTTGTCGTCGTAGGTCTCGGCTTCCCAGTCGTGATAAAGGACCTGGGCGAGCTTGTTGTCGCTATACGCGGCCTGGACCTCCGCCTCGGTGGCGTGCGGGTTCGGCGCGGGGTCTTCAGGACCAACTGTCATGCAGGGCAGCCTAATGAATACCCCGGTGAACGGTGTTATCGGGCTGCTTAACGGCCGGTGAACCGGGCCGCATCCGGACCGTCGACCAAATAAGAACGTGTTCCAACCTGCTGATCTGCGGTGCCGAACAGATCCGCCCACTCGCGACGCGCGCGATCGTGGCCGTGCGTGCCCGCCTCGAACACCCGCTTGGCAGCGCCCAGGGCCGCGCGCGGACCATCGGTGAACTGCTTCGCCCACCGCAGGGCGGCGGCGAAGACGTCGTCGGGCGCGACCACCTCGTCGACCAGCCCGAGCGCCGCGGCCTCCTCCGGATCCACGAACCGGCCGCTGTACACCAGGTCCTTGGCGTGCGAGGGACCGATCAGCAGGCTCAACCGGCGGATACCGGCCAGCGGGATCAGCCCGGCCTTGATCTGCGGCAGGCCCAGTTTCACGTTGTCGCCGATGACGCGTCGGTCCGCGGCCAGGGCCAGCTCCAGCCCAGCGCCGAGGGCGTATCCGCTGATGGCGGCCACGGTCGGCTGCGGCAGCCGGGCCAGGCAGCCCAGCGCCGACTGGAAATCTCCGGCCATGGCCTGCGCCTGCTCGGGGGTGAGCCGGGCCAGTTCGGCCAGTTCGTCACCGGCGGAGAACACCCGCTCGTCGCCGTAGACCACCACGGCCGCGATCGACGCGTCGGCCGCGATCTCCTCGGCGGCCGCCGCCACCTCCAGCGCCACCTGGAGATCGATCAGATTCATCGGCGGGCGTGCGATGCGGAGCACGGCGACATGCTCCGCCACACCCCGGTCCACGGTCACGAATTCGGCCACAGCCGATCACCCTACTTCGAGCCCCCGGCACCGGGACGCCCCGCCCGGGCGGGCGCTACTCGGGTCGCTGCGAACCGCGGATACGCGAATTGTCGGGCAGCTCGGCGAAGTAGCGGTCGGCGTGCGGGAACGCCAGCGCCGGACCGCCGCCCGACGGGTCGTACACCGGCATGATCGGAGTGATGTCCCGGCCGGCCGCGAGAATCTCGGCGGTGGAGGCGAATTCGTTCAGCGCCGCGAGCTGGGTCCAGGTCGGCGGCAGCAGCACGTCCACGCCCTCGCGCCAGCGGCCGATGGCCTCGGCGGGGGTGCACCAGGCGACCACCTCGGCCTCGGAGGTGGCGCCGTCGGCGAGCTGACCCTCCGGCAGCACCGCGACGAAGAAGCGGGTGTCGTAGCGGCGCGGCTCGATCACCGGGGTGATCCAGTTGTCCCACGGGCGCAGCAGGTCGGCGCGCAGCACCAGGTTCTCGCGGGTGAGGAATTCGGCGAAGGACAGCTCGCGGCGTTCCAGCTGCCCGCGCGCTTCGGCGTAGACCGCGGTGTCGCTGACGACGCTGTCGGCGGTCGGTCCCGCCAGCAGCACCCCGCACTCCTCGAAGGTCTCGCGCACCGCCGCGCAGACCAGCGCCTGGGCACGGCCGGCGTCGATGCCGAATCGCTCGGCCCACCAGGCGGGTTCGGGTCCGGCCCAGTCCAGTGCGATGGACGCGTCGGACGGGTCGACGCCGCCGCCGGGGAAGACGGTCATGCCGGCCGCGAAGGCCATGCCACCCACTCGACGCTGCAGGAACACCTCGGGCCCGTGCGCACCGTCGCGCACCAGCATGACCGTGGACGCGTCCTTGACGGGCGGGGCCGCGGGCTGGGATTCGGACTGGGCCATTGCTTCGCTCACCTTTCGCACCATAACCGTTGCCCCGGCTAAGCGATACACGCGCTGCGGGTTCGCCGGTCACTCGGTCACATGGACTGATGGTCAGTCGGTCACACGGACTGATCCGGTGCGGGTTTCGATGACGGCCCGACCGGCGTCATCGCGGCGGGTCCAGGTGCCCTCCACCTTGCCATTGCGATAGTCCTGCACCTGGCTGATCACCGCGCCGGTGTCGTCGGTCCAGGTAACCAGGAAGATGCCAGCCGCGATGGACGCAACCGCGACCGGCGCGCTCGACCGGCTTCCGGTATCGGCGGCGATAGCGGTCAGGGTGCGCCCGTCCGCCGAGAAGACAATGGTGCCGCCCGCTCCGCTGTCATAGCTGAGCTGCACCGTTCTACCGTTCAGGTCCGACGGGACCGTGGCCCGGCCCAGGGTCTCCGCGGCGTGCGAATTCGAAACCCGCTGGGCGGCCGGTGGATCGGCCACGCAGCCGGTGGCGACGACCGCGATGGCCAGAATCGTGATGGCGCCGATGTTCCGGCCCACAGCCAGCTCCCTCCATCCGCGTCAGTTGCGGACAGTTTGCCCGGCGGTGGCGGCGGATGCAATCGCAGCGCGCCGCGGTTCGCGAGACAGGTTGCGGGAGGCAGCTTTCAGCGGTTGCGGTGCCGCCCGAAGCGCTGGCTGCGGCGCGCGAAGTAGCGCCCCTCGATACGGTCCAGCTGAATCGACTGGCGGAACGCGTCACTCAGGTTCTCGGAGGTCAGCACATCGGTGAGCAGACCCTGCGCGACCACACTGCCCTCATTGAGGAGCATGCCGTGGGTGAAGCCCGGCGGAATCTCCTCCACGTGGTGGGTGACCAGCACGGTGGCGGGCGCGTCCGGATCGGCGGCCAGATCGCCCAACCGCTCGACCAGCTCCTCACGCCCGCCCAGATCCAGTCCGGCGGCCGGTTCGTCGAGCAGCAGCAGTTCCGGATCGGTCATGAGCGCCCGGGCGATGAGCACCCGCTTGCGCTCCCCCTCCGACAGCGTCCCGTAGGCGCGATCGGAAAGGTGTTCCGCGCCCAGGCTTTCCAGAATGTCGACGGCCCGGTCGGTGTCCATGTCGTCGTAGCTCTCCCGCCAGCGGCCCATCACCGCGTAGCCGGCCGAGACCACCAGGTCGGCGACCTTCTCGTCGAGCGGCACCCGGCTGGCGATGGCGGCCGAGGACAGGCCGATGCGCGGGCGCAGCTCGTTGATGTCGACCCGGCCCAGGGTCTCGCCGAGCAGGTTGGCGACCCCGGAGGTGGGGTGCATCTCGGCGGCGGCCATGCGCAGCAGCGAGGTCTTGCCGGCGCCGTTGGGGCCGAGCACGACCCAGCGCTCGTCCAATTCCACCTGCCAGGTGACCGGACCGACCAGGGTATGTCCGGAACGTCGGACGGTGACGTCGCTGAAATCGATGAGCAGATCGGGATCCGGTTGCGGCACGGGGTCCATCTTGGCCCACCACCCGGGACGCTCGTCAACGTGGTGGGAAAACTCGGTGCGTGTCCTCCCGGGAATTGCGATGGCGATAAGCGATTTCGTGTGCGCCACCATCGAATTCCGATGGTTCGCGCTCCGGGTCCGCCAACCCGCGGTCCCGCGCATCCGCCCGGGTGGACCGGAACATGCGCGCCAGAATGAGTGCCGCCGGGACCGAGAGCGCCGCCCACACGATGAGAACAACCAGCAGTGTTGTCATTTCGGTGGTTTCCTTTCGAGGAAACGTGAATCGATCCTTGCCGACCCGTCCGGGGAAGTCGATATGCACTGCCCATATAGGTCAGTGCGCCGACCATCCGGTTTCGCTAGTGCGACATCCGCACTAAGCCACCGCGATCACGGTCGTCGACCCCGGTGCCACCTCGGTGAAACCGGCATCGCGCACCGCCACCGCGCTGCCCTCGGCCACCCGCCGCTGCAACTCCGCCCAGCGGCCCGGATCGGCCTCCGCGACGGTGCACCGGAATCCCTGTGCGGCCCACGCATACGCCCGCTGCGCCGGCAGAGCGCCTGCCAGCAACATACTGGCATGCCCTACCTGTGCCGCGGCCTTCCCTACAGTCATACCCAGTTCCGCGTTCACCCATAGCACCGGAGATTCCGGATCGATTGCGATCTCCTCCGCGACGGGCAGCTCGGTGCCGCTGATCTGGAGGCGCCGGATGCGCGGATCCACCTCGCCGACCGGTCCCGGCACCAGTGCCCGCGCCTGCGCACCCGCGAAATCGACTGTGACACCGTCGACTTCCTGCGCCGCCAGCCACTGCGCCCCGCGCGCCCGCCGCGCCACCTTGCGAATACGCGAGCGTTTCCAGGTCAGATAGCGCTCCTCCCACTCCCCATCGGGCCCGACCCGCTCGTCGAGACACAGCGCCACCACCGCCGAAGCGGCGGCTGCCAGAAGTGCGCTGCGCGCCGGTGGATCGTTCTTCGGAATGTGCAGCACCATCTGCATGGCCTGCACGAGCGCCGGGTCCGCCGGATCGCCTCCGCCGCCATATCCGCGCGCCAATTCCGCGTGCCTGGCCACGAAACCGGCATCGATGGTGGATCCGACGCTCGACACAACCACTCCTACACAACTGTTCGGGCTAATGAACCGTCAGGTTCAGGGTGAAGCTCTCGGCCGGCTCCACACCCTGTTCCCAGGCTCGCTTGTATTCCAGGCGCAATCGGGTGGAACCCGCAGCGACCGCCACGAAATTCGACACCGATCGACCGCCGACCCCGACCTTGCCGTCCGGATTCGGGTCCGGTTCGTATTCCGGCGAGCCGTTCTGCTTCACCACGTTCTGATCCAGACCGCCCAGCATCCAGGCGTATCCGGTGGTCGGGTTGGCCTCGAGGGTGACGATCAGTCCCTGGCCGACCGCGAGACTCACGTCCTTGCCGTCGGAGTCGGCGCCGACTCGCACCGGCTCGTGCTCGGACGAGGTCGAATTGCCGCAGCCGGCCAGCGCCAGCGCGGCCATCACCACTGCCAGCGGCATACGCACGCGCACGGACTCTCCTTCGGTCGTGACCGGACTCCCCGACCACGGTACCGAGAGCGGAGCTGCGAGTGCCGCAACCGGATTGGACGCGTTGCCGGCCTCAGCGCGGCAGGACCCATACGCCTCAGCGCGGCAGGACCCACACGCCTCAGCGCGGCAGGACCCTTACGCCTCAGCGCGGCAGCGGCACCCGGCGGATGCCGCCGTCGCGGGCATCGGCCGCCTCGACCTCGTCGCGGGTGACGCCCAGGATGAACAGCACCGCGTCCAGGAACGGATGCGACAGCGCCGCGTCGGCGACCTCGCGCAGCGCGGGCTTGGCATTGAACGCGATGCCCAGCCCGGCGGCATTGAGCATGTCGATGTCATTGGCGCCGTCGCCGACCGCGACGGTCTGATCCATGGCCACCCCGGTCTCGGCCGCGAATCGGCGCAGCGCAACGGCTTTCGCCTCCCGGTCCACGATCTCCCCGACCACCGCGCCGGTCAGCTTGCCGTCGCGGATCTCGAGGGTGTTGGCCTGCACGAAGTCCAGTTCCAGTTCGTGCGCCAGCGGCTCGATGACCTGACGGAAACCGCCGGACACCACGCCGCAGCGGAAACCCAGGCGGCGCAGGGTGCGAATGGTGGTGCGGGCGCCGGGGGTGAGCTCGATCCGCTCGGCGACCTCGTCGATGACCGAGGCGTCCAGCCCGGCCAGCGTCGCCACCCGCTGACGCAGGGATTCGGAGAAGTCGATCTCGCCGCGCATGGCCGCCTCGGTGACCTTGCGGACTTCCTCCTCGACACCGGCGTGCGCGGCCAGCATCTCGATGACCTCGCCCTGGATCAGGGTGGAGTCCACGTCGAACACGATGAGCCGCTTGGCCCGTCGCGCCAGGCCCGCCTTCTCGACGGCGACGTCCACGCTCTCCTTGGCGGCCACCGTGGCCAGCGCGGTGCGCAGCTCGGTCTCGGCGTCCGCGTCGGCGGTGGGGACGGTGACCATGAGTTCCAGGCCGGTGACCGGATAGTCGGCGATGCCGCGAATCGAGTCGATGTTCACCCGCTGCGCGGCCAGCTTGCGCGCGATGGCGCTGAAGGCGCGGGCGGTGACCGGCGAACCCAGCACCACGACCGCGTGGGTGGACAGCTTGGCGCCCGAGACGGCGCTCGCCCCGATCTCCACATCGACATCCATGCCGATGGACGCCATGGCGTCCTCGAGCTGATCCTGCAGCGCTTCGGGATCGGTGGGACACGACACCAGCACGCCCAGGGTGAGCCGGCCGCGAATCACGACCTGCTCCACATCCAGCAGACTGACCGCGCTATTGGCCAGGGCGGCCAGCAGTACCGATGTGACGCCCGGCTTGTCGGGTCCGGTGACCGTGACCAGAACCGTCGTGTCAGACGCGCTCAATCGATAACTCCGTTCCATGCGACTGCCTGTCCCGCCCGGCATGCGGCGGCAGCTCATTCTGTCAGGTCGGCGCGAACGGGACCGCGCCGACCGCCGCCGACGGTGGCGGGCATCACGCTGCCCGAGGTCAGCGACCGGGCCATCGGAGGTCAGGGCGACCGCCGACCGAGAGCCGGTGCGTCAGCGACCGAGCAGGCGTGCCGCGCCCGAACACATTTCGGTCAGTACGTCGGCGACCGGGCGCACCGTGGTGACCAGGCCGACGCCCTGCCCGGCATCGACCGGGGCGATACGCGGGTCGTCGGCGGTATTGGCGGCGGTCAGCTCGGACCGCGCGGCGGTGTCACCGGCCAGCTCGCCGAGGTGGTCGTGCCAGCGGGCGGTGAAGTCGTTGCGCAACACCCGGGCCGGAAAGCGTTGCGGCCAGGGCAGTTCCATGCCCACGTCGAAGGTCCGCGTCACGATGGTGTCGGTGTCCTCGGCCGCGAGCAGTGCCCGGCGGCCGCCCGGCGACAGCAGCGATTCGGTACAGGCGGCCAGGGCGGTCCCCAGCCACACTCCCGAGGCTCCGGCGGCCAGCATCGCGGCGACCCCGCGCGCCGACCCGATTCCACCGGCGGCCAGCACCGGACCCGGCACCGCGTCGAGCACGGCCTCCAGCAGCGGCAGCGTCGCCAGTTCGGGAGCGCCGTGCCCACCACCCTCCAGACCGCGTGCCACCAGGACATCGATACCGGCATCGTGCGCACGCCGGGCATCGTCGACGGTGTAAACCTGTGTCGCCGTGCGGATTCCGGCGGCGCGAGCCCGATCGGCCCACGACAGGTCGGACCCGAAGCTCACCGACAGCAGCGCGGGTGCGGCCGAGAGGGCGAGCTCGAACAGCCCGGGACGGGCGGCCGTCACCCAATCCACCAGACCGATCCCGACCGGACCGGCAGCGTCGGCGACATGCGGCAGTTCCCGCTCGAGGGCCTCCACCGAGCCCGCGCTCCCCATCCCGATCATGCCCAGGCCACCGGCCGCCGCGACCGCCGCCGCCAGCCTGCCACCGGCAACCCCGCCCATCGGCGCGTTCACCACCGGCAGCCGCAGCCCCAGCGCACGCGACCACTCGGTGGACAGTCCCGTTTCCGACATCGCTCCCGGATCCTCCATCAGCCAATAGCAACACATCGCGCATGGCGCCAGGCCGTCGCGCCGGCCTCGACGCGGGAGGGCCGGATCGTCGGCAGGCGCAGAATGCGCTGGGCGGCATGCTCCTCGTGGTGGTCACGAGCCCGGCCGTGCGCCGAGAATCAGCAGCGGATTGTGGTGCGTCGCGCCGGCGGACACCGGATCGGCGCTGAGCCGTTGGTACCAGACCAGATTGGTGATCAGCGCGATGAGACGGGAGAGCGCCCAGGCCGCGCAGCCGCCGAGCGCTCCGATGGGGACGGCGAGGGCCGCGATGAACAGCATTCGCGGGGTCGCGGTGAAGTCGGCCAGATGTCCGACGTCGCGGCGCGCGGTCGCGCTGGTTCCCGGCCGCCGTCGAGCCACTGAATCATGCACATGACAACTGTTGCACAGTGCGTGCGTCTGACGGGAACCGGACGAGCTTACGAGCGGGAGATACACGAGTGCGGGACACCCGAGGTCGGGTCGGCCCTCCCTCTCCGAAAACAGCGCGGCACCCGTCCTCAGACGGGTGCCGCGTCGGTGTTCAGGTGTCGAGACTAGCTGGAAACCTTCTCCAGCTCCTTGACGGTGTGGGACTTGGAGCCCCAGCCGACATGGGCCTCGGCGCGCATGCGCTCGACCATGTGCGGGTAGTGCAGCTCGAACGCGGGACGCTCGGAGCGGATGCGCGGCAGCTCGTAGAAGTTGTGCCGCGGCGGCGGGCAGGAGGTCGCCCATTCGAGGGAGTTGCCGTAGCCCCACGGGTCGTCCACGGTCACGACCTCGCCGTAGCGGTAGGACTTGAAGACGTTCCAGATGAACGGCAGCATCGACGAACCCAGGATGAAGGCACCGATCGTGGAGATGGTGTTCAGCGTGGTGAAGCCGTCCGAGGGCAGGTAGTCGGCGTAGCGACGCGGCATACCCATGTTGCCCAGCCAGTGCTGCACCAGGAACGTGGTGTGGAAGCCGACGAAGGTGGCCCAGAAGTGCCACTTGCCCAGGCGCTCGTCCATCATGCGGCCGGTCATCTTCGGGAACCAGAAGTAGATGCCCGCGAAGGTGGCGAACACGATGGTGCCGAAGAGCACGTAGTGGAAGTGCGCGACCACGAAGTAGGTGTCGGACACGTGGAAGTCCAGCGGCGGCGAGGCCAGGATGACACCCGACAGACCACCGAAGAGGAAGGTCACCAGGAAGCCGACCGACCAGAGCATCGGGGTCTCGAAGGTGAGCTGACCGCGCCACATGGTGCCGATCCAGTTGAAGAACTTCACACCGGTCGGAACCGCGATGAGGAAGGTCATGAAGGAGAAGTACGGCAGCAGCACGGCACCGGTGGCGTACATGTGGTGCGCCCACACCGCGATGGACAGCGCCGCGATACCCAGCGTCGCGTAGACCAGCGTGGTGTAACCGAAGATCGGCTTACGGCTGAAGACCGGGAAGATCTCCGACACGATGCCGAAGAACGGCAGCGCGATGATGTACACCTCGGGGTGGCCGAAGTACCAGAACAGGTGCTGGTAGAGCAGCACGCCGCCGTTGGCCGGGTCGTAGATGTGGCCGCCCAGGTGACGGTCGTAGGCCAGGCCGAACAGGGCCGCGGTGAGCAGCGGGAAGGCCAGCAGCACCAGCACCGAGGTGACGGCGATGTTCCAGGTGAAGATCGGCATCCGGAACATGGTCATACCCGGGCAGCGCAGGCAGACCACGGTGGTGAGCATGTTGACGCCACCGAGGATGGTGCCCAGACCGGAGACGGCCAGACCCAGGATCCACAGGTCGCCGCCGACGCCCGGGGAGTGGACGATGTCCGACAGCGGGGCGTAGGCGGTCCAGCCGAAGTCGGCCGCGCCACCGGGGGTGATGAAGCCGGCGGTCGCCATGGTGCCGCCGAACAGGTACAGCCAGTAGCTGAACGCGTTCAGACGCGGGAAGGCGACGTCAGGGGCGCCGATCTGCAGCGGCAGGATGATGTTGGCGAAGCCGAACACGATCGCGGTCGCGTAGAAGAGCAGCATGATCGTGCCGTGCATGGTGAACAGCTGGTTGAACTGCTCCGGCGACAGGAACTGCATGCCCGGGCGGGCCAGTTCGGCGCGCATGAGCAGCGCCATGATGCCGCCGACCATGAAGAAGGACATGGCCGTCACCAGGTACATGACGCCGAGAACCTTCGGGTCCGTCGTGGTGACCATCTTGTAGATGAACGATCCCTTCGGACCCGTCCTTTGAGGATAGGGCCGAGCCGCCTCCACAAGGCTGGCCGGCCGCGGTTCTACGGCAGTCACGAAACCTCCACAGGTATGCCATCGTTCGTACGCTGCTTCCGGCGTCCGGTTCGGCACATGACGAACGACGGTGGCTTGCGCTGTGACAGATCGTAAACCGTGTTCCGGCAGCGCTCGCTCCGGGTCCTACTCTGTGTCGTATTTCGGCGGCGCCGGTGTCGTAATTGGGAGTCGCCGGGCACGGCTGTAGGCTGCCCCGCATGCCGGTGCGCGAGTCCGCTTCCACCCGAAACACGTTCGCCTCCACCTTCTCTCCCCTGGTCGCTCCCCATTGGCGATCCTTGCGGCATTTGCGGAGTGTGGGATTGGTCTCGGCGGCCACGCTGCTGACACTGGGTCTGGTCGCGGGATGCGGCAAGACCGATGACAACTCCGCCTCGATCGTGCGCACCACCACGAATATCGCGGGTGCGGGCGTGGTCGGGATCGAGCGCGACACCTCCAAGGCGTGCCCGCTGCCGTCCGGCCCGGACTCGGCCGCGGGCACGAAGACCGTCGCCCATGCCGCGGGCACCTCGGAGGTGCCGGCCGATCCCAAGCGCATCGTGGTGCTCTCCACATCCGCCCTGGACGCCACCTGCGCGCTGGGGCTGTGGGAGCGCGTGGTCGGCGCGACCACGCTGGCCGGTCCCGCGCCGCAGCCCGGTTACCTGGGCACCGGCGTCATCGATATTCCCTCGGTCGGCCCGGCGGGCAATCCGGATCCGGCGAAGATCGCGGAGCTGAAGCCGGATCTGATCATCGGCCCGGCCTCCGACAGCTCGCACTACGACGCACTGAAGGGCATCGCCCCGACGGTGCTGGTCGGTGCGGAGAACGGCTGGCAGGCCACCTTCACCGGTTTCGCGGAGGCCATGGACCGCAAGACCGCCGGGGTCAAGGCGCTCGACGACTACCGCACGGCCGCCAAGGACGCGGGCGTGGCCGCCAATGCCGCCCTCACCCAGGCGTCGGTGATCCGCTTCGAGCCCAATGCCATTCAGGTGCAGGGCGGCAACAGCTTCGCCGCGCAGGTGCTGGGTGACGCGGGCGTGCAGCGGCCGCAGCCGCAGCGCGGGGACTCCTTCGACGTGACCAGCCTGAGCAGCCAGGACGCCCGCAACCGGATCGAGGGCGACCTCATCTTCCTCATGTTCGACGGCAAGGAGGGCCTCGACTACGGCAAGTCGATCATGAAGGGCGACAACTGGAAACAGCTCGCCGCCGTGAGCGACCGCCGCGAGTTCGCCGTCGACGACACCATCTGGCACGGCAGCGGCATCACCGCCGCCCGGGCGCTGCTCGACGACGTCCGCAACAACCTCAACGGATACGTCACCGACTGAGCGCGCTCCCCCGCCTCCCCGGACCTTCAGCGCGCGGCAGAGAGCCGTCAAGCGTTGGGCACGCGTGCCGGCGGTTGGGGAGCAAACCGATTCTGGTCGTACCCGGTGAGTTACCCCGACCGTTGCGAAATCAGTTGCTGCGGTCGGCAAACGGCCCCGAGCGAATCTATGCTCGGGGCCGTTTGCCATGTCTGACTGTGGGGAACACCCGTGATCACGAAAAGTTCACGATCTCGCTGGTGAACTTCGCGTTCGGCGCTCGGCCGGGTGGCGACTTCCCCGCGTCATCGGGTCGAGCGCCGCGACTTGTCAGAACTCCCAGTCCTCGTCTTCGGTGTTGACGGCCTTGCCGATGACGTAGCTGGAGCCGGAGCCGGAGAAGAAGTCGTGGTTCTCGTCGGCGTTGGGCGAAAGCGCCGAGAGGATGGCCGGATTGACGTCGCACTCGTCCTTGGGGAACAGACCCTCGTAGCCGAGGTTCATCAGGGCCTTGTTGGCGTTGTAGCGCAGGAACTTCTTGACGTCCTCGGTGAGGCCGACCTCGTCGTAGAGGTCCTGGGTGTACTCGACCTCGTTCTCATACAGCTCGAACAGCAGCTCGAAGGTGTAGGCCTTGAGCTCCTCGCGCTCGGCCTCGGAGACCAGCTCGAGGCCCTTCTGGTACTTATAGCCGATGTAGTAGCCGTGCACGGCCTCGTCGCGAATGATCAGGCGGATCATGTCGGCGGTGTTGGTGAGCTTGGCCCGCGAGGACCAGTGCATGGGCAGGTAGAAGCCGGAGTAGAAGAGGAACGACTCCAGCAGGGTGGAGGCGACCTTGCGCTTGAGCGGGTCCTCGCCGTTGTAGTACTCCAGCACGATCTCGGCCTTGCGCTGCAGGTTCCGGTTCTCCTCGGACCAGCGGAAGGCCTCGTCGATCTCGCGGGTCGAGCACAGCGTGGAGAAGATCGAGCTGTAGCTCTTGGCGTGCACCGACTCCATGAAGGCGATATTGGTGAGCACCGCCTCCTCGTGCGGGGTCAGCGCGTCGGGGATGAGGCTGACCGCGCCGACCGTGCCCTGGATGGTGTCGAGCAGGGTGAGGCCGGTGAAGACCCGCATGGTGAGTTGCTTCTCATTGGCGGTCAACGTGTTCCAGGACGGGATGTCATTGGAGACCGGGACCTTTTCCGGCAACCAGAAGTTGCCGGTGAGCCGATCCCAGACCTCGGCATCCTTCTCGTCCTGCACGCGGTTCCAGTTGATCGCCGTCACCCGATCGATCAGTTTCACGCCCGCTCACACACCCTTCTCAGCTCACCGGACCCTGCGGAATTCCCTTACCCTGAACACTACTACTGGTAGGTGACATCCCCATGCAGCACAAGAAGTTGTGTCATCACGTGTCCTCGCGCTGTCCTGCGAGGATGCGAGAAGGGGATGGGCAAGCACGCCACCGACTGCAGAAAATTACAGCGGTGCAATCCGTCACAGCGATCCGGGGTCGGCGTGTCCGAACCAGCCCCAAGTTTGCCGATCAGATGCCCAGTACTACTTTCGCGGTCGTGAAATAGATGACCAGCCCCGTCGCGTCCACCAGCGTGGTCACCATGGGCGCGGAGATGACGGCCGGGTCGATGCGCAGTTTCTTGGCCAGCAGCGGCATGGTTCCGCCGATGGTCGCCGCCCAGGCGCAGATGATCACCAGCGCGATGCCCACCACCACGGCGATCTTCACGCCCACGAACAGCGTGCCGATCACCATGCCGACCGCGGCCAGCATGCAGCCCAGCAGCAGCCCGACCCGGCATTCCCGCCAGATCACGGCGAACAGGTCCGAGACCCGGACCTCACCGACCGCGAGCGCGCGCACGCAGGTGGTCGCGGCCTGGGCACCCGCATTGCCGCCGGATCCGATGAGCAGGGGGATGAACAGCGCCAGGTGCGCGGCCTGTTCGAGGGTCGGCTCGAAGAAGTTGGTGACGGTGACGGTCAGGGTCGCGGCGACCAGCAGCAGCATCAGCCACAGGGCGCGGTAGCGGGCCAGCTGGAACACGCCCGCGGCCATGTAGTGCCCGGACCACGGGGTGGTGCCGGCCTGCCGGGCCATGTCCTCGGAGTCGGCGGCCTCGATGACCTCGACGGCGTCGTCGATGGTGAGCAGGCCCACCAGGCGGTCCTCGCTGTCCACCACCGGCAGGTTGATCAGGTTGGCGCCCTGCATGAGTCGGGCCGCCCGCTCCGCCGAGTCGGTGGCGCGCACCGAGACCGGTTCGGCCACAACCAGATCCGCGATCATGGCGTCCGGTGAGCCGAGCACCAGATCGCGCAGTTCGACCACGCCGATCAGGCGGCGGCCCGCGTCCACGACCGGCAGCGTGTAGACGGTCTCGGCGGTGCCGCCCTTGGTCCGGACGGTCTGCAGCGCCTCGGTGACGGGCAGATTCCGCGGCAGCGCAACGACTTCCGGCGTCATGTAGAACCCGACCGACCCCTCCGGGTAGCCGAGCAGGGTGGCGGTCATGCGCCGTTCGCGCGGGCTGAGCCCGGCCAGAACCTTCTTGGCCACCTTGGCCGGCGCCTCGCGCAGCATGCGGGCGCGGTCATCGGGGTCCATGTCCTCGACAAGGTCCCGGAAGCTCTGATCGCGCAGGCCGGACAGGATCTGCTGCTGGTCGACGGGCTCGAGTTCCTCGAACACGGCCAGCGCGCGGTCCTTGTCGAGCAGCCGGAAGGCCATGCCGGCGGTGACCGCGTCCATGCGGGCCAGCTGCTCGGCGATGACGTGCGGCGGGTGGTTGTCGAGCCACTCCACGGCGGGGGTGAGGTGGCGGCGGTCGACGATGTCGCACAGCGAATCCCCTTCGGGGCGGCGCACATCGGAGACGACAGGGTGCAGGTCGGTCTGCGTCATGGCGGAGTCCTCGGCCGAACGGCGAGTAAGAGAGTGGATGGGAGGCACCGGGGCACACCGCGGGCACCGCACCCACCGCCGCCAGCGAAGCTAAGGACGGATTCGGGGGGCGATGCCACACGGCCTTCGACTGGGAGGTTCGCCGCGCATGCACCTCACCCCCTCTCGGTAGCCGCTGACAGAAACAACCGCGTTCAGGATACAGCGGGTTGCCTGCGACCCTCGACCTGGCGGGCGGTTCCGTGAGAGGGTCGGAAGCCGGTGGTAGCGCGCCGGTTTGCCGTCGGATCATTTTCCGATCATTTTTCGCCGATCCGGTCGCCGCAGCCGTTGGGCAGGCGTCCGGGATGCCCTACTCTCTGCCTCTGTGCGTGTTTTGGTGCTGGAGGACGACCACCAACTCTGCCGTGAGGTGACCGATGGGTTGCGCTCGGCCGGGTTCGCGGTCGACCTCGCCCAGAGCATCGCCGACGCGGATTTCAAGATCGCCATCAATCGCTACGACTGCCTGGTGGTGGATCGCGGCCTGCCCGACGGCGACGGCCTGGACCTGGTCGCCGGGGCGCGCAGCGCCGGGCACACGGTGCCCGCGCTCATGCTCACCGGCCGCGACGGGCTCGACGATCGGCTGGCCGGTTTCGAGCACGGCGCCGACGACTACCTGACCAAACCCTTCGCGCTGCCGGAGCTGGTGATGCGGGTGCGGGCGCTGTGCCGCCGCCGCGAACAGCCCACCGCGTCGCGAATCGCGGTGGCGGACATCGATATCGACCTGATGCGCCGCCGGGTCACCCGCGCCGGCATCATGCTGATGCTCACCCCCAAGGAGTTCGCGGTGCTCGAGCTCATGGCGACCCGGCGCGGCAGCGTGGTGACCCGCACCGATCTCATCGAGTGCTGCTGGGACGAAATGGCCGAGCCCGCTTCGAATGTGGTGGACGCGGTGGTGGCGAAGCTGCGCCGCAAGCTCGGGGAGCCGAGCGTGATCGAGACCGTGCGGGGTACGGGATTCCTCATCGGCGGCGGGATCTCGTGAGCGCGCACCGCTCCCCCGCCGTGGCCCGGCTGAAGCGGGCCCGCTGGATCATGACCGCGCTGGTCACCGTGATCACCGCGACGGCCGTGCTGGTGTTCGGCTTCGTGGCCGCCTCCATCGACGCGCACGCGCGCCAAACCAGGGCGCAGGATCAGGCCGAGCAGGTGGCGGGCGGGCTGGCCCGGGCCATTCAGCACGACGACAAGCAGGTGCTGGACCTGTCCACCGTCATCGACGACGAGCTGGCCAAGGGTTCGACGGCGGTCGTGGTGGCGGTGCGCAAACCGGGCGAGCCGTGGAAGCAGGCGCACACCTACCAGCGTTCGCTCATGCCCGACGACACCCAGATCTCCACACTCGCAACGCAAACCGAGGATCACGCCGACGGCCTGCTCTATCAGGGCAGCCGGTTCGCGGGCACCGACATCACCGGCCGCTCGGTGACGGTGGCGGGCGCCCCGGTGTTCTGGAACGACTGGGACAGCATCGTGGTCATCCTGGCCGGGACCGAGGCCATGGCCGACGCCGGGGCGCATCGAATCCTGGTGTGGGAGTTGATCGCCGGCGGTGGCCTGCTGGTCCTGCTGTCGGCGGCGGCCACTTTCCTGCTGTCGGGGCGCAGCCAGCGGCAGGCGTTGCGCATGCTGGACGAGCACGAGCAGTTCCTCGGCGATGCCGCGCACGAATTGCGTACGCCGCTCACCACCTTGAAGTTGCTCACCGAATCCCGGCCCAAGCCCGAGGAGGTACAGCAGACGCTGGCCGAGGCGCGCCGGCTCGCGGATCGGATGGCGCGCCTGGTGACCGGGCTGCTGGCCCGCGCCCGCATGCAGTCCGGCATCGCCGAACCCGAGCGCACCCTGCTGCGACTGGATCAGCTGGCCGAGGCGGTGGCCGAGGAGGCCGCCGACGAGCGCATCGTGGTGACCGCGCACCCGAGCGTGGTGGTGGGCGATCCGCAGCTGCTGAGCCTGGCGATCCGGAACATGCTGGAGAACGGGCTGACCCACGGCGCGGTGAACCGGGCCGCGCCGGTCGAGGTGCACGTGGCGGAGGGGCGGGTCAGCATTCGCGATCACGGCCCGGGCGTCGATCCGGTCATGTCGGCCAGCCCGTTCAATCGCGGCGCGGCCGGGCGCAGCGGGCGCAATGGCATCGGGCTGGCGCTGGTCGCCTGGGTGGCGCAGGCGCATGGTGGCAATGCCTCCATCGAGCCCGCGGTCGGCGGCGGCACCATCGCCACGCTGTGGCTGCCGCCCGCCGACATCACGGTGGGCAGTCCGGTCGCCGCGCACCGGTAGCGAAACCCGGTGCGCGGATCCGCCTCCCGGTGCGGCGACTCCGGCATGTGCCGCCCCGCCACGAACACCAGCGTCGCGCCGACGCCGCCGAGCATGAACAGCCAGCGCCGGCCGTCGATCCCCAGGGGCCGCAGCGGCACCAGCCAGCGGGCCAGGAAGCCGACGGCGGGGACCGTGCAGAAGCCGAGGGTGTAGGCGATGGCGATCATCCGCCCGCGCACCCGGGCGGGCATGGTCTCCCACAGGTAGGCGTCGGAGACCGTCATCTCCGCGCCGACCAGCGCGAGCAGCTTGTACTGCACGGGACCCAGCGGCAGTTCGTCCAGTCGCACCGGCGGACCGGTCCGGGCATCGCGGGGGTCACCGAGTGTGGTCATTGGGCGAACTCACCATTTCACCGGGCGGTCAGCGATGGTTGCGCGCACGATATATGGGTGGACGCGACGGGAGCGGGACTGGAATCACTGACCATGGTGCGACACGGCCAGAGCACCGTCAACGCGGCGCCGTACACCGGGGCGGAGGAATTCATCACGGGCACACGGGATGCCGACGTGCCGCTGACCGAGCTGGGCGCGGCGCAGGCGGCGGCGGCCGGGAGGCGGCTGGCCGGGTTCGATCCGGGCTTCGACCTGGTGCTCTGCTCGCCGTACCTGCGCGCCCGCGAGACCGCCCGCATCGCGCTCGTTTTCCTGTCGACGCCGCCCGTGCACTTCGACGAGCGGATCCGGGACCGGGAGCCCGGGGTGCTGTTCGGGCTCACCAGAATCGGCATTCAGCGCCGCTACCCGGACGAATTCCGGGAGATGCAGCGCTCGGGCGGCTTCTACCATCGCCCGCCGGGCGGCGAATCCTGGCCCGACGTCGCGCTCCGGCTGCGGGCCGTGCTCCGCGAAATGCACGGCCATGTCCTGGTTTTCACCCATGACATCGCAATCGTGCTGACCCGCTACATCTTCGGGGATCTGAGCGAGGCCGAGATCAGCGCCCAGACCAGCGCCCAGGTCCGCAACGCGTCCATAACCCGTTGGGAGCGAGGCGATTCCGGGATGCGGCTCACCTCGTACAACGACACCAGCCACCTGGGCTGATCACCGCCCCGGGCATGTCCACCCGGGCTGACAGGATTCCGTTCCGAGGGGAGTCGGATAGATCACCCCGGTGGCGCTCTCACGCCTCGGGCGGGCGCCCGTTTCACCCGCGTGTCCACGCGAATTGCCCCGCGTCGACGCTGCCCGGCCGTCATGCGGGGCCGGCCTGGCGCATGTGAGAAGTCACAAGAGCGCCGAAAGCGCATTACTGTGCCTCACAGGAGAGATCGATCCGGCCGCTGGTACCGGCGGCATCCGTTAGCGTTTCAGGTCCCGGAAGGGGCACAACCCGGGGGTGGAAGGGAGTCACGGATGTCCGTGGGAATTCCGGCCCGGGCGGGGCTCACCGTGTCGGGCAACCCGATATCGTCGCCGCTCAAGGATGTGCGCGGACTCGCGCAGCACATGGTGGGGCATTTCGTCGAAACCGTCGCGCCGTGCGGGACGCTGCCCGGCGACGCCATTCACGGCGACGTCACCGCCATCACCCGCACCTGCCTGGAGCTGGCGGTGGGCATGCTGGACGGGCGCGACATTCCGGAGAAGACAAAGCGTTTGGAGGAGGCGGCCGCGCAGTGGGCGCGCGAGGGCATTCCGATCGACACCATCCACCACGCCATCCACGAGGGCTTCAAGATCGGGTCGGAGCTGGTGATGGCCAATGCCATGGCCGGGCACGTGCGCCGCGAGGACGACGACGGCGATGTCACGCTGGTCATCGCGGCCGCCGACATGGACAGCATCATGGGCGGGGCCAAACTCGTGGTGGAGCTGCTGGACCGGATGACCTCTGCGGTGGCCATGGCCTATGTGCGGGAGCTGCGGTCGGTGGTGAGCGAACACCACACCGCCGTGCACACGCTCACCTCCGCGCTGCTGGGCGGGCACAGCACCTCCACCATGGCGCGCGAATGCGGGATCGAGATCGCCGAGACGTATCACGTACTGGCGCTGGCGATTCCCGAGCATCCCGAGGAGCACTCCCCCACCGTGGACGGTGCGGTGGTGGCGCGGCGCAAGCTGCGCCGGATACAGGCCGAACTGGCCCACCGGTATCCCGACCGCGTGCTGTCGCTGCTGAGCGTGGACGGCGGCACGCTGCTGGTGCCGGTCACGGCGCTCGCGGACCAGCAGCTGGACGAACTGGTCGAGCAGCTGTCGCGGGCGGCCCGGGTGCCGATCACCGCGACGCTGGTTTCCGCTGCGCCGCAACAGATTCCGGATGCCGCCGACCAGGCGCACGAGCTGCTCGACATCGTGCACCGGCTGCGGCTGGTGCGCGGGCTGTTCCGCTTCGACGAGCTGGCACTGGAATATCAGCTCACCCGGCCGGGACCGGGCCGCGATCATCTTGGGTCGCTGCTGGATCCGCTCGACGAGCACACCGAGCTGCTGGAGACGCTGCAGTCGCACATCAGCAACAACCTGAACCGGCAGCGCACGGCGCGCATGCTGCACGTGCACACCAATACCGTGGACTACCGGCTCAAGCGGATCGGACAGCTGACCGGGTTCGATCCCACCCAGGCGTCGGGGCTGTGGTACCTGCGTTCGGCGCTGGTGGCCCGCACCTATCAGGCGGCGGGCTGCTGACCTGCGGCGGTCGGCCGGCCCGTCGGTAATCGGCCGGCGGGTTCAGCAGTTGGTCGGTGCCGGCTCGCCGCGCAGGCGGGCATCCAGCCAGGCGAGCGCGGGCGGGAGACCGAGGACGGCGGCGGTGAGATGGTCGGGCACCGGAACCTGCACGCTCCACACCTGCGCGCCGGCCGCACAGTAGCGGTGCACGGTGTCCACCACGGCGTCCACGGGAATCAGGCCGTCGATGGGTGAATGCCATTCGAAGACAGGCATATCGGGGATGCCGGGGTACAGCTCCAGGCTGTTCTCCGCCACCACCGAGCGGGCCTGCGGGTCCTCGGTCATGACCGTCGACTTGGCGATATCCAGCGCGCCCTGGCCCGCGCCCGCGGCCAGAATGTCATTGGTGCAGCTGTTGAGCAGCCGGTCGCGCACGGCCAGACCGTGCGCGTTGAGCTGGTCCGTGAGCGGGAATCGGTCCGGATATTCGCGTTCCAGGCCCAGCCCGGCCGCCAGCGCCAGTCCGAAGGCCGGATGCCGGTTCATGCCCAGGGTTTCCAGCATGCTGACCAGGTTCATCGGCACGCCGCCCATGGCCGCGCCCGCGAGGTGCAGGTCGGGGGCGTAGGTGGCGGCCAGCGCCGCGGCCCACGCGGTGGCCATGCCGCCGCCCGAGTATCCGGCCATGGCGACCGGACTGTGCTCGGCCCGCAGATCAGGCACCCGCTGCACGGCGCGGATGCCGTCCAGCGTGATCTGACCGCCGAGTTTGGCCGCGCCGTAGGCGAATCGGGGTCCGAGGTGGTCGGGCAGGGCCAGGGTCCAGCCGCGCCGCAGCAGCACGTTCCAGGCGGGGGCCTCGCGGACCACGAGGTTCGGGTCGCTGGTGTAGAGCACGCGGGAGACCGCGCACTGCGCGCCGAGGCCATTGATGATCTGCTGGTAGGACAGCACCGGCGCGTCCGGGCGGCGGTTGCGCGGGGACAGCACCGTGGTGGTGGCCGCGATGGGCCGGTCGGTGGAGTCGGTGGAGCGGAACTTGATCAGCGTGATATCGGTGTCGGGGAAGGTGGGCAGTGCGGGCATGGCACGCACGGCGAGCACGTCGCCGGGCTGGTGGTCGGCCAGATCGGCGGGGGCGGCGTAGAAGGGGTCCGGATCGGGCGCGGCGAGAAGTGGCTGTGCGGCAGCCGATCCCGCGGCGACGGTCAGCAGCAGCGCGCCGATCACCGCGATGGGAACGCGAATCCTCATGCCGGGCAGCGTAGGAAGGCGCGATGTGCCGGGCCAGAGGGGAGCACGAACCTTCCGAATAGTCACAATGGGCACCGTGATCGTTTGTGAGCGCGTGTCCAGTCTGGGGTGCCAACATTTCTGTTCCAACGCGTAACAACTACCCTCGCGCGGCGCTTGTGACATCTCCAAGGTCGAACCGGAAAACGTTCCCTCGCAAACCAATCCGGTTACTTTCGGTTACAGAGACGCGCAGCCGCCACAGGTGTCGGCTCGCGCGTCTCCCCGCCACTATTCGAGGAGCAGCACGCATGGCCGGCATCACCGAAGGCAAGGTTCTGTTCGACAGCCTCGGGGAGGCGCTCACCCATCGCGTCACCGTGTACCTGGGCGGGCCCGACGAAGGGGCCGAACTCACCATGGAATACGCGGCCACCTGGAAAGAGGCGTCCGACTTCACCGTGGCGGCCGTGCACGCCGGACTGGCCGTGACGGTGGACAGCCGGATCCGGCCGGGACTCCGCCGACTGCCCCGCTACGGATTTCGACACTGAGATACCCTGTACCCCAGGCGTATTCGGGCAGAGCGGCTACCGCCCGGAGGGCGAGGCGAACGCGGTGGCGAGGGTATCCCAGGCCGGGCCCAGCTCGGCGGAGAAGTCCTCCCAGGCGTGAATTCCGGTCGGCTCGTAGTGCACGGTCGCGGGAATTCGCAAGTCGCTCAGTCGATTCGCGAAATGCTCGGTGCAGACGCGGGCTCCGGCCTCCAGCACCACGCCGCCCCCGGCGGCCTCCAGGGCGGCCGGGATGTCGGGCGACTTCAATACCTGGGTCAGATCGGGCAGGCCCGGGAGACCGGAGGCGGCCGACAGATAGATCACGGTGCCGCGCAGGGCTTCCGCCCAGACGGTGCTGTCGTGGATCAGCCAGTCGAAGGTGCCGGGCGGGCCCCACAGGTTCATGATGTTGCCGCCGCGCGAGGCGACGGTGAGCGCGGTGATCGCACTGCCGGAAGGGTCGATGGTCGAGTAGCAGCCGCTCAATCCGGCGACGGCGCGGTAGAAGCCGGGGTGGCGATGGGCGAGCATCATCGCGCCCTGCGCACCCATGGATACGCCCGCGATTGCCCGGCGGCCGTCGGAATGCAGATAGGGCTCGATGGCGCCGGGTAGCTCGGCAGTCAGGAAGGTCTCCCAGCGGTTCCAGCCGAGCGCGGCGTCGGCATGCAGCCAGTCGGTGTACATGCTGCCGGTGGCGCCCGCGGGCAGGACCACGTCAACGGGCTTGTCCGCGAAGAATTCCGCCGCGTGCCCCTTGGTCAGCCAGTCGGATACGCCCTCGGCGTCCACCCCGTCCAGCAGATAGAGGGTGGGCCGGGGACCCGCGCCGGAGCCGTGCAGCACATCGAGGGCGACATTGCGGCCCATGGCGGCGGAGGTGACCTCCACCCGCTCCCAGTTCGGACCGAACTGATGCACCCGGGTCACATCCGCCGGGGACGCGGCCCGGTACGGCATTCCGGCATGGGCGGTCGCGCCCAGCGGCGGGCACGCGAGTATCGCCAGCGCCACCGCGACCCCGGCGGCAGCCCGGGGCCTCACGACTCCGCTCCCGTACCGGGATTCCTCTGAATCATGTTGTGCGACAAGCTAACTCCTCACGCGCCGGCGTGATATCCGAAGAACCCACCGAGCGGGTGCGAGGTGGGCCGCTCGGTGGGTCTTCATCCGATGGGAGTGCAGTTGCGACTGCACCGGCAGTACATGTCTCGAACAAGCAGTCCTCGGCATGCGGGGGCAGGAGAGGACTTCTTACTCACCTCCAAAAACGGGAGTCCTGATGCGATTCCGATTCCGGCATCGACCGCGCAGTTCGGTGATTCGATACCCGAATCACCGCGAGCCTAACCAGGCTCGCACCGCGATCGGCAGGGCGCGAGCCACGTTCTGGAGAGTTCACAACAACGGGCGGCGCGGTCGTGGGATCGACCACAGCAGCGGTCATCCCCTCTCTTCTGGTCCTTTGTCTTTCAGCGCTTTCCGAACCAGTCGAGGCTCTGCCCGTGCGGGCGTGTATACGCCATCGGGACGCCGTTCGATGCAAGTACCAGGTGTACGTCTGCGGGTCCAGCCGGGAGCGCATCGGTGGCGAAATCAACTACTCCCGGCGGCTCGTTGGTAATCCACTCACACGGAAGCTCTCGCATCATGGCAGGGAAAGCCGCACGATCGGTGCGGGCTAGATAGAGCAGGACAGCACTGCCGAAAACGATGACGGGTATATCGGAGGGAGCTTCGTGGACCAGGTCCGCCAGGGCATTGCTGAGATCGCCCCGCACCAGATGCGGCGGGTTCTCCCGGGCGATGGCGGCGGCACGGCGCAAGCGGTCCAGGCGGTTTCGCTGTTCGGGCCAGACGAGAGATTCCAGCCAGCGCACGTCCTCGGGATCCCGGACATCGAGCGGGTTGAGGTCGATACCCGCGCGGTGCACGACGTTCGGTAGTTCGGTGGGCAGTGGCGGGTTGCCGGTGGTGGCGCATGGCAGGACGACGGTGGAGCGCCCGTCTCGAGGGTCGAGGGCGGGGCCGTCGTCGTAGGTGTAGCTGTACCGGTCGGGGTACAGGCACAGTCCGGCAGAGGCACCGAATTCTATGAGCGCCACCGGATCCGAGCCGTGCCGGGCGAGCAGCGGGAGCAGGGTCGCGGTTCGGCCCACCTCGTTGGTCTGGGTGCGACGGGTCGTGGCGACATCCCGGATCCCGGGCCAGTTGGTGATCAGGAAGTCCTTGAACTCCTCGAATGGCCCCACCGTCACGCCCAGGTAGCGGGCCGCACCGAGGATCAGGTTGGGCTGGCGCTTGTGCACGGGCAGGGTGTCGATGAGGGCGAGAAGCTCGGTATCCCCGGCGATTCCGAGGCACCAGTGCTCGTAGCAGGGCGAGTAGCCCCGTACCTCCTGCTCGGCGAATGCCCGGTATCGATCGGCGGTTTCCATCCTGCCTCCCCCACATCGGCTTTCACGAAAAAGGGCGTCCGCGGCAGTTGCCGGGACGCCCTTATCGATAGCACCTGTCAGAGCATGCAGCTCACGCAGCCCTCGACCTCGGTTCCTTCCAGGGCCATCTGGCGGATGCGAATGTAGTAGAGGGTCTTGATGCCCTTGCGCCAGGCGTAGATCTGGGCCCGGTTGACGTCGCGGGTGGTGGCGCTGTCCTTGAAGAACAGGGTCAGGGACAGGCCCTGGTCGACGTGCTGCGTCGCCGCGGCGTAGGTGTCGATGATCTTCTCGTAGCCGATGTCGTAGGCGTCCCCGAAGTATTCGAGGTTGTCGTTGGTCAGGTAGGGGGCCGGGTAGTAGACACGGCCGATCTTGCCTTCCTTGCGGATCTCGATCTTGGACGCCACCGGGTGGATGGAGCTGGTGGAGTGGTTGATGTAGGAGATCGAGCCGGTCGGCGGCACCGCCTGCAGGTTCTGGTTGTAGATGCCGTGCTCCATGACCGACGCCTTCAGCGCCCGCCAGTCGTCCTGGGTCGGGATGTGGACGCCGGCGTCGGCGAAGATCTGGGCGACGCGGTCGGTCTTGGGCTCCCACGCCTGGTCGGTGTACTTGTCGAAGAACTCGCCGGTGGCGTACTTCGAGTCGGCGAAGCCGCCGAACGCCGAACCCCGCTCCATCGCAATCAGATTCGAGGCACGGATCGCGTGGTAGGCGATCGTGTAGAAGTAGATGTTGGTGAAGTCCACGCCCTCTTCGGAGCCGTAGTGGACCCGCTCGCGCGCCAGGTAGCCGTGCAGGTTCATCTGGCCCAGGCCGATGGCGTGGGACTCGTTGTTGCCCTGCTCGATCGAGGGCACCGAATAGATGTGGGTCTGGTCCGACACCGCGGTCAGCGCGCGAATCGCGACCTCGACCGACTTGCCGAGGTCCGGCGAGTCCATGGTCTTGGCGATGTTCAGCGAACCCAGGTTGCACGAGATGTCCTTGCCTACCTTGGCGTAGGACAGATCGTCGTTGAACTCCGACGCGGTGGAGACCTGCAGGATCTCCGAGCACAGGTTGGAGTGGGTGATCTTGCCCGCGATCGGGTTGGCCCGGTTCACGGTGTCCTCGTACATGATGTACGGGTAGCCCGACTCGAACTGCAGCTCGGCGATGGTCTGGAAGAACTCGCGAGCCTTGATCTTGGACTTGCGGATGCGCTTGTCGTCGACCATCTCGTAGTACTTCTCGGTCACATTGATGTCGGCGAACGGCACGCCGTAGATGCGCTCCACGTCGTACGGCGAGAACAGGTACATGTCCTCGTTCTTCTTCGCCAGCTCGAAGGTGATGTCCGGAATCACCACACCCAGCGACAGCGTCTTGATGCGGATCTTCTCGTCCGCGTTCTCCCGCTTGGTGTCCAGGAACCGGTAGATGTCGGGGTGGTGCGCGTGCAGGTACACCGCACCCGCGCCCTGCCGCGCACCCAGCTGGTTGGCGTAGGAGAACGAGTCCTCCAGCAGCTTCATGATCGGAATGACGCCGGAGGACTGGTTCTCGATCTTCTTGATCGGCGCGCCGGCCTCACGAATATTGCTGAGCAACAGGGCAACACCGCCGCCGCGCTTGGACAGCTGCAGGGCGGAGTTGATGGAGCGGCCGATCGACTCCATATTGTCTTCGATGCGGAGCAGGAAGCAGGACACCGGCTCGCCGCGCTGCTGCTTGCCCGAGTTGAGGAAGGTGGGGGTGGCCGGCTGGAAGCGGCCGTCCATGATCTCCTCGACCAGCTCGCGCGCCAGGGTCTCGTCACCGGCGGCCAGGGCCAGGGCCACCATGCACACGCGGTCCTCGAAACGCTCCAGGTAGCGCTTGCCGTCGAAGGTCTTCAGCGTGTACGAGGTGTAGTACTTGAACGCGCCGAGGAAGGTCGGGAACCGGAACTTCTTGGCGTACGCCTGCTTGAACAGCTGCTTGACGAACTCACGGGAGTACTGGTCGAGCACCTCGGTCTCGTAGTAGTTCTCGCGCACCAGGTAGTCGAGCTTCTCCTCCAGGTTGTGGAAGAAGACCGTGTTCTGGTTGACGTGCTGCAGGAAGTACTGATGCGCGGCTTCCCGGTCCTTGTCGAACTGGATCTCGCCGTTGGGGCCGTACAGGTTCAGCATCGCGTTGAGGGCGTGATAGTCCAGTCCCTCGGTCGCGGAGTCGCCGCTGACCGGGCGCTCTACGCGGGCAGTCTTTCCGACCGGTGCTGTTGTCGTTGCCAAAACAATCCCAATCCCTCTCGGACGCGCTCGACGTCCTCGGCAGTTCCCATGAGTTCGAAGCGATACAGGTACGGGACCCCTGCCTTACGTGAGATCACTTCTCCCGCATAGCAGTACGTATCGCCGAAGTTCGTGTTGCCGCTCGCGATCACGCCGCGCAGCAGGGCGCGGTTGTGCGGGTCGTTGAGGAACTTGGCCACCTGGCGGGGCACGAATTCCCTGTCGGATCGCTGCCCACCCAAAACGTGCCGACCTCCCCCGTAGGTGGGGACGATCAGCACGAAGGGTTGGTCGACGCGAAGCGAGTCAGCGGTGTGAAGCGGTATGCGAACGGCGGGCAGGCCCAGTCGTTCGACGAAGCGGTGCGTGTTCTCCGAAGCGCTCGAGAAGTAGACCAGATTCGGTGTCGCGCTGGACATCTCGGTCATCTCCCCTCCTTTCGATTCGGACGAACCTGCAGGAGGCCGCCGGCCCTGACCGGCGGCGCGGCGTCAGGCGACGGCGACGATGTCGGCCAGAGCCTTGATGCGGTCCGGGCGGAAGCCGGACCAGTGGTCGTCACCGGCGACGACGACGGGGGCCTGCAGGTAGCCCAGGGCCATGACGTAGTCGCGGGCTTCGGGGTTCTCGGAGATGTCGATGACGCTGTAGTCGACACCAGCCTTGTCGAGGGCGCGGTACGTGGCGTTGCACTGGACACAAGCGGGCTTGGTGTAAACGGTGATGGTCATTGGTATCCCCTTCTCCTTAGCCTTTGATCTGTCTGCAGTGCACGGCTCAAACAAGATCCACGTAGTAAGTGCGCAAACCCCTGGAAGTGGAACCGAAGCCCCTGGTCGCTCGGTGAACTTCGAGGTGTTCACCTAGTGGCCTTCCAGCTCCCAAGACACTACACCTAGTGGCCGACAGATTCATACAACACGACATGTTGCGACTCACAAAGGTGAAATTCCGGTGTCGTAAGTACCTGGACACTCGATTCGCAACTCGACACGACTGCGACGCACATCACAATTTCGGCATTCAGTTCATTTCCAGCAAACACACCATCACCGCTGAACAACACCCATCCCACGAGTCACAGCAGACTCGAGCGACCACCCGGTTTGCCACCCCGCCGAGCCCTGCCCCCAATTCCAGGGCCCCCGGTCCGCTCGGCGTGTCGCGGCATTTGCGCCGCTCTACCGGATGGTGAAGGACGCGCCGTCGATCGGACCGGGCGTCAGCAACCGATTGGTGGCCGCGATCCCATAGGCCTCGGCGTCATAGGCCGCCAGTGGCAGACCGTCGATGGTGATGTCGGTGAAGGTGATCGGATCGAAACCGGGCAGCGCGCCGCTGAGATGGCCCTCGACGATGATCTCCGCGGTGTGGGCGGGTACCGGAGAGGCGGAGACCGTGGTGCGGGACCACTTCGCGGTGCGGTTCTCCAACGTCATGACGTAGCGCCCGTTGTCCCAGCTGACCACCGAATGCATGATGTCGCCCGGCCGGACCGCCACGTCGTCGTAACTCACCGGCGCGTCCGGGTAACGTTCCCACCAGCCGTCGACCTGCGTATCGGGGGTGCAGGAACCACCGAGGAGACCGAGCGAGCACAGGCCGTCCGCGGCCGCGCCCAGCAGGTCGGACAGCTTGCCCCCGGCGTTCATGACCACCCCGGCCAGGTCCGGATCGGCGTACGCCACGCCCGCGGCGGCGGATTCCACCTGCAGACCCGGCAGGGCCGCGTACACGGCCACGTCACTGGCGCACAGGGATTCGACGCCGGTCTGCACGAGCGGGAGTGCGACCTGGCCATCGAGCCCGGCGGCGCCGTTCAATCCCACCCAGGGCACCACGCGCTGCAGGATGCCCGGATTGAGACAGTCCACCCGCGGCTGCACCCAGGTGGCGCTGACCTCCCGGAATTCCCCCCGCACCACGTACCCGGCCCAGTTGCCCAGATAGAGACGGACATACGACTCGGCCGCCGCGTCGGCGGCATTGACCACCACCGAGGCGGCCGAGACGGCCAGGGTAACCGCCATGAAACAACGGCCTAACAGAGTGTTGCCCGTTGATAGCTTCATGGTGTGACCGTAGCCCGATTTGTCCGGGAAAAGCTATAGGCCACGAATCAAAAGCCGTGGCCTTGTGCTGAATTCAGCGAGTAATCACTGCGTATGCCAGGCGTTCGCCCAACCTGTCAGGCGTTCGCTCGCGCGTTGGCGGTCTCCGCCAGCAGGTGCACGGTGGCAGCCAGCTGGGTCAGGGCCTCCGCATCGTCGGCCGGGTGGGTCTCACCGAAGCGCTGGCCGATGACGCCGAAGTTCAGCGACGCCTCCTCGACCACCTTCGCACCGGCCACGCCGAGCGCCTTGACGGCGTCGTCGTGCGACCACTTGGCGGCGTTCGGGCTGATGGACGCGGAGATGACCGCGGCCGGGAAATCCTTGAGCACGCCCGCGCCGTACGGACGGGAGGCCCAGTCGATGGCGTTCTTCAGCACGGCCGGCAGGGTGCCGTTGTATTCGGGGGTCACCAGCAGCAGGGCGTCCGCGGCGGCGACGGCGTCACGCAGCGCCTGCGCGGTGGCCGGGACCTTGCCCTCGGCGTCGATGTCCTCGTTGTAGAAAGGAATCTCACCGAGGCCCTCGTAGATCGCGAGCTCGACGCCCTCCGGGGCGGCCTTCGCAGCGGCCTCGGCGAGGCGGCGGTTGATCGACGCGGCGCGGAGGCTGCCGACCAGAACGAGAATGCGGGTCTGCGACATGATGATCACTCCAAGGGTTACTGATTCAGCAGCGGAACTTTCGATAGACTGTAACCGGACTGCAGTCCGGTTACATTCCCTGGTAGGAGCACACAGCCTGTGACACGCGACACCTCACCGGATGAGGTCGTTCCGGCCCTGCCGAGCATCGCGCTGCCGATCGAACCCGTCGGCACGCAGCGGCCCCCCGCGCACTCGGTGCCGCTGCTCATGCCCGGCAGCAGCCACGAGCGCAGCGACGCCGCCCGCAACCGGCAGCTGCTGCTCGACGCCGCCGAACAGCTGGTCCGCCAGTGCGGCGCGGATGGCGTCACCATGGACGCGGTCGCCAAGCTCGCCGGCGTCGGCAAGGGCACGGTGTTCCGGCGCTTCGGCAATCGGGCCGGGCTCATGCTGGCACTGCTCGACCAATCCGATCAGAAACTCCAGTGGGCCTACATGTTCGGGCCGCCGCCACTGGGCCCGGGCGCGCCACCGGTGGAGCGGCTGATCGCCTTCGGGCGGGCGCGCCTGGCCCTGGTCGAGGTGGAGGGCGACGTGCGCAAGAACGCCGACATCGGCGGGCAGTACTCCGGCCCGCCCTACAACATCGCGAAAACCCATGTCGCCCTGCTGCTCCGGCAGGCCGGCGCGCCCGGCGACATCTCGCTGACCGCGGACACGCTGCTGGCCAGCCTGGACGCCGGGCTGGTGCTGCACCAGATCCGCGAATTGCGCTACACCCTCGACCAGGTGGGCGATCACTGGGAACACCTGGTCCGGCAGGTGACCGCTCCCGTCGGTCAATAGCGCCGCCGGCCGTTCAGTAGAGTGTGGCCATGGGGAACCTGCGCGCACAGATCATCGCCGAATTGGGCGTCCTGCCGGACATCGAACCGAAAACCGAAGTGCGGCGGCGCATCGACTTCCTCAAGGATTATCTGCGCTCCACGCCCGCGACCGGTTTCGTGCTCGGCATCAGCGGCGGCCAGGACTCCACCCTCACCGGCCGTCTGTGCCAGCTGGCCGCCGAGGAGCTGCGCGCCGAGGGCCACGACGCCACCTTCGTGGCCGCGCGCCTGCCCTATGGCGTCCAGTTCGACGAGGAAGACGCCCAGATCGCCCTGCGGTTCATTCAGCCCGATCGGTCGGTCGTGGTGAACGTCAAGCCCAGCGCGGACGCCGCCGCCGGAGAAGCCGCCCTCGGCATCGTGGAACTGCACGAGGAGCCCCGCCTGCGAGACTTCGTGCGCGGCAATATCAAAGCCCGCGAGCGCATGCTGCTGCAGTACGCCATCGCCGGTCAGCTCAATATGCTGGTCGTCGGCACCGACCACGCCGCCGAAGCGGTCACCGGCTTCTTCACCAAGTACGGCGACGGCGGCGTCGACATCACCCCGCTGACCGGTCTCACCAAGCGTCAGGGCGCGGCGCTGCTCCAGGAACTCGGCGCGCCGCCGAGCGTCTGGCAGAAGGTCCCGACCGCCGACCTCGAGGACGATCGCCCCTCCCTGCCCGACGAGGAAGCCTTGGGCCTCAGGTACTCCCAGATCGACGACTACCTCGAGGGCAAGCCCGTCGCCCCCGAGGTCGCCGAGCGGGTCGAGACCATCTTCCGGAACACCCGCCACAAGCGCACCGTCCCGGTGACTCCGCTCGACACCTGGTGGAAATAACCCGCTCCGGACCTCGTGCCCGCTGCGCTCACGCGCGGCGGGCACAGCTGTGAATCGAGCAGCGGGCGCTGCTCATTTCTGATCCGCGTCCTCGATGAGGCGGCGGTGCAGCTCGGCCGTCATGGCGTGAATGGCCCGGGTCAGTTCGGTATTGGTCTTGAGCTCGAGTTCCTGCTCCTGGAAATCGTGATCGGCCTTGGCCTGCTGGAAATCGGCCTGGCGGTTCTGGCCGATCATGACGAAGGTGGACAGGAAGATCGCTTCCAGGGAGACCACCAGGGTCAGGGTGGGCCAGGGGCTCTTCTCGAGGAAGATCATCCACACCGCGAAGCCGATCCCGTGGATGTAGACGAAGGGCATCGAGCCCGCGAACTTCGTGATCCAGTCCGCAACGCGCAACTGGAAACTGGCGGCACGATCCTGCCGCACTCTCGCGACGGCGGGGTGCTGGGGCCGGGGGGCGTGCGTCATTCGGATCGGTCTCCTGGCGAGGGCGTGCGGGGACCGGCGAATGTTAGCGCCCGGCAGTGAAATTCGCGGCGGCGCGTCGCCGTGCCACGGGTCAGCCGCCCGCGAACGGGGGCAGCACGTCCACGCGCGGGGAGAGGGGGGTGGCCGCGTCGCGGGTGAGTTCGTCGCCGATCAGATAGGCGCAGACCTTCAACATGGGGTCCAGCTTCGGGCCGTAGACCGCCGAGAGGGTGGTGCGCAAGTCGGCGACGGTGGCCCCGGACGGCAGGTCCAGGGTTTCCTTCTCCTTGCCGACCGCATCGGCGATCGCGGCGAAATAGCGGACCTCAACCACCGATGGCTCCCATCGTTCGTTCGGGCGGGACGAAGCCGGCGGCGTCGATGCCGTGCCCGGCCGATTTGTTCCACATGGCGCCACGCCACAGTCCGGCGATATCGGCGTCGGTCGCGCCGGACCGCAGCGCGGCGCGAATGTCGTACTCCTGATCACTGAACAGGCAGGAGCGGATCCGGCCATCGGCAGTCAGGCGGGTGCGGTCGCAGTCCGCGCAGAACTTGCGGGTCACCGAGGCGATGATGCCGACGGTGGCCGGGCCGCCGTCGACCAGCCAGCGTTCGGCGGGCGCGGAGGGATCCTCGCGGCCGGTCTCGGTCAGGTCGAAGCGGGTGCCGAGCACGTCGAGGAGTTCGGCGGCGGTGATCATATTGGCGCGCGCCCACTCGTGGTCGGCGTCCAGCGGCATCTCCTCGATGAACCGCAGCTCCGCGCCCTCGTCCAGGCACCACTGCAACAGGTCGGCCGCGCCGTCCAGGGTTTCGCGCATGAGCACCGCGTTGACCTTGAGCGGGGCGAGCCCGGCCGCGATGGCGGCGCGGATCCCGGCCAGCACCGAATCGAGCCGATCCCGGCGGGTGAGCCGGTGGAAGCCGTCGCGGTCCACGGTGTCGAGCGAGACATTGATGCGCCGCAGCCCGGCCGCGGCCAGTCCGCGCGCCCGATGCTCGAGCCCGACGCCATTGGTGGTCATGGCGAGCGGCGTATCCGGCAGCGCCGCATGGCAACCGGCGATGATGCTTTCCAGATCGCGCCGCATGAGCGGTTCGCCGCCGGTGAATCGCACCTCGTGCACACCCAGTTCGCGGACCGCGAGCGTCACCAGGCGCACGATCTCCTCGGTGGAGAGCAGTTCGTCGGCGGGGATGGGTGGCAGACCCTCCTCCGGCATGCAGTAGGTGCAGCGCAGCGAGCACTTCTCGGTGATGGATACCCGCAGGTCCCGCGCGACCCGGCCGAAACGGTCCAGCAGCAGGGGCGTGTCCGGGCGTCCGTCCATCGCGGGCCGCCCGGTTCGCACAGCGGGCATACCCATCGCGACCACGGTCATTGCACCATTATTGCCGGGACCGCAAGTGTTCGTAGATTCCTACGAGGCGAGCCCGGCGAACAGCCGGTCACGGCCTGGAGGATCCACCCGCGTATAGGCTCACCGGCATGAGTTCCCGGCACGCGCTAGCCCCGGCCCGACCCGTCGACGACCACCGCCGACGCATCGAGGATGTGCTCCGGCCGCTGGCCGGACGCGCCGCCGAGACGGTGCCGATGGACCGGGCGCTGGGGCGGCGGCTGGCCGTGGATGTGTACGCGCCCCTGGATCTGCCGGTGTTCCGGAACTCGGCCATGGACGGGTACGCGGTGCTCGCGGAGTCGGTGGCCATCGTCCCCGCGACCCTACCGCTGGTCGGCGTGGTGGCGGCCGGGAACACCGAGCAGCTGACGCTGCCCGCGGGCAGCGCCGTCAAGGTGATGACCGGCGCACCCGTGCCGCCCGGGGCGGACTGCGTGGTGCCGGTGGAGCACACCGAGTCCGACGGCGTCACCGTGACGATCCGAACCAGCCGTGCCAGTGGCGATTTCGTGCGCGAGCCGGGCACCGACGTACGCGCCGGGCAGTTGCTGGCGGCCGCGGGCACCCTGCTGCGACCCCGGCACATCGCGGCGCTGGCGGCGGTCGGGCTGGGCGAACTGCCGGTGCGGCGACCCGTGTACGCGGCGGTCCTCACCACCGGTGACGAACTGCGACCCGCCGGGGCGACCCTGCTGCCCGGCCAGATCTTCAACTCGAACGGCATCGCACTCGCCGCGGCCCTCACCGACAACGGTGTCGAGGTGGTGTCGGTGGCGCATTCGACCGACGACCACGACGAGTTCCGGGCCCGGCTGGCCGAGGCCGTGGCGCAGGCCGATGTGGTGTTCACCTCCGGCGGCGTCTCCATGGGTGACTTCGAGGTCGTCAAGGAGGTGCTGTCGGCGCGGGGCGGCGAATTCGGCTCGGTGGCAATGCAACCCGGCGGCCCGCAGGGGCTGAGTATGGTGGACGGGGTGCCGGTGCTGAGCTTCCCGGGCAATCCGGTGAGCACCATGGTGTCCTTCGAGGTCTTCGCCCGCCCCATCCTGCGCGAGCTGGCGGGTCTGCCCGCGCTGCCGATTTCCGAACTGCCACTGCTGGAACCGGTCCGCTCCCCCGCCGGGAAGCGGCAGTTCCTGCGCGGCAAGCTCGCCGAGGGCGGGGTGGCGCTGGTGTCGGGTCAGGGCTCGCATCTGATCGCCGCCATGGCCCACGCCGATGTCCTCATCGATGTTCCGGCCACCGCGACCGAGCTGCCGGCGGGCACGATTGTCGAGGTCCGGCCGCTGTGAACGACACGTCCTGCCTGTGCCAAGGTGGTTGCCATGAGTGAGTTGTCGCATGTCGACCGTGAAGGTCGCGCCCGCATGGTCGATGTGAGCGCGAAGGCCGACACCGCGCGCATCGCGGTCGCCGCGGGCGAACTGCAGACCACCGCCGAGGTCGTCCGGCTGGTCCGCGCCGACGACATGCCCAAGGCCGATGTGCTCAGCACCGCGCGCATCGCCGGCATCAACGGCGCGAAGAAGACCTCCGAGCTGATTCCGCTGTGCCATCAGCTGGCGCTGTCGTCGGTGACCGTGAACTTCGGCTTCACCGACACCACCATCACCATCGAGGCGAGCGCCAAGACCAAGGGGCCGACCGGCGTCGAGATGGAGGCGCTGACCGCGGTCGCGGTCGCGGGCCTCACGCTGCACGACATGGTGAAGGCGGTCGATCCGGCGGCGACCCTGAACGGGGTGCGGCTGATCACCAAAGAGGGCGGGAAGCACGGACATTGGGTGCGGCCGGAGGCCGAGGTCCACCACGGCGAGCACCAGCGCCGGCACGAGAAGCGCGAAAAGACCGCTGCCGCAACGACTCCGCTCGCGGGCGCGGGCCGGACGGCCACCGTCGTGGTCGCTTCGACCGGGGTCGCCGCCGGTAGCCGCGAGGACACCACCGGCCCCGCCCTGACCGAATGGCTGGGCGCGCAGGGCTTCTCGGTGCGCGGGCCGCTGGTGTTCGCGGACGCCGATATCGCCTTCGGCCTCGCGGATGCACTGTCCACCGAGCCGGATCTGGTCATCAGCACCGGCGGCACGGGGGCCTCCCCCACCGACGGCACCCCGGAGGCGACGCTGGCCCTGCTCGATCGGGAGCTGCCGGGCGTGGCCGACGCCATCCGCCAGGCGGGCACCGCCAAGTTCCCGCTCGCCGCGCTCAGCCGGGGCGTGGCGGGCCTGGCCGGACGCACCGTGATCGTCAATCTGCCCGGTTCGCCGGGCGGGGTGAAGGACGGCATGGCCGTGATGACACCGCTTCTCGAACATCTGCTGGCCCAGGTGGCCGGAGGAGGCAGCCATGAGTGAACTGCTGGCCCGGATCAGCGATCAGCCGCTGGATCCGGCCGAGGTGGAGCAGGCGGTGAGCGGGCCCGAGCACGGCGGCATCGTGGTGTTCACCGGCAAGGTGCGCGATCACGATGGCGGGCAATCGGTTTCGGCGCTGGAGTACTCGGCGCACCCGCAGGCCGAGGAGTTCCTGCGCAAGGTGTGCGCGGAAGTCGCCGAGTCCTCCGGACTGCCGGTGGCGGCCGTGCACCGCGTCGGCCCCCTGACCATCGGAGATCTCGCGATCGTCGTCGCCGTCGCCGCGCCCCACCGCGCCGAAGCCTTCACCACCTGCGCCGAACTGGTCGACCGCATCAAGCACGAGGTCCCCATCTGGAAGCGCCAGATGTTCACCGACGGCCTCTCGGAATGGGTCAACGCCTGCGGGTGATCCGACCGGCACAGGGTCGGTTGATCGTCAGGCCAGGCAGCGCCGGGACCGCGCTTTGTCCGATTCGCCCAAACGTCGCGGTGGCGGAGTACGCCGTTTTGTCCTCGGAACCAGCGTGTGCGGCGGCTCCCATACGTCACAGTGGGGCACAGTGATCAGCGACGGGAGGCGACCATGAGCGAAGCCGGCGGCCGGATCGTGCTCGGCCCGCACCAGTACGGCAAGGCCGAGAACCGGGTGGTGCGCATCTACCGCGATACCGCCAGGCACGAGATCCGGGACCTGAACGTGTCCTCGTGCCTGCGCGGCGCGTTCGACGACGCGCACACCGTCGGCGATCAGGGCACGGTGCTGCCGACGGATTCGCAGAAACAGACCATCTACACCTACGCCAAGCGCCACGGCGACGGCAGCATCGAGGAGTACGGGCTGGCACTGGCCCGGCATTTCGTCGACGACATCGAGCCCGTGGATTCGGCGCGTCTCGAGATCGAAGAGTATGCGTGGCAACGGGTTCCGGTCGGCGGCAGCGGGCACGACCACACCTGGACGCGGGTGGGGCCGGAGGTGCGGATCGCGGCGATCACCGTGAGCGGGACCGGTACGGACCGCCGCGAGTGGGTGATCGGGGGCGTCAAGGATCTGGTGATCCTCAAGTCCACGGGTTCGGAGTTCGCGGGTTTCCTCGAAGACCCGTTCACCGTCCTCGAACCCGCCCACGACCGGATCCTGGCCACCAGCCTGATCGCCCGGTGGCGCTTCGCCACCCCGCCCGAGGACTGGGATGCCGCCTACCACGGGATCCGCGCCGTCATGGTCGAGACCTTCGCGACCCTGCACTCGAAGGCCTTGCAGCAGACCCTGTTCGAGATGGGCCGGGCCGCGCTGGCGGCGTATCCGTGCCTGGCGGAGATCCGCATGTCGGCCCCCAACAAACACCACTTCGCCTATGACACAGACCGATTCGGCGTCCCGAACCAGGGCGAGGTCTTCCACGCCGACGACCGCCCCTACGGCCTGATCCAGGCGAGTGTGCTGCGCGAGGGCGCTCCGGAGGCCGGAACCGCCTGGGATCCCTACACCGGCGCGGTCTGACCGGCCAGCGTGCGCACCGCCAGATACAGATCCAGCCGATCGTCGAGCCGCCCGAAATCGCGCCCGGTGAGCTCCTCGATCCGGCCGATCCGATAGCGAACGGTATTGATGTGCAGGTGCATTCGATCGGCCGCCTGCCGCCACGAGCCTTCGCACCCGAGAAACACCTCCAGCGTCTCCAGCAGTCCGGCCCCGTGCCGGCGGTCGTACTCCAGCACCGGACCCAGTACCCGTTCGGCGAATCTCCGCTGGAGGCCGCCGGGCACCGCGGTGAGCAGGCCGACGGCCGAATCGATATCGGCCACCCGCAGGCTGACCGGGGTCGTGTCGTCGCGGGCCGCGGTGGCGGCGGCCGCGGCCGCGCCGATCGCACCCGCCAGGGTCTCCTCCGGCTGCCGGGCGCTCACGCCGACCGCGAGCCGAATCTCGGTGAGCGCTGGTGCGATTCGCCCGAGACGGCGGACCACCGTGGCCGCGATGCCGTCCTGGGTTCCGGCCGTCACGCCGGCCAGCCTGCCTTCGCGGTCGATCGACGTGGCGATATCCGGCAGGGCGTCGTGCAGGGCCGCACGTACGGCCAGCAGTCCGGCGGACGAATCGGCCCAGCTCGAAACCTGCCGCGGTGCCACAGGTCCCGCAGCGTGAGCCGGTGCTCCCGCCCGTTCGATGGCGCCCGCGACACCCCCCGACATCGATCGGCGCTGCGGCACATCCGGTTTCGATCCGGGTCCGGTCAGCCCGTCGGCGGCGTGGACCTCGCAGACGAGGGCCACCTCGCACCGGTCCGCCCGTTCGGCGAACGGCACCGGGAAGCGGTCGGCCAGTTCCCAATCCAGATGCTGCCGGTCGGCGCGACGCTGCCGATACAGCTCCGCCACGGCCGCCAGATCCGCGCCGAACGGGTCGAGTTCCGGAGCCGACGGGCGGATCACCAGGTACCAGGCGGTAATGCGGTCGCCCGCACCGACCTGGAGGACTCGCATCGCGCCGGTAGTGACCGCGGGCAGGCGCGGCGCGGTGAGCGCGGTGGCGACGATGCGATCGATGTCCGGCTCGGCCAGGTCCTCGGTGCCGGCGATGACCGTCCCGGTCGAAGTCAGGATCCAGGCCGAAACCCGCTGTTCCGCAGCGAAATCCGCGATCAGGACCTCGATAGCCGTCCCGGCGGCGACCGCGGTCAGCAGCCTGCGCTGCCGGTCGGCGCGCGATTGCACCCGTCGCCAGCGCACCTCCGCCGCCTGCTCGGCCAGGTATTCGATGATCCGGCTGAACGGCACGCTCTGAGGTACGGACAGCAGCGGCAATCCGTGCCGGCGACAGGCCTCGACCACATCCTCGGGCACGTGCCCGTGCAGCGCCTGCCCGGCCACCACGCCGGCGACCCCGGCTCCCGCCAGCAGGCCCACATAGCGGTCCGCGTCCGTCGCCTGCCGCCGCCACACCAATCCGGTACACACCAGCGCACCCGGTGTCACGAAGGGCCGGGGGTCGGGCATGTCCGTCGCACAGACCCTGGCGACCGGCCGATCCAGTTCCCCCGCGTCCCCGTGCAGCAGTCGCATCCGCAACTGCGGCGCATCGAGAATGTCGCGCACCCGCACAGCGCACCTCCCGTGGTCGGTCCGGATAGTCCGTCACGGTAGGAGGCTGTTATTTCCACGCGGTTTCCGGCGTGCTGCGGCGGGCTCACAGCCGGTCGGTAGGGTGGTCGCCGTGAGCCGCCGCATTCCAGTCCTGATCGTGGCCGGATTCCTCGGCGCCGGGAAGACGACGCTGCTCAACCGGCTGTTGCGGACCCGGAGCACGCGAATCGGGGTGGTGGTCAACGACTTCGGCGCGGTCAATATCGACGCCATGCTGGTGGCCGGGCAGGTCGATGCCATGGTCTCGCTGGGCAACGGGTGCGTGTGCTGCGCGGTGGATGTCAGCGAACTGGACGACCTGTTCGACCGGCTGGCGCATCCCAGGCAGAAGATCGACGTCATCGTGGTGGAGGCCAGCGGACTGGCGGAGCCGCGCAATCTCATTCGCATGGTGGTGAACAGCGACAATCCGCGCATTCGCTACGGCGGGCTGGTCGAGGTGGTCGACGCCGAGCACTTCCCCGCGAGCCGGGAACTGCACCCGGAACTCGCGACGCATCTGCGCATGGCGGATCTGGTGGTGCTCAACAAGGCCGACCGCGTCGAGCCGGCCGCGCTGGAGCTGCTGCGGTCCGAGATCACCCGCCTGGTCGGTCAGGTCCCGGTGTATCCGACCAGCCACGGGCGCGTCGACCCGGGCCTGCTGTTCGACGTCCCCACCCGCGAACCGAGCCGGCCGCGCATCGGTGAACAGCTCAGCTTCGACGAGCTACTGCTCGATGAGCACACCGATGACGCGCACGGAGACCACCGCCAGCACGGAGACCACCGCCATGAACACGGCGGGGACTGCCGCGACCATCGGCACCTGCACGACGCCTACGACAGCGTCTCCTTCACCTCCGACACGGACCTGAATCCGCGCGAACTCATTGCGCTACTGGAGGATCCGCCCGCCGGCCTGTTCCGCGCCAAGGGCGTGCTGGCCTTCGCCGTCCCCGACGACCCGCGAAAGTTCGTGCTGCACATGGTCGGCCGCCACATCACCATCGAGCCCACCGCCTGGACCCGCCACGAACCCCGGGTCAGCAACCTGGTCCTGATCGGCTCCGGCCTCGACGCCGGCGAGGTCACCGCCCGCCTCCGCGCCACCGCCCATCTCGCCGGCGACCCCCTCGACGACCACGCCCTCCTCCCCGTCTGGCGCTACGTCGCCGACGACGACGCGCTTGCCGGCGAGGGCTGATTCCGCCTCGAGCTCCGCCCGCAGCTCCGCGACCTCGGCCGCCAGCTCATCCCGCATCTGCTCGCGTTCGGCGAGGGCGGCCCGCATGGTCTCGACGCTGTCGTTCATGGCGGCCAGCCGCTGGTCGGCGCCCCTGAGCAGCCACTCCACCACGTCCCGCCGGCCGACGGCGGCGCTGGCGGCCCGGACCCACCCGACCACGTAGTCCACCCACTCCTGCGGCTTGGGCATGTCCTTGGGCGCGTCCCAGCCCTTGCGCTGGGCGGCCTTGGTGGACAGCACCAGCTCCGCCCGCTTCCCGCGCCCGGGCGAATTCAGTTCCGCCAGGGACAGTTTTCCGGCGCTGGTCACCACCGCCGTGAACCGGTACTTCCCCGCCAGGTGCATGCGCAGCTCGGCGGTCCCCCGCCCATCGGAATCCATGGCCCCCAGCCACGGCCCGTCCGCCGCCTCGATGATGGCCGCCAGGATTTCCAGCTGCCCCACCCCGCGCCGCAGCCGCGCCGCGGCCGTCCGCAGCGCACCCGGCGTGGCCGTCATCTGATCCCAATGCATGCCCCGAACATAGCCCGCGCCGCATTGGCCGCCGTGTTCGACTGGCCCGGTGAGTGATATGCCCGACCATCCGAATATCGAGCTGGCCGTCCGTTATCACCGAGCCGACGCGGCCGGCGCCACCGGAGCGGCTCTGGCCGCCTACTTCCACCCGGACGTCGTGCAGCGGGAGCTGCCGAACGCGCTGGTCCCGCAGGGTGCGACCCGGAATCTGGACGAGATCCTGGCCTCGGCCGAACGCGGGCAGCAGGTGATTCGCCGGCAGCGGTTCGAGTTTCACCACGCCGTCTCCACCGGCGATCAGGTGGCCCTGGAGGTCACCTGGATCGGGGTACTGGCCGTGCCGGTCGGCGCGCTCGCCGCGGGTTCGGAGCTGCGGGCGGAGATCGCCACCTTTCTCACCATCCGGGACGGATTGATCGTCGAACAACGCGACTACGACTGCTACGTCACGAAGTTCTGACCGTTCCGGGTGATTCGTGCCATAGCCTGGCGGCGTGCGAGTTGTGGAGCCTGGCGGCGTGCGAATTGTGGTGGCGAATCGTGGTGAGGTCGCGGTCCGGGTGGTGCGGACGGCCCGGGAACTCGGATATGTGACGGAGGTACTGCACACCGCCGAGGACACCGGAAGTCTGGCGGTCCGGCTGGCCGACCGGGCGATCGTACTGCCGGGCAGCGGTGCGGCGGGATACCTCGATGTCGAATCCGTGGTGCGGGCCGCGGCCGCCTGCGGACCGGGCGCGCTCGTGCACCCGGGGTATGGATTCCTCAGCGAGAGTGCGGAGTTCGCGGCGGCCTGCGCGACCGCGGGGCTGACCTTCGTCGGGCCCGCACCGGATGTGCTGCGGATCTTCGGGGACAAGATCGCGGCGCGCGACGCGGCCGCGCGGGCCGGGGCGGCCGTGCTGCCCGCGACCCGGGCCGGAGCCGGAACGGACGAGATCGCCGCGCTGCTCGCCGAACATCCCGGCGGCATCATGGTGAAGGCCGCGGCGGGCGGCGGCGGCCGCGGCATGCGGCCCGTGACCGAGGCGGCGCTGCTGGCGGAGGCCGTCGAACGCTGCCGGGGCGAGGCCCGCGCCGGATTCGGCGACGACAGCGTCTACGCCGAAGCCCTGGTCGACCGGGCGCGGCACATCGAGGTGCAGGTCGTGGCCGACGGGCTCGGCGCGGTGGCGCTGGGCGACCGCGATTGCAGCGTGCAGCGGCGGCGGCAGAAGCTCATCGAGATCGCGCCCGCGCCGGAACTGCCCGCGGCCGTGCGGGATCGAGTGCACCGGGAGGCGGTGCTGATCGCCGAGGCGGTGGGCTGCCGGGGCGTCATCACCGTGGAGTTCCTGGTCGACGGCACGAATGTCTGGTTCCTGGAGGTGAATCCGCGCCTGCAGGTCGAGCACACCGTGACCGAGGCGGTGACCGGCGTGGATCTGGTCGCGCTGCAACTGGACCTGGCACAGGGCCGCACGCTGGCCGAAATCGACCTGCCCAAGAACGAGACCCGCGGCTACGCCGTGCAGGCGCGGGTCAATGCCGAACTGCTCGCGGCCGACGGCGCAGTGCTGCCCAGCACCGGCGTGATCAGCCGCTTCGACGCCCCGACCGGCACGGGCGTGCGGGTCGACACCGCCGCCCAGGTGGGAATGCGGCAAGGGGTGCAATTCGATTCGCTGCTCGCGAAGATCATCGCGTCCGCGCCGTCGTACCGCGCCGCGCTGCGACGGTGTTCGGACGCGCTGGCCGAGACCGTGATCGGCGGCGTCGACACCAACCTGCACCTGCTGCGCGCCGTGCTGACCGAACTCGGCGACGCGGGCCCGGTGAGCACGGCCTGGTTCGAGCAGCGCCTCGACGACCTGCGCTCCCGGGCAGAGGGTTTCGAGGATCCGACCGGGCCGCAGCCGGTACGGCAGGCCGCTGCCGCCGAGCTCGATCTGGACGAGAACGAACAGGCCCTGCGCTCCCCGATGGGCGCCACCGTCGTCTCACTCTCCGAGCCCGGAACGGTTCTCGCCGCCGGAGCCGAGGTCGCGGTCCTGGAGGCCATGAAGATGCAGCACGTGCTGCGCGCGACCGAACCGCTGCGGGTGCTGCGGCACGCGGTCGTACCGGGTGACGTGGTCGACCCGCACGCCATCCTGGTCACCTGGGTGGCCGCCGATCACGACGGTCCGGCCGCGGAATCGACCGTGGTGGACCTGGATTCGGTGCGTGCCGACCTCGCCGAGGTGCTGGACCGCCACGACATCACCCTCGACGCCCGGCGCGAGACCGCGGTCGCCAAGCGGCATCGGCTCGGCCGCCGCACCGCCCGCGAGAACATCACCGACCTGGTCGACTCCGACAGCTTCGTCGAATACGGCGCGCTGGCGGTCGCCGCCCAGCGCAGCCGCCGCAGCCTCGAGGACCTGATCGCCGGCACCCCCGCCGACGGCTTGATCGCGGGCGTGGCGACCATCAATGCCGGCCGCTTCGGCCCGGACCGCACCCGCGCGCTCGTCATGTCCTACGACTACACCGTGCTCGCCGGCACCCAGGGCATGCGCAATCACGCCAAGACCGACCGCATGCTGGAACTGGCTCGCGAGCAACGGCTTCCGGTGGTCTTCTTCACCGAGGGCGGCGGCGGCCGGCCCGGCGACACCGACCACGGCGGCGTCTCCGGCCTGGACGTCACCACCTTCCGCGCCATGGGCGCGCTGTCGGGCACCGTACCGCTCATCGGCATCGCCTCCGGCCGCTGCTTCGCCGGCAATGCCGCCCTGCTGGGCATGTGCGATGTCGTAATCGCCACCCCCGACGCCAATATCGGCATGGGCGGGCCCGCCATGATCGAGGGCGGCGGACTGGGCGTGTACGCGCCCGAGGACATCGGCCCGATCGAGGTGCAGCGCCGCAATGGCGTGGTCCACATCGTCGCCGCCGACGAGGCCGAGGCGGTCGACCTCGCCCGCCGCTACCTGTCGTACTTCCAAGGGGCGGACGCGGAGTGGGAAGCGCCCGACCCCCGCGTGGCCCGGCACGTGGTGCCCGAGAACCGGCTGCGCGCCTTCGACATTCGCGCCGCCATCGATGCCATCGTGGATGTCGGTTCGGTGCTGGAACTGCGCCGGGACTGGGGCGTCGGCATCGTCACCGCCCTCGTCCGGGTCGAGGGCCGCCCCTTCGGCCTCATCGCCAACGACTGCCACCACCTGGGCGGCGCCATCGACGCACCGGCGGCCGACAAGCTGTCCGCCTTCCTCCAGCTCTGCGGCGCTCACGGCCTGCCCATCGTGTCCCTGTGCGACACACCGGGTTTCATGGTCGGCCCGGAGGCCGAGGAGCACGCCACCGTCACCAAGTTCAGCCGCCTGTTCATCGACGCCGCCGCCCTCGACGTGCCCTTCGGCACCGTCATCCTGCGCAAGGGCTACGGCCTGGGCGCACAGGCCATGGCGGCGGGCTCCTTCCGCGCACCCCGCTTCGTGATCGCCTGGCCCACCGGCGAGATCGGCGGCATGGGCCTGGAGGGCGCGGTCCGCCTGGGCTTCGCCAAGGAGCTGGCCGCCATCGAGGATCCGGTGCAGCGGCAGGCCGCCTTCGACGCACTGGTCCAGGCGGCCTACGACAGCGGCAAGGCCCTCACCGCCGCAACGGTTCTCGAACTCGACGACGTCATCGACCCGGCCGATACCCGGCGCTGGGTGCGGACCCTGCGCTGAAAGGACTCCACGCTGTGAATCGGCACCGCTACGCCCACCAGCCCCGGATCCTCCGGTAGCAGGCATAGGCCATGGTGAGCGCCGCGACTCCGCCGAGGGAACCGCCGGCGCTCACATACCGGCGACGCCGCGACCCGGACACCCGGGCCCGCAGGCGTTCCTCGGTGAGATCGGCGTACCGGCCGGGTAGCAGGGTGTCGAAGTATTCGGTGACGAAGTTGTCGGTGCGCCGGGTGGGCAGACCCATGTCGCCCATCAGCTCGTCGATGTGGTGCGTCAGGTACGGGCCGAGGTAGTAGCCCTCGGGCCGTTCCGGCATGACCTCGCCCAGCCACGTCCCGACACGCGCTATCTCCCTGTGCATGCCGTCGACGCCCGGCAGGGCGAGCTCACCCAGGAAATGCTGGGACAGCCAGTGCGCGGACACCTCCGCGGTGAGCTGGCAGGCGGCGGAGGAGCCGTATCCGATGAAGCCGAGCCGCGGCAGCGTCGGCGGCAGAATGTGCCGGTAGAGCTGGAACCGGCCCTCGACCCGGATGGTCTTGGCCAGCTCGGGCGACAGGAATTCCAGCTCCTGCCGCCAGCCGGTGGCGAAGACGACGACATCGGCGTCGAGCCGATCACCCCCGGCCAGTTGGACCACGGTGCCGCCGGGGAAGGCCGCGATGGTGTCGCGCCGCAAGGCGATTCGCCCGCGCCGGGCCATCCGGAAGAACTCGTCGCTGACACCCAGATTCTCGATCCCCGCCGGCAGCGGCGCGTCCGGCACCATGACCTTCGGCGACCGCAGCAGCAACCGCATCGAGGCCGAGACCGCCCGCCAATACCGTTCGGCGAACTTCTTGCCCGGCCCGTGCAGGAACCGCTCGATCAGGGTCTGCCGGTGATAGCGGAAGAACGCTTCGGTGCTGCGATTCAGGATGATCCGGTCCGAGGGCACCCCGCCCGGCAGAAACCGCGGCAGCATCGGATGGGCCCGGCGGAACACCAGCGTGCACTGCCGCGCGTGCTCCCCCGCCCAGGCCGCGCAGTCCAGCGCCGACTTCCCGGCCCCGACCACCACCACCCGCCGGCCGGCGAACAGCCTCGGATCGGTGGCCCGGCTGGAATGCAGCCGCACGCCCTCGAACTCGTCCTCGCCCTCGATGACCGGGAGCTGCGGGGTGGAGAACACACCCGCGCACACCACCACGAAGTCGAACCGCAGCTCCTCGACCCCGTCCGGGCCGCAGATCTTCAGCTCGAAGCCCGCGTCCACCTCGGACACCCGGATCACCTCGGTCGACAACCGCAACAGGGGCGACAACCCGAAGCGCTCCACATAGGACGCCAGGTAGTCCCGCACCTGCGCGGCCGTCGGAAACACCTCGGCCGACTCCGGATACGGGTGATCGGAGTAGGCGTAGGTATCGCGGGAGTTGTTGGTGCGCAGGCCCGGATAGGTCCGTGCCTCGATCCACACCCCGCCCGCTGCGCCCTCCTTTTCGAAGATGACGACCTCGAATCCGTCGTCCCGCAGCACTTTCGCGGTGACCAGCCCCGCGATACCGGCCCCGATTATCCCGGCCCGTTTTCCACCCGCACTCGTCCCGTCCACTGTTTCCCCTTTGGACCTGCACGTTTCGAGGCTCACGCTACTTCAGCACGAGACCCGGCGTACCTGCGTCGGGGCAACTCGCCAATCGGTGGATCAAATTGGGCGTGTCGTGACTTCTCACCGAAATCGCTTAAACGGAACTAACTTACGAGACCGGAAGCTCCGGGATCCGGGTGGCGCGGGCGTACACGGTCTCGCCCTCCGCCAGGTGCAGAGCGGCGGCGTCACCACGCGTCACCTGCGCGGTGAACAGATCACCGGTGGCCGCGTTGCGCAGCTCCACCCGCACCTCGAACCCGAGCTGCACGACCCGCTCCACCGTCGCGCGGGTGACACCGGCGGATTGCGCGGTGCCCTCGTGCGCGGCCAGCGCCATGCTCGGATCCCGGCCGACGCGAATATCGTGCGGCCGCACCAGATGCCCGTTCAGCTTGGCCACCGCGCCCAGGAAGGACATGACGAATTCATTGGCGGGCCGGTCGTATACGTCCTCCGGAGTGCCGACCTGCTCGATGCGGCCCTTGTTCATGACCGCGATGCGGTCGGCCACATCCAGGGCCTCCTCCTGGTCGTGGGTGACCAGCACGGTGGTGACGTGCACCTCCTCGTGCAGCCGCCGCAGCCAGGTGCGCAGGTCCGCACGGACTTTCGCGTCCAGCGCGCCGAACGGCTCGTCCAGCAGCAGCACCTGCGGGTCCACCGCGAGCGCCCGGGCCAGGGCCATGCGCTGGCGCTGACCACCCGACAGCTGCGCCGGATACCGGTGCTGGAAGCCGTCCAGGCCGACGATCTCGAGCAGGTCGTCGACCTTCTTCTTGATCTCGGCCTTGGGCCGCTTGCGGATCTTGAGCCCGAAGGCCACATTGTCGCGCACGGTCATGTGCTTGAACGCGGCGTAATGCTGGAAGACGAAACCGATATCGCGCTTCTGCGGCGACACATTGGTGACGTCGCGGCCCGCGATGGTGACCAGGCCGTTGTCGAGCGTCTCCAGTCCCGCGATCGAGCGCAGCAGCGTCGACTTGCCCGAACCGGACGGGCCCAGCAGCGCGGTCAGCTCCCCCGACGGGATGTCGATGCTGACATCGTCGAGAGCGGCGAAGGTGCCGTAACGCTTGTTCGCATTGGTCACGGTGATCATTTGGCAGTGCCCCGCTTGCGTTCGAGGAGGGTCATGAGCAGAAGGACGACGAGGGCGATGCCCATGAGCAGCGTCGCCGCACAGTACGCGCCGAAGGTGTTGTGATCGTTCACGTATCGCCCGTTCACCAGCAGGGTGAGCGTCTGTGACTTTCCGGGCAGGCCCGTGGACACCATGATCACCGCGCCGAATTCACCCAGCGCCCGCGCTACGGTCAGCACGATGCCGTAGGTCAGACCCCAGCGGATGGCCGGCAGCGTGATGCGCCAGAACGTCTGCCAGCCCGACGCGCCCAGGGTGGCCGCGGCCTGCTCCTGATCGTCGCCGATCTCGTGCAGCACCGGCTCCACCTCGCGCACCACGAAGGGCAGCGTCACGAAGATGGTGGCGATCACCATGCCCGGCAGATTGAAGATGATCTTCAAACCGTGGTGGTCCAGCCCGCCGAACCAGCCGTTGGCGCCCCACAGCAGGATCAGCGAAACACCCACCACCACCGGCGAAGTCGCCATCGGCAGATCCACCACGGCCTGCAGCAGATTGCGGCCCGGGAACTTCCCGCGCACCAGGGCGAGCGCGATGATCACACCGAAGATCACGTTCACCGGCACCACGATCGCCACGATCGTCAGGGTCAGGTTGAACGCCGAGATCGCCGCGGGTGTGGAGATCGAGTCGAAGAACGCGCCGAAACCGCGCTCGAAGGTGCGCCACAGGATGATGCCCAGCGGCACCAGCAGCAGCACGAACAGATACGCCAGCGCCACCGTGCGCAGCGAGATCTTGGTCCAGAAGCCGAGTTTCATCTACGCCTCCCGTTCCTTGCGCGCCAAGCGGTCCGAGGTGACCCGCAGGGCGAACAGGGTGACCAGCGAGATGGCCAGCAGCGCCACGGAGACCGCGGCGGCGTTCACCGGGCGGTCCACCTCGATCTGCTGCTGGATGTACTGCGAGGCCATCTGCGTCTTCTTCGGGATGCCGCCGCCGATCAGCACCACCGACCCGTACTCGCCGATGGCGCGCGCGAACGCCAGGCCCGAGCCGCTCACGATGGCGGGCGCCAGCGTCGGCAGGATGATGGTCCGGAAGGTGGTCCAGTTGTCCGCGCCCAGCGACGCGGCCGCCTGCTCCACATCCCTGTCGGCCTCGATCAGTACCGGCTGCACCGACCGCACCACGAACGGCAGCGTCACGAACGCCAGCGCCACCACCAGACCCGGCTGGGTCGCGTTGAGGTGGATGTCGAACGGCGACTGCGGCCCGTACAGCGCCAGCAGCACGATGCTGGCCACGATGGTGGGCAGGGCGAACGGCAGGTCGATGAGCCCGTTCACGAAACCCTTGCCCGGGAACTCGTCCCGCACCAGCACCCAGGCGATGAGCGTGCCCATCACCACATTGATCAGCGTCACGACGATCGACACGAAGACGGTCACCTTCAGCGCGTCCAGCGCGCCGGGAGCGGTGACCGCGTCCCAGAACCCGGACCAGCCGTCCTCGAAGGACTTGACGGTCAGCGCGGCCAGCGGCAGCAGCACGATGATGCTGAGCCACAGCACGGAGGTGCCGATGCCGAGCGGGCCCACCGACCCGCTGACCCGGAACCAGGAACGGATCCGGCCCGGACCCGCCGCCTTACGCGGGGTGTCGTCTACCGAAACGCCGGGATCATGATCGATCCCGGCGTTCGAACTGCTGTCACTCACGGTTTCGAGTATCGCTTGTGTCGCAGGTCACCCGGCTACTTGGTGGCCTTGTCGTAGATCTGGGCCACCGTGCCGGTGTTCGGCGTGAACAGTTCCTTGTCCACGGTCTTCCAGCCACCCAGATCGTCGACGGTGTACAGCTTCTGCGGGGTCGGGAAGTCCTTGGCGTGGTCCGCGCGCACCTGCGGATCGACCGGGCGGAAGCCCGCCTCGGCGAACGCCTGCTGCGCGTCCTTGGTGTAGAGGAAGTCGCGGAAGGCGATGGCCTGCTTGAGGTTCTTGGCGTTCTTCAGCACCGCGACCGGGTTGTCGATCCGGAAGGTGGTGTCGGGCACGATGTGCTCGATCGGATCGCCCTTGGTCTCGGAGAAGATGGCCTCGTTCTCGTAGCTGATCAGCACGTCACCGGTGCCCTGCAGGAAGGCGTCGGTGGCCTCGCGGCCCGACTTCGGCTGCACGTGCACGTGGGTGAGCAGCTGGCTCAGGTAGTCCAGACCGGCCTGCGGGTTCTTGCCGCCCTCGCTCTTGGCGGCGTACGGGGCCAGCAGGTTCCACTTGGCCGAGCCCGAGCTGAACGGGTTGGGGGTGACCACCTCGATGCCCGGCTTGAGCAGGTCGTCCCAGTTCTTGATGCCCTTCGGATTGCCCTTGCGGACCGCGATGGCCACCACCGAACCGAACGGAACACCCTTGTTGGCGTCGGAGTTCCAGCCCGCGTCGATCTGACCGGAGTCCACCAGGCGGGTGATGTCGGGCTCGACGGAGAAGCTCACCACATCGGCCTCGGCGCCGTCCTTCACCTTGCGGGACTGATCACCGGAGGGACCGTAGGAGGCCTGGAACTGGGTGCCCTTGCCGGCGTCGGTCTTGTTGAAGACCGGAATCACCTTGTCGTAGGCGGCCTTCGCCACCGAGTAGGCGTAGAGGTTGATATTGCCGCCGCCTCCGCTGGCCGGACCGCTGTCCTTGGTGTCGCTCGCGCCGCCGCTGCAGGCGGTGAGCACGGTGGCCGCGACCGCGGTGAGGGCGACGGCGAAGGTAGATCGGCGGGAGAGACGAATATTGCGCGACATCGGCGTGGACCTTTCGGGGCACCCGCCGGTGAGACGTCGACCGGCGGGAATGAACGTACTGCCGTAGACCCGTCGCGTGGGATGCCGCGACGGTGGCGCTCCGGCCCGAGGGCCGCCGGGGGACGAACACGAACTGCGAAAAATGCGCGCGCCAAGTCTACTCAGACGTGCAGCAGTGCCCGATCGGCCATCAGCGACAGTGAATGTCCGCGACCGCGAGGCAACCCACAGCGATCAACGCCAATTCATGGCGGACCTGGGGCACAACACTCAGAGACACCCGGCGACTTTAGCAGAGCAGCACGTCAGGTGGCGAATTTCGGACGGCGGTTGGAATCGGCTCGAGCACAACCCTGGACGGACGCGGCAGACTGTATCGAGCGGCCCGATACCGCGTCGCCTGCTGAAAACACATGGGGGATCGATGACCACACCCGCTCGTCTCCGCCGGGAGTTCCCCGGCATCTCCACTCGCGCCTGGGAGCATCCCGCCGACCGCACCGCACTGGTCGGGCTGCGGCAGCTGAGTGGATTCGACACCCTGCTGCGCACGCTGTCCGGGTTGTTGCAGGAGCGGCAGCACCGGCTCATGTACCTGGCGACCGCCGTACGGGTCGACGAGCGGCAGTTCAAGAACATCCATCAGCTGCGCCAGGACGCGGTGAAGATCCTCGACGCGCAGCGCACGCCGGAGATGTTCGTCTTGCAGCAGCCGGAGGCCAATGCCTTCACCATCGGCATGGACCGGCCGTTCATCGTGCTGACCACCGGGCTGCTGGATCTGCTCGATCACGAGGAACTGCGGTTCGTGGTCGGCCACGAACTCGGGCACGCCCTGTCGGGGCACGCGGTCTACCGGACCATGCTCATGCACCTGATGCGGCTGGCGGCCAATGTCGGCTGGATGCCGGTGGGCGGCTGGGCTTTACGCGCCATCGTGGCGGCACTGCTGGAGTGGAGCCGCAAATCCGAACTGTCCGGCGACCGGGCCGGGCTGCTGGTCGGACAGGACGTGGAGGCGTCGGTCCGGGTGCACATGAAGCTGGCGGGCGGATCGCGGGTGGACCAGATGAGCCATGCCGCCTTCCTGGCCCAGGCCGATGACTACGACCGGGCCGGCGACCTGCGCGACGGTGTGCTCAAACTCCTCAATCTGGAGCTGCAGACCCATCCGTTCTCGGTGCTGCGGGCCGCCGAACTGCGCCGCTGGATCGCGAGCGGCGACTACGACCGGATTCTCGACGGCCAGTACCCGCGCCGGGACCAGGACAAGAACGCCCGCATCGGCGAGGAGATCAAACACGCCGCCCGGTCCTACCGGGAGAACTTCGACCAGTCCGAGGACCCGCTGATCCGCACCGTGCGCAACCTCGGCCGCGATGTCGGGGCCGCGGTCGGCACGGTGGGTCAGGAAGTCAGCGACACACTGTCGAAGCTGGGCAAGCGAATCCGCGGATCCGACGACTGACAAGGAAATAGGGGTGCGGGGCCGAGCGCCCGCACCCCCATTCGAGTCGAAGCTCGGTAACCCGCGGGGTTACTCGTCGCCCTCGACCACGGGCGGGGTCTCGAGGATGTCGAGGATCCACTCCTCGGTGGCGGTCTCGGCATCCTCCTCGTCGGGACGGATGCGGTTGGTGAGGCGCACGCCCAGACCCAGCAGCTGGGCGGCCTTCACCATGTCGATGGCCTCGTCGGGGCCGCAGAAGTGGGTGGCGATCAGACGGGGCTCGTCCTCGAAGTCTTCTTCGGACAGCACCAGTTCCAGGCCTTCATCGGTTGACATGGGTCTGCACAGTACGCCGAGAATTCGCCCGAGTGGTACCGAAACTCGCTCAGCGAGTGAACAACCAGGCGACGACTACGAGAACAAGAAGTGCGATCAGGGCGAGCTGGACACGAGAGCGAGGCATCTCAGGCGGCTTCCTTCCGGATGCGGCGCGACGGCGTGGCGGGGATCGCGGCTTCCCGGGCGGCGATCCGATCACGGCCGAGCACGTGCAGCACCACCCGCAGCGCCCGGTCGAGCAGGTAGGCGATGGCCAGGCAGACCGGCACCATGGCGGCCAGCACCACCGCGAACTGGGGAACGAAGGGCAGGCCGGCCACCCAGAGTTCGACGCCGTCCCACCATCCTGCAATCGCATGCACGACCCCAGCCTAGGCCGACTGGTCAGCGGTGGACGATTCGGGCCGTTCAGACCGATCATGGTGGTATGGATGCGTACGACGAACCGGAATCCGCCGACCGTCCGCTCGGCAGCGAGACAGGCATCGATCCCAACGAGGACTTCGACGATCCGTCCGAGGTGGACGCCCCGCGCGACCCGCTCTCGCCTGCGGACCCCAGCCTGGCGGACGCCTTCCTGCCCACCGGGACGGGTGGGATGCATCATTCCGTGTTTCCGCCCATCGACGACTACGCCTTCCTGTCCGACTGCGAGACCAACTGCCTGATCGCCCGCAATGGCTCGGTGGAGTGGATGTGCATCCCGCGGCCGGACTCCCCGAGCCTCTTCGGGGCCATGCTGGACCGCAGCGCGGGCCACTTCCGCATCGGCCCCTACGGCCGCAAGGTGCCGGCCGCCCGCCGGTATCTGCCGGGCGGGCTGATCGTGGAGACCACCTGGCAGACCGAGACCGGCTGGCTCATCGTGCGTGACGCGCTGGTGCTGGGTCCGTGGCACAACAACCGGTCCCGCAGTCGCAGCCACAAGCGCACGCCCATGGACTGGGACGCCGAGCACATGCTGCTGCGCACGGTGAAGTGCGTGAACGGCGTGGTCGAGCTGGAGATGAGCTGTGAACCCGCCTTCGACTACCACCGTGGCCCGGCCACCTGGCACTACAGCGGCGACGTGTACGAAAGGGCCAGTGCCACCTGCGATATCGAGGGCGCACCGAGCCTCACGCTGACCACGGATCTGCGGCTGGGGATCGAGGGCCGCGAGGCCCGCGCCCGCACCCGCATGAAGGAGGGCGACGAGGTGTTCGTGGCCCTGTCCTGGTCGGACCTGCCGCCGCCGCGCACCTTCGCCGAGGCGGCGGAGAAGATGTGGCAGACCACCGAGTGCTGGCGGCAGTGGATCACGCTGGGGCGCTTCCCCGATCACCCGTGGCGCGGCTACCTGCAGCGCAGCGCGCTGACCCTGAAGGGCCTCACCTACGCGCCCACCGGCGCGCTGCTGGCGGCGGCCACCACCTCGCTGCCGGAAACCCCCGGCGGCGAACGCAACTGGGACTACCGCTACACCTGGGTGCGCGACTCCACCTTCGCCCTCTGGGGTCTGTACACCCTCGGCCTGGATCGGGAGGCCGACGACTTCTTCGCCTTCCTGCACGACGTCGCCACCGACGACAACGGCAAACCGGTGTCACTGCAGGTGCTCTACGGCATCGGCGGGGAACGCCAGATCACCGAGTCCGAACTCCCCCACCTGTCCGGGTACGACGGGGCGCGACCGGTGCGCATCGGCAACGGCGCCTACAACCAGGACCAGCACGACATCTGGGGCACCATCCTGGATTCCGTATACCTGCACGTGAAGTCGCGTCAGCAGGTGCCGGAAACGTTGTGGCCCATGCTCGAACGACAGGTGCAGGCGGCAATCGAGAACTGGCGCAGCCCCGATCGCGGTATCTGGGAGGTCCGTGGCGAGCCGCAGCACTTCACCTCCTCGAAGGTCATGTGCTGGGTGGCGCTGGACCGCGGCGCGAAACTGGCGGAGCTGCACGGGGAATTCGACTATGCCCGGAAGTGGCACGAGATCGGCGAGGAGATCCGCGCCGACATCCTCGACAACGGTGTCAACTCCGACGGCGTGTTCACCCAGAGCTACGGCAGCGACACCTTGGATGCCTCACTGTTGCTGGTGGTGCTGCTCCGCTTCCTGCCGCCCACCGATCACCGGGTGCGGGCCACCGTGCTGGCCATCGCCGACGACCTGACCGAGAACGGCCTGGTGCTGCGCTACCGCACCGAGACCACCGACGACGGCCTGTCCGGCGAGGAGGGTTCGTTCACCATCTGCTCGTTCTGGCTGGTGTCGGCGCTGGTGGAAATCGGTGAGCTGCACCGCGCCCGGCAGCTGTGCGAGCGGCTGCTCGGCTATGCCAGCCCGCTCAAGCTGTACGCCGAGGAGATCGACTCGCGGACCGGACGGCACCTGGGCAACTTCCCGCAGGCCTTCACCCACCTGGCCTTGATCAACGCGGTCATGCACGTGATCCGGGCCGAGGAATCCCATCACGTGGGCCAGTTCCATCCGGCGCACCCGGGGCGCTGACAAGACAAACGGGAAGCACTGAAAAGGCAACCGGGAAAAGGAATCGGCCGCTCTCGCGGCCGATTCCTTTCGTTACCAGGGGTTCTCGTCAGTACGAGGGGTTCTCGCCGATCGCGTCGGCGTGCTCGCGGATATCGCGCAACCGGACCAGCGAGCGCTCGATCTCGGTCAGCCGCGCCTCCCGCCCCGCACCCGAGTGCACGGTGGCCGCCTCCTCGGCGGCGCGCAGCGAGGCATCCACCGAACGCAGTGTGGCCGTGGCGATCTCGGTGAAGTGATCGCGCAGGCTGCGCTGCACCGCGCGCAGCCGGTAGCGGGACTCCTTGCTCACCTGGAAGATCACATCGTCCATGAGCCGGGCCACCGCCATCTTGGCCTCGGCCTGGCGGCGCTGGCGGCGAGCCTTGCGGTCGTCCCACAGTGCGTTCACACCCAGCAGCACGGCCGCGCCGCCGGAGTACCAGTTCACCAGCGACATGTGCAGCAGGCTGGTGATCAGGCCGACCATGAGCAGGCCCCCGTAGGAGCCGCGCAGGGCGGTCAGCACCTGCTGGGTGATGCCGTGCTTGGCGCTGTCCAGATTGTCCAGCGCGGCAACGGGTTCCAGCACCGCGCCGACATCGCCCGGATTGTCGAGCTTGAGATCGGGGGTGGGGATGCCGCTGTCGGGGAACTTCGCCGCCACCTGCTCGGCCAGCTCCACCGACCGGTAGTGGGCGATGACGAAGTTCTCCTCCACCGCCTCACAGATCCTGGCGTCCAGATCCGCGCCGAAATCCGCCCAGCGCCGGACCGGATCGCCCTTCATGATGTCGGCCTCGGCGTCGCGGATCAGGCTGCGCAGCCGGTGCCGCAGATCGTGTTCGGTGTCGGCCATCAGCTCGCCCGCGCCGTCGGCCAGGGTAACCTGCCAGTTGGCCGAGCGCTGGCGGAGCTGCTCGGCCTCCTCGCGGGTGCGGCGCAGCTGCTCGGTGATGACGGTCAGCCGGCGCGGATCCCGCAGCGTCTCGGCCTCACTGCGCAGGGCCAGCGACAGATGGTCGGTGATGAGCCGGATGTCGCGCACCGCGGCCTCCACCGCGACGGCGTCCGCGCGGCCCAGCACATAGGAGCGCAGATGGTCGAGCAGTTGCGGCACACCGGATTCCAGGTCCAGCTGCGTGTCCCCCGAGGCGGCGGCGTGCTCGTGCAGCCGCGCCGAGGCCGGGGCCACCGCGAAGGCCAGCCCGGCGTCGTCGAGCAGCTGCCGGTCGTGCTGCTGCACCTGCGGCCACTGCGGATACTGGTCGATCTTGTTGAGCACGCAGACGACCGTCGGGCACACCTGCTGAATCCGCTGCAGCTGCTCGATCTGCGCCGGGGTGAACGGCGCCCGGGCATCGGCCACGTACAGCACCGCGTCCGCGGCGGCGATCAGCGACCAGGTGGCCGGCGCCTCGGCGGGCGCGCCGGGCGCGTCCAGCACCACGAAGCCCTCCGCCAGCAGCGGGCTGGGCTGGGTGAACTCGGCCCGGATGACGTCACCGGAATCCAGCTCGGCCAGCGCCGCCTGCGGATCCACGGCGGTGCGCTGGGCGGTGCCGCCCGGGCTCGCCTTCACCAGGGTGGCGCTGGGCTGCGGACCGTACTCGGCGATCACGGGGACGCTGGCCTGGCCCTCGGTGGCGCTCACCGCGGCCCCGACCAGGCTGTTGACCAGCGTGCTCATCCCGCTCTTGGATTCGCCCACCACGACCAGCCGCACCCGCGGGTCGGCCAGGCGCGCACGCGCGATGCCCAGCCGCCCGGACAGATCGAGCCGGCCGGAGGCGTGGGTCAATTCGAGCAGCCGGTCGAGCAGATCGACCAGCGGACCCAGCGCATCGGGATTCTTCACCGCTACCTGATGACCGGCGGCGCTCACAGCAGCAGCATGTGATCGCCCGGACCCTGCACCGGGGAGTGGGCGTCGACGAACGAGGCATCGGGACCGAGGCCGGAGAACAGCCCGGCATCGTGCACCAGCAGACCGCCGGCGTGCACCGAAAGCGGGTGCAGCGCGGAGTCATCGGCGATCGGCAGCACGTGGTTACCCGAATCGAACTGGTCCGCTATGGGTTTCACCGGCTGCGGCGGGTCGATGTGCGGCGGCGTGGTGATCGGCTGCTGCACGGTCGGCGCCGGGGCGACGGTCGGCACGGGCGCGACCGAAACACTGGGCTGCCCACTGTGATCGGGCACGGTCGGCACGGTCGGCTGCGCCGTCGGGGCGGTGGGGTGCGGCTGGTTGGTGACGGTCGGCTGATGAGTCGGCAAGGGCTCGTCGGTCGGCACCGTGACGGTCGGCGTGCTGCCGTGAGTGCCGGAATCGTCAACCGGCTTCTGCGGCTTGACGGTGACGTCGGTGTCGCCACCCGAGGTCACCGGCGGAGTCACCACCGGGGTGCTGCCGCCCTTGGTGAGATCGGGGTCCAGGCCCGGGATCTTGGTGGTCGGAATCGGCGGCACGGTGGTCAGCACCGGCGCCGGATCGGTCTTGGCCGGCACGCTGACGTGCGGAGCGGGTGCCGGCGTGGCGGCCGGCTGGACCGGCTTGTCGGTCAGCGGCGACGGATGCACGGGCGCGGTGGGCTCAGCACTGGCCAGCACCGGCTGGCGACCATGATCGAACAGTGCGGGGGCCACGGCCGCGGGCGCGGTCAGCGGCGACGGACCGCCATGTGTCGACAGCAGATTCGCGATCGGCTGGTTGGCGGCATCGGGCTGGATGGTGGTCTGCAACGGCGTCACCGCGACCGGCTGCGCCATGGACACCGGCGCGACCGCGACGGGCGCGGCGGCCACCGGCACCACGGGTGCGGCGACCGGCGTCGAGACCGGGGTGACGGCGGCGGGCGCGACCGGAGCAGTCTGCGCGGCCGGAATGGTGGTCAGCGAGATCGGGTTCGACGGCGCCGCGGCGGCACCGGGCAGCGTGAACGCGCCGCCCGGCGAACCGGCCCCCGGAAGCTGCGAATTCGCACCGGGCACAGCGGAAGTGGGGGCTCCGGTACCGCCCGCCGGGGAATCGGACGGGCCGTGCCCCTGCCCCGGAAGGGCTGGGGTGCCGGTGCCGGCCGACGAGTTCGAGGAGCCGAACGGCTGGCCCATATTGTTGGGCTTGTCCGCACCCGGCAGGCTGGGCGCACCGCCGTTGTTGGGCAGTGTCGTGTTCGCCGGGATGTGCGAAATCCCCTGTCCCAGTTGCTGACCGAAGGCATCGAGCTGATGCCCGACCGCACCGACGCCGACATCGGCCGACAGGTTCGAGTGGAACCACACGCCGTCCAGCCCGACGTGCGCGTCGAAAGCCCAGTTGGTGCCGACGAACATGCCGGCACCGTCGCCGCCGGTGGCGCCGACGCCGTCGAAGGCCCCCGAGTGGTCGGGCAGGCCGGTCTGCCCGTTGGGCGCGAACGACGCGCCGTTCATTCCGGGCAGGTGCATCGCCCCGCCCGCGCCGGGCAGGTGCATGGCATCGGTGCCGGGCAGGCCGAGCCCGGGCAGACCCATCCCGGGCAGCCCGGTGCCCGGCAGGGTCGGCAGGCCGGGCAGCATCCCCGGCTGTTGCTGGTCGAGCGTCGGCAGTTGCGGTTGTGCCTGTCCCGGAACCGATTCCGACTGCTGGTCGGTGCCGAGCGGCAGACCCCAGCCGGGACGCGGGCCGTAGGTCGGCAGGCCGGACGCGCCGGTGTCGGCGTCGGGCAGGCCGAGGCCGTGGAAGCCGGAGATCGCCGGGTCGTTGGCCGGGATCGCGTCGAGCGACGGGAACAGGCCCGCGTCGGTGCCGTGCTGGTAGTCGCCGAGTGGGCCGAAGTGCCCGTTCACCGGCGCGGCGGCCGCCGGACCGCGGTGCGGGAGCACCGAATCCGCGGTCAGGTCGGGGAAGGTGATGGTCGGGCTCGGCACATTCGGCTGCGGGTCCTCGACCTCCGACCAGCCCACGTTCTTGCTGTCGTGGTTGATGGCCGGGGTGCCGCCGTGATTGCCGCCGGCGGCGATGAGCGCGCCACCGGTGACGTACGCGCCTGCCCTGGCCACGCGCGCGACTCCGTTGGCAATGCGGTAGGCGGCGTCTCCGTCGTCGTCACCGGCACCGGCAGCATCGTCGAAGGGCAGATCACGCGTCATGTGGGCTCCGCTCTCAGGGCTTCGGCGACCCGCCGCGCGGGCCGCCGAACCGAACTCGTTTCACACCCTATTTCCGGTTAACCGGTCTGTCACATCCACCAGGTCGGAGGCGGTGTGCTCAGCGGTGCGTCACATAGCTTGTCACCCGGCATATCAGTACGGAAGACCCATTTTCCGGCTGCATACCGAACCTTGCACCTGACCGGGAATCTGCTACTTCTTCTTGTCCGTGGCGGAATCGGTGGACAGTGCGGCCACGAAGGCTTCCTGCGGCACGTCGACGCGACCGATCGTCTTCATGCGCTTCTTGCCTTCCTTCTGCTTCTCGAGCAGCTTGCGCTTACGGCTGATGTCACCGCCGTAGCACTTGGCGAGCACGTCCTTACGGATCGCCCGGATGTTCTCGCGCGCAATGATCTTCGAGCCGATGGCCGCCTGGATCGGCACCTCGAACTGCTGCCGGGGAATGAGCTCGCGCAGCTTGGTGGTCATCTTGTGCCCGTAGGCCTGGGCGGCATCCCGGTGCACGATGGCCGAGAACGCGTCGACGGCCTCGCCCTGCAGCAGGATGTCCACCTTGACCAGATCGGCCTGCTGCTCGCCGGCCTCCTCGTAGTCGAGCGAGGCGTAGCCGCGGGTGCGCGACTTCAGCGAGTCGAAGAAGTCGAAGATGATCTCTGCCATGGGCAGCGTGTACCGCATCTCCACGCGGGTCTCGGACAGGTAGTCCATGCCGAGCAGTTCGCCGCGCCGGGCCTGGCACAGTTCCATGATGGTGCCGATGAATTCGCTGGGCGCGATCACCGTGCACTTGGTGATCGGCTCGTAGATCTCCCGCACCTTGCCCTCGGGCCAGAACGACGGGTTGGTGACCACGTGCTCGCTGCCGTCCTCCATGACCACGCGGTAGATCACGTTGGGCGCGGTGGAGATCAGGTCGAGCCCGAATTCGCGCTGCAGGCGCTCGCGGGTGATCTCCATGTGCAGCAGTCCGAGGAAGCCGCATCGGAAGCCGAAGCCCAGCGCCACAGAGGTTTCCGGCACATACGTCAGCGCGGCGTCGTTGAGCTGCAGCTTGTCCAGCGCGTCGCGCAGGTCCGGGTAGTCGGAGCCGTCGACCGGGTAGAGACCCGAGTACACCATCGGCCGCGGTTCCTGGTACCCGGCCAGGGCCTCGGTCGCGCCGTCGCGCGCGGAGGTGACGGTGTCACCGACCTTCGACTGCCGGACATCCTTCACACCGGTGATGAGGTAGCCCACCTCGCCGACGCCGAGGCCCGCGGTGGGCTTGGGCTCGGGCGAGACGATGCCGATCTCGAGCAGTTCGTGCGTCGCGCCGGTGGACATCATCTTGATCTTCTGGCGCGGGGTGAGCTTGCCGTCCACCACGCGCACATAGGTGACGACGCCGCGGTAGGTGTCGTAGACCGAGTCGAAGATGAGGGCGCGGGCGGGCGCGTCGGAATCGCCGACCGGCGACGGGATCTCCGCGATCACCTTGTTGAGCAACTCCGGCACGCCCACTCCGGTCTTGCCCGACACCCGGAGCACGTCATCCGGCTCACAGCCCACGATGTGGGCGAGTTCGGCGGCGTAGCGGTCCGGGTCGGCGGCCGGGAGATCGATCTTGTTGAGCACCGGGATGATGGTGAGATCGCGTTCCATGGCCAGGTACAGGTTGGCCAGGGTCTGCGCCTCGATGCCCTGCGCCGCGTCGACGAGCAGGATCGCGCCCTCACACGCCTCCAGCGCGCGCGACACCTCGTAGGTGAAGTCGACGTGTCCCGGGGTGTCGATCAGGTGCAGGACGTAGTCCTCGCCGTCGACCTGCCACGGCAGCCGCACGTTCTGGGCCTTGATGGTGATGCCGCGCTCACGCTCGATATCCATGCGGTCCAGGTACTGGGCGCGCATGGCCCGCTCCTCGACCACTCCGGTGAGTTGCAGCATGCGGTCGGCCAGGGTCGATTTCCCGTGGTCGATGTGCGCGATGATGCAGAAGTTCCTGATCCGGCTGGGATCGGTGAACGTCTTGTCGGCGAAGCTGCTAATCGGAGTCACTCCTCGGCATGGCGAAACAGCGGCATGTCAACCCCGAAGTCTACGGTGCTGGACCGGATGTCCTCGCCCCGGCGTTCCCTGCGCGCGAACCGCCCATCGGCGCAGGCGAATCCGGTACAGATGAGAATCCCGTTGTCCGCCGTTAGGCTGCCGGACATGGCCGGCAGGTGGAACGCTCTGGGGAAGCAGTTGGGGATCGTGGCTAAGGAGCAGGGCACTCAGCTCGTCACGCAGCAGGCCCCGAAGTTTATCGGGCGGGTGCGGCAGTCGACGATGTGGGACCGCGCGCTGAAGGCGGTGGGGACGCCGCGCAAGGGTCCGGGCGTCAATGTCCGGCCGACCTCGTCGGCGGGAGTGCCGTCGCACGAACGCGCGCGCCGCATCGTCTACAGCCCGCAGCTGGACGGCCGGGCCGATCCCGGCGAGATCGTGTGGACCTGGGTCCCCTACGAGGAGGACCCGGACAACGGCAAGGACCGCCCGGTACTGGTGGTCGGCCGCGAGGGCGACACACTGCTCGGGCTCATGCTGTCCTCGAATTCCGAACACGCGCACCATCCCAACTGGGTGGGCATCGGCTCCGGCCCGTGGGACAGCGCCGAGCGCGACAGCTGGGTGCGGCTGGATCGTGTCCTGGACGTCCCGGAGATGGGCATTCGCCGCGAGGGTGCGATCCTCCCCCGCAAGACATTCGACCGGGTGGCGCACCGGCTCTGCGCCGAATACCACTGGCACTAGCGCCTTCCCGGAGACGAGCGAACCCCGCTCCGGCGGAGCGGGGTTCGGGACCGTGAGCGGTCAGCTCACCATATTGCGGGAGCGGCCGTAGATCGTGCCGTAGACCAGCGACCCGAGAACACCGCCGATCAGCGGGAAGACGATGAACACCCACAGCTGCGCGGGGGCGCCGTCCTGATAGAACGCGACGGCCAGGCTGCGGGCCGGGTTCACCGAGGTGTTGTCGACCGGGATCGAGATCAGGTGGATCACGGCGAGCGTGAAGCCGATCGAGAGCCCGGCCAGCGGAATGTCGGAGAGCTGATCGGTGGAGGCCAGCACCACGAACACCAGCAGCGCGGTCAGGATCACCTCGACCGTGATGGCCGCCGCAAGACCGTAGCCATTCGTGGTGACGTCGCCGAGCACCAGCTTCGACGGGCTGTGCTCGCCCCAGCCGTTCGCTGCCAGGCCGTCCTTGGCACGATCGTAGGAGGGCAGGTTCTTGGCGATGGCGTAGACGACTGTGCCCGCGAGCAGGCCGCCGATGATCTGCGCGACCCAGTAGGCCGCCGCCACCGCGATGGTTACCCGGCCCAGCAGCAGCTGGCCGACCGTGACCGCCGGGTTCACGTGGCAGCCGGAGATGGGCCCGATGGAGTAGACCAGGAACAGCAGGGTCAGGCCGAAAGCCAGTGCGATACCGAGCGCGCCGACCCGGCTCCCCGCCAGCACCGCGGTGCCGACACCGCCGAGGACCAGCACGAATGTGCCCAATGCCTCGGCGAATACCTTGCGCCCCAGGGTGGGCGGTGTCAGATCGGTGAGATCCTCGGCGACTTCCTGAGCTGTGGGGGACATCGGCTACCTTCCGCTGGCATGGACAACGCACCGACAAGAACCGGCGGCGCGAGCCGAAAACGCCTCAGGCCAGGCGAGTTATCTCCACTACGACCTCGAGATCGGTCGAGCCGCTCCCGCTGAAGATACCTTTGAGTGGGGGCACATCCGCGTAATCACGCCCCACCCCGACCGAGACGTGTTGCTCGGTGACCGGGATGTTGTTGGTCGGGTCGTAGCCCCACCACTGCCCGGTCCAGGCCTCCACCCAGGCGTGCATCTGACCCGCGACCGTGTGGCCGACCTCGGCGGACGGGTCCGGATGCAGGTAGCCGGACACATAGCGGCTGGGAATCCCCATGCCGCGCAACAGCAGCAGCGTGAGGTGCGCGTAATCCTGGCACACGCCTTGCCGTTCGGCGAAGGCCTGCACCGCCGAGGTCTGCACCGAGGTGGTCCCGGCCAGGTAGTTCATCTCCCGGTGCACCCATTCCGAGGCCCGGACAACCGCTTTCGCCGGCGACACGCCGCGCGCCAGCTGCCGGGCCACCGGGGCCAGCCGCCGCTTCTCGCGCGGCACGTAGACGGTGGGTTCGAGCAGTTCGTCGAAGCGGTCGGCAATGGCGTCGTCGCGCAGCTCCTCCCAGGCCAGCTCCTCGGGCGGCCCGGCGAACGGCTCGGTCTCGACGACCGAGGCGCTGGTGACCTCCAGCTCGGTGTGCGGGGCGTGCAGGTCGAAGGCCGTCACCGCCGTTCCCCAGTAGTCGATGTACCGGTAGGACCGGGTGGACGGCACGGTGTCGACCCGATTGAGGATCACGGTCTGCCGGCTGTCGGCGCGCGGGGTGAGCCGGGCCTCGTTGAACGACCGCATGACCGGCGCGTCGTACACGTATCCGGTGGTGTGCACCACCCGCATCCGCCAGCTCACGCCATCTCCTCGACCAGGTCCGCGCCGCGACCGTGCAGCCCCGTCCACGCCACCCACGATTCGGCGTGGAAGTACTGCAGCGCCACGGCCTCCCCCACCTCGCGGCAGGTCTGCTGCAGCCACAGCAGCCGGCTCGGCAGATCCTCCAGCAGCACCGACGAAGGCAGGAATTCCAGTTCGCTGCGCGCCCGGCCGAGCAGGCGATGCGCTTCGTGACGCGCCGCGAAACGGCTGTTGGGGCGTTGATCCAATTCCTGCAGACAGGTTTCGGCCACCCGTAGCGAATGGAATACCGACCGCGGGAACAGGCGGTCGAGCAGGATGAATTCCGCGATCTGATTGGCGTCGAGCACGCCGCGATGGGTGCGTAGATACGGGTCGTGGGCCCCCGCCGACCGCAGCACCGTCACCCAGGCCGGCGAGGAGGTGCGGTCACCGGCGCGCGAATGCAACAGGCGCACAGTCATATCCACGCGTTCGATGGATCTGCCCAGCAGCAGGAATCGATAGCCGTCGTCGCGGCTCAGGGTGGAATCGGAGAGTCCGGCGAACATGGCGGCGCGATCGGTGATGTAGTGGCAGAACTCGTGCGGCCCCAGCGCCCGCGCCGCCCGCTCGGCCGCCGCCAGCCCGTTGAAGGTGGCATTGAGGCACTCCCACATCTCGGTGGAGGTGACTTCCCGTGCGCCCCGGGCATTCTCACGCGCCCGGCTGATGGAATCGACGATGGAGCCGCCGTCGCGGCCGAAGGCCACCAGCTCGGTCACCGACCACACATCCAGTTCCCGGTCCTCGTCGGGCGGCTCGATGCCCAGTACCCGCAGCAGCACCCGCGAAGTTCGGTCCGGATCGACTGTGGCGTCCTCCAGCAGCTGATGGACCGCGACATCGAGAATGCGCGCCGTATATTCGGCTCGCTCGACGTAGCGCCCGATCCAGAAGAGGGATTCGGCATTGCGCGCCAACATGATGCTCTGCCCTATCTGCCTCCGCTTCGCTCCGGCGGGTTCGCGGCCCTGAAGGTCTCGTTCTTCCCTCCTCCGCTCCTCCGCTTCGCTCCCCGCTCCGTCAGTCCAGAACGAGACGGGCCGCGAACCAAAAGAGTTGAGCCTCAGCGAATGCTGTTTGTTGTTGTTACTGCTGTTGTTGGTTGGCCCGCATCGCCGAGGGCTCTCTGGATTGGTCTCTCTCCGGGGCGATCTGCAGTTCGCCGACCAGCTGCGAACCCGCCAATTCCCGTTGCGCCACAGAGGTTCTCGGTGCGAGCACCCAGGTGTCCTTGCTCCCGCCCCCTTGACTGGAATTCACCACCAGCGAGTTCGCGGGCAGCGCCACCCGGGTCAGCCCGCCCGGCAGCACCCAGATGTCGTCGCCGTCGTTGACCGCGAACGGCCGCAGGTCCACATGCCGGGGCGCGAGCCGCCCGTCGATCTTGCTCGGCACCGTGGACAGCTGTACCACCGGCTGCGCGATCCAGCCGCGCGGATTGGCCCGCACCTTGCGCCGGGTCGCCTCCAGCTCCCGGGTGCCGGCCGCCGGGCCGATCACGATGCCGTAGCCACCGGACCCCTCTACCGGCTTGACCACCAGTTCCGCCACCCGGTCCAGCACCTCGTCGCGTTCGGCCGGTTCCCAGCAGCGGTAGGAGTCCACATTGGGCAGGATCGGCTTCTCACCCAGGTAGTACTCGATGAACGCGGGCACATAGGTATAGACGAGCTTGTCGTCGCCGACCCCGTTGCCGACGGCATTGGCCAGCACCACCGTGCCGGCGCGGGCCGCGTTCAGGATCCCGGCCACCCCGAGCATCGAGTCCGGGCGGAACTGCATGGGATCGAGGAAGTCGTCGTCGATGCGCCGGTAGATGACATCCACCTGCCGCTCCCCCGCGGTGGTACGCATATAGACGACATTGTCGCGGCAGAACAGGTCCCGGCCCTCGACCAGCTCCACCCCCATCTGCCGGGCCAGCAGCGAATGCTCGAAGTAGGCGGAGTTGTGGACGCCGGGGGTGAGCACCACCACGGTCGGGTCGGCCTCGTTGGGCGCGGCGGCGGCGCGCAGGGCGCGCAGCAGGTGGGTCGGATAGTCGCCGACGGCGCGCACCCGGTGCGAGGCGAACAGGTCGGGGAACACACGCGCCATGGTGCGCCGGTTCTCCATGACGTAGGACACACCCGAGGGCGAGCGCAGATTGTCTTCCAGCACACGGAAATCCCCGTGCTCGTCGCGCACCAGGTCGATCCCCGCCACGTGGATGCGCACGCCATTGGGCGGCACCAGGCCGGCGGCCTCGCGGTGGAAGTGCGCGCAGGAGGTCACCAGCCGTTTCGGAATCACGCGGTCGCGCAGGATGGTCTGCTCGCCGTATACGTCGGCGAGGAAGGCCTCCAGCGCGCGCACCCGCTGCCGGATGCCGCGTTCGAGTTTGGTCCATTCGCCGGCGGCGATCACCCGCGGCACCAGGTCGAGCGGGAAGGGCCGCTCCTGGCCGGAGAGCGAAAAGGTGATGCCCTGATCGACGAATGCGCGGTCCAGCGCCTCGGCGCGGGCGGCCAGATCCTCGGCGTCGATGGTGGCCAGGGCGTTGAATATCCCCCGGTAGGGCGCCCGCGGGCGGCCCGCGGAATCGAACATCTCGTCATAGGCACGGTCGTAGCGGCCCGGTTGATACCCCGCGAAGACGCCTGATCTATCCGATTTTTCGCGTTCCAGTCCGGAAGGAGCGAGCGCGGCGGAGGCTGACGCGGTGGATCTGTCTACTCTGGAGAGACCCGGTGCGGGTGCTGCGGGGGTCATGCAAAAATAGTCCATCACGCAGGGGCAACACGCAGTTGGACGGCGATAAATTTCTGGTTTCGGCCAGATAGCGGACAGGCTCGATTTCATACCTCGCCACGTCGCCTGGTAGCCTCGACTGTCGGTGCTGCAACTGCCCCTCTCGTAGTGCGCGCCCGAAGACTTTGCATCCCGCATACACCACCAAGTGAAGGAACACGAGGAAACCGGCGTGGCCAACATCAAGTCCCAGATGAAGCGGATCCGCACCAACGAGCTTGCGCGCCAGCGCAACCAGTCGGTGAAGTCCGCGCTGCGCACCTCGATCCGCAAGTTCCGCGAGGCCGCTGCGGCGGGCGAGACGGACAAGGCGCTCGAGCTGATGCAGTCCGCGAGCAAGAGCCTGGACAAGGCCGCCTCCAAGGGCGTCATCCACGCCAACCAGGCCGCCAACAAGAAGTCGGCCCTGTCGCTGGCTTTCAACAAGCTCGGCTGATCCTGCCCGGTACACCTACCGGCATCATGCTTCTCACAGCCGCCGTGGCCACGAAGACCACGGCGGCTTTTGTCGTGTCCGGAGCTGGCGACTTGCGCGAACGCGCTATTTTCAGCAGGATGGCCGCGAACCGTCGGGGGCTACCTGTAAACCTGCACTGGGAGAGATCTCTTGGCAACGCTGCGTCGTGACAACCGTTCGTCCTGGACCCGGGGCACGCTGGCCGTCAGCGTGGCCGCGGTCGCGCTGACCACCGGAATGGGTGTGGCAGCCGCGCGTCCCATCGGCCCGTTCGAGGTGGGCGGGGCCATCGAGGTCGAATACGACGGGGCGGGGGGACCGGACTTCTTCGGTGATCCCACCACTCCGGAGACCGACGCCGCGGGCGGCGGCAAGAAGCAGGACTTCGTCAACAACGTCTCCATCTACTGGACCCCAGCTACCGACGCGCACGCCATCGGCGGCGCCATCCGCGACAAGTGGAAGGGCGCGGGCGCGGAGTCGGGCGCGCTGAAGTACCCGGTGGTGGACGAGGGGCAGACCTCGAAACCCGGCCGCTTCCAGCACTTCCAGGGCGGCTCGATCTACTGGTCGGTGGGTGCCGGCACCCATGTGGTGAGCGGCGTGATCCGCGACAAGTACTCCTCGGTCGGCTGGGAGAGCAGTCCGCTGGGCTTCCCCATCGCCGATGAGAACAAGACCAACAGCGCCACCACCCACGAGCAGCTGTTCGAGGGCGGAGCCGTCTACTCCACCCAGAAGACCGGGACCCACGTCGTGTGGGGCTCGATCCGCGACGAGTGGGTGCGCAATGGCGCGGAGAACGGCCGCTACGGCTACCCGACCAGCGACGAGTACGACTACCAGGGCGGCAAGGCCCAGGAGTTCCAGGGCGGCAAGATCACCTGGAAGCCGGAGTAGTCCCGGGCCTTCCCGCTACGAGGCGCTCTCGCGCAGCTCCAGAATGCGCGAGAGTGCGTGCTCCAGCGCGTAATCCGCGTCGGCCGCCTGACCCTTGACGTCGGCATTGAGCGCGGCCACCACCTGCAGCGCCGCCCCGATGGACGCGCCGGTCCAGCCGCGCGCCTGGCCCTGCGCCTTCTTCACCTTCCACGGCGGCATCCCCAGATCACCGGCCATCTTGAACGGGTCGCCGCGCCCGGCCGAGCCGACGCGGGCGATGGTGTGCACCGAATCCGCGAGGGCGTCCGCGAGCAGGACCGCGGGGACGCCGCGATCGATGGCCCAGCGCAGCGCTTCCATGGCGGCGGGCCGATCCCCCGACACGGCCAGATCGGCGACATCGAACCCGGTCACCTCGGCCTTGCCCGAGTAGTACTGCCGCACCGCCGCGAGATCCACCTTGCCGCCGGTGTCGGCCGCCAACTGCGAACTGGCGGCGGCGAGTTCGCGCAGGTCCGAGCCCACGGCCTCGATGAGGGCCTGCACCACGTCCGCCGGCACCCGCACATTGGCGGCCCGGAACTCGTTGCGCACGAACTCGACCCGCTCCCCCGCCTTGGTCAGCTTCGCGCAGTCGTGCACCACCGCGCCCAGCTTCTGCAGGGCCGGCGCCAGCGCCTTGGCCCGCCCGCCCCCGCTGTGCAGCACCACCAGCACCACGCCCTCGGGTGGTGCGGACGCCGCATCCTGGATGACCGCGACCGCGTCCTTGCCCGCCTCGGCCGCCGACTCCAGCACGATCACCCGATCCTCGGCGAACAGCGAAGGACTGAGCAGCTCAGCCAATTCCGCCGTGCTGGCATCCCCCGCCCGGAGCCGATCCACCGGCAGCGCATCCGCCTCCGCCGAGCCGGCCCGGGTCTGCGCGGTAATGCCCGCCACCGCTCGCTCGATCAGCAATTCCTCTTCACCGAGCACGAGATGCAGGGGCGCGGGTCGCTGGTTCACGCCCCGATCCTACGAGCCCGCTCCGACAACCCCTGCATCCCGCACCCGGTCAGCACAGGCACACAAACGTATGACACGTGGGCCCGATGGCCGCGCACTTCGGGGCGCTGGTTCGCGAGCGTGCCGACGGCTCCTGGAGCCTGCCCTTCCGCCCCCCTCGACATCGTCGCCTCCGAGGACCTGGTGCACGGCGACCACTGGTCGGACTGGATCGCCGGCACCTGCCCGGCCCTGCTCGTCCGTGCCGCGCACGGTGTCATCCCCGCCGACATGGCCGCGGCCATGCGCTACCGGCGCCCGGGCACCCGTATGGTCGAACTCGATGCCGACCACGTCGTCTACGCCAACGACCCCGCCGGTTTCGCCGACGCCGTCAACGAGTTCCTGAGCTCCCTCTAGCCGGACGGCGAGTCCTCGTCTCGACCCGGCCGAGGCGGCACAGATCCCGGCACGGCGTCCGGATCCGCCCGCGAGCGGCCAGGGTGCAGAGCCGCGATCACCAAGGCGCACACCACCGTTGCCACCAGACCTGAACGCAGACCGGTCGGTAGTGAGACCGAGGCTCCCAGGGCGGCGGCTCGGTCGGAGACCGTGAGCAGCCACCACAGTGGCGGTGCGGTGCAGTGCATGACCGCCGCGGCGAGGGGCGACCACACGCAGGCGAGCAGCGCACCCAGCGCGCCGAGGATGGTGATGGGCGCGATCACCGGTTCGACCAGCATGTTCACTACGATCGCGACCAGGCTGAGGTGGCCGGTCATGGCGATGACCAGCGGCGTGGTGACCACGAAGGCCGCGGCCGCCACCGCGAAGGAGTCGGCGGGGATCCGCCACCAGCCATGGGCGCGAAGCCAATCCGACCAGCCCGGGGCGATCACGATCAGTCCGGCGGTGGCCAGCACCGACAGGGCGAATCCGGCGTCCACCGCGAGACCCGGTGACCAGGCCAGTAATGCGATGATGGCGGCGCACAGGGCGGGTAGGGCCTGCTTACGGCGGCCCGTGCAGAGAGCCAGTAGCGCAATGGCTCCCATGACGGCGGCCCGCAGGACACTGGGCGAGGGGCGGGCCAGGATCACGAACATGACCAGAGCCGCGCCCGCGGCCACCGCGCCGATCCGTGGATCCACCGTGAGGATGCGCATCGAAACCAGCACGGCCCCAAGCAAAATCGTCACATTGGCCCCGCTGACAGCCGTCAAATGCGTCAAATCGGACTCACGGAAGTTCTCCTGGACGTGGTCGGTGAGGGTCGAGGTGTCGCCGATGACCAGGCCCGGGAGCAGGCCGGCGGCATCATCGGAGAGCGCGCGGTGGGCGGATGTCGCGAAGTCGCCGCGCACCTGCCCGGCGAGGCGCTGCCACCAGGGCGGGGTGCTCACCGAGATGGGAGCGGCCTCCGCCCGCAGGATGGCGACCGTCATGTCCGGACGCCACGGACGGGCCACGCGGGCAGGGAATTCCACCCGCTGGCCGGGCAGCAGGGTCCGCCACCCCGCCGCCGGCGCCATCACCAGCACCGATCCGCCGGAATGCACAATCCGTCCACCCAACCGGTAATCCACCAGCCCGGCCCGCACCAGCACCTTCGGCCCGCCGAACGGCTTGGCGGACACCCGCTTCGGATCATCGGTCAGCTCCACCACCGCCACCAGCCGCTGCCCGGCCCGCACCGCCCGCAACGGATGCGTCTGCACTCGATGCGCATGCCACGCGCCCGCCACCCCGAACCCCGCCCCGATCACCAAGGCCCCCAGCACCACCCACGCCACCCCACTCCCCCGCCCCGCCCGCACCCGCCGAATCGCCCACGCCGCCGCACACATCCCCACCAGCCCGCACCCGGCCGCCACCCCGACCCCGGCCCACCACCCCAACACCAACGGCGCTACCGTCGCGCCCCAACCACATACCGCCGCCGGAACCAGCCGCGCATCCAGCACCTCGGGTATTTCGACGGGCCCGCGATCCCCGGCATCGACGCGGTCGGTCGCGCCCGTTGTCATCGACACCGCCCCGGCTCTGACCGCAGCTTCGCTACCGTCGTCATTCCACTCCCGGGCGCCGATCGTCCACCGGCGGCGCAATCGTTGCGCCCCGACAACTCTGGGCGATTGCCCCGCTCGGCGCAGGCCATAGCCTGCCGGCCCCGATGAGCGCCCGCACGCCTCGCTGTCCGAGTCGTGCTCGCGCCCTCCGACTCGGCTTTCCGGCAACCGGTGCGGCTGTACTGGTGCGCGGCAAGGCAATTCACGGTGGTCATATCGTCACCCGGTCGCGGAGGCGGGCGAGGCGGGAGTGGCCTATGCCCTCGATTTCGGAGAGTTGGTCGATGGAGGTGAAGCGGCCGTGGCGGGTGCGCCAGGTGAGGATGGCGCGGGCGGTGACGGGGCCTACGCCGGGGAGGGTGTCGAGGTCGGATTCGGTGGCGGTGTTGAGGTTCACCTTCGCGGGGACGGCGGTGGAGCGGGGTGGGCCGGAGGGTGGGGGTGAGTTCGCCGGGGGGTGAGCGGAATTCACGATGGTGGTGCCGACCTGCTGGGTGGTGGGGCGGGGTGTGGTGCGGCCGACGATGATCTGGTCGCCGTCGGTGAGGGGCTGGGCGAGGTTGAGGGTGGAGAGGTCGGCTTCGGGGCGGGGAGCGGCGACGCGGAGGGCGTCGGCTATCCGGGCTCCGGCGGGGAAGCGGCGGAGCCCGCCGTGCTCGACGAGACCGACGACGCTGATGACGAGCTCGCCGGGGGCGGCAGTAGCCCCCGGAGCGCCGGTTGCCGTGGTAGCGAGCGGGATTCGATCCGGCTGCGAGACGGCGGGCCGCGACGCGGGCGGCTGGGCCGCGCCCGGCACGGGCGTGGCTGTGACCGTCACGGCGGAAGCGGCGGCTTCGGGTGCGGCACCATCCTGGTCGGCGGGTGCGGATTCGCTGAGTGCGGCGATGGGTGGGACCGGTTGGGAGACAGGCTTTTCGCGCAGGGTGACGTAGCCGGCGAAGAGGATGGCCAGGATGCCGAGGGCGGCGATGACCACGACACCGCGCGGGCCCGGATCCCAGCGGGTGCCGCGGAAACGTTCGGGGACCAGGCGTTCGTGCCACAGGGACACGCTGCCGCAGGGCTCGGACAGCCAGTCGGGCGAGGATCCGCCGGGATGCCGATCAGCGTCCCGGCGATCGGGTTCGACGAGCAGGTCGAGCGAGTCCTCGTCCCAGCGGCCCGGATGTGGACGGCCGGAGGCGAATTCCGCCGGGTCGGCGGTGACCTCGGCCGGGCCGGGGCGTGGGTCGGCGGCGGTGCGGGCGTTGAGGCGCTGCAGCGGGGTGCGTTCGTCGAGTCGTGGCATGCAGCTCACGGTAGAAGCGACGACGACCCCGGCCGCCCACGCGACCTGGGCTTTCAGCCGACCTGTGGATAGAGAATTACGTTGTGGACAACGCCGTTTCCGCTAGCCGCAGCCGCCCGGCACCACCAGCGCGCCGACCGCGCCCACGCCCAGGTGCACCCCCAGGGTGGGTCCGAATTCGGCGATGATGACCTCCCGGATACCGGGGATCAGATCCCGCAGCTGACCGGCGATGGTGTTGGCGGCCTCCTCGGCCCCCAGATGCTGGACCGCGACCGCCGCCCCGTCCTCGCCCGCCGCATCCACCACGGCCGCAACGAGTTTGGTGAACGCCTTGGAGCGCGTGCGGGCCTTCTCGCGCAGTTCCAGCCGCCCGTTCACGATCTGGATGATCGGCTTGGTGACCAGCTCGGTGCCGAAGAACGCCGCGGCCGTGCTCAGCCGCCCGCCGCGCCGCAGCTGCTCGGTCCGGTTGACGACGATGAACGCGCGCCCGCGGCTGGCCGCCGCCACCGCCGAGTCGTACACGACATCGAGCGGCTCGCCCGCCCGTGCCCGGCGCGCCGCCGCCAGCACCGGCAGCCCGGTACCCAGCCCGGCGCTCAGCGAGTCCACCAGCCGGATCCGATCGGCGGCATCCATGTCCCGCACGGCCTGCCGCCCGGCCTCCCAGGTGCCCGACAGCTGCCGCGAGATGTGCACGGCCACTACGCCGTCGCCGTCGGACAGCTCCAGCGCCCGCTCGTAGACGCTGCGCAGGTCACCCGGCGAGGCGGCCGAGGTGGTGACCTGGGAGGAGCCGTAGTCGATGTCGCAGTCGTCGATCCCCTCCCGAATCTCGCGATCGTCGACCAGCACGTGCAGCGGCACGGCCAGCACACCAAGATCAGCCGTGAGGCCGGCCGGCAGGCTGGCCGACGAGTCGGTCACCACCACCACGGTCATGCAGTGTGTACCTCGTCGGCCGTGGCCTCGGTCAGCACCTTCACCATGGCCCGCGCGACCGCGCTGTGGCCCTCCCAGCCCCAGTGGATGCCGTCCGGGTTGGCGGGGCCGTTGAACACGTTGTCGCGCACGGCGTCCCCGAGATCCACCAGCGGCACCGCGTGCTCGGCGGCCCAGGCCGACACGGCCCGCACCATGGGCTCGCGCCCGGTGTGCACCCCGGCGTAGGCCTCGCACTTGTGCACCGAGGGCAGCACCGCCACGAACGGCAGCTCGGGCCGCAGCTGGGCCAGCGAGTGCCGCGACTGTTCCAGGTAGTCCACGCTCACCGCGGGCGGCAGCGCCACCGGCCGGCCCAGCGGGGACAGCCTGGGCTGCACCCAGTTGTAGGCCTCGCGCACCCGCCGGCGCACCGAGGACGGCCGCACATAGCGGATCAGCTCGCGCAGCGCGGTCGGCAGTGGCGAGGGCAGCGAGTCCATGCCTCCGGTCGCGAACACCACGGCCCCGGCCCGCGGCACCGCGGCCCAGATGCGCGGGTCGCCGATCAGCGCCCAGTAGGCGTCGCGGCAGGTCCAGCCGATGCGGGCCACCAGTTCGACGTCCCAGTCCAGCTCGGCGGCAACGAGATTGGGCCAGATGCCGGGATGGTCGGCGGGCAGCCCGCCCTTGGGACCGAAGTAGGACAGCGAGTCCGCCACCACCACCAGCACCTTGCGCTGCGGCGAACCGTCCTGCGCCGGTTGGGCGTTCGGACTCTCAGAGGACATCAGGGGCTACCTTCGCGACGGCGTTCCACACATCCAGGCGCCAGCCGGGCTTGTCGATGCCGGGACCGTGGCTGGTCAGCTGCACCCAGCTGGTATTGGCCAGGCCGCCCAAGGCCGGCCAGTTCGCCTCGGGCAGGTCGAGCAGGGCCGCGGTCAGCGCCGCGATCAGCCCGCCGTGCGCAACCAGCATGATGGTACGGCCGGGCCAGTCCTCCCGCGCGGCGAAGAGTTCCGTCACCACAGGCAGCGCTCGCGCGCCCACCTCGAGCTTGGATTCGCCGCCGGGCGGGGTGAAGCGGGCATCGAGCCGCCACGCCTTGCGGGCGCCGGGGTACTCGGCGTCGACCTGGTGGTGGTCCAGGCCCTCCCAGTCCCCGAGGTTGGTCTCGCGCAGGCGCTCGTCGGTGACGACCGGCATGGCCGCGCATTCGGCGACGGCGAGCGCGGTGTCGTGGGCCCGCTTGAGATCGGAGGAGACAATGGCGATCAGGTCGCTGGTCGCCATGTCCGGCGCGCAGTCCTTGGCCTGGCGTCTGCCGATGTCATCGAGTTCGGTGTCGATCTGGCCCTGCATGCGGTCGCCGGCGTTCCATTCGGTCTGTCCGTGCCGCAGCAGAATCAACCGGCGGACGCCGGCCATCTTGCTCACTCGTCGTCCCCGCCCTTGTCTTGCTCGGTCGTCGCGCGCGGATCGCCGATGCCGTCGACCGGCACCGCCGGGCAGTCCTTCCACAGGCGCTCGAGCCCGTAGAAGTCGCGTTCGTCCTCGTGCTGGACGTGGACCACGATCTCGACGTAGTCCAGCAGCGCCCAGCGGCCCTCGCGGGTGCCCTCGCGGCGCACCGGCTTGTATCCGGCCTCGCGCAGCTTGTCCTCGATGTTGTCGACGATCGCGTTGACCTGGCGCTCGTTGGGCGCGGACGCGATGACGAAGCAGTCGGTGATGACCAGCTGCTCGGAGACGTCCAGCACGACCACGTCGGCGGCCAGTTTCTCGTCGGCGGCCCGTGCGGCCACCGTCGCCATCGAGACGGCTTCTGCCGATGCTGTCACCCTGCTACCTCTTCCCTGCGCACTTTCACCATGCACTGTCTTGCGGCACGTACAGGTGCCGTTTCGATATGTATTGGACGACCCCGTCCGGGACGAGGTACCACACCGGCCGGCCCTCCCCCGCCCGTCGCCGGCATTCGCTCGACGAGATGGCCAGGGCCGGGATCTCGACCATCGTGACCGTGCCCTCCGGGTAGTCGCGGAGGTGGTCGGCGAGATGGTCGATATTCAATTCGTACCCCGGACGGGTCACGCCGACGAATTTCGCCAGCTCGAACAGTTCCGACCAATCCTGCCACGTCAGGATGCTGGCCAGCGCGTCCGCTCCGGTGATGAAGTACAGATCCGCGTCCGGGTGGAGTTCGGCCAGGTCGCGCAGGGTGTCGACGGTGTAGGTCTCCTTGCCGCGGTCCACGTCGACGCGGCTCACCTGGAACCGGGGATTGGACGCGGTCGCGATGACCGTCATGAGATACCGGTCCTCGGCCGGGCTGACCGCGCGATCGCCCTTCTGCCACGGCTGACCGGTCGGTACGAAAATCACCTCGTCCAGGTCGAACCGATTCGCGACCTCACTGGCCGCGACCAGGTGCCCGTGGTGGATGGGGTCGAAGGTGCCGCCCATCACGCCCAGCTTGCGGCGGCCGTTCGTATGCACGAAAAGCGAGCTTACCGGGGGCGATTGATTACGCCGCCCCCGCACCGGCGGGGCTCGGCCGACCGGCCGGCCGGATTCAGACCGGCAGCAGACGGCCCACCAGGGCGGTCAGCTGGCGGGCCGAACGGCATTCGTGCATCTCGATGATGTCGGCGTAGCGGTCGGCGGCGGAATCGCCGGTGCCCCACATCTTCTCGGCCTCGGGGTTGAGCCAGTAGGCGTGCTTGGCGGTGTCGACCAGCCGCCGGAGGGTGTCCAGCGCCGGGTCGCGGTAGTTGGTGCGGGCGTCGCCGAGGATGAGCAGGGAGGTGCGGCTGGTGACGGCGTCGGGGAACCGCTCGGCGAAACCCTCCAGGGCCGAGCCGTAGTCGGAGTGGCCCTCGATGCCGACGACCTCGGCTTCGGTGAAGATGCGGCGGGTCAGCTGATCCAGCGGGGTGGCCGCGTCGAACAGCTGGGTGACCTCGTCGACGCGGTCCACGAAGGCGAAGATGCGGACCCGGGAGAACTGCTCGCGCAGGGCGTTCACCAGCAGCATGGTGAAGCTGGAGAAACCGGCGACCGAGCCCGAGATGTCGCACAGCAGGACGAGATCGGGGCGGCCGGGACGCGGCTTTCGGGTGACGAGATTCACTGGGACGCCGCCGGTGGACATGGATTTGCGCATGGTCTTGCGCAGATCGATCTCGCCGCGGCGGGCACGGCGGCGGCGCGCGGCCAGGCGGGAGGCCAGGACTCGGGCCAAGCGCTGGCTGCTGCGGCGCAGTTCGTCGAGTTCGGCCTGGGAGATGCGCAGGAAGTCGGCGTCCTCGGCCTGCCGGGCGACGCCGTAGGTGGCGACGCGCTCGCGGCCGATGCGCTCGGCCACCCGGCGGCGGGTCTCGGCTTCGACGGTGCTGCGGAAGTCCTTGATGCGGCCGCGGGCCGTGCGGCGGGCGACCTCGGTGTCGAAGTCGGAATTGTCCATGCCCTGGGCGAGACCGGCGAGAATCCTGCTCACCAGCAGTTCCGGCTGCAGATCCTTCAGCGTCTGGTAGGCGGAGAAGGACGGCCCGCCCGCCGCCTGGTACTGGCCCATCTGGTCGACCATCTGCGCGGCCAGCGCCTGCAATTGCTGCGCCTGCTCGCCCGACGGGTCCTGGATCAGCAACTCCGCCAGCATCTTCCGCAGTTCGAGGATGTCGACCGAGCCGTCCGGTTTGATCGGCAGCTCCACCTCCTCGGCCCCGGCCCGCTCCCCCAGCGCGGCCGGGAACCACAGGTCGAACATGCCGTCGAAGGTGGCGCGCTGGGTGGTGCGGCGCAGCAGCGCGCAGGCCAGGCCCTCGCGCAGCGCCTCCCGGTCCATGAGGTCCAGGACGGTGAGAACCTGTCCGGCGTCCACGGTTTCGGACGGCCCGACCGGAATTCCCCGGCCGCGCAACGCCTCCACGAAGCCGACCAGATGTCCGGGCAGGCCGTGTTCGGCCGTCGGTCCCGGCACCTGCACCGGCTTGGCCGGCGTACCGCCCGAGATCGCCCGCATGGCGGCGGAAACCAGCCCGCGCGGCGAGTTCTCCTTGCCCTTCGAGGGCTCCGACGCCCCGCCCACGATCAGGCCAGCTTCAGCTCGGACTGCGCACGCACGTGATCGGCCTGGTGCTTCAGCACCACTCCGAGCGTGGCCCGCACGGTCTTGTCGTCGAGATCCTTTGCGCCCAAGGCCAGGAGCGTGCGCGCCCAGTCGATGGACTCCGCGACCGACGGCAGCTTCTTGAGCTGCATGCCGCGCAGCACGTGCACGATCCGCACCAGCTGCGCCGCCACCGCGGGCTTCAGCTCCGGCACCCGGCTGGCCAGGATGCGGCGCTCGAGCTCCTCGTCCGGGAAGTCGATGTGCAGGTAGAGGCAGCGCCGCTTGAGCGCCTCGGACAGCTCGCGGGTGGCGTTGGAGGTGAGCACCACGAACGGCTTGCGGGTCGCGCTGATGGTGCCCAGTTCCGGCACGGTGACCGAGAAGTCGCTCAGCACCTCGAGCAGCAGGCCCTCGATCTCGACGTCGGCCTTGTCGGTCTCGTCGATGAGCAGCACGGTCGGCTCGTCGCGCCGGATGGCGGTGAGCAGCGGGCGTTCCAGCAGGAACTCGTCGGTGAAGACGTCGGCCTTGGTTTCGGCCCAGTCGTTCTCCGAGGACGCCTGGATGCGCAGGATCTGCTTGGCGTGGTTCCACTCGTAGAGTGCCCGCGCCTCGTCCACGCCCTCATAGCACTGCAGCCGCACCAGCTCCGCACCCGCGACCTGCGCGACAGCCTTGGACAGCTCGGTCTTGCCGACACCGGCCGGCCCCTCGATGAGCAGCGGCTTGCCGAGCCGGTCGGCGAGGAAAACCGAAGTGGCGGTGGCCTTGTCGGCCAGGTAGCCGGTGCGGGCCAGCCGCTCGATCACATCGTCGACCGACGAGAAGATCGGCTCCTGGTTGGGTGCGGTGGTGGGAGCCACGGCGGTCCTTTCGTATCCAGCGGGTGCTAGACGGGGCGAATCTGCCCGTCGCCCCACACAATCCACTTGGTGGAGGTTAGTTCGGGCAGGCCCATGGGTCCGCGGGCGTGCAGCTTCTGGGTCGAAATGCCGATCTCCGCGCCGAATCCGAACTGCTCGCCGTCGGTGAAGGCGGTCGAGGCGTTGACCATGACGGCGGCGGCGTCGACGCGAGCGGTGAACTCGCGGGCGGCCTTCAGGTCGGCGGTCACGATGGCCTCGGTGTGGCCGGTGCCCCACTCGTTGATGTGCTCGACGGCCGCGTCGAGATCGTCGACGACCTTCAAAGCGATATCCAGGGACAGGTATTCGTCGGCCCAGTCGGTGTCGGTGGCGGGCACCAGGCCCGGCAGATCGCCGTGGATGGTGACGCCCTTGTCCTCGAGGGCCTTGATCATGCGCGGCACCGCGGTCTCGGCGATGGCCCGGTCGATCAGCACCGTCTCGGCGGTGTTGCACACCGAGGGCCGGCGGGTCTTGGCGTTGATCAGGATGGACTCGGCCATCTCCAGATCGGCGTCCCGGTGGACGAATACGTGGCAGTTGCCGGTGCCGGTCTCGATGGTCGGCACCAGCGCGTCGCGCACCACCGCATTGATCAGGCCCGCGCCGCCGCGCGGGATCACCACGTCCACCAGGCCGCGTGCCTGGATCAGGTGGGTGACGCTGGAGCGGTCCTCCGCCGGGAGCAGCTGCACCGCGTCGGCCGGAAGCCCCTGCGCTGCAAGCGCTTCCCGCAGCACCCGAACCAATGCCGCGTTGGACTTCGCCGCCGAGGACGAGCCGCGCAGCAGCGCGGCATTGCCCGACTTCAGCGCCAGCCCGAAGGCGTCGACGGTGACATTCGGCCGCGCCTCGTACACCATGCCCACCACGCCCAGCGGCACCCGCACCTGGCGGATCTCGAGACCGTTGGGCAGCGTCGACCCGCGCACCACGTCGCCGACCGGATCCGGCAGCCCGGCCACCTGCCGCAGCCCCGAGGCGATGCCGTCGACGCGGGCCGCGGTCAGCCGCAGCCGATCCAGCAGCGACTCGGCGGTGCCGCCCGCCCGGGCGATCTCGATGTCCTCGGCGTTGGCGGCGAGTACCGCGTCCTTGGCCGCGAGCAGCGCGTCGGCCGCGGCGTGCAGCGCGGCGTCCTTCTGCGCGGTGGTGAGCTGAGCGAGCGTCCGCGACGCCACCCGAGCCCGGCGCGCCGAGTCGTGCACCACCTCGCGGACAGCGTCCCGATCTGTGGTCGTGGGAGCAGTCATAAGGACAGATTACTGATGACGATCTGCCGCCGGTCGGGGGCAGGTTGTTACCGTGAGCGCATGACCGCGAGCATCCGGTTGTCCTCGGGCACCGGCCGATGGGTTCTGCTGGCCACCGTCCTCGGTTCGGGGATGGCCATGCTGGACGCGACCGTCGTGAATGTGGCACTCCCGCGGATCGGTGACGAGTTCGGCGCATCGATGGCGGGACTGCAGTGGACGGTCAACGCGTACACGCTGACGCTGGCCGGATTGATCCTGCTGGGCGGGTCGCTGGGCGACCGCTACGGGCGGCGGCGGGTGTTCCTGATCGGGGTGGTGTGGTTCGCCACCGCCTCCGCATTGTGCGGTGCGGCGCAAGACGTTTCGATGCTCATCGCGGCCCGGGCCCTGCAGGGCGTGGGCGGTGCGCTGCTGACGCCCGGCTCACTGGCCATCATTCAGGCCTCCTTCCGGCCCGAGGAGCGGGCGCGCGCGGTCGGGGCCTGGTCCGGGCTGGGTGGCGTGGCCGGAGCCATCGGGCCCTTCCTGGGCGGGTGGCTGGTGGAGGCGGCCGGCTGGCGGTGGGTGTTCCTGCTCAATATCCCGCTGGCCGCGGTGGTGGTGGCGGTGACGGCCCGGCACGTGCCCGAGACCCGCGATGCCGAGGCGCACGGGAGGTTCGACGTGCTCGGCGCGGTGCTGGCGGCCTTGTGCCTGGCCGGGATCACCTACGCCCTGACCATGGCGCCCGAGCACGGCACGAGTCGAATCCTGGTGTGGGGCAGCGCGATCGCGGGCGTCGCCGCGGGTACGGGATTCGTGGTGGTGGAGCGGCGGCGGTCGCGCGACGGCCAGGATCCCGCGGCCATGCTGCCCGTCGCCGTGTTCGCCTCCAAGCAGTTCACCGCGATCAATGTGGTCACCTTCGTCATGTACGGCGCCATGAGCGTGGTCTTCTTCCTGCTGGTGCTGACCCTGCAGGTGGTGGCCGGATTCACTCCGATCGCCGCGGGCACGGCCATGCTGCCGGTCACCGTTCTGATGCTGCTGTTCTCGGCCCGCTCCGGCGCGCTGGCCCAGCGCATCGGACCCCGCCGGCCGATCACCGCCGGTGTACTGCTCGCCGCGACGGGCATGCTGCTGATGACCCGCATCGGCATCCACACCTCCTACCTGGTCGATGTGCTGCCCGCCGCACTGGTTTTCGGCTTCGGCCTGACGCTGGCGGTGGCGCCGCTGACCGCGACCGTCCTCGCCACCGCCGACGAACGCCATGCGGGCGTGGCCAGCGGCGTCAACAATGCGGTCGCCCGCGCCGCGGGTCTGCTGGGCGTGGCGGCCATTCCGCCCCTGGCCGGACTCACCGGTGCGGCGTACACCAATCCGCCCGACTTCGCCCACGGCTTCCACCTGGCCATCCTCACCTGCGCCGTCCTCATGATCGCGGCCGCCGCCCTGGCCTTCTTCACCGTCCGCGACGACGCCCTCCGCACCGCCCCGCCCTCGTGTGAACCGGAGTGCCGCACCTTCTCCGCCGTCGCCAGCCCGCCCCTCGAACCCGACCACCACACCGCCCCGACTGAAAGCGAGCCCTCATGACCGCGCCCGAGCCGACCATCACCCAGGTCACCGACACCGTCCCCCAGTACTTCGCCATCAAGGTCGGCGATACCCGCGCCGGCCTGACCGCCTACGTCGATCAAGGCCGCCAGCGCATCTTCTTCCACACCGAGATCGACGAGGCCTTCGCCGGTCAGGGCCTGGCCTCCAAACTCATCGGCGCCGCCCTCACCGCCACCCGAGCCGGCGGCAAACGCATCGTCCCCATCTGCCCCTTCGTCAAGGCCTACGTCGAAAAACACCACGACTTCGACGACATCCTCGACCCCGTCACCCCGGAGGCCACGTCCATCGTCGAATCCGCCCTCGGCTGAGCCGCCTGAACTACGGTCCGGACCATGGCGCGAATTGCGGTGGTGGGCAGCATCAATATGGATCTGGTGACGACCGTGGGGCGGCGGCCGGAGGCCGGGGAGACGGTGACCGGAGACGGGTTCGCACTGGTTCCGGGTGGGAAGGGGTCGAATCAGGCGATCGCGGCGCGGCGGGCGGGGGCCGAGGTCGAGTTCGTGGGGGCGGTCGGCGGGGATGTGTTCGCCGACGCGCTGCGGAAGGTGTTGCGTGAGGCCGGGGTTGGGGTCTCACGGCTGCGCGAGGTCGAGGGGCCCAGTGGGATCGCGACGATCGTGGTGGACCGGAATGGCGAGAACACCATCATCGTGGTGGCGGGGGCCAACGGGCGGATGACGGAACTGACTACAGCGGACCTGGACGCGATCGCCGCCGCGGATGTGCTCATGTGCCAGTTGGAGATTCCGATTCCCACGGTGCTCGCGGCCGCCCGGCAGGCGCGGGCCCATGGCACCACGGTGGTGCTGAATCCCTCACCGGTGCAAGAGCTTCCGGACGAGTTGTGGGCCGAGATCGACGTCGCCGTCGTGAATGAAGGTGAGGCGGCCCGACTGGCCTCCGCGCTCACCGGCGTGCCGCACGTCATCACAACGCGGGGCGGCGCGGGGGCGAGCTATCGCGGTCCCGACGGTGTCGAGCTCTCCCATCCGGGAATTCGCGTGCAGGTCGTGGACACCACCGGCGCGGGCGACACCTTCACCGGGGCGCTGGCCGCCCACTGGCACGAAGGCCCCGACACCGCCCTGGCCTGGGCCTGTACCGCGGGGGCGCTGGCCACGACGAAACTGGGTGCCAGTGCCTCGATTCCGGAGTCGGCGGAGATCGAGCGCGTGCTCGCGGAGTCGGGGCGCGATAGCCGGGTGTGATGATGTGGTGAGGGTCTACGAAAGGGTGTGGCATGTCGCTGCGGCACGGGTTGCTGGGGTTGCTGGCGGAGGGGCCGGCCAGCGGGTACGACCTGGCCCAGCGGTTCCAGGAGGCGCTGGGGCCGGTGTGGCCGGCGCGGCATCCGAAGATCTATGCCGAGCTCGGACGGCTGGCGGAGGCCGGAATGATCGAGCTGGACAGCGAAGGGGCGCGGGGGCGCAAGGCGTACCGGATCACCGAGGCCGGGCTGGCCGAGGTGCGGCGGTGGCTGGTCGAGGACGAGGTCGATCACACCCTGCGATTGGAACCGCTGCTGCGGTCGTTCTTCTTCTGGCTGATGGAGCCGAAGGATCTGGGCGAGCACCTGGATCGCGAGGGGCGTTTCTTCAGCGATACCGCGGCCATGTACCGCGAGCTGGCCATGGCCAAGGACCGCGGCGAGTTCGGCACCGATCCGCACGACAGGTCCAAGCGGATCGCGGTCGAGGCGGGCATCCGGTTGTACGAGGCGCTGGCCGAATGGGCCGAATGGGCACGCGACGAGATCGACGAGGATCGGTGAACACCTAGGCCGCACCGGGATTCGAATCGATCGGGATACTCGTGACCATTGACATGTACCTTGGGACATGTACTCTTGTTCATGTACCCGGGTATGCGTATCAACCGCGATTCGATCCGAGGCTTCACATGACAACAGCCACCAACGCACGCGCGATCCTGCTCACCGGCGCGGGCGGCGGCATCGGCCGTGCCTGCGCACTGACCCTGGCCGCCAAGGGATTCCACGTCTACGCCGGGGTCCGCACCCCGACACCGGACCTGGATGCCACCGGCATCACCCAGCTCACGCTCGATGTCACCGATTCCGCGAGCGTCGCGGAAGCCGCCGGACAGGTGGCGAAACACCAAGACGGACAGGGGCTGCACGCCCTGATCAACAATGCGGGCGTACTCGTCCAGGGTCCGACCGAACTGGTGCCGATCCCCGAGTGGCACCGGCAATTCGAGGTCAATGTGCACGGTCCGGTGCGCGTCATCCAGACCTTTCTGCCCCTGCTCCGGGAGGGCGGCGGCCGGATCGTGAATATCAGCGCGGCCAGCGCCCGGGTCGCTTTCCCCTTCCTCGGCCCCATCGGCGCGAGCAAGGCCGCGCTGGAGTCGTATTCGGAATCACTGCGCGTCGAACTGACCCCGTGGCGTATTCCGGTATCGGTCGTGCAGCTCGGAGCCATGCGCACGGAGATCTTCGCCAAGTCCGCCGCTGCGGCCGAAGCCGCACTGGCACAGGCGGATCCGCAGACCGCCGGGTTGTACGAGCACCAGCTCACCGCCTTCGAGCGGGCCGCGGCCGGCCAGCGCTACGCGCCGGTCGAGGTGGCGGCTTCGGCCATCACCCGCGCGGTCGAGGCACGCAAGCCGAAGGCGTTCTATGTAGCGGGATCCGATGCACGACTCGCGGTCTTGCTGTCCCATATCCCGGCAAGGCTGCGCGACAGGGTATTCCAGCGCGTACTCGGCATGTCGGGCATCACGCCCACCGCCGCGACGGCGTAGTGGGCAGGCACCGGGAACAGATGGCGGCGATCCGCCTTTTCCATCAACGTGGACATTCGACCAAAAGTTGAACCCGACGAATGTCCGCACCGTTTGACATCGGCATCGGACACGAGATTCAGGAGATGTGCCAATGGATTTGAGACTGGGCGGCAGGACCGCGCTCGTGACCGGCGCGTCGGCGGGCATCGGCGCGGAGATCGCGCGGGTACTCGCCGCGGAGGGCTGCCATCTGCATCTGGCCGCCCGCAGCAAGGAGCGGCTGGACGAGATTGCCGAGCGGCTGCGCGCCGACTACGGGGTGCAGGTGCGCTCCCACCCGGTGGACCTGCGGTCGGCCGAGGATCTCACCGGGCTGGCGGACGCGGTCGGAGCGCCGGACATCCTGGTCAACAATGCCGGCGACATTCCGGCCGGACCGCTGGCGGCGGTCGACGCCGAAACCTGGCGGCACGCATGGGAACTCAAGGTCTTCGGCTACATCGACCTGAGCCGCCGCATCTACGCGGACATGACGCGGCGCGGTGGCGGCGTCATCGTGAACGTCATCGGTTCGGCGGGCGAGCGGCCCGATGCCGAGTACATCGCGGGCAGCACCGGCAATGCGGCGCTCATGGCGTTCACCCGCGCGCTGGGCAGCCGCAGCTGGCGCGACGGCATCCGGGTGGTCGGCATCAATCCGGGCCCGGTGGCCACCGCGCGCATCACCACACTCATCGAGACCAATGCCCGTTTCGCCGAGATGGCGGCGGACTTCCCCTTCGGCCGCCCGGCCCATCCGCGCGAAATCGCCGATATGGCAGCGTTTCTCGCCTCGGATCGGTCCGGCTACACCACCGGCACCATCGTCACCGTCGACGGCGGCCTGAGCCTGATCTGAGGTTCAGCCGACCGAGGTCGTCCTGCCCGTGTGCAAGGCGACCAGGTCGGCCATCTGCTGGCCGGCCCGTTCCAGGGGTGTGGTCGAGCGGGTCGCCAGCGACATGATGACCGCGCCCTCGACCGCCGCGATGATGGTGGTCGCCAGAGAGCGGGCGGTGGCGGGTTCCACGGCCTCGGCCTCGAGCCGGTCGGCGAGGATGCCCTCCCACTCGCCGAAGGTCTCCCCCGCCACGTCGGCCGCCTCGGGCGATTCCGAGCGGCCGAGCGCCGCGGCCACGATCGGGCAGCCCGCGGTGAAGTCGCTCGAAACCAGCACGTCCCGCCACAGGGCCGGGAAGGCGGCGATGGCGCCGGCCAGATCGGTGCCGGCGGTGACGGTTCGCATGAGTGCGCTGGTGGCCTGTCCGGCGGTCCGGGTGGCCTCGGCGACCAGTTCGGATTTGCCGCCCGGGAAGTTCAGGTAGATCGACCGGCGGGAGATGCCGCTGTGCTCGAGCAGCTGCGCGATGCCGGTCCCGGCGATGCCATTGCACCGCATCAGGGCGATGGCGCTGTCGATGAGGCGGTCGCGGGCACCCATGGACGATTCCTCCTTGCTCTATACCGATCGGTGTACTACCGTTTTTTCAATATACCGATTGGTCTACCCAGTGTAGTCCGCCGCTCAACTCTTCGACGAGGAATCGGGGCCACACCATGCCGTCAGCATCCACCGCGCGACAGTCGACCCTGCACGATCCCCTGCCGCTGGCCAGCGGTCAGGTGCTATCCAATCGGATCATGAAATCCGCCCTGAGCGAAGGGCTGGCCAACGTCGACAATGCCCCCGACGCGCGACTGGAACGACTGTACGGCCGCTGGAGCCGCGGCGGCTACGGCCTCATCGTCACCGGCAATGTCATGGTCGACCGCCGCCACTGCGGCGAACCCGGCAATGTGGCCATCGAGGACGAGCGGCACCTGGAGGCCCTCACCCGCTGGGCCAAGGTCGCCAAGGACGGCGGCGCCAAGGTCTGGGTGCAGCTGAATCATCCCGGACGGCAGGCCAATCCGATCGTCACCCGCACCCGCGCGGTCGCACCCTCGGCCATTGCCATGGGCATCCCCGGCGTGCCCGCACCGCGCGAGCTGACCGAGGACGAGATCCTCGACATCATCGCCCGCTTCGGCCGCGCCGCCCGGATCGCCGAGGCCGCCGGATTCGACGGCGTCCAGATCCACGGCGCGCACGGCTATCTGGTCTCGCAGTTTCTGTCCCCGCTGTCGAATCAGCGCACCGACGCCTGGGGCGGCGACGCCGAGCGACGGCGGCAGTTCGTGGTCGAGGTGGCGCGCAGCATCCGCGCGGCGGTGAGCCCGGGCTTCGGGCTGGGCATCAAACTCAATTCGGCCGACTTCCAGCGCGGCGGCTTCACCGAGGACGAGTCGCGCACGGTCATCGAAGAGCTGTCCGGCGAGCAGGTGGACCTGTTCGAAATCAGCGGCGGCAGTTACGAATCCCCCGCCATGATGGGCCGGCCGCGCACGGCCTCGGCCAGCACCCGCGCCCGCGAGGCGTACTTCCTGGACTACGCCGAGACCGCCCGGCAGGCCGCGGGCTCGGTCCCGATCGTGGTGACCGGCGGTTTCCGCTCCCGCGCCGCCATGTCCGACGCACTGGCCGGCGGCACCTGCGACCTGGTCGGCCTGGGCCGCCCCACAGCCGTGATCCCCAGCGCCGCAGCCGATCTGCTCACCGAGCGGACCGACACGCTGCGCCCGCCGCACATCTCGCTGGGCCTGCCCCCGCGTCTGGCCGCCAATGGCGGCCTGAAGTCCTTCGACGGCGCGCTCGACCTGCAGTGGCACACCGATCAGCTGCACCGGCTCGGCGCGGGCAAGGATCCCGACCCGGACCGCTCGCCCTGGCTGACGGCGGTGACCATGCTGCGCCGCAACGGCTTCGATGCCTTCCGCAGCAAGCGATCCACCGCCCCGCGCACCACCGCCGACCGGGCGGCCCGCAAGTTCCGCGCCGAGCGCGCCATGGGCCGCTATGTGATGAACCCGACCGTCCGCGCCCTGGACCGGATCGGCATCCGCACTGCCTTCGCCAGCGAGATCGAAACCGTCGGCCGCAAGTCCGGGCAGCCGCGCCGTGTGCCGGTGTCGCTGCTGTTCGACGATGAGGGCGCGTGGGCCATCTGCCAGCACGGCCTGCGGTCGGGCTGGGGCCTGAACCTCACGGCCAACCCGAATGTCCGTGTCCGCCAGGGTGATAACTGGCGCACCGGCACCGCTGCGCTGCTCCCCGACGACGACGTGGTGGCCCGCGCCCGCACCTTCGCCCCGCATCCGGCGCTGGCCCCGTTCACCCGCGGCTTCTTCGCGGCGCTGGAGAGCGATCCGGTGACGGTCCGGATCACCTTCACCGATCGATAGTCCGACGGCATTCACCGTAATCGGAAATTTATTTCCGTGTGATATGGTGAAAGCGAAATCGAATTCTCCTGTCTACCATCGGATCTCGCGGTAGCGATTTCCGATAATGGGCTGCCGCGCATCCTTACGTGGAGGGAGAATTCGATGGACAACGGCTCGACGGACAACAGGGGCCCGAGCCGGACCGCGATGATAGCGGCGGCCGGTCGCGCCGCGCATCTGATCGTGGATCGCCCACCGCATCTGTTCCAGGACACCGTGGCCGAGACGCTGCTGGGCGAGCGGGCCGCCGAACTCATCTCCTATCACCGGGAGTCCGGCGATCACCCGGTGCTCAGCGGCACCAGGGCCCAGGTCAGCGCGCGGAGCCACTACACCGAGGCCCGGCTGGCGGCCGGTGGGTTCGAGCAGTACGTGATCCTCGGCGCGGGCCTGGACACCTTCGCCTACCGCTCGCCCCTGGCGGGGCGGCTCGCGGTCTACGAGGTGGACCATCCCGCCACCCAGGCGTGGAAGCGGGAATTGCTCGCCGCCGCCGGAATCGGCGTCGCCACGGTCGAATTCGCCGGTGTGGATTTCGAACGGGACGACCTGGCCGCGGAATTGACCGCGCACGGCTTCGACCCGAATCGGCCCGCCCTGGTGAGCTGGCTGGGCGTCACCATGTATCTGACCGAATCGGCGATCGGCGCCACCCTGGACACGCTGTCGGGCTGGGCGCCCGGCACCGAATTGGTGATGGAGTACGCGCTGTTACCGGAGCTGCGCGACGAATCCGGCCGTGTCTTCGCCGAATTCGCGCTCGCCGCCACCGCCGAACAGGGTGAGCCGCTGCTCAGCTTCTTCTCACCCGAGTCCGTGACAGCGCTGCTCGATCGGCACGGATTCACTGTGGCCGAACACATTTCGCAGCACACCGCCGTCGACGCGGCCCTCTGGCAGCGCGCGGACGGCCTGCACCCGGTCGACTTCTGCCGACTGGTGCGCGCTCACATTCCGGGGCGGACCAGGATCTGAATGTGATCGTCGGGATTGCGCAGTGACTCGATGGCGCCCGCGACCCCGTCCAGCCCCACCTGATCGGTGATGAGCGAGGCGGCGTCCACGGTGCCATCGGCGATGCGGCGCAGGGTCTTCGCGTACTCCTCGTGCGGGTACACCATGCACATCTGGAGCGAGATGTCCTTGTAGATGCCGACGATGGGCCGGATGACGTCGTCGGTCATGACCGCGCCGATCTGCAGGATGGCCGTCTCGCGCGGGACCTTGTACATGAGGTCGTTGAGCAGTCCCGGCACCGAGGCGCACACCCACACGTGCAGCTTCTGCCCCGGCGCGGACAGCTCCCGCCACACCTCGACCGGATCCTCGACGGCCGGATCCACCACCCGGTGCGCGCCCAGCCGCAGCGCGGCCTCCCGGCGCAGCTGCGACGGATCCGAGGCCACGATGGGTGCGACGCCGCGCTCGGCCAGCGCCGCCACCGCACCCAGACCGACCGGCCCGCAACCGATCACGATCCCGGTCCCGTCCGGTCCGATGCCGGTGCGCGCCACATTGCCGAACCCGACCGCCAGCGGCTCGGTCAGGGCGGCGACGTGCGGCGGCACATGCTCGGGAATGGGCTCGAGCGCCATGGCCTGCAACACCATGCGCTCGCCGAAGCCGCCCGGGAACTCGTTGGAGTATCCGACTCCGTGGATCCCGCCCGCGGCGTCCAGCGCCCAGGGCAGCGCGACCACGTGCTGCCCCGCCACGAACGGCGTGTCCGGTCCGGCGCCGATGACCCGGGCGGCCAGCTCGTGGCCCAGCACCAGGTCCCGGTGCGGATCGAACAGGAAGGTCGGCACGCCGCTGTCGCGCGAGGCCTGCAGGAAATCGTCGGTGTGGTCGAGCGCCTGCTTGTCGGATCCGCAGATCCCGCAGGCGATCGTCTCGACCAGCACCTGCCCGGGTCCGGGGACCGGTTCGGGCACCTCGTCGACCACGAGTTTCCGATTCCGCATGACTACCGCACGCATGTCACTGTCCTTCCGTGCCGGGAGCGCGGGTGCGGGTGGGTCAGCCCCTAGCCCACTCGTGGCCCCAGTAGCTGTCGGCGGTCATCTCCTCGGCGACGTAGTCGTCGCCGACGAGCATGCCCTCGCAACCGAATTCGAGATCCCAGTTGCCCGGCGTGCGGACGTAGAAGGAGATCATCTTGTCGTTGGTGTGGCGGCCCAGCGTGGAGGACAGGTGGTAGCCCGCCTTGTTCACGCGGTCCAGGGCGCGGCCCACATCGTCGAGTGAGTCCACCTCGATCATCACGTGCACGATGCCCGGGCCGTCCGGGCGCGAGCCCGGGATGAGCGCCAGGCTGTGATGGCGGGCATTGACGCCCATGAAGCGGATCCAGATCGGATGCTCGGGCGGGCCCACCCGGAACGAGCCGCGAGAGGCGAAGCCCAGCACCTCGGTGTAGAACTTGCGCGCCTCCTCGATATCGCGCACCGGCAGCACCACGTGGCCCAGACCCAGGTCCCCGGTGACGAACCGGTTGCCGAACTTGCCGACCACCGGGCTGTGGTCCAGCAGCGGGCCGTGGAAGACCTCGATGGTGAACCCGGACGGATCGACGAAGGCGATGGCCTCCTCGACGTGCCGGTTGGCGGCCTCGGCGAGCGTCAGCGCGGTGACCGCGACGCCGGCCTTCTCCAGGATCTCGCGCACCAGCTCCAGCGAGCGACGGTCGGCGACCTGCCAGCCGACGGCGATGACCGCGTCCCGGTCGCCGGGCACCAGCTCGAGCCGGTAGGTGTGCTCGTCGACGCGCAGGTACACCGAATCGGCGTTCGGGCCGGAGCCCTCGGCGAAACCGATGGTGTCGAAGGCGAATGCGCGCCAGGCGTCCACATCGGCGATCTGGGCGCGCACGTAGCCGAGCGAGGCGAAGGCAGCCATGGTGATACTCCTCGGGAGATTCGGGATATCAGGAATAGGTGACGGTGACGTCGTCGGTGACCGGAACGGCCTGGCAGGCGAGCACATAGCCGTCGGCAATGTCCTCCTCCTCCAGGATTTCATTGCGGCGCATGCTCACCTCGCCGGAGACCACCCGGCACACGCAGGCGCTGCACGCGCCCTCCTTGCACGAGTACGGGGCGTCCAGGCCCTTGGCGAGCATGGTGTCGAGCAGGGTCTGCTGCCGCGGCCAGGTCAGCTCGTGGTTCTCGCCGTCGAGCTCGACCCGCGCGAGGGCGGCGTCACCGTCGTCGGCCACCACCTCGGTTGCGGCCGTGTCGATCTCGAACGGGTTGCCGGACAGCGAGACGAACTTCTCCGAGTGGACGCGCTTGCGGTCCGCGCCGAGCTCGGCCATGGCCGCCGCGACCGCGTCCATGAACGGACCGGGACCGCAGACGAAAACCTCCCGGCCCGCCCATGGACGCGCCATCGCGGCCAGACCGGCCACGCTCGGCAAGCCCTGCACCGACTGCAGCCAGTGCAGCACCAGGAGTCGATCCGGGTGCGCGACAGCCAGTTCCGCGAGCTCCTCGGCGAAGATAACCGAATTCTCGTGCTGGTTGGCGTAAATCAGCGTGCAGTGGCCGGAGCCCTGCGCCAGCACGGATTTCAGGATGGACAGCACCGGCGTGACGCCGCTGCCGCCGGCGAACAGCAGCAGGTCGGTGTCCAGCGAGTCCGGGGTGAAGATGCCGGCGGGCGGCAGCACATCCAGGGTCAGGCCCTCGGTGGCGTTGTCGCACAGCCAGTTCGAGCCGTAGCCGTCGACGGTCCGCTTCACGGTGACCTTCAGCGGACCGCCCTCGTGCGGAGCGCTCGACAGCGAGTAGCAGCGACTCACCGACCCGGTGAGATCGCTCGGGATGCGCAGGGTCAGGAACTGTCCCGGACGATACGAGAACCGGTCGGCGTGCGCGGCGTCCGGCGCCAGCTCGAGCGACACCGCGTCGGCCGTCTCGCGCACCACGCGCACGATCCGCACCGATGTGATCCCGCTCACCTGAGCGGCTTCCACAGCCGCGTCCACCTCGAAGTCCGTGACCGTCATCCGTTCCACCAGTTCCATTCCTGTGCTGTCAGTTTCGACCCCGTCCCGGAGGGGTATCCGCTACTCGGGGCCGACCGCCGACGATGTCGGGAGGCCCACCCGGAGGCCGCCGACCGCAGCCGGCGACTCCACTCAGGCCAGAGTTCGCCCGCGAGTGCGCACGTCCACGTCACGCGTGCTGACGGTCAACGCACCCGAGGCGACGGCCTCGTCGATGCTGGCCCGCAGCGCCGGGCACGTGTGAGCTCGCAGCCCGGTGTCCGCGAGTTCCGTGCACGCGGCCTGCGCGTCCCTGTTCCACTGCACGCTGGTGTGCTGGTCGCTGTATTTCTCCACCAGCACGCAGGTCCCGCAGGACCGGCACGAAACCTTGTCCATGGCAGCGTCTCTCAGCCCTGCGCCACTGCGCCGGTGACGGCGGCTTCGCGCTTGGCGATATTGTCGGCGACCTCGGCCTCCCACGCGGTGACCGCGCGGGCGGTGTCCACCTCGTACTCGAAGCGGTCGGTCATCTCGTCCTTGACCTCGGCCGTGTCCACGTAGAACTGCTCGTACCAGCGACGCAGCTGGTAGACCGGCCCGTCCTCCTCGCACAGCAGCGGATTGTTGATGCGCGACTTGCGCTTCCAGATGGCCGCGTCCTGCTCGAAGCCCTTGCCCAGACCGCCCACGAACTTCTCGGCGATCTCCTGCGCCTGCGCGGCGGGCACGCCCTCCGGCTTCTTGGCGATCGCGCCGTACATGAGCACGAACTGGTTCTCGTTGATCGGGTAGTGGCAGTTGATCAGATAACCCTCGACGACCAGGCCGTTCGGGCTCTCGCTCTTGAGGTAGTCGATCATGTAGGAGGGCCCGTAGTAGGAGGCCTCCGACTGCAGGACGTTCTTGCCGCCCAGCGCCTTGGCGGTCTCGCCCATCATGTCCTCACGCGACACGGAGGTCATGTACTGGCTGGCGGTGTGGCCCTCGAAGACGTTCTTGAAGAAGGTCGGGAAGCCGTAGTGCACGTAGAAGAAGTGCGCCATGTCCACGACATTGTCGACGACCTCGCGGCAGTTGGCGTCGACGATCATCGAGTTCCAGGTCCAGTCGGTCCACTCGTCGTCGAAGGCGGCGTCGATGCGCGGGATCGCCAGCTCGGCCGGCGGCTGCTTGCCCTCCGGATCGTTCCAGACGAACAGCATCTTGTTCTCGACCATGGTCGGCCACGCCTTGGTGCGGGCCAGCGGAGGCACGCGGCGCGCGTACGGGATGCCGGTGCACTTGCCCTTGCCGTTCCAGCGCCAGTCGTGGAACGGGCAGGCGATGGAGTCGCCCTTGACGGTGCCGTCGGCCAGGTTGCCGCCCATGTGAGGGCAGTACGCGTTGAGCACGTTGAGGGTGCCGTCCTCGGCCGCGAACACCACGATCTCGGTGCCGAAAGCCTTGACGGTGTGCGGCTTTCCATCGCGGAAGGAGTCGGCCAGGCCCAGGCAGTGCCAGCCGCGCGCGAATCGCGCCGGCGGCTTGCCCGCGTCGATGACCCGCACCTCACCGTCCATGGTGGTCATGTGAATTCCTCTCCCTTGCCTTGCTTCGATGGTTGCGGCCGATGTGACGGCGACGACAGCGCAGTCTCACTGGCCGGGCTGTGACTACTGATGGACGAGACGACCGCGCCGGCCGATGGCCGCGACGACTACGCCCGCTGATGCTCGGGACGACCGTGCCTACTGCGTGTCGAGGCGACCGAACGCCGCGCGGTAGAACAGCAGCGGCTTCGCCTCGGAATGCTCATTCAAACAGGTCACGCGGCCGATGACGATGGTGTGGTCGCCGCCGTCGGCTTCGTCGTACAGCTCGCAGTCGATGGAGGCCATGGCCCCGGCGAGCAGGGGCGAGCCGTTCGCCGAGGCGGTCCACTCCACGCCCGCGAACTTGTCGGCGCCCGGCCGCCCGAGCTGACGGCAGATCTCGGCCTGATCGTCGGCCAGGATGTTCACGCAGAACCGGCCCACCTCACGGATCCTCGGCCAGGTGCTCGAGGTCCGCGCCGGGAAGAAGCTCACCAGCGGCGGGTCGATGGACAGCGATGCGAACGACTGGCACGCGAAGCCGAGGGGTTCGTCCTCGGCAAGGGCGGTGATCACGGTGACTCCCGAGCAGAACCTGCCGAGAACGGTCTTGAATGCCGTCGCGTCGATGGCCGGTGTCCGGCCGCCGGGCACATTGACACCAGTAAGCACCGGCGCCTCCTTATTTCGATCCGAAATATAGCTAGCAGTCATGACAGCAGGTCGCGCGCAGGAGGCGTCAACTCCGTGGTTCGGTGATCGGGACACGGATGCGTAGGTTTTACGTAGTTCTCCCGATTCCGCAGGTTGTGGCACGAGGCACTGTGATGGGTAGCACAAGCTCCGAACTAGGTACATGCCTAATCGGAATAGTCCTAGACTGGATATGAACCAACGGAGGTACATATGTCCGTCACCATGCTGCCCCCGGCGGAGACTCGACACCCACACAATCCCATGCGCGCCAAGGAATCTCGCGCCAGCGCCGAAGTTCCCGTCTCGATGATCGAGCGGATGACCTTGATCCTCGACGCATTCGACGCATCCACCCCCACCCTCACGCTGCTCGGCCTGGTCGAGCGCACCGGGCTGCCGCGGTCCACCGTGCACCGGATCCTCGACCAGATGATCAAGCTGCGCTGGCTGGCCCACACCTCGGGCGGCTACCGGCTGGGCATGCGCGCACTCGAGCTCGGCGGACTCACCGCCGACCACAACGAGATTCGTGATGCCGTGTCCCCGCTGCTGCACGAGCTGAGCCAGCGCACCGGCATGGTCGGACACCTGGCCGTCCTCGACGGCCGCGACGTGGTCTACCTGGACAAGGCCGGCGGCCGCTTCGCCGCCAGCCTGCCCACCCGCCTGGGCGGCCGGATGCCCGCGCACGCCACCGCGCTCGGCAAGGCCATGCTCGCCTGCCTGGAGCCGAACATCGCCGAGGCCGCGCTGCGCACCCGGCTGCCGCGCCTGACCCCGCGCACCATCTGCGAGCCCGAAGCGCTCTCGCGCGAGCTGCAGCAGATCCGCATGCGGCAGGGCGTGGCCATCGACCGCGAGGAGGCCGTCGCCGGAATCGCCTGTGTCGCAGCGCCGCTGCGGGGCCGCGGCACCGCGCCCGCCGCGCTGTCGCTGTCCGGGCGCGCCGACGGCATGAGCTACGACCGGCTGGCCCGCGTCGTGCTCGAGGTCGCGCACGAGGCCGGCCGCACCCTGTTCCCGCGTCGCGCCCACTGGCGTTGAGCGGAGCCAGGGCATGCGGGGGCGATACAGTTCGATCATGACCGATGGCGTGCCTGCCGAAGAGACGCAGGCGATTCCGGAACTTCCCACAACGGCGTGGGCGGTTCTCGGAATGCTCTCGCACGCCGAAGAACTGTCCGGATACGACCTGAAGAAATGGGCCGACTGGAGTCTGCAGTTCTTCTATTGGAGTCCGTCGTTCAGCCAGATCTACGCCGAGCTCAAGCGTTTGGAAAAGCACGGCTACGCGATCTCCCGGACCGTGGTGTCCGAGGACGGCATGCGCGGCAAACGCATGTACGCGATTACCGAGAGCGGGCGGGAAGCGGCGTCGAACTGGGTCAACCACTCCCCCGTCGAGGCCCCCGTCCTCAAGCACAGCGTGATGCTGCGGGCCTGGCTGGGGCACCTGGCCGAGCCGGAGCGCATGCGCGAGATCCTCACCCAGCACATCGAATACACCGAGACCATGCGGCGGCGCGCACAGGCGGACGCCGAGGGCGCGGATGTGAATCCGGACTGGGCATATCCCAGCGCGGTATTGCGCTGGTGCGTCAAGCATTACGAGGCCGAAAAGGAATTCGCCGAGGACCTGCTGGCGGATTTGGACAAATTGGCGAGACAGCGTAGCCGCCGGAAGCCTGCGAAGAAGCAGAATTCCAGCGATTCCCACTGAACGGACTTGGTGATAGTCGGCGCCCAGTGGCCGTGACACGGTTCACACGATCGTGTTACTACCCACCCATGGAGGACGCCTCATGTCCACCTCCGTCGACACCGCGGTGCCACCGAGTCCCGCGCCTGACGAATCCGGGCGCCTCGACGGCGCCTCCAATCTGAGGATCTGGTCGGTCCTCGCGGTCATCGTGCTGTTCACCGAGGTCTCCCCGATGCAGTACGTCATGGTCGCCTCGGCACTGCGACAGATCGCGCCCACCTTCCCCGAACAGGGCGCGAACATCAACTGGGCCATCATCGTCTTCGGCATCTTCGGTGCCGCCGTGTCCCCGCTGATCGGCAAGCTCAGCGACATCTGGGGCAAGAAGAAGATGTTCCTGGTCTGCGGTGTGCTGTTCCTCATCGGCACGGCCTTGTGCGCCATCACCAGCAACTGGGCGGTGTTCCTCGTGGGCCGCGCGCTGGAGGCGACGGCCATCGCGACGACCGTGGTGTCCTACGGACTGATCCGGGACCTGATGCCGCGCAGGCTGGTTCCCGTCGGCCTCGGCATCGCCTCCACGGGTCTGGGCGTGTCCGCCCTCGCCGGTCCGCTGATCGGCGGCTACATCACCGATCACTACAGCTGGCGCGGACTGTTCTGGTTCCTGTTCGTCTTCACCGTGATCATGATTCCGTTGCTGATCATCGTGGTGCCGGAGTCGAAGCTGCGCACCCCGCAGCGCCTGGACATCATCGGCGCGGTGCTGCTCGGCGCGGGCGCCACCCTCACCCTGCTGTACCTGGACAAGGGCCAGGACTGGGGCTGGACCAAGCCCTCCACGCTGGTGTGGCTGATCGGCGGCCTGGTGCTGCTCGCCCTGTTCCCGATCGTGGAAATGCGTGCCAAGCAACCGATCATGGACATGAAGCTGCTGTTCAACCCGCGCGTCAGCGTGGTGCTGTTCATCGGTCTGCTGGCCTCGTTCATGATCGGCTACCAGTCCTACGCGACCGGCTACATGACCCAGTCGCCGCCGTCCGATCAGGTCGTGGCGCAGGTCAAGGACGCCACCTGGGATCAGGTGAAGGCCGGTGCCCTGGCCCAGGCACAGGCCCAGGCTCTCACTCAGGCGCGAGCACAGGGGCTCGCCGCGGCCGAGGCACAGGCCAAGGCGGCGCTGCCGCCGGGCATGGACCTGCCGCCGGATGTGGTCAAGAAGCTGACGGACACGGTGAACGCGCAGGTGACACCGGAGGTCGTGAACGCGCAGGTGCCGCCGGAGATGGTGTACCAGCACTTGCCGCCGGACATGGTCAAGGTGGATCTGCAGCCGGGCTACAGCTACGGCGACAACTTCTCGCTGCTGAAGTACGCCACCCACGTAACCCTCGCACAATCGTTGATCGCCATGATCTTCGGCTTCCTGGGCGGCCTGTGGATCCGGCGCTCGGGCGCCCGCCGGCCACTGGTGACGGCACTGGTCATCTTCGTCGGCAGCGGCCTGGCCTATGCGGCGCTCTCGCACGGCTGGCAGACGCAGGCGCTGATCAGCGCGGTGTACGGCATCGCGTTCGCGCTGTACTACGCATCCACGCCGAACCTCATAGTGGAAGGCGTTCCGGCTGAACAGCAGGGCATCAGTGCGGGCATGCTGGGCGTCATGCAGGCCATGGGCGCCGGTATCGGCCTCGCGGTGGCCACCGCGTTCCTGACCGCGAATCCGGTCAAGGCAGTGGTGTCGGTGGCGGGCCAAGCGCCGGTCGTCAAGGACATTCCGCTGCTCTACGCCGACAAGGGCTACGAGATCAGCTTCTACTTCGTGGCCATCTCGGCCGCGGTGGCACTGATCGGAGCGCTCGTCATGAAGCACGGCCGGAACCCGGCCACCGGTGGTGCCGCGCACTGACATTCGTGTGAGGCACTGACAACCGAATGAACAACGGCCCGGAGGCGATTCGCCTCCGGGCCGTTGTGGCGTACTGGAAAACTCCGTCACCACCATGGCCCGAGGCGTGCACTGACCGCACTTTCCTTTCCGCTGAGCGGGACCTCACCTCGTTGTTCCGCACTCGTCATATTTCGATTGGAAATAGGTCGCCAGCCCGAGCGGCCGGAGGAGGTGGTCGACGATGACCGGTGAACTCGACTCGATCGCAGCCGCGGTGGCGGCGGTGGCCCGCGGCGGCATGGTACTGGTCGTGGACGACGAGAACCGCGAGAACGAAGGCGATCTGATCCTGGCCGCCGAGCACGCGACCGCGGAGAACATCGCGTTCCTGGTGCGGCACACCAGCGGGGTGCTCTGCGTGCCGATGGCCGGCGAGGACTGCGACCGCCTCCAGCTGCCGCCGATGACCTCGATCAACGAGGATCCCAAGGGCACCGCCTACACGGTCTCGGTGGACGCCGTTTCCGGTGTCAGCACCGGCATTTCGGCCGCCGACCGCGCGCACACCATGCGCCTGCTGGCCGACCCGCGCACCACCGCGGCCCAGCTCTCGCGGCCCGGGCACGTGTTCCCGCTGCGCGCGAATCCCCGTGGCGTGCTGGGCCGTCCGGGCCACACCGAGGCGGCCGTCGATCTGATGCGGCTGGCCGGGCTGCGTCCGGCCGGTGTCATCGCCGAGGTCGTCAATCACGACGGCAGCATGGCGCGGCTGCCCGAGCTGCTGGTCATGGCGCGAGAATGGGGTATCCCGCTGGTCTCCATCGCCGACCTGATCGCACATCGGAAACAGCTGGAGCACGGCATCGTTCGCGAGGTCGAGACGCGGCTGCCCACCCGCTTCGGCGACTTCCGCGTCTACGGCTACTCCGACGCCCACACCGGCGCGGAACATCTCGCCCTCGTCCACGGCGACCCGTCGGGCGAGAACACGCTCGCCCGAGTGCATTCCGAATGCCTCACCGGCGACGCCTTCGGCTCGCTGCGCTGCGACTGCGGCGAGCAACTCGACGCCGCCCTGGAGGCCGTCGCCGCGGCCGGGCGCGGCGTCATCGTCTACCTGCGTGGCCAGGAGGGCCGGGGCATCGGCCTGCTCAACAAGCTCCGCGCCTACGAACTCCAGGACGCGGGTGCGGACACGGTGGACGCGAACGTCCGGCTGGGCCTGCCCATCGACGCGCGCGACTACGGCGCCGCCGCCCGCATCCTCGCCGATCTGGGTGTGCGATCGGTGCGCCTGCTGAGCAACAACCCCGCGAAGCAGTCGGGCTTGCAGGCCAATGGCATCGCGGTGCACGCGCGGATCCCCCTGCAGACCCAGCCGACCGAGCACAATGTGCACTACCTCGCGACCAAGCGCGATCGGATGAGCCACCAGCTCCCCCATATCCCCGCGGTCGGGTAGCCGTATCCCGGGGTAGCGCGGGCGTCAGGTGTCCTCCGGCTCCCGCTCGTCCCACTGCAATCCGAGCCGGAAGGCCTGCAACCCGGGCTTCGAGGGCGACAGCCACGCCTGAAACCGTAGGTCCGACGGATATTTCGCGCCCGACCGGCGGATGGCCGCCTTCGTCTCCGCCGCGATCTGCCGCGCCGAGGCGACACCGTGGTTGAACATCCGGCCGCGCGCCCCGCCGTCTTCGCGCACCTCCAGGCGGGACTGGGCGTTGGAGGCGAAGAAGCCCTGCGCCACCCACTCCGGCTCGTCGGCCAGGGTGAGAACCCAGATCGCGTGCGGCACCAGGGGATGCAGGACCGGGAGATCCACCGCCAGGGAGAGGAACAACCGGTCGATGTGGTCGTCGAGTTCGTCGAGGGTCGGTGCGTCGGGCTCCTTGTAGCCGAGGGCGCCGACCTCGGTGCGGCGCGACTCGTCCGGCCATGCCAGCCAGCACTCGGCGGGCCGGTGGTCTTCGTCGTATTCCCAATCGAATTCGCGCTCGACCGTGCGCGGCTCGCGCGGCTCGATTCGCAGGCTCACCTCGATCGGGCGGATCGATCGGCCCAGCGTCACGATGTCGCCGGGGCGCAGCCAGATCGCCAGAGCGCCAGGGCCGCCCACCAGATCCGGTTCGCCGAGGACGCCGATGCACTCGGCCAGTGCGGTCGTGAACACGTGATCGACGAGCGCGGGCGAACAGGGGTACGACAGCAGAAGCTGTTTGATCTCGCCGTATCCGAAGCCCGGCGCCGTGATCGAGCGCGGGGTCTCGACCGCGACGAGCGCCGCGCCCTCCGCAGTCAGCGCGGCTGCGTCGCCGGTCGATTCCCACCCCAATTTCGCGTAGACGCCGTCGATCTCGGTCCGGGACCACGTATCGAGTTCGGCGGCCAGCAATACCGACATGGCCTGACCGAAGCTACCGAGTTCCACGCGGCGTCCGTAGTTCCGCTCCCACCACTGGTTGGCCTCCGCATTGCGTTGCCGCCGTTGCTCTTCCGTCGGATGCCGGACGTCTTCACTCAGGTCTTCGCTCACCGCGGCAGCGTATGTGACGGGACGCATCGGATGGCCGTGGGATTCACGGCAGCCAGTGGACCGGGGTCACCTCCCGGATGTGGACGAGAATGTCGAAGGCCTTCGACAGCTTGCGAATCGCCAAGTGCTCGTCCGCATCCCGGACCGGGTCGTAGACGCCGCTGATCACGCGCATCTTTACGGGAGCCGCGATCGGGGCGGTGCGCATGTCCAGCCAGAGTTTCGGAAGGCCCATCGCACCCAGCGTCGCGTCCAGGAAATCCGGTGCGGGGGCAGGGATCTCGGCCACACCGACATTACCGTGGTGGAAGCCGATGGCCACCGGGGCATAGTCGCGGCCGAAATACTCACGGAGAACGCTGCCGACACTGGATTTGGCGACCTGGTCCCCGGCCAGACCCAGGGCCGCGTCATCGGCGGAGACATGCGATATGCCGTCCCAGTACACTGTCCGCAGCCCGGTGCGCTGGTAGTGGCCGATGATCGAGGAGGCCCACAGTTCGGCTTCACCCGCGTAGCTGCCGCGGCCCGCGACGCTGTGGCGGTGGAAGTCCTCGATCAGAGCCATTCGGGCCCGGACGGTTTCGCTGATGCCCGGGATCGAGGCGAGGAGTGTCGAGGCGTCGCGGGCGTGGTCGAGGAACGGGCGGCCCGGGTGGACGCCTCGGGCACGTTGGACGTGCTCGTCCAGCGTGTGGGCGGTGCGGACGGGCTCCAGATGGGCAGCGAGATCGGCCACACGATCCGGAGCCTGGACTCGGACCGCAGCGAGCACGGCGTCGTAATCCTCCGGCTTGGCCTGGGCCGGCTTGACGCCGACGACGCGCACTTCATCGCCGGGATGGGCCTCGTTGAACTCACGAATCCAGGTCAGTGCCGCAGCCATCTCCGCGGTACGCCAGGGACGCCAGGCCAGTTCGAGAGCCGATACCGCCGTCCCCCTGCCCTCCCGCACGTAGGCATCCAGCCTCTCGCCGACATCGGCACTGTCCTGGACAGCGAGCGTACGAAATCCGTGATGCACAACCAGATTCCGGAACAACTCGTCCCGAAGCGCAAACGTCTCCTGAGCGAACCGCGTCGATTCCCCGATCCCGACCACAGTCGCAGCTGACAGCGACTGCGCAAGGGTGTCGATCGTAGTGGCATCGAAAGGGGTTGCGCTGAGTGTGGTTTCGGTCGGCATGACCCCACTCTCCAACCTCGACCAAGGTTCAGGTCAAGCCCGAAAGGACAAAACCCAAAAACCAAAGGACAAAAGATGCCTGGAGAAGGGAGGGGCCGGGCTCACGTTCGCGCCTGCACCTTCCAGCCCCCTCACCTTTGAAGCCGCATGTGAGGTTGCTGCAGGAGGTATTCCTTCAGATCACGGGGTTGGGGTCGCCACGTGATGGCTTGCGCTCCCGGAATCACGCTGCCCGTGCACCCCACCTCCGGCAACTGGAATCGATGGCAGCCGCGACCTGCTGCCCCACGTGATGTCCGTCGTTCACGCGAGGAATGCCGGTCGGGTCGAGACGTTTCGGGGCAATCCACCCGGTCCGCCCCCGATACGGGGAATCCTTGCCCATGACAACGGTTCTCCAACCCTCGGCACTGTCGTTGACCAGTGCGTGGCAGCGATCGCAGACCAGGGTCAGATTGGTCAGATCCGTCGGCCCGCCCCTGGCCCAGTCGGTGATGTGGTGCACCGCGCACATGCTCGCGGGTGCATCACATCCGGGGCGGGTGCAGCCCTTGTCGCGGGCGATCAACGCCAGGCGCTGCGCCGGAGTGGCCAGGCGCTGGCAGCGACCCAGGTACAGCGGCAGCCCGTCGGCGTCGAGGACCGCCAGCACCGGACGGGTACCCTCGGCCAGCTTCAACGCCTCGTTGATCGAGACGTGGCCGCCCGAGGCGGTGGTCGCGACTCCGGCCCCACGCTCGAGATCGGCGAGGTTCATGGTCAGGATGGCCTGCACCGGCAGGCCACGGTGGGAGCCGAGCTTGGCGGGGTCGACACCGGGCTGCAGGAGCGCGAACAGGGCGTCGTGGGTGCGCTGACCGGCATCGCGACGGTCACGACGCGCGGCCGCCTCGAGGACCTTGGAATCGACGACCCTGACCATGGCAGCGACGCTGTCGGCGTCGTCGATGTTGCACATACCCGGACGCGCGAACTTCGCGAAGACCGCATCGAGCAGGGCCCGCAGTTCGGGGGTGATCCAGCCTTCGATCCAGCTCATGCCGTCCACTCCGGGACGGCCCAGGATCAGGCCACGGCGGCGACGGCGGTCGGTGTCGGAGACGACCTTGCCGTCGGGGTCGATGCGGGCGAGGATGTCGCGGCCGATCTTGGGCAGGTCATCGGGCCAGCCGGTGCGGGAGTGGCCGACCAGGATGTCCTCGGCTTCCGCACGCGTCTCGGCGGGAATGTCGGCGGGCAGGTGGTTCATCACGTCGATGATGTTGCGGACATGATCACGCGAGATACCGCCTGCCTCAAAGGCTTCGGCGGTCTTCTCCAACGTCGCCGGGCGCAGGTGTCCGGTGGGTTCGAAGAATTCCCCGCACTGGCGGGCGATCTTCACCCGCACCGACGCGTCGTACCTCGACAATCCCAATGTCTGACGCAGGAACGGCACCACATCTGTCGCCCCGCTGCTTTCGGGCAGTGAGCGGTTGCAGGCTTCGATGATCAGGCGTGAATCCAGCGCCGACAGTTGACGTTTGCAGGTTTCGAGCCGCTGCATCAGCTCCACGACATCACTGTCGGAGAACGGGGTGAGGTTGCCGTGCAGGACGGAATTCGACAGGGTCTCGACGGCGGTCGCCAATTCGGCGATACCGCATGCGTTGAGTGTCACCCCCGTCGAATTCATGCATTGATTTTACCGCCGAATGGGTATGCTAGGAACCCGAAATGTCCAGTATCCCTTGCCTTTTCACAATTTCCGAGACACGGGCACCCATTGTTTTGCCGGCGGCCAGAAGCGGTTCTGTCGACCGCAGGGTCCGACTGAGAATGAAAGCTCCTTCCAGCGCACCGAGAATCGCGATCATCAGTTGCCGGGCGTCGGCCGCATCCAGGCCACGGCGGACGAAATAGGCTGCGCCCTCGTCGATCCAGGAGTTCATGACTTCCGCTGCCACGTCGCGGATTCCGGGTTCGCTGTCGGCGACTTCCCCGGCCACGGTGCCGACCGGGCACATGTTCATCCAGCCGGCCTGCTCGATGGTTTCCGCGGCGGCGGTGAAGGCGGCCGGGACGGCTTCGCGGAGGTCGTCGTGGGCGTCCATCAGGAGTGGCAGCAGCTGGATGTAGGCGGCGCCCGAGACGCGGAGGGCCTCGGCGGCGATGGCCGACTTTCCGGCGGGGAAGTGGTGGTAGAGCGAACCCATCGGGGCGCCCGACGCCGAGGTGATCTGCTTGACGGTGATCGCGCTGTAGCCCTGGACGCGCATGAGTTCGGCGACGGCGGTGACCAGGCGATCCCGGGTGGTGGTTGACAGCTTCTCGCTCACCCGTCCAGACTAGAGCAAACGCACTAGAGCGTGTGCTCTAGAGGGGAGATATCATGCCGACTGTCGAACTGAGTGCGGGACGGGTGCACTACGCCGAGCGGGGCGAGGGGCCACCGGTGGTGCTGTTGCACGGGCTGCTGATGAACCACACGGTGTGGGACGAGGTGATCGGCAAGCTGCCCGAGGGCTTCCGGTACGTCTTGCCGGATCTGCCGCTCGGGTCGCATCCGGAGCCCTTGCGCGAGGGCACGGACCTGACCTTGCGCGGGCTCAATCAGCTGATCGCGGATTTCCTCGCCGCCTTGGACCTGCGTGACGTGACCCTGGTGCACAGCGACTGGGGCGGCGGGCTCTTCCTCACCGCTTACGGCCTCGACGAGCGGGTCGGCCGGTTGATCGTGCTGCCCTGCGAGGCCTTCGCCAATTTCCCACCCGGCCTGCCGGGCAAGACCGCCATCGTGGGCGCGGCGTTGCCCGGCGGAATCACGATGGCGCTCAAACAGTTACGCGTCCGGTGGCTGCGCTCCTCACCGCTGCTGTTCGGCTGGATGGCGCGCTATCCGCTCGGCGACGAGATCATCCGCGGCTGGACCGATCCCGGCCTGCGGGACAAGCGGATCCGGCGTGATCTGCTCGCCTATGCCCGATCCCGCCGCAACAAGGCCGAGCTCATCGCGAATACCGAAGCGCTGCGCGACTTCCGGGGCGAGGCTCTGATCCTGTGGTCGTCGGCCGGCAAGGTGATGCCGCGCGAGCACGGCCGCCGCCTGGCCGAGCTGATTCCCAGGGCGCGCCTGGTGGAGATCGATGACGCCTACGTCCTGTCGATGCTCGATCAGCCGGATGCCGTCGCCGCGGCCATGTCCGCCTTCCTGACCGGCGCGGTCATCGAACACAGCTAGGGCATTGGCCCGATTCGGTATGGTCGAGGCCGCAGGCCGACTATCGCACGGGAGGCGCTGATGCCCAGCTTGCTCAGTAGAGCGGTGCCCGCGTATCTGCGGGTCGTCCGGGCCAACCGGCCGTTCATCAGCGCCGAGGGTGCACGCGAGCACATTCGGGAGCGCAGCCTCCGGCCCCAGGCGTACGGTCCGCCGCGCGTGTTGCGTGCGGATGTGACCATCGAGGTGCGCCGGGAGAACGGCTGGCCGATCTACACCCTCACGCCCCGATCCGGCCGCGCCCGAGGCAATGTCGTGTACTGCCACGGCGGCGGCTGGGTCAATGAGATCGCCCGGCAGCATTGGCAGCTGGCCGCCGATATCGCGGCCGAGGCGGGCACGACGGTCACGGTGCCGATCTATCCGCTCATCCCCTACGGCACCGCCGATCAGGTGATCCCGGCCTTCGCGAATCTTGTTCGCGCCAATCGGGCCGAGTACGGGGAGGTCTGCCTGGCGGGTGATTCGGCGGGCGGCCAGATCGCGTTGTCCACGGCGGTTCTGCTCCGCGACGAGCAACAACCGGCAGTGCCTCGGACGGTGCTGATTTCACCCGCCCTGGACCTGAGCCTGAGCAATCCGGAGATCCTCACCGTCCAGGCCCAGGATCCCTGGCTCGGACGCGATGGCGGCCTGGTCCTCGGCGACCACTGGCGCGGCCCGCTCTCGATCACCGACCCGCGCGTCAGCCCGCTGTTCGCCGACTTCACCGGCCTCGGCCCGCTCACCGTCTTCTGCGGCACCCGCGACATCCTCGTGCCCGACACCCGGATCATGGTGGGCAAGGCCCGGGCCGCCGGTGTCGAGGTCGACTATCACGAGGCGCCCGAACTGGTCCACGTCTATCCCCTGACGCCGACTCCCGAAGGCACCGAGGCGCGCAAGCTGATCATCGACGCCCTGCGCGGCGCACTGGCCCCGGCGACCTCCGCGGCCTGAGCCTCAGCCGGATCTGCCTGTCCCCGGCGCGTTTTCGGCCAGCCACCGTCGCGCCCTGGTCGCCGAGGCGCGCGAAAGCCAGGCGTCCTGCACGACCTCGGTGAGCTCCTGCAGGCCGAGTTCGGGAATTCGACTGCCGCGCACCAGGACCGAGAGATGTCCCTGGAAGTGCGGGGTCGTGAAGAACGGTGAATCCGGGTCCTGGGTGAGGGCCAGCTTGTCGTCCTCCGACGGCACCCAGAAGATGATGACGTCGTCGTACCGCTCCCCGGTCTCCGGGTCGGCGGCGTCGGGGCGCGGGGTCCGGAAGTAGACGAAGGACTTGCGGCCGACCTGGTAGACCGGGTTGCCCGCGGGCCCGTGCTCGATGGTCACGTGCGGCATACCGGCCGCCAATTCGTGGACGTCCGCCAGGCGGGCTCGGCGCGTTCGGCTCGGCACCCGGTCGAGTGTATCGCCGCACACATCAGCAGCCGCCGCGAGCTGCGTTTATGCGAACCTGCTGGCACAGAATGCGGCAAATCACATAGGTTTGACGCCATGGCGCGGCGTGTCTATGGAAACCTCCCCGAAGAGGTAACTAGCTTCGTCGGCCGCCGCGAAGAGCTGGCTACTGCGAAGCGCCTGCTGCCCACCACCCGGGTGCTCACCCTGCTGGGTCCCGGCGGCATGGGAAAGACCCGCCTGTCACGACAGATCGGGCACCTCGTCGCGCGCGCGTTCCCCGACGGCGTATGGCTGGTCGAGCTGGCCGACGTACAGGATCCGGCGCTGGTCACCCTGAGTGTCACCGAGGCGTTGAACCTGCGCGACGAATCCACCGCGCCGCTGCCCCGGCTCACCGAATTCCTGGCCGACAAGCGGCTGCTGCTCATTCTGGACAACTGTGAGCATCTGATCGAGGCGTGCGCCGCGCTGGTCGGCCGGATCATCGCCACCACACCGGATGTGCGGGTGCTGGCCACCAGCCGCGAGGTGCTCGGGATACCGGGCGAACAGGTCATGCCGGTGCCGCCGCTGACCGTGGCCCAGACCCCCGGTGAGGACAGCGACGCGCTGCAGCTGTTCATCGAGCGCGCCAGCGCCGCCAACCCGGGCTTCCAGGCCACCCCGGGCAACCGGCCGGTGCTGGCGGAGATCTGCCGCCGCCTCGAGGGCATGCCGCTCGCGCTGGAGCTGGCGGCGCTGCGGCTGCGCATGTTCACGCCGGAGCAGATCCTGGATCGTCTCGACGACACCATCGGGCTGCTGAGCGCCGGGCCGCGCACCGCGCCGCAGCGCCAGCAGACCATCGAGGGCGCGATCCGCTGGAGCTACGACCTGTGCACCGCGGCGGAACAGGCACTGTGGGAACAGCTTTCGGTGTTCGCGGGCGGTTTCGACATCGATGCCGCGGAGGCGGTGTGCGAGCTGGGGTCCGCGTCGCTGATGGAGGCGCTGACGGGGCTGGTGGACAAGTCGGTGGTGATGCTGCGCTTCGACGGGGATGTCGCCCGGTACTCGATGCTGGAGCCGATCCGTCAGTTCGCCGCCGACCGGCTCGCCCAGCGCGGTACCGACCAGGAGGTCCGGGCGCGGCACCGCGAGCACTATCGGCAGCTGGCCATGCGCGGGCAGACCGCGTACTGGACCGCGGAGGACGTGGAGTGGTTCCGGGAGCTGAGCCGCGAGCACGCGAATCTCCGTGCCGCCCTGCGCACGGGCCTGGAAGACGAGCCGCTGCGCACCATGGCCACGGTGACCGTGCTGCGCCCCTTCTGGGAGCACAACCGCTTCCTGTCCGAGGGCTACCGCTGGCTCACCGATTCGCTGGCCCGCAATCCGGAGCGGACCGCCGAGCGGGCCAAGGCGCTGTCCTCCGCCGCCTCGCTGGCAGCCCTGCTGGGTGATCAGGAATCGGCGGCGCGGCTGGTGAGCGAGTGCATGGAATTGGCTGCCGCCCTGGGTGATACCGACATCATGGCCGAGGTGGCGCTGGACCGGTCGCTGCTGGCCTTCGCCTCCAGCGACCGCGAACGCTCACTGGAGCTGGGCCGCAGCGCCATCGAGCTGGCGGCCACGCACGGCCAGCACGCCATCGAAATGGACTCGCACGCCTTCTCTTTCATGGCGGCCATGGTCTTGGAAGCGCCGGGGCGCACCGAATTGGCCCAGCGCTTCCTGGAACTCACCACCGACAGCGGTTCGCACCTGCTGGGCGGGCTGGCGCTGTGGACGGTCGGGATCGACCACTGGCGGCGCGGCGAACTCGAGGCCGCCGCCGAATTCCACGGCCGCGCCATCGAGGAGCTGGCCCTGTTCGAGCGCTGTATCTGGCTGTCGTCGGCCTTCGAGGGGCTGGCCTGGACGGTCTCCGCGGACGGCGACCACGAGCGGGCCGCCCGCCTGCTGGGCGCGGCGGAATCCCTGCAGCGCAGCACGATTCGGCTGGCCCACACCATCACCGTCGCGGTCGGTGAGAAGGAGCGGCTCAAGGTCCGGGACGCGCTGGGCGAGGAGGCGTTCCGCACCGCGTTCGGCGCGGGCGCGAGCCTGCCGCTGGAGGAGGCCATCGACTACGCGCTCGGCCGCACCGCCGCCGAGCCGGAACCCGTTGCGCCACCGCCCGCCCTGAAGCGCGCTCCGCGGGCGGCCACCGCGACCCTGTCGGAAACCAGTGTGCTGACCCGCCGTCAGAAGGACGTCGCCCGCCTGGTCGCGGCCGGTCACAGCAACAAGCGCATCGCCGCCGACCTGGTCATCTCGGTCCGCACGGCCGAGACCCACGTCGAGCACATCCTCACCAAGCTCGGGCTCACCTCCCGCACGCAGCTGGCCGCCTGGGCGCACGAACACAATCTGTAGATCCGCTACCCGCACGCGACCCCGAATCTGTCGCAGCCGAAGGAACATTCGGATCGGACGCGTGTCGAACCCGGGCTACTGGTAGCCGGTGGCCCCGTCGATGCGTTCGCGCAGCAGGTCGGCGTGGCCGTCATGGCGGCCGTACTCCTCGATCATGTGCAGGTAGATCCAGCGCAGGGAGAGGTCGGTGCCGGTGCGCGGATGGGTGACCGTGTGGTCGAGGGGAAGATCGGCTATGGCCTTGTCGCACACGGCGATTTCCTCGAGGAATCGGGCGTAGTCGGCCTCGGCCTGCTCGGGAATGGCGTCGTCGAAGTCGGCGTCCCGGCCCGGGTCGCTGGAGTAGAGGTAGCCGACCGGCTCTCCCGCGGCCCGCTTGCGGAACCAGCCGCGTTCGACCTCGGTCATGTGCCGGATCAGGCCGAGCAGGGACATGGTGGACGGTTCCACGCTGCGGGTCGCGAGCTGAGCGCCGGTGAGCCCCTGGCATTTCCAGAGCAGGATCTCGCGGCCGCGGGTGAGCAGGGAGTGCAGCATGGCCCGCTCGTCACCGACGAGCACCTGGGCGGACCGGGTGATGTCCGGAGCTGTCCACGTCATGCTCGGACTGTAGCGCCGCGCCGAAACCGGGAAAACGAGTTCGGGGGTGGGAAATCCCACCCCCGAATCATCGGAAACCGCTTGCTACAGGCCGTTGTTCAGGAAGTCGACCACGGACCGCTCGAAGGCGTCCTTGCGCTCCACCATGACCCAGTGGCCGCAGCGGGCGAAGGTGCGCAGGTCCGCGTTCGGCAGCTGCCGGGCGGCGAAGAGCGAGCCCTCCACCGGAGTGACCCGGTCATCGCGGCCCCACAGGATGAGGACCTCCTGCGTGATGCCCTTCAACCGCGCCCACAGCGGGACCGGTTCGGCCAGCCCGGGGTTGTAGAAGGTGGCGTACGCGTCGCGCAGGGCGGCCTGGGCCTTGGGATCGGCCGCGGCCTTCAGGCGCTTGGCCACCAGTTCCTCGGTGAGCGTGGCCTGGTTGTAGACCATGGCCCGCAGGAAGCCCATCGCCTTCTCGTCGGTGGGGTTGGCATTGAACTCCATGAGCCGCGTAATGCCCTCGGACGGTTCGGGTCCGAGCACGTTCACGCCGACGCCGCCGGGCGCCATCAGCACCACGCGATCGACGCGACCCGGGTGCTCGAGCGCGAGCAGGGTCGCGACGGTGCCGCCCATGGAATTGCCGAGCACGTGCGCCTTCTCGATGCCCAGCTCGTCGAGCAGCCCGATCACGGCGTCGGCGGCGATGCGCAGGTAATTGCGCTCGTACACCTCCGGGCGGCCGCTCTCGCCGAAGCCGGGCTGATCCAGGACCAGGCAGCGGAAGTGCTGCGCCAGCACCGGCAGGTTGTCGCCGAAGTTGGCCCAGCCGGACACGCCCGCGCCGGAGCCGTGCAGCAGCACCAGCGCCGGGCCCTCGCCGGCCTCGTGATAGCGGAGTTTGTGGCCGCCGACCGTCACCCAGCGGGTGGTGTTCTCCGCGGTCAGGGTCATCAGAGCATCCGATCCGCGACCTCGAGGCCCATGGCGCCCTTGCCGTACATGGCCAGGGCCCGCTCCACATCGTTGATCACGTGCACGCTGCCGGCGTGGGCGTCACGCCAGTTGCGCTCGATGATGTTCGGGCGGCGGATGGCGTGGCCGCCGGAGTTCTTGAACAGCAGGTCGATCGCCTCGAGCGCACGCTCGGTGCCGCGCACCTGATCGCGGCGGGTGGCCAGGCGCAGCTCGAACGGGATCTCCTCACCGGCCTGCGCGTAGCGCAGCTGCTCGCCCATATTGCGCTCCATCTGGAGCACGGCGGCGTCGATTTCCGAAGCGGCACGGGCGATCCGGACGTGGGCGAAGGGATCCTCCGACACCTTCTGCCCGCCGTAGGACAGCCGCACCCGCTCGCGCTGGCGCTCGATGTGCGCCTCGTACGCGCCCTGGGCCGCGCCGATGATCGGGGCGGTGATGGTGTTGGAGAACAGCGCGCCGAACGAAATCTTGTACAGCGGAGAGGTATTCACCTGCTGGCCGGGGCCGACCAGGTTGGCCTGGTCCGCGGCGGAGTAGGCGCGGTGGGCCGGCACGAAGGCCTTCTCGATGACGATGTCGTTGGAGCCGGTGCCGGACAGACCGGACACGTTCCAGGTGTCCTCGATCCGGTAGTCGGTGCGCGGCACCAGGATCGTGTAGTAGTCCATGCCGGTCTCGGTGGGCACCAGCGCGCCGAGGAACACCCACTGGGCGTGGTCGCAGCCGGAGGAGAACGCCCAGCGACCCGACAGCTCGTAGCCGCCGTCGACCACGGTCAGCTTGCCGGTCGGCGCATAGGAGGAGGACACCAGGGTGTCGGAGTTCTCGGCCCACACGTCCTGCTGGGCCTGATCCTCGAACAGGGCCAGCTGCCACGGGTGCGCGCCCAGCACCGAGGACACCCAGGCGGTGGACGGGCAGACGGTGGCGATGGTGCGGATCACCTCGTAGAAGGCGACCGGCGACTCCTCCATGCCCCCGAAGCGGACCGGCTGCAGCATGCGGAACACGCCGGCCTCGGTGAGCTCGGCAATGCTGGCGTCGGGCACCCGCCGCTGCTCCTCGGCCTGAACCGCGCGTTCCCGGATCGCGGGCAGCAGATCGCGGACCCGATCGAGCACCTTGTTAGTCATGCGGGCGTTCCTCCTCGTGCCAGAGTTTCCTGCCCTCGAAGCTATGGCCAACGCGGTGTTTCGATCCGAAATAGTCCCGATGATCGGAATCCAGGTTCCGCTGGATACGGACCGATCGCTGTGCAGCGGCTATTTGTGGGCGTATTCCCAGGTGATGTCCTCGTCGAGGGCCTTGCGGATGCTGCGTTCCAGGTCCGGGCTCCAGTCCTGCGGCTGGGCCACCGCGACCCAGCCGTCCAGGGGCAGGTCGCCGTAGCGGTGGCCGTGGCCCGACGGGACGCCCTGGGCGTTGGCCAGGTCCGCGCTGATCTGCCAGAAGGTGACGATCGGCCACCAGCGGATGGATTTGGAGACGTCCGCACCGCGCGGTTCCTTCAGCCAATCCGGTTGTGTGAACAGCAGATCCGGGGACCACCAGACGATCGGGTCGGAGGCGTGCTGCAGATACACCACGCGCGGGTCGAACCAGGTCCGGTCCGGGCGGCCCAGTTCCGGTGCGGTGGCAGCGAAGCGGACGATCAGGCCGTCGGCGTAGACGGGCAGGATCTCCGGCGTTCCCGGATCGCGGCGCTGCTCGAGCTGACGCCAGATCCGGTTGGAATTGGGCGGGCCGACCCACAGCACGCCGTCGACCATGGTGCGGATGTCGTCGAGCCCGGTGAAGGCGCCCTCGGACCCCTGCGAGCCCAGACTCTCCCCGTACACCAGCAGTTTCGGACGCTGTCCCGGCGGCAGCCGCGCCCAGCGCTCGTGGACGGCGTGGATCACCGCATTCCCGGACTCGGTGGCCTTCTGGCGGTCGGACAGGAACGACAGCACGCTCGGCAGGTAGGAGTACTGGGTGGCGGCGATGGCGGTGTCACCGCCGTACATGTACTCGATGGACGAGGCGGTGGTGGAGTCCACCCAGCCGGTTCCGGTGGTGGTGACCACGACCAGCACCTTGCGCTCGAAGGCGTGGGTGCGATCCAGTTCCCGCACCACCAGATCGGCGATGTCCTGCTGTGTGTTCGCCGAGTCCAGGCCCGCATACACCCGAATCGGTTCGCGCACGGGCCTCCCCGTGACCTGGGCGATCCGGGCCGCGCTCGGCGCGGTGGCGACGAACCAGCGGCCCTCCGACCCGAGGGTGTCCCAGGGCGCCAGTGACTGTGGGCTGCCGGACCTTTCGGGCAGCTGCGGCTGGACGGCGCTCGCCGAGGTCTTGCCGTTGCGCAGGCTGAACGCCGAATTCGCCACGGAGAAGAAGGCTTTCGCCAGCACACCCTGGAACAACAGCACCGCGATCACCGCGACCACGATCACCGCGCCCGGGTAGGCGATGTTCCGCGGCACCCGCCATTCGATGTTCAGCAGCCGCACGATCAGCCGGATCAGCCACCGCACCAGGCGATACGCCACGATCACCAGCGCGAGTGTCGCCGCCGCCACCAGTTCGGCACGCAGGTAGCTCGAGGTGGTGGTCGGCGGCATCCCCATCAGCACTTCGAGATCACGCTGCCAGCGCGCCGACCGGGCCAGCACCAGGGCCGCGCCGACAATGGTCCCGACCACGATCGCGGCCTTGCTGACCGCCCGGGTCGTCTCGCTCGGATGCCACAGCTTGGCCAGGCCCTCCGCCGACTCCGGCAGCCGTGGCCGCACCCACTTCTTGAAGGCCCACTCCAGCACGCCACCCACGGCGTATCCGATGGCCGCGCTGATACCGCACACCAGGCCCTCGAACAGCCAGGTGCGCGGCAGCAGTGAGGGCGACACCGCCCAGAGGAAGAAGATCCAGGCCACCACCAACCCCGGATAGCTCGGATTGACGGCCCGCTCCGCACGATCCACGACCGCCCACACCCGTGCACGCAGCGATGCCGGCCGTGCCGCGCCCGCGGCCTGCCCATTCGTCTCACCCGTGTCGGTCGACTTACCAGTCGCGGTTACCTCTTCGCGCGCTGTCGTCTCATCACGACCGGTTGTCTCGTCACGTTCGGTCGTCTCATCACGTTCGATCGTCTCGGCGGGCTCGGTCGGCCGCTCCGGCTCGGTCGGCCGCTCCGGCTCGCTCGGCTGCTCCGGCTCGCTCGGCTGCTCCGGCTCGCTCGGCCGCTCCGGCTCGCTCGGCCGCTCCGGCTCGCTCGGCCGCTCCGGCTCGCTCGGCCGCTCCGGCTCGCTCGGCCGCTCCGGCTCGCTCGGCCGCTCCG
>NZ_JBEXJI010000004.1:255474-335951 GCF_040609015.1 Nocardia sp. NPDC004860 | reverse complement strand
GGCTCGCTCGGCCGGTCCGGCTCTGTCGGCTGCTCCGGCTCGGTCGGCTGCTCCGGCTCGCTCGGCCGCTCCGGCTCGGTCGGCTGCTCCGGCTCGGTCGGCTGCTCCGGCTCGCTCGGCTGCTCCGGCTCGCTCGGCTGCTCCGGCTCGGTCGGCCGCTCGGGCCCGGCCGCAAGCTGAGATATCGGCGGCTGGGGTTCGGTCGCTTCGCCGCGCCCGGTTACCGCGTCGCGGGCGCCCCCGTGCTCGTCACCCTGCTGTTCGTCCGCCGTCATGCCCTCGAGTCTGGTCGCCCGACGATGGCCATACAGCAGCGACACGCGCGGGCACGGGCGCCGGCACCGCCCGGACAACGGGGGCTCAGTCCGTCGTCCGGCGGTGCTGGCTATCCGAGATCGCCTCACCGGGTAGATGAGGCAGTCGCGAGCCTTGGGCGGGCTCGCCGGTGGACGCCGCAACCTCCGCGTTGACCGCCCACGCGGAAACACATTAGGGCGCAGGGGAACCCGTGTGAAACAGCTATTTCCCAGCCATTGACAAGCACCGGTTGTCAATCACAGATGCTGCGGCAGGGTGCAGTCGTCGAGATCGGGTTGTTCCAGGCGCGCGACCAGGTCGGGGTTGGCGTCGCGAACGCGGCGCGCGATGTCCACGAACGAGCGCACCAGCGGCGTCTCGTGGTCGACGCGCCAGCCGACCGTCACCTGGTTGTGCGGAGCGTCCGCGACCGGCAGCACCCGGACCCGGGGAAAGGGCATCCACCGCGCCGACGCCACCGTCAGCACGACGCCGACCCCGACCGAGACCTTGTGCAGCTCCTCGAGCAGCGAACTCGACCGGGACACCACCGGCGCGGGCCGCCCGTCGCGGTGATCGTGCAACTCCCAGAAGGCATTCCACTCCGGATCGGTGGTGGCCGCCCCGAGTAGCGGCTCGTCGAGCAGGTCCCGCACCCGAACCTCGGGCAGTTCCGCCAGCCGGTGCGCGGCGGGCACCAGCGCCACCAGCGGCTCGGCGAACAGGGGCTCGAAGCGGATTCCGGCCGCGCAGAACGGGAGTCGCACGAAGGCCACGTCGACGGTCCCGCTCTCCAGTCCGGCCGCGGGCTCCCCGTAGGTGAACTGCCGCATGTCGACCGTCACCCCGGGATGCTGTGCACGGAAGGCCGCGAGGATCGGCTCGGTGAGGGTGAGCGCGGCGCCCTCCAGATAGCCGAGCACCAGCCGATCCGACTCCCGCCGCTGCGCCACCCGCGCCCCCTCGACCGCCATTTCCAGTGTGGTCAAAGCACTTCGGACACCTTCGAGGAGGGCCGCCCCCGCCTCGGTGAGTTCGACGCTGCGGGTGGTCCGCGTGAACAGCACCAGATCCAGCGCCTTCTCCAGCTGCCGGATCTGCGCGCTCAGCCCCTGCTGCGCCACATGCAACCGCTGCGCGGCGCGCGTGAAGCTCAGCTCCTCCGCCACCGCAACGAAATACCGCAGCTGCCGCATGTGAATTTCCATAGCGGGCGAGTCTAGAACCTGTTCTCGGCCGCAAAGGCGTCATCGCCCACCACAACTCACCCCAGGCGGCAGGCGATCGGCTATGCGCGGCGGGCGGCCGCGGTGCCCGCGCGGCGGCCGAAGAAGGTGCCGTCGCCCAGGGATGTCCCGGAGATATAGCCGAAGCCGTGCAGGCCGTTGGCGGCCCGGCCCGCGGCGTAGAGGCCCGGGATGGGGCGGCCGTCGAGGTCGAGGACGTGGCCGTCCAGGTCGGTGTGGAGGCCGCCGAGGGTGAAGACGGACGCGCCGGTGCCACGCCGGTCACCGGCCTCCGACGGCGGGCGCACGCCGGCCTTGACGTCGATGGCGGCGAACGGCGGGGTCAGTTCGCGCAGCCAGCGGGGCGACTTGTGGTGGTCGAGATCGGTTCCCTGCCGGGCGAATTCGTTGTAGCGGGTGATGGCCGCGGTCAGCGAGCCCGCCGGCAGGCCGGTCAGCTCTTCCAGTTCGGCGGGGGTCTCGGCGACGTGGGTGGGCCGCACGCCCCAGCGCTGCGGCTCGGGGACGTCCTCGAAGCCGTCCTCGTCGACGACGACCCAGACCGCGGTGTCGTCGCCCGCCCAGCTGCCGCCCATGTTCTGGCGGTAGAGCGCGTGCTGGCCGATGCGGCCGGGGTAGGTGTCCTCGTTGATGAAGCGGCGGCCGAGGGCATTGACCACCAGGCCACGCGCGGCCAGCCCGGGAATGAGGGACATGCCGACCTGACCGGCGGACATGTGGCGCACGGCCGCGCCGAGGGCCTGGGCCATGCGGATGCCGGAACCGTCGTCGGTGCCCGCGCTGACCTTGGTGTGGCCCAGCAGTTGCGGCGCGTGGGCGGCGAGCATGTCGTCGTTGTCGACGAAACCGCCGGTGGTGAGCACGATGCCGCGCCGGGCGCGGATGGTGATCTCCTTGCCGTACCGCCGCGCGACGGCTCCGGCCACGACACCGTCGCCGTCCACGATCAGGGTGCCGACGTGGGTGTCGAACAGTGCGGTGGCGCCGGCGGATTCGGCCGCGCCGGCCAGGCACTCCATCAGCAGCTTGCCTCCGAAGTCATTGGCGGTGGGCCGGTGCCCGCGCGGGGCCGGGTACGCCGATTCGGTGAAGGGCCAGCTGTTCTCGCCCAGCCACATGAGCCCGTCGTCGGTGGGCGGCACCCAGGTGGGGGCGTCCCACATGGTCGGCTTGAACGGCACGCCGCGGTCGACCAGCCAGTGGAAGTGCTCGACGCTGCCCGCGCAGTACTCGTCGATCTTGGCCGCGTCCGCGCCCGCGCCGAGGGCCGCCTTCAGGAAGGCCGCCATCGCCTCGGGGGTGTCGTCGTAGCCGCAGGCCACCTGGATCGGGGTGCCGCCGCCCAGATAGATCTCGCCGCCCGACATCGCCGACGCACCGCCCGGACCGCCGGACCGGTCCACCACCAGCACCCGGGCGCCCGCGTAGGCCGCCTCGTAGGCCGCCGAGGCGCCCGCCGCGCCGTACCCGACGACCAGCACATCGGTCTCGATGTCGTAGTGGCTCACCTCGCCGGCCGCCCGCGGCGTGACCGGATTCCGCACTGTCATGCCTCGACGGTGCCCGCTCCGACCGCCGTCACTTAGCGCCCCATCTTGCTGAGCGATTCACCGATCCCGTTGACCGGGACTGTGACCGGTCACCACCCGTTGCACTGGGGATGGTGTGTGAACGGCGTCACTGTGGTTGGGGATGCCTGCACGAGGAGGAGAGTCAATGCGGATTCTGGTCACCGGTGTCACCGAGCCGAGCGGCCGTGCCGTGGCGCGCATGCTGCTGGCGGCCGGCCACGAGGTGGTCGGCCTGGACCGGCAGCGGCACCGCTACGTGGACCCGCGGGTCGAGGTGATCGTCGGCGATCTGTCCGATGCCCAGGTCTGCGCGCGGGCCGTGGCCGGGGTGGACGCGATCGTGCACCTGGCGGGTCCGGCGGTGGCGGCAATCGCCCAGGCGGCCAAGGATTCCGGTGCGCGCCTCGTGGTTCCCGTTGCGGCGGGCGGCGATTCGAGTGTCGAGAAGATTGTGGCCGGCTCCGGCGCGGACGCGCTCATCGTGCGCACCGCGCTGGTGGCCGGCCGGCGCATCGACCGCGGCAGCTGGCGCGCGCTGGAGAGCCTGACCGGCGGCGGCAAGGGCAGCATCCAGGTGCTGCACTACGACGACCTGGAGCGCTTCCTGGTGCTGGCGGCGCTGTCGCAGCGCGGCGGCGTGGTCGAGCTGGCCGCGCCCGGCAATGTGTCGAGCGCCGAGGTGAAGCGCATCCTCGCCGATGCGGGCGTGAAATACGGTGCGTGGCTGCCGAAGTCGTCGGCGTCGCAGACCCCGGTGGACGCGAGCGCCGCCCGCGAGGACTGGGGCTTCCGCTACGGCTGGACCGCCACCGAGGTGATCGCCGACGTGGCGCGCGCGCTGCACGGCCGCAAGAGCGGCGGCTCCGGCATCCGCGCTCGCCGCGGCGCGATTCCGCTGCCCACCCACGTGGTGCCCCAGAACGCCCCGACCTCCGACGGCCACGCGCTGAAATCGGCTGCGCCCGAAGGCCTGCAGGGCGAGTTCGACGACATGGTCGACGACCGCATCCCGGTCTACACCGCCACCAACACCTCCGAGGCGCTGCCCGGCCCGCTCACCCCGCTGACCATCGATCTGCAGGCGGGCGCCATCCGGCTCGGCAACGAGGCCATGGGCCACATGATCGCCATCGAGGGAATCGCGCTGGAGCACTGGGTGTCCCGCGTGACCAGCGTGCTCGGCCACAGCGTGTACATCAACGCCTCCATCGGCGTCTTCTCCGCGCAGAACATGCCCGGCTGGGACGAGGAGAGCGTGCGCCGCGACGTCTACGGCACCATCGGCGATGTCGAACTGCACCCCAAGGGCCGCCCGGCCATGCCGACCGGCCTGGCCGCCCGGGCCGGCACCTTCAAGGCCATGGGCCGGGTCGCCGCCACCGCGCTCGGCTACAGCAAGACCGCCGAGCACATCAATGCCGTCTCGCACGCGGAAGCGCTGACCCGCGACCAGATCTCGGAGCTCACCGACGAGCAGCTGCACGCCCGCGCCCTGCTCTGGCGCGACCGCCTCAACCAGGCGTGGCAGGCGGCCTCCATCGGAGTCATGATGACCGGCGCGGCCACCGCCGCCCACAAGGGCGAGGTCAAGATCGACCTGAACCGCCTGGAGTCGGCCAAGACCATGCTGGCCGTGGAGCGGCTGGCGGCCCTGTGCCGCAAGGACGCCGGACTGCAGGCGCTGGCCAAGACCGGTGACGTGGCGGCCGCCCGCGAGAAGTCGCCGGAGTTCTCGCAGGCCCTCGACCAGGAGCTGGCCCGGATCGGCCACCGCGGCCCGGGCGAGTGCGAACTCATCAACGCCACCTTCGGCGACCGCCCCGAGCTGCTGGTCACCGCCGCCGGGCGGGCCGCGGAAATGCCCGCGCCGCACCGCGAACCGGTGCCGGAGCCGACCAGCCGCACCGCCAAGATGGCCGTCGGCGCGACCGTCTACCGCGAACGCGCCCGCGACGCCGTCGTGCGGGTCACCAACTGCCTGCGGCTGGCCACCCAGGAGCGGGCCGCGCGCCTGGTGCACGCGGGCAAGCTCACCGCGATCGAGGATTCGGCGTTCCTGAACCTCGACGAAATCCTCTGGGCCCCGGCCGATCTGCAGGAGCGGGTGGCGCGCCGCCGCGCCGAGCGCACCCGCTTCCAGGCCATCCGGATGCCCGATGTGGTCAACGGCCCGTGGGAGCCGGAGGAGGTCTCCGGCGCGATCGCGGTCGGCGACACCATCTCCGGCCTGGGCGTGAGCCCGGGCGTGGTGGAGGGCACCGTCAAGCGCGTGCTGACCCTCGACGACGACATCGAGCCGGGCGACATCCTGGTAGCCGCGGTGACCGACACCGGCCACACCGCCATGTTCGGCTACGCGGGTGCGGTGGTCACCGATATCGGCGGCTCGGCCTCGCACGCCGCCATCGTGGCCCGCGAGTTCGGCGTCCCCTGCGTCGTCGACACCAAGACCGCCAGCACGGCGCTCCAGGACGGCCAGCGCGTCCGGGTCGACGGCGCCGCCGGAACCATCACGCTGCTGGCCGACGCGGAATAGCTCGGCCGGCAACCGCACCGTGCCTCGGGCGCGCTCCCGCGCTCGCGCCCGAGGCCGGTCGGTCATGCCCCGACCCGTGGGCCCGCGCCGTATCCGGCAGGCGGGCCCGCGTCAGAAGCCCGGACCGGGACACCCCACCACCCGGTCCGTGACCGAAAGGAACCCCCTAGTGACGATCTCGCGCGCCGTACGCGGCACACTCACCGGTGTAGCCGCCGCGCTCATCGCCCTCACCCCGATCGCCGTCACCCCGGCGCTGGCGGCGCCCGTCCCGGTGCTACAGACACCCAAGGGCGCGTCACTGGACCTGCCGTCCGCGCCGAACGCCCGGGACCTGAGCGGCATCCCGACCCAGGGCGGCGGGGGCAAGGTCAAGGACGGTTCGGTCTTCCGCTCCGACGCGCTGAACAAGCTGAGCGACGCCGAGCAGCAGCAGCTGGTGTCGGCGGGCATCGTCGAGATCATCGACTTCCGCAGCCCGACCGAGCGCGGCCAGAACCCGGACAAGCTGCCGGCCTCGATCCCGGAGAAGTCGCTGCCGGTCTACGACCCGAACAACGACTTCTACCTGTTCTTCGCCAAGGCCGTGCAGGGCGGCCCGGCCGTGCAGCAGCAGCTGCTCGGTGACGGCAAGGGCCATCAGTACATGGTCGACTACTACAAGTGGATGGTCACCGACCCGACCGCGCGCTCGCAGTTCAGCGCCGCGGTCAAGGAGATCGCCAACGCCAACGGCCCGGTGCTGTTCCACTGCACGGCCGGTAAGGACCGCACCGGCTGGATGTCGGCCATCCTGCTGAGCGCCCTGGGCGCGCCGAAGGGCCAGATCTACAACAACTACCTGGCGTCCAACGACAACCTGGCCGCGTCGAACAAGGCCACGCTGGACGGCCTGGTCGCCAAGGGCCTGGTCACCGATCCGTCGCTGTTCGAGCCGGTGCTCGGCGTGGACCGCGACTACCTGGACGCCTCCTTCGACGCGGTCCAGCAGAGCTTCGGCTCCTTCGACAACTTCCTGTCGCAGGGCCTGGGCGTCGACGACGCGACCGTCGCCGCGCTGAAGTCCAAGCTGGTCGGTAAGTAATCAGTTCCGGAATGCCGGCGCCGTGGGCCCGGGGAGGCGGCGGCCATGGGACGGCGTCGGCATTCGCATGTCCGCCGCATGTCCGCTTCACATTCGTGATCGACATGCGAAAATTCGCATGGTGCACGATATCTGGCAGCTGGACGGGCGGCGCACCCGCTCGGTGAGCGCGGAGAACCCCACTGGCGAGGCCGGCGGGGGCGGGCGCGCCATCTCCGGAACCGGTGCCTTCGCGGCCGCGGGGCTGGGACGCGGGTGGAAGGTGTCGCCGTCCATCGATCTGCCGCCCGGCGAAACCGCCACGCTCGCCGACCTTTCCGGCCCCGGCGTGATCCGGCACCTGTGGCTCACCACCGATCGCGCGCTGCTGCGCGACTTCACCCTCCAGATGTATTGGGACGGTTCGCCCGAACCGGGCGTCGCGGTGCCGCTGGGCGACTTCTTCTGCAACGGCTGGGATCAGCTGGCGCTGATCAATTCCGCCATGGTGGTGGTCGCACCCGCCGGCGGGCTGAACAGCTACTGGCCCATGCCCTTCCACACTCACGCGCTCATCACCCTGCACAACGGGTCCGAGCGGGCCGCGCCGGTGTACTACCAGATCACCTATCTGGAGGAGGAGTTACCCGGCGCCGCCGGGTATCTGCACGCCCGGTGGCGCTGCTCCGATCCGCTGGGCATCCCGGCAGAGCATCCGATCGTCGAGATCGACGGCGGTCCCGGACGGTATGCCGGGACGTATCTGGCCGTGCAGCCGCGGGCGGCGGGCTGGTGGGGCGAGGGTGAGCTGAAGTTCTATCTCGACGACGACACCGAATTCCCCACCCTGTGCGGGACCGGCACCGAGGACTATTTCGGCGGGGCCTGGAATTTCGACCTCGACGGCGCTTATCGACCCTACTCGACCCCCTATCTGGGCATGCCGCAGGTGTTGCCGCCGCATCGAATCTACGAACCGCACCAGCGATTCGGCATGTACCGCTGGCACATTCCCGACCCGATCTGTTTCGACCACGGCCTGCGCGCCACCGTGCAGGCGCTGGGCTGGCGCGCGGACGGCCACTACCTACCGCTGGACCAGGCGCATGTGGCCTCCACCGCCTTCTGGTATCACGCCCTCCCCTGATCCCCCGCGTGTCCCCGTAACGATTGCGGGAAAACAGAAAGATTGCGATTGCTATTGCGTAAAACGCGTCGAACGGGTGGCACGCGGGTGCATGGTTATTGCTATGCGCGCCTTGGTGGTCGAGAAGCCCGGACAGTTCTCGGTCGAATCCGTGCCGGATCCTACTCCGGGCACCGGTGAGGTAGTGATCCGGGTGGATGCGGTCGGGATATGCGGTACCGATATCCATATCGTGGAGGGCGAATTCCCGCCCACGCCCTATCCGATCGTGCCGGGCCACGAATTCGCCGGCGAGGTGGTGGCGCTCGGCGCGGACGCCGCCGGGGTGCGGGCCGGTGACCGGGTGGCGGTGGATCCCTCGCTGTTCTGCGGGCGCTGCCACTACTGCGCGATCGGGCGCGGCAATCTCTGCGAGAACTGGGGCGCCATCGGCGACACCGTGGACGGCGCCATGGCCGAGTACGTGAAAGTGCCCGCCGCCAACTGTTATCGGCTGCCCGGGCATGTACCGCCCGCGCACGGCGCACTGGTGGAACCACTCTCGTGCGCGGTGCACGGATTCGATGTGCTGCCACGGCGACTCGGGTCGCACTACCTGATCTACGGCGCGGGCACCATGGGACTGCTCATGCTGCAGCTGGCCATCGCGGCGGGCGCGGCGTCGGTGTCGATGGTGGACACCAATGCCGATCGGCTGGCCACCGCGCGCACGCTGGGCGCGGACGCGGCCACCGTGTCCGCCGAGGACATGGACCGGCCCGAGGGCTGGGAGATCGTGATCGATTGCAGCGGAACGGTGGCCGCGGTCGAGGACGGACTGTCCAGGGTGCGCCGCGGCGGCACCTATCAGCAGTTCGGGGTGGCGCCGGCGGCGGCGCGGGCGAGCATCTCGCCGTTCCGCGTCTACAACGACGAGATCACCATCGTCGGCTCCATGGCCGTGCTGCACAGTTTCGGACGGGCCGTGGACCTGCTCGGTGAGGGCGTCATCGACGCCGACACCGTGATCACCCACGACTTCGCACTCGACGAATTCGGCGATGCCCTGCGGACCTTCCGCGCGGGCACCGGACGCAAGATCCAGCTGCATCCCGGACGGGCGGCGGCACGATAGAGGGTGGTGGCTGGCCAATGACGGTCGTTGCCGGGGTGGACTCGTCCACTCAGTCCTGCAAGATCGTGGTGTGCGATGCCGATACCGGAACGATATTGCGGCACCGCCAGATTCCGCACTACGACGGGACCGAGGTGCCGCCGCTCATGTGGTGGGAGGCGCTGCGGGCAGCGTGTGATCACATGATGCGCGATGTGGAGGCCATCGCGGTGGCCGGGCAGCAGCACGGGCTGGTGGCGCTGGACGCGGCCGGGCATCCGGTGCGGGATGCGTTGCTGTGGAACGACACCCGGTCCGCGGAGGCGGCGACACAGCTGGTGGACGAGCTGGGCGGGCCGCAGGCGTGGGCGGACGCGGTGGGGAGTGTGCCGCTGGCCGCGCACACGGTGGCCAAGCTGCGCTGGTTCGCCGATCACGAACCCGAGCTGGCCGACCGGACGGTCCGGGTCCTGCTGCCGCACGACTATCTGACCTGGCAGCTGCGCGGCGGTGATCCGGCCACCGAGCCGACCACCGATCGGGGCGACGCCTCCGGCACCGGGTACTGGTCACCGGCCGCGGGCGCCTACCGGCCGGATCTGCTGGCGCTGGCCTTCCGCGGCCGCAGTCCCGCGCTGCCGCGGGTGCTGGCGCCCGCCGAGATCGCCGGGCACACGCCGGGCGGGCGGCTGGTGGCGGCCGGTACCGGCGACAATGCCGCCGCCGCACTGGGTTTGGGCATCGGGGAGGGGGATGTGGTGGTCTCGCTCGGGACCAGCGGCACCGTCTTCACCCGCGCCGCGCACCCCAGCGCCGATCCTTCCGGCGCGGTGAACGGGTTCGCCGACGCCACCGGGGCGTTCCTGCCGCTGGTGTGCACGCTCAATGCCGCCCGGGTGCTGGACGCGACGGCGATGCTGCTGGGCATCGACGTGTCCGGCCTGGAGGTGCTGGCCGCGCAATCGCCCGCGGGCGCGGACGGTCTCACCCTGCTCCCCTATCTCGCGGGTGAGCGGACCCCTAATCTGCCGTACGCCACCGGCAGCCTGCACGGCCTGCGCCCGCACACCATGCGTCCGCACCATCTGGCCCGGGCCGCCATCGAGGGCATGCTCTGCAATATCGCCGAGGCCCTGGACCGCCTGCCGACGGTGCCGCATCGAATCCTGCTGATCGGCGGGGCATCCCGGTCCCGCCTCATCGCACACGCCGCCGCCACCATCTTCGGCCGCACCGTCACGGTGCCCAATCCGAGCGAATACGTCGCGCTCGGCGCGGCCCGCCAGGCCGCCTGGGCCCTGCGCGGCGGTCCCCGCCCACCCCGCTGGCCGACCCCCGCGGGCACCGAATTCCATGCTCTGGCAGTGGGGATCGGCGCCGCTATTCGCCAGCGCTACACCGAGATACGCGACACCTACTACCCGTAGACGACCGGACCGTCGGACAGATAGTCGTCCCAGGTCTTATGCCGGGTGATGTAGGTCCGGATGGCGTCCCGGGCGATGTCGTGTTTCGACCGCCCCTCCATCGCCGCCTGCGCACTCAGCGCAGCTTCTTCGTCCTCGCTGAGCCGCAAAGTCCATGCCACCGCGAATTCATACCACCCCGGCGCAACCCTGTCTGCCGAACGGTTGACCAGTTGGCAACCATCACATGTCCGGCGGGTAGCTCCGAGGCCGTGCGACGAGCCGCGATTGCGCTCACGGCGAGCGTAACCATCGTCGACACCGGTGGCCGGGTCGTAGCTTCACGCGGTATGACAACCGAGCTGAGCACTCCGTTGAACGATATCGTCGAGGCGACCGGCCGGGCCGTGGCCGCGGATCCCGCACAGGCCACGGTGGTGTTCCGGGCCGCGGGGACACCGGAGGGCACCGTCGGGAGCGCGATTGCCCTGGGGCGGTACACGGTTCGGGTGGACGAGCCGCCGGCACTCGGCGGTGCGGGATCCGCGCCGAATCCCGTCGAGGTGTATCTGGCCTCGCTGATCGCCTGCCAGGTGGTGACGTATCGGTTCTGGGCGCAGCGGCTCGGCGTGGCGATCGAGGAGCTGGCCGTCGACGCCGAGGGCGATCTCGATGTGCGCGGCTTCTTCGGACTCGACGACACGGTCCGCCCCGGATTCCAGGCGGTGCGGGTGACCGTGCGGATCAGCGGACCCGAGTCCGCCGAGCGCTACGCCGAATTGCAGCGGGCGGTCGACGAGCACTGCCCCGTCCTGGATCTCACCACGGGCCGGACCCCGGTCGAGACCACCCTCGTCACCCAGTAGGAACACGTCCCCAACCCACCGGAGGCCCCGATGACCGCATCCGCTCTGCCCGAAGACCCCACCGCCGCCTGGAGTTTCGAGACCAAGCAAGTCCACGTGGGGCAGACGCCCGACGGCGCGACCGGCGCCCGCGCGCTGCCGATCTACCAGACCACCTCCTACGTCTTCCGCGACACCGATCACGCCGCCGCGCTGTTCGGGCTCGCCGAGCCGGGAAACATCTACACCCGCATCATGAATCCCACCCAGGACGCGGTGGAGCAGCGCATCGCTGCGCTGGAGGGCGGTGTGGCCGCGTTGCTGCTGGCCTCGGGTCAGGCGGCGGAGACCTTCGCGATCCTGAACCTCGCGGGGGCCGGGGATCACATCGTGTCCAGCCCGCGGCTGTACGGCGGCACCTATAACCTGTTCCGGTACACCCTGCCGCGCCTGGGCATCGAGGTGAGCTTCGTCGAGGATCCGGACGACCTCGACCAGTGGCGGGCGGCAATCCGCCCGAACACCAAGGCTTTCTACGGGGAGACGGTGTCCAACCCGCAGAACCATATTCTCGACATTCCCGGCATCGCGGAGGTCGCGCACGGTTCCGGGGTCCCGCTCATCGTCGACAACACCGTCGCCACCCCGTATCTCATCCAGCCACTCGCCCACGGCGCGGACATCGTCGTGCACTCGGCGACGAAGTACCTGGGCGGGCACGGCGCGGCCATCGCGGGCGTGATCGTCGACGGCGGCGCCTTCGATTGGCGCAGTGGACGTTTCCCCGGATTCACCGAGCCCGACCCGAGCTACCACGGTGTGATCTACGCCGATCTCGGCGCACCCGCCTACGCGCTCAAGGCGCGGGTGCAGCTGCTCCGTGATCTGGGCTCGGCCATCTCGCCGTTCAACGCCTTCCTCATCAGCCAGGGCCTGGAGACCCTCAGCCTGCGCCTCGAACGACACGTCGCCAATGCCCGGGCGGTGGCCGAATTCCTCACCGAGCGACCCGAGGTCACGGCCGTCTCCTATGCGGGCCTGCCGTCGTCACCGTGGTACGAACGCGGAAAGCAGCTGGCCCCCAAGGGCGTCGGCGCCATCATCGGCTTCGAGCTGGCCGGCGGGGTCGACGCGGGCAAGCGCTTCGTCGAAGCCCTCACCCTGCACAGCCACGTCGCCAATATCGGCGACGTCCGCTCCCTCGTCATCCACCCCGCCTCCACCACCCACTCCCAGCTGACCCCCGAGGAGCAGCTCGCGGCGGGCGTCACCCCCGGCCTGGTCCGCCTGGCCGTGGGAATCGAGGGCATCGACGACATCCTCGCCGACCTGCGCGCCGGATTCGCCGCCGCGCAGTAGCCCTCAGAAACGATCGAACGGGCGAATCGGCGGGGAGACAGCCGAATTCACCTGGAGGGCGATGATCAGCCCGATGCTCAGGTAGGTGCTGATCGGGCAGAGGACCACCGCCGCCGCATACAGCAGTTGCACGATGCCGATGCGGCGGCGGATGGCCGTCAGGTCCCCGGGTCCGGTGTGCTCGGCGAGCAGACCGGCGCGACGTGCGTAGCGGAGCGCGGCGAGCTGGACCAGGCCCAGATACAGCAGGTCCGCCCAGTACACCAGCAGGGCCAGGCGGGACTGGGGGAAGGCGGCCAGCAGCGCGGTGACGAAGGGCACCAGGCAGATTCCGAACAGGAACATGAGGTGGATCCAGGTCAGCGAGCGGTCCGCCCGGTCCATGAGATTGAGCTGGGTCTGCTGGCCGATCCAGAACATACCCAGGGTGAGGAAACCCAGCAGGCAGATGAGGAACTGCGGGCCCACGTGGGTGAGCGCATGCCAGACCGGTTGCTCGTCGGAGACCGCGCCCGCACTCCACAGCGAGCGCTCGTGCCACGCCTCGCCCGCGGGCACGTGCAGATCCAGCACCAGCAATGTCATTGCCACAGCGAAGATTCCGTCGCTGAGCGCCCCGAGGCGGCCGAGGTCCTGCGCCGCGATGCGGTGATATCGAGTCATCCACCTGCCCTTCCCCGCCGGACCCTAGCGGATGTCACGGGGCGGCGCGGTGTTGCTCCCGGGCGAGGAAGTGCGCAGTGGCTCTCGTTGCGTCGTAAAGGGATCGGTAGTGGCGGTAGTACGGGGCGTAGTGGGCGGTGACCGACGGGTCGGGTTCGACCGTGGTGATGATCGGGTTCCAGGCGGCCGTGTCCAGGCCCAGGGATTCGGCGGCGAGCAGGGCGTCGCCCAGGGCCGCACCGACCGTGTCGGCCGGAAGCTGCTGGGGCAGGCCGGTGATGTCGGAGACGATGCGGGTCCACAGCCCGCCCTTGGTGCCGCCGCCCACGGCCACCAGCCGGGTGGCGGGAGCCCCCGCGACGGCCATGGCCTCGAGGTTGTGCCGCACGCCGTAGCCGATGCCCTCGAGGACCGCGCGGTAGAGGTCGGCGCGCTGGTGGGTGACGGTGAGACCGGCGATCACGCCGCGGGCATCCGGATCGAACAAGGGCGTGCGTTCGCCCGCGAAGTAGGGCAGCACCAGCAGCCCGCGGCTGCCGGGCGGAACGTGGGCGGCCTCGTCGACGAGTTCGGAGAAATCGCTGCCGGTAAGGGTGCGCAGCCAGTCGGTGATCGCACCGGAGGTGGCCATGCCGGCAGCGGAAGTGTAAGTGCCGGGCCAGGTTCCGCAGGTGGTCCACAGGCCGGGCTGGGGGCGGGGGTCGGTCAGCACCTGGGTGAGGAACATGGTGGTGCCGTACATGATCATGCAGTCGCCGGGGGCGCGGACGCCGACACCGGCGGCCTCGGCCCACGCGTCGATGGTGCCGGTGGTGACCGGCAGCCCGGCGGGCAGGCCGGTGGCCGCGGCGGCCTCGGCGGTGACCCGCCCGACTATCTCGGTGGGCCAGGCCAATTCGGGTAGTCGCAGGCCGGGTGCGACGGATTCGGCCCAGTCCACGGCCCAGTCGCGGGCCATCAGGTCGTACATGGGCACGCACTGGCTGGCGGATTGATGGTCCAGGACGTAGCGGCCGGTGAGGCGATGGACCAGAAACGAGCTCGCCATCAACAGCATCCGGGTGGCCCGCCACACCTGCCGCTCGTGGCGGATGAGCCAGCGCAGCTTCGGCCCGACCGCCTGACTGGTGAGCGGCGAGCCGCAGCGCTCCAGCACGGTCTGCGCACCCAATTCCGCGTTCAGTTCCTCGATTTCGTCGCCGGCGCGGGTGTCGACCCCGTAGAGGATGGCGGGCCGCAGCGGACGGCCGGCAGCGTCGGCGGGCAGCAGGCACGGCCCGATGCCGCTCACCGCGAGCCCCTCGAGGGGTTCGCCGTCGGCGGCCGCCACCAGTTCGCGGGCGATGGCCGCGAAGTCGGCCCACCACACCGTCTCCGCGTCGTGCTCCACCCAGCCCGGGCGCGGCGTCGAAACCCGGTGCGGTCGTTCAGCTCTCATCGCGACCGTGCCCGCGTGGTCGACCAGGACGCCCTTGGATCCGGAGGTGCCGATATCGATGCCGAGGAACATGTCAGCTCGCCCGGCTGAATTCGTCGAGCGTGACATCGAGCAGTTCGCAGGCCGCGCGGACGGTAGCGCGCTGGTCGCCCGGCACGGCGTGAATGTGATTGGCGCCGAAGCGGGACAGGAAGTCCCCGGCATCGGCGTCCAGGCGGGCGAAGGCGTGAGGCCACTCCCAGGTGGACTGTTTCATCAGCGATTCGTTGGTGGCCGGGTCGTAGGTCTCGAACTCGCCGAGCATCAGCTGCATGCGGTAGGCGCCGTCGCGGCGGGTGAGCCGGGCCAGCGTCATCTGCCCGGGCGCGGCCAGGTGATGCACCGACGCCCCGCCGGCCGGGAAGAAGAACACCTCCGGATACAGGTGCACCCGGGCCAGGTTCTCGGCCGGATCGTCGCTGCGCGCCGCGTACCAGGTGGCGTGCTGGCCGGAATTGCACAGATCCCAGATGTCGCGGTCGGCGTGATAGTGCCGGACATCGGCGAAGAGCACCGGCGTGCCCGCGATCTGCTTGAGCAGCTGCATGGTGAGCGCCCCGTCCATATCCGCCTCGGTGGCGCACACGTGGGGCTGTTTGGGCCCGTTCCAGTCGTAGGGGTCGTTGAGGAACGCCTCGGTGATGTCCATGGTGGCGAAGTACTGGGTGAGCTCCGGCTGTCCCTTGATGCCGGAGAAGTCCAGCCGCCATTCCGCGATCAGATCCCGCATGGCCAGGTACGAGCGCAGCTGCCGTTCCAGCAGCTCCGGGGTCAGCTTGCCGCCGTCGTAGTGGACCCCGGCGGTATTGCGCTCCAGCCATTCTCGCGCCGCCCGGGCCTCACCGGCGTCGGCGAGTTCGGCGCGGCGGACGATCTCCCACTGGTCGATCTCCTCGACATCGATGCCGAACAGCCGCTGCCACTGATCGGTATTGGCGACCGCGGTGTTCATGCCCATGGGCCGCCCGCCGATGCGCCCGAAGGTGCTGCCCCGCAGGCCGGCCACCGCCGCCGCACCGCGAGCCTGGTCCCCGATGGCCGCGATCAGGTCCGGATCGGCGGGATCGCCCCACAGCCGTGCGTGCGCGCGGCCGATCTGATCCAGCGCGCCGCCCGCGGCCAGCATGCCCACCATGCCCGGCTGCACCGGGTCGATATTGGACAGCAGCAACAGCGGCCCGCGCAGTGCGCCCGCGGCCAGCATGGTGAAGTGCGGGAACGCCCACACCGCGTAGTGCAGCACGGTCAGGTCCACCCCGGCCGCCTCCACCTGCCGGGCCACCCGCACCGCCTGGTCGTTGCCGCCGATGGGTTGCACACCGCGAATCACGATGTGCCCGGCCGCGGTCAGCTCGGTGACGAGCCGGTCCTCCGCGGTCCGGATGAATCCGACGATGCCGCCGTGCACATAGTCACGGCCGTCGGAAAGACTGATCACGCCGATTCGGGCCATACTGCCTGCCTCCCCGCACTGGGTGGACTCTCGACTCCGTTCAGAATTCCAGGTCAGGCCGCACGCCGCGCCCGAAATCGGATTTTCGGGGTGAACGCGGGCCTGGCTGTCTCAGCGTGGGAAGTGCAAGCGGGCCAGCGCGACTCCGCCCTGCGCCCAGCCCGCGTGGGTGATCCAGAGGACGTCCTCGTGGGTGATCACCTCGGCCGCGTGGGCGGGCACCTGCCCCACGCGGCCGGACGCGTCGAAGTGAAAAGGGTTGTCGCCGCAGAAGATCTCGGTGCCGACGTAGCCGGGGCGCGGACCGATCAGCAGATACCAGGCACCGTCGTGGCGTAGTACGAACGGCGATTCGGTATTGCCCGCGCCGGTTCCGGTCTTCGGGTCGGTGTAGGCGATGCGGCGCTCGCTCCAGTGCAGCAGGTCCGGGCTGGTGCGGTAGGCGACGACGTGGTTGCCGCCGGTGGGGGCGCTGGTCGCGCAGTAGTACATGACCCACTGCCCGGCCACCCGCAGCACCATGGGGTCGCGGGCGTCGTAGCCGTCGCGGAAGACCGGGCCGCCCGGATGCCGGGTCCAGTGGAACAGGTCGGTGGAGGTGGCCAGGCCCATACCCGTTGCGGTGCGGTCGGTTCCGCCGCCGTCGTAGAACATGAAGTAGGTGTCGCCGTCGCGCACCACGAAGGGGGCCCACAGGTGGGTCTCGCCGCGCTCGCGGTCCACCGTGAGCGCGGCGGCACGCTTGGTCCACGGGCCGTGCGGGTCGTCGGCGGTGGCGTGCGCGAACTCGGTCTCGTCGAAGGGGTCGGCGGGCTCGGGATGGGTGATGCCGAACAGGTGCCAGCGCCCGCCGACGTCCTGGACCAGGGTGTGATCGTTGATGTACCAGCACTGATCCGGCTCGCTGGGGTCGTAGATGTGCCGGAACTCCCCCGCTGTCACCGTGCCCATACCCGTCCTCCATATAGGACCTGACCTGTCCTACTTCCGTTCGACAATGGACCCATGCCGGAACTCTCGCTGCGAACCCTAAACCGCACGCTGCTACTGCGTCAGAAGTTGAACGAACGGGTCGCCTTGCCCGCCGCCGAGCTGGTCCGGCATCTGATCGCGGTGCAGGCGCAGGAACCGAACTGGCCGTATGTGGGGCTGTGGTCGCGCCTCACCGATTTCCGCCATGAGAATCTGACCACGCTGCTGCGTGATCGAACCGTGGTGCGCGCCACCACGATTCGCCGGACCGTCCACCTGACGGACGCCCAGGATTACCGCTGGCTGTATCCGACGGTCCGACCGGCGATCGAGCCCACGCTCCGCTCGGTCCACCTCCGGGATGCGGTCGAGGGGCTCGATATCACCGAATTCGCCTCGGCCGGAACAGAATTGCTGACCGGCACCACTATTTCCCGCCGCGACCTCGGCAAGCGGCTGTCCGAACGCTTCCCGGGCCGTGAACCGCGCGCCCTGGTCCACGCGCTCGGCGTCATCCACCCGCTGGTGCACGATCCCGCCGCGGGTGTGTGGGGCGCGTGGCGCGGCCGCTCGGTCTCGGTATCGCCGGCGGAGGAGGCGATCGGCGTGCCCCTGGCCGACGGCCCGCGCCCGGAAACCCTCGTCCGCCGCTATCTGGCCGCCTACGGCCCGGCCACCGCCGCCGACATCCAGGAGTTCGCGGGCGTCACCCGCCTGGCAGCGGTGATCGCTCGCCTGCGCCCGGAACTGCGTGTCCTGCACGATGACTCGGGCCGCGAACTCTTCGACCTCCCGGACGCCCCGATCGCCGACGCCGAACTCCCCGCCCCCGTCCGCTTCCTCCCCGCCTTCGACAATGCGTGCCTCGGCCACCGCGACCGCAGCCGCATCATCAGCGACGCCGACCGCTCCCGCATCGCCAAGATCGCCTCGGGCGGCGTGCCCATGTATCTCGTCGACGGATTCGTCCACGGCCGTTGGGATCTGGAGGGCTCCACGATTCGGATCACGCCCTGGCATCCCCTCACCCGTGCCACCGAGGCCGCTGTCCGCGACGAGGCCGAACGCCTGCTCCCGCTCGTCGCACTCGGCGAAGAAGGCAAGATCATGATCGAGACGCGCTGATCGGATCTTTCTCCCGCGTGGCCGCGTCGGGGTCAGCGGGCCTTTCTCGCAGCGCGGAGGAAGTCCTTGTTCAGACGTCCGATGACGTCCTGCGGGATTTCCTTCGGACAGGCGAGCGTGCATTCGCCGGTGTTGGTGCAGCCGCCGAAGCCCGCATCGTCGTGGGCTTCGAGCATGCCGACGACGCGGGAGTGGCGCTCCGGCTGTCCCTGCGGCAGGAGGCCGAGGTGGGTGACTTTGGCGGCGGTGAAGAGCATGGCCGAACCATTGGGGCAGGCGGCCACGCATGCGCCGCAGCCGATGCATTCGGCAGCCTGGAAGGCCAGGTCGGCGTCGGGTTTCGGGACCGGGATCGAGTGCGCCTCGGGTGCGGCGCCGGTCGGCGCGGTGATGTAGCCGCCCGCCCGGATGATCCGGTCGAAGGCCGAGCGGTCGACCATCAGGTCCTTGATGACCGGAAAAGCCTTGGCCCGCCACGGTTCCACGGTGATCGTGTCGCCGTCGGAGAACTTTCGCATGTGGAGCTGGCAGGTGGTGGTGGCCTGCTCCGGACCGTGCGGAGTGCCGTCGATGACGAGTGAGCACGCGCCGCAGATGCCCTCGCGGCAGTCGTGGTCGAAGGCGATGGGCTCCTCGCCGGCGCCGGTGAGCCGTTCGTTGAGGACGTCGAGCATTTCCAGGAACGACGCGTCGGGCGAGACCTCCACGCCGTAGTCGACCATCCCGCCCTTGTCGTGGGAGTTACGCTGCCGCCAGATACGCAGGGTGAGTTTCATTCTCGATTCCGCTCTTACTTGTAGGACCGCGTGCTGGGCTGGACGTACTCGTAGCTCAGCGCTTCCCGGTGCAGCGTCGGTGGCTCGTCCTGGTTCCATTCCCACGCGGCGACATAGGAGAAGTTCTCGTCGTCGCGGCGCGCCTCACCGTCCTCGGTCTGCGACTCGGCCCGGAAGTGGCCGCCCGCGGATTCGGTGCGGTGCAGGGCGTCGACGACCATGAGTTCGGCCAGTTCGAGGAAGTCGGCCACCCGGCCCGCGCGCTCCAGCGACTGGTTGAGGTCATCCCCGGAGCCCGGCACGTTGACGCGCTGCCAGAACTCCGCGCGCAGTGCGGGAATCAGCGCCAGCGCCTTGCGCAGTCCCGCCTCGGTCCGTTCCATGCCGCAGTACTCCCACATGAGGTGGCCGAGCTCGCGGTGGAAGGAGTCGACGGTGCGGTCGCCCCGGATGGACAGGAGTCTGTCGATCATCGCGGTGACCCGGGCCTCGGCGGCCGCGATCGCGGCGGCCGGCACCTCCCCGACCGGACCGCGGGCGAGATAGTCGCCGAGGGTGGCCGGCAGGACGAAATACCCGTCGGCCAGGCCCTGCATGAGCGCGGAGGCCCCGAGCCGGTTGGCGCCGTGGTCGGAGAAATTGGCCTCCCCGATCACGAACAGTCCCGGAACGGTGGATTGCAGGTCGTAGTCCACCCACAGCCCGCCCATGGTGTAGTGCACGGCGGGGTAGATGCGCATGGGCATCTCGTACGGGTTCTCGCCCGTGATCCGCTCGTACATCGTGAAGAGGTTGCCGTACTTGGCTTTCACCGCATCGGCGCCGAGCCGCCCGATGGCGTCGGCGAAATCGAGATAGACGCCGAGCCCGCCCGGCCCTACTCCACGCCCCTCGTCGCAGACGTTCTTGGCCGCGCGGGAGGCGATGTCGCGCGGCACCAGATTGCCGAACGCCGGATAGATGCGTTCCAGGTAGTAGTCGCGCTCGTGCTCGGGCACATCGCCGGGCTTGCGTTGGTCCCCAACGTTTTTGGGCACCCACACCCGGCCGTCGTTGCGCAGTGACTCCGACATGAGCGTCAGCTTCGACTGGTGCTCGCCCGAGACCGGGATGCAGGTCGGATGAATCTGTGTGAAGCAGGGGTTGGCGAAGTACGCGCCGTGCTTGTGCGCCCGCCACGACGCCGTGACATTCGAGCCCATGGCATTGGTCGACAGGAAGTAGACGTTGCCGTACCCGCCGGAGGCCAGCACCACGGCGTCGGCCGTGTAGGAACGGATCGCGCCGGTGACCAGGTCGCGCACGACCACGCCCCGCGCCACCCCGTCCACCATGATCAGGTCGAGCATCTCGTGCCGCGCATGCAGTTCCACGGTGCCCGCGTCGACCTGCCGCAGCAGCGCCTGATACGCGCCCAGCAGCAGCTGCTGCCCCGTCTGCCCGCGGGCGTAGAAGGTGCGCGAGACCTGCGCGCCGCCGAACGACCGATTGTCGAGCAGGCCGCCGTACTCCCGCGCGAACGGAACACCCTGCGCCACACACTGATCGATGATCTGCGTCGAGATCTCCGCCAGCCGGTGCACATTCGACTCGCGCGACCGGTAGTCACCGCCCTTGACCGTGTCGTAGAACAGCCGGTGCACGCTGTCACCGTCATTGCGGTAATTCTTGGCGGCATTGATCCCGCCCTGCGCGGCGATCGAGTGCGCCCGACGCGGCGAATCCTGGAAACAGAACTGGATCACGCGATAGCCCTGCTCCCCCAGCGTGGCCCCCGCCGAGCCGCCGGCCAGCCCGGTGCCGATGACGATGACCGTCTTCTTGCGCTTGTTCGCCGGATTGACCAGCTTGGCCTCGAACTTGCGGGTGGTCCAGCGCTCGGCGATCGGCCCGCCCGGCGCTCTGGTGTCGGAGATCGGCTCGCCGATGCGGAAAAGACTGTCATTCATGGCTATTTCACCCATCCGAAGGAGACAGCGACCGGGACGGCCAGGAAACCGGCGACCAGCAGGATCGAGACGGCGGCCGCGAGCAGGTCGTAGCCACGAGCGCCGGCCAGACCCAGGGTCCTGGCGGCACTGCGAATGCCGTGCCGCAGGTGCAGACCCACCATGACCACGGCGACAACGTAGAAGAGCGTGACGTACCAGTGGGACGGCGCGAAGTCGGCGACCAGCTTCTCGTACGGAGTCGCGTTGCGGCCCACAGGATTCACCGCGCCGAAGGTCAGATCCAGCAGATGCCAGACGAGATACAGCGCGATGATCACCCCGCCCCACCGCATGGTGTGAACGGCATAACCCTGCGCATGCGACTTCTTCTTCGCCGCGTACCCGACCGGCCTGGCGCGCCGCGCCGTACGCGCAAGCGAGACCGCCGACCACATGTGCAGAATCACGCTCACCGCGAGCACGACCTCCACAGCCGACAACAACCCCCGCCGAGGCACCGCCGGCTCCCCAACCGTCCGCAACCACTCCGCATAGTGATTGAAATCCGACGCCCCCAGGAACACTTTGAGATTCCCGGCCATGTGCGCGATGAGGAACAGCACCAGAATGCCCCCGGTCACCGCCATCACGGCCTTCTTGCCCACCGTCGTCCGGTAGAGCTCAGGTATTACGACAGCCACCAGCGGAAACTACGTCCGCTCCGCGCCCCCGGTCCAAGTCCCCGACGCTCTGGTCTCCATGACCCTGGCCTATCCATCGAGCTGCAACCGGAATTACTACTCCAAGTAGTGATTGCGGCCCGTGAACGATGTCACACGGAGACCGAACCAGCGAACCCCGGCCGAAAGCGCTCGGCCGGGGTCCGCCGCCGATGGCGTCGCGATCAGCGGATCTCTCGGGTGAGTCGGGACGACCACGGACACCAGAAGCAACCCGGCAGGAAAGCGCCGCAAGCCTCGTCCAGGTTTTCCTCGACATAGGAGATAGCCGAGTCACAGACCTCGATCGCCACAGTGAAGAAGCTGATCGTGTCCGGGTCGAGGTGGAAGCTCCAACCCGGGTTGTAGTCGGCCACCCGCTTCCTGATACGTCCCATGACGTGGATCGACATCTGCTCCTCGCCGGACAGGATCCGACGTGCTTCCGCGATGCGTTGCGGGTCATTGAGCCGGATGATGAATTCCTTGCCGGAGTAATCGGTGAATGCGAAGTCCGCCATGACATCTCCCTGCCAGAAGTAGTGGATGGGATTCGTACGCGGTTCTGCATCGATGCACTCAGCATCGTATCGGCGCGAGAGCGCTGTGTACACGAAATTCTCTGTGCGACAATCGATTTGGACTTCCAGCCGGTTTCCGGCGGTGGTAACCGGACCGACGGGTCAGTTCTGGCCCTGGTTAGCGGCGTGGTGGCCGTTGCTTCGAGAGGAAAGCTGGGCTCGGATCGATCTCCCGGCGAATATCAACTCACGGATCGCGATAGCGCCCCGCGCAACGGGCGCGGCGACCCGGCCCTCGGCGTCGATCAGCACCGCCGACGGTGTACCGCGGACGCGATATCGCAGCGCCGCCTCGTTGCCCTGCTGCACCAGCGACGGGATCTCGCCCAGACCCTGTTCGGCGCCCCACACGGCCTGCTCATCGGCATCGCCGTTGCCGACGACGACCATGGTCATGGCCGTGCGCGCCCGCCACCGCGGCAGCTCACGCGCCAGCGCGGCGCACATCTCACAGCCCGGGTGCACGAACACCAGCAGCACTGCCCGGCCCCCCGAGAGCAGGTCCGCGAGGTTCGTGCGGGCACCCGCGAGGTCGAGCAACTCGAACTCCGGGGCGACCGAGCCGACCGGCAGGCCCTCGGCACCCAGCGTCGAGAGCGCCTGCTCGTCCAGCCTGCGCCGCAGCACGCCGACCTGGCCGACCAGCCACGCCAGGACACCGCACAGCAGCGCACCGAGCGCGAGCCCGGTCGCGGCATCCGCAGCCAGTCCGGCGGGCACCGAGGAACGAGCCAACCCGCCCCACACGACCGACGCCGCGAGCACCATCAGCACTCCGTTGCGCACGATGCTGCGCGGGCCGATCGGCGTCGTACTCGCCGCGCCGAAGCATGAGCACGAGGGGCGCTTGCCGCGCCGCAACAAGCCGGCCATGACCACCGTGAAGACCGTCAGCAGGAGCAGCGCGCCGACCGCCGCCGCGACGGCCGTCCACGGCAGGATGACGCCGACCGCCAACACCGCCTCGGCGACCGGCAGCCCCCACGCCATGGCGGGCACCCACCGCACCGGCACCTCGAACTCCCCCACCGCCTGCCGCGTACCGGCGCGATCGGCCAGTTTCCCCCAGGCCGACAACCCGAACACCACGGCGAGCGCCAATCGCGTAACCCACACCCCGTATTCGATCAGCATGGGCCGCACCCTCCCACATCAGCGATTATTCGAATAAAGAATCGCCGGAAGAGTATTCGAGGTGTTGCGAAGGCCTGTCGGACACGTCATCGCCGGGCCGCGACGACAAGTGCGGCACCTGCACGCCGATGCCCCGGGTGGCCCGAGACCCCAGCGCGGCGGCCTCGTGGAAGTCGAGACCGCCGGCTGGGATCCGATCGTCGAGTTCGTGACCGTGCACAGCTCATGCGGCGGTAGGTGCGCCGCGGGCTAGAACTGCTCGATTTTCATCCTGTCGCAGGAGAGAGTGACGGTCTCATTCGCCGGCCCGGCGTTGCCGGCCTCGAGCGAGGGAACGTTCCACGAGCGAGTCCAGGCATTTATCAGACTGATCGCCAGCACGGGCTCCCCATGGCTGTCCAGCTCGGTGATCGTGATGGTCGCTCTCGCGCCGTGGGGGTCCTTGAGCGACTGCCGGATCCAGCGGTCGAATACCTCGCTCTTGTCCGGGCTCCGGGTGATGGTCACCTCACGCTGCTCGGCCTCCGGCTGGTGGTCATCTCGTCCATCGCCGAGACCTGACACCACGCGACGCGCCTGCTCCATGAAGAACCTGTCCAGATCGATACGGAACATTCCCGTGCTGATCTTGTCCTGGGTTTGCATGTCGACCTCCTGAATTCGTAACCGGTTGGTTTCTCGCTCATGAGGCAATGCCATTCGAGAGTACGGCGTGGACGGGGCCGCCGGAATGGGAAATTGCGGTCTTCTCGAGCAACGGCCGCCCGGCGTCGCACCACGCGGCGACCTCACGCCCGATACGCCACCAGCCCCCCGCTCGAGAGCACGAGTGTTCGTGATCATCGACTCGGAATCGGAATGGCGGAGTTCATAGTTCTAGGCTATCGACTGTGCAGTTGCAGCAGTTGTCGTATTTCCTGGCTGTGGCGCAGGCCAGGCATTTCACCAGGGCGGCCGATGCGCTGGGGGTCGCGCAGCCGTCGTTGTCGAAGCAGATTCGGACGCTGGAGAGCGAGCTCGGGGCTTCGCTGTTCAGCCGGGCGCGGGGGAATATCACGCTGACTCCGGCGGGTGAGGCGTTGTTGCCGTTGGCTACCCGGATTCTGGCGGATGTGGATACTGCGCGGCTGGAGGTGCAGGAGCTTGCGGGGCTGCGGCGGGGGCGGGTTCGGCTCGGGGCGACGCCGTCGCTGTGTTCGGGACTGCTGGCCGATGCGCTGCGGCGGTATCACGACGCGTATCCGGGGATCAGGCTGCTGGTGGAGGAGGGTGGGTCCCGCGATCTGGTGCGGCAATTGACCAGGGGCGCACTCGATTCGGCGCTGGTGATCCTGCCGCTGGGCGAGGACACCCCGCTGGCCACCACACCGATCCTGCGCGAGGATCTGGTGGTCACCGCCAGGGTCGACGACAGTTCGCTGCCCCAGCGTCCGCACCTGCGGATCACGGACCTGCGGGATCGGCCGCTGGTGATGTTCCGGCCCGGCTATGACCTGAGGGAGGCGACGATCGGGGCCTGCCGGGAGGCGGGGTTCGAACCCCGCTTCGCGGTCGAGGGCGGCGAGATGGATGCCGTGCTGCGGTTCGTGGAGGTGGGGCTCGGGATCGCGGTCGTCCCGTCCACGGTGCTGGCCGGACGGCCTGGGCTGCGCGGGATTCCGCTGTCGGGCGACGGCGGCCGCGAGTCCCGCGGACTGCACCGGACGGTCGCGCTCGCCCATCGCAAGGACGTCACACCCACGCACGCCGCCGGGGCGTTCCGGGCGACGCTGGAGAGTTTCGTCCGGGAGGCTGCCGCGAGCGGCGGCCTCCCGGCGGGGGTCCGGTCGCTGCTGCCGCAGGCTGGAACGACCGCGACCTGAGGTAGCGACCGGGACCCGAGGCCTAGGCGACGACCAGGACCTCGCGGAGCCGCTGGAGTTCGGACTCCGAAAGTCCGTTGGCGAGTAGCCAGTTGGCGGCCCCGCCGTGCTCGGCATGCAGGTTCCTCACGAAGCCGAGCATGACCTCCGGGGAGACGGCCAGGATGCCCGTATTGGTCTGCGGCAGGCCCTCGTAGGACGGGAGCGCGTCGAGTCGGTCGCGGACCTTCTGGATGCGCTCGTTGGTGAGGGCGTAGTCGTGGGCGATCGCCTCGGCGGGGACCCCGACCGCGTCCAACAGGACCGCGGCGAGCACGCCGGTGCGGTCTTTGCCTGCGGCGCAATGGAACAGCACCGAGTGGCGGTCCGGATCGACGATGAGGCGAACCGCCTCGACGATGTGCTCGCCACTGCCGCCGAGCAGTTGACCGTACAGCTCGGTCAGGTCGACGCGGGTCTTGTCGGGGACCAGATCCCGTGCGGCCAGCGAGGATTGCGGCGACTTGCGGATCGGCAGGTTGGCGATGCGCAGACCGGAGTCGGCGATCAGCCCGTAGCCCTCGCGCTCCACCTCGTCGGGCAGGCGCAGGTCGATGACCGTGCGCAGGCCCAGCTTCTCGACCAGGTGCGACAGATCGTCGCAGGTGGCCTGCTGCAGCGTGGAGGAGCGCAGCACGATGCCGAAACGTGTGGTGCCGCCGCCGGTTACGGGGAGCCCGCCCAGGTCGCGCACATTGTCGATCTGGGCGAAGTCGATCCAGCGGGAGGGCATGGAATCAGTGGTCACGACGGGCTCAGTGGGCACGGCCGGCCGCCGCCTCTTCCGCGCGGGTCAGGCCGCACAGGCCGATCAGGTCTTCGTGCAGCTCGAACCAGACGGTGTGGTAGCTGTCCATGATGGGCCGGGCCACGTAGGTGTGGTCGCCCTCGGCGATGCGCTCGACGGCGCGGTCGAGGCGGTCCAGGTAGCGGGACAGGCGCGGGGCGAGCCCGCCCAGGCGGCCGATGAGCGGGCGCAGGCGCTGGTGAGTCTCGTTGAGCCGGCCCAGCACCGAGGCGTCGTACTCGGCGTCGGCGTGATCGTTGACCGTGGCCGGGTCCTTCATCTGCCAGTCTGTGATGATGACCTTGAGGTCGCCGTTGAAGACGCAGAACTCGTCGTAGGCGGCGGTCATGGCGGCCGCGTCGACGGTCGCGCGCTCCTCGGCCAGCAGTTGCTCCAGACGTGGGCGGCCCTCGGGGGTGATACGGAAGCCGGCCGGGGTGGTGGCGCAGTAGCCCGCGGTCACCAAACCTTCACAGCAGGAGGCGATCTCGGCGGTGTCGGCGAACAGGCTGGCGGCCAGATTGTCGGCGTTCACCCGGCCCTTGATGCCGACCAGCCGCAGCACGGCCAGCTCGGTGACGGGAGCGTTCACGAAATCCCCTTCCTGCTCGGCGTTCTCGGTGGCGGCCTCGGCGTCTTCCGCTGCGACAGAGCGGTTTTCGAGCCGGTCGGCAAGCTGCTCGCCGGTCACGCCCGCCCACTGGGCGAGCTGACGCACATCGTCGAGGACGGCCTGCTCGACCGGCTTGGCGACGACCTCGCCGGGCAGCACCAGCCCGGCCCCGCCGTCGACGGTGACGGACCTGCCGGTCAGCGCGGCGACCACGCCGGGCCCGCAGCCGACCACGCACGGCCGGCCGAGTTCCCGGCTGACCAGCGCGGCATGCGAAGTGGTGCCGCCCAATTCGGTGACGATGGCCCGCGCGGCGATCATGCCGTGCAGATCGTCGGGGCTGGTGGTGGGGCGCACCAGGATGACGTCCTCGCCCGCCTCGGCGCGCGCCTCGGCTTCGTCGGGATCGGTCACGACGACGCCGGAAGCCAGTCCGGGACAGGCGGATTCGCCGCGGGCGAGGGGCTCCTGACCGCCGGTGTCGCCGGAGGCGGGGCGCAGCACCTCGCGCACCTGGTCGGCGGTGACCCGGTCCAGGGCCTCGTCGGCGCTGATCAGCCCCTCCTCGACCATGGCGACCGCGGTGCGCACCGCGGCCCGCGCGGAGCGCTTGGCCGGACGCGACTGCAGCAGCCACAGCGTGCCGGCTTCGACGGTGAACTCCACGTCCTGCAGATCGCGGCCGTCGTGCTCGAGCAGCTGGGCGGCGGCGATCAGCCGCTCGTGCACCGCGGGCTGGGTGGCGGCCAGCTCGTCGAGCGGGCGGGGGGTCAGGCGGCCGGACACCACGTCCTCGCCCTGCCCGCCGACCAGCCACTCGCCGTAGACGGGACCGTCGCCGGTATTGGGGTTGCGGCTGAAAAGCACACCGGTGCCGGACAATTCGTCGAGGTTGCCGAACACCATGGCCTGCACGGTGACCGCGGTGCCCAGGGTGTCGGGCACGCCGCGGTTGGCGCGATAGGTCTTGGCGCGCGCGGAATCCCAGGACCGGAACACGGCCTCGATCGCACCGCGCAGCTGGTCCCACGGATCGGCCGGGACCGCGCCGTTCGCGTCGCCGAGCACGGTCTCGCGGTACTGGTGCACGAAGCGCTGCCGGGTGTCCTGCGCGTAGGTCGGATTGCTGGTCTCCACGGCCAGCGCCTGCTGCACCGCGTCGGTCATGCCGAGGTTCAGGACGGTGTCCATCATGCCGGGCATGGAGATGGCCGCACCCGAGCGCACCGACACCAGCAGCGGGCGCTCCGCCGACCCGAAGCGACGGCCGGTGCCGCGCTCGATCATGGCGATGCCGTCGAGCACCTGGGCCCAGATCTCATCGGCGATGGCGCCGCGCCGTGTGTAGTCGGCCCAGCCGTCGGTGGTGATGACGAACGCGGGCGGCACCGGCAGACCGAGGGCCCGCATGTGGTCGATGCTCCACGCCTTGCCGCCGATCTTCTCTCGCGACAGTCCGCACGCGCCGTCGAGTTCGACAACGGTCGCGCCCGCCGCAAGGTCCAGACGCTGCGCAAGCTCCGTTCCGGCCGTCATGTCACTCCTTCGAGGTCCTGGATTCATTCGCACTCCAGCGCTCCGCCGCTGTTCGAGCGGCCTGCCGGGCAATATCCATCCCGTCCCCCTACGGGACCACTTCAACGAGCGTGCCGGGTGAGCGCGCCCACACCCAACTCCCATCCCGATCAGCGGAATGAAAGCACCGACACTCACACCCGGCCCGTTGCCCAACGCGACAACTGATCTCGCGCCGACCGGGGTAGTCCCCGGGGACCCCCAAAATCGGTGGCGCTCCCGACCGCCGGCACGCGTGCGAAACCGGTGACGGCTCCCAAACCGTGCGCTGAAGTCTCGGGGAGGCGGAACAGCCCGGTCAGCGGGATGGCGCGTCGAAAATGGGCTACGCGGACTGCGGGTTGGGGCAGGATGGGCGGATGGATCGGCGGCACTCGGGCGGCAGTTCCGCGGCCGGGCCCGTGACGACCATTCCGGCACTGGTGGCGGACCGGGCGCGGCGCTATCCGGAGGCGGTGGCCATTGCCGGGCCGGCGGGGCGGCTGACGTTCGCCGAACTCGCCGACGATGTCGCCACGGTGACCCGGGCTGCCATGGCGTCGGGGCTCGAACCCGGTGACCGGGTGGGCATGTGGGCCCCCAACAGCGTGCGCTGGATTGTGACCGCGCTCGGAATGCTCGGTGCGGGAGCGACTCTGGTGCCGATCGGCACCCGGCTGCGCGGCGCGGAGACCGCGGAGGTGCTGGCCCGCAGCCACGTCAAGGCGGTGTGCACGGTCCAGGAGTTCCTGGGCGCGAACTATCCGGCCATGCTGGCCGAATCCGGCCGTCCCCTACCGGATCTGGAACATGTCATCCTGCTCGACGACGCCCGCGGCGAGAACGCGGCCGACTGGGACGTCAGCTCCTGGGCGGGATTTCTGGCCCCCGGCACCGTGATCGAGCCGGAGTCCGCGGTCGAGCGCACCGCCCGGGTGGATCCGGAGTCGGTGTCCGACATCCTGTTCACCTCCGGCACCACCGGCGCGCCCAAGGGCGTGCTCGCCACGCACCGGCAGACCCTGGAGGTACTCGCGCAGTGGGCCGACGCGGTGACGCTGCGCCCGCGCGACCGGTATCTGCTGGTGAACCCGTTCTCGCACACCTTCGGGTACAAGGCCGGCATCCTGGCCTGCCTGCTGCGCACCGCCACCATGGTCCCGATGGAGCGCTTCGACGCCGCCCGGGCGCTGCAGCTCATCGAGAGCGAGCGAATCACCGTGCTGGCCGGGCCGCCAACGCTTTTCACCGACCTGCTGGCCGCCGAGCACGATCACTACCTGCTGGGCTCGCTGCGCCTGGCCGGGACCGGCGGCGCGACCATCCCCACCGAACTGGTGCGGCGCATTCGCGAGGATCTGCGCGTCCCCTACGTCTTCACCGCGTACGGCCTCACCGAATCCATCGGCGTCGTCTCCATCTGCCCGCCCGACGCTCCGACCGAACTCGTCGCGGGCACCGTCGGAAAGACGCTGTCCGGCAGTGAGATCCGCATCCTCGACCGCGACGGCACACCGGTGGCGCCGGGCGAACCCGGCGAGATCACCGTCAAGGGCCCGAATGTCATGCTCGGCTACCTCGACGACCCCGAGGCCACCGCCGCCGCCATCGACGCGGACGGCTACCTGCACACCGGCGATGTCGGCACCCTCGACCACGACGGCTACCTGCGCATCACCGACCGGCTCAAGGACATGTTCATCGTCGGCGGCTTCAATGCCTACCCGGCCGAGATCGAGCGAGTCCTGCTGCAGCACCCGGATATTCGCGACGTGGCGGTGATCGGCATCCCCGACGAGCGGCTCGGTGAGGTCGGCCGCGCCGTCGTGGTGCCCGCCGACGGGGCCGCGACCGATTCGGCCACCCTCATCGCGTGGTCGCGCTCGCGCCTGGCCGGCTACAAGGTGCCGCGGGAGATCGTCTTCGTCGACGACCTCCCGCGCAATGCCGGCGGCAAGGTGCTCAAACAGCAGCTGCGCGATCCCAGCTGATCAGTTCGGCAGCACCGCTCGCTCAGTTCCCCAGCACCGGGCCGTCGGCCCAGCGGTACAGGTGCGCGATCGCCGGTTCCACGATGGAATCCGGGATCTCGCCGTCGAACCAGCGATCCACATGCGTCCAGTGGTAGGGATGCAGCAGGTAGTCGCCATTGAGCCCGTCCGGGTCGGCGAACTCCTGCTCCCACACATGGGTCCAGCGGCCGTGGCCCGGCACCCGGCTCAGCGACCAGGACCGGATGGCCGAGATGTGCGCGGGCATGGCCATCAGGTCGGATTCGAAGCGCGCCACCGTATCCGGAGCCGTGCCGGACCGCACCGTGAGCAGCAGGGTGCGCTTGATGCGGCGGGCAGCGTCCAGCCGCACCACGCGGGCGTTCACCGGGGCCAGTGGCACCACATCGGCGGTAGCGGGCAGAACGGGCAGGACGGTCGCGGGCGCCGAGTCGGCGGCCAGATCCCAGACCGCGCCGAGTCCGCCCGTGCTGCCGGGCAGATCGACACCGGCCGAGCAGTGCGTGACCCCGGGGGTCGCGGTCGCCGCCGTGGCCTGCGCGGCGAGCTGCCCGTCCGCGTCGTCTCCCGCGGGCGGGACGGTGAGAATCACCCAGCGGCTCATGACAGTTCCTCCTGTACCGCCAGGACGTGCCGCTCCCGCGTCAGCGCGACGGCGTCGGTGTCCGACCAGAAGGCCGAGACGGCGGGATCGGCGGCGGCCGCGCCCCGCATGCCGTAGAAGTCGTAGATGCCGGGCAGTTCCCAGATGATCTGCACGGCAACCGAATCCGCGCCGGTGTGCGCGTGCAGTACCTGGGGCGAACGCAGTCCGCGGGCGGCGGCCCCCGGCAGATAGTCGCTGCGCCAGCGGGTCAGCCAGTCCTCCGCACGGTCGGCGGGCAGGACGATGCGGTCGACAACGCGGACAGCCGTCGCGGGATTCACAGCTTCGCCTCCACTTCGTTGCGATACCGATCCACGTAGGCCGCAAGGTTTTCCACGCCATTGAGCAGGGACTCCGGGCCGAACATGGGCGGGGTGAGCACGACGCGGCTCGCGCCCGCCGTGACGTAGGGGCGCACGTAGCCCGGGTCGAACTCGCGCGTGAAATCGAAGGAGCCCGGCCAGATGGTCATCTCGACCGCGTCCTCGGCACGTCCTGCCTCCCGCGACAACTCACGAATCCGGTCCGCGCCGCGCGCGAAATCCTCCGACGAGATGGTGTACGGGAACCAGCCGTCCCCGACCCGGGCCGCGCGCCGCACCGCCGGAGCGCTGTTGCCGCCCAGCACGATCGGGATCGACCGTTCGGGCTGCGGCAGGCAGAACTGCTTCCCGAACGACACGTGCTTGCCCTGATAGGTGGCCGGGGACTCCGTCCACAGCGCCCGCATGGCCCCGATGCAGTCGTCCAGGCGTCCGCCGCGATCCTCGAACGGCACCCCGATCGCCGCGTATTCCTCTTTCTGCCATCCGATTCCGAGCCCGAGCAGCAACCGCCCGCCCGACTGCCGATCGAGGGTGGCGGCCCGCTTGGCCAGCACCACCGGGCTGTGCAGCGGCGCCACCACCATGGCGGTGCCCAGCTTCAGGGTGCTCGACGCCGCCGCCACGAACGCCAGCGTCTCCAGCGGATCCGTCATCGGCACCCCGAGATCCCCGCCCGGCATCCGTCCGTCGGGCGAATACGGGTACAGCGGCTCGTAATCCTGTGCCACCACAACGTGTTCCACGGTCCAGATCGAATCCAGCCCGCATTCCTCCGCCGCCGCCGCGAACTCCCGCAGAAATCCGCCCGAGGTCACCAGACCCTCGAGATATGGCATGAGCATGCCGATGCGCATCGGCCGCCTCCGTCCTTCCGGGTACGACCCGCCACTGGGCCACCCCCCGATCGTGGCGTGTTAGCGGGGTCACAAATCGCCCCGGTCCCGGTCACCGAGATCAGCGAAATCCCATGTCACAGCGGTAGTTTCACGCAACGACAGCTGGCCCCGCACCGTACGGTGCAGGGCTGACGCGGGCGCGGCTGGACAAGCGGGACCGCCAGGGCACCACTCACCACCCCTCGGTCCGTGTCCCGGTGCCGAACGCACCGGGACACGGGAGCTCCGAGAGTGGGTCAGATTTCCTTGCGCATCTGGGCGGTGAGGGGCTTCATGTAGCCCGAGCCGAGCAGGCGGCGCATGATGTTCATGGCCTTGGCGTCCTTGCCGATCAGGATGAGCGGCTTGTTCTTCCGGATGCCGTTGACGATGGTCTTGGCGCAGTCCTCGGGGCTGGTCTGGGCCAAGCGGTCGAAGTTGGCGGCCAGGTCGTCGCGGTCGCGGGTGGCGGCGGCGCGGGCCTTCCAGGCGATCTCGGTCTTGATCATGCCGGGGTGGATGCTGGAGACGCCCACGTTGTAGCCGGCGATGATCATCTCCTGGCGCAGTGCGTCGCTGATGGCGTGCATGGCGTACTTGGAGGAGCTGTAGCCGCCCTGGCTGGGGCAGGCCACCAGGCCGAACATGCTGGAGACATTGGCGATGTGCCCGTCACCGGAGGCGATCACGTGCGGCAGGAACGCCTTCACGCCGTGCAGGGTGCCCCAGTAGTTGATGCCGAAGATCCACTCCAGGTCTTCCCAGGAGACTTCCTCGATATTGGCGGTCAGCGAGACGCCCGCATTGTTGACGACGACATTGACCTTGCCGAAATCCGCGACCACCTCGTCGGCGTGCGCGTACACGGCCGCCCGATCGGTCACGTCGAGCTTGTAGGCGCGGGCCTTGGCGCCCTCCTTCTCGCACAGCGCCACGGTCTCCGCGACATTGTCGAGATTGCGCCCGGACAGCGCCAGCTGCGCGCCGCTCCGGGCCAGCTCCAGGGCCAGCGCCCGGCCGATGCCCGCTCCCGCACCGGTGATTACGGCGACTTTGCCGTGGAAGTCCTTCATGGGTGTTTCCTTGTCTCGCAGCGGAGTTGTTACTGGGTGGTGAAGCCGCCGTCGGCGATGAATTCCGCGCCGGTGCTGTAGGAGGAGTCGTCGGAGATGAGGAACAGCACCATATTGGCGAGTTCCTCGGGGGTGGCCGGGCGGGCGATGGGCTGATTGGCCGCGATGTTCGCCGACCGCTCGGAGGCCGCGACCATCTCGGTCGCCACGATGCCCGGGTGCACGGAGTTGACGCGGACATTGTCGGCCGCGAATTCCTGTGCGGCCGTTTTGGTCATGCCGCGCACGGCCCACTTGGAGGCCACGTAACCCAGGATGTTGGAGTAACCGATGAGCCCGCCGGTCGAGGAGATGTTCACGATGGAACCCACCCCGGCCCGGCGCATGGACCCGATCACGGCCTTCATGCCCAGGAACACGCCGACCTGGTTGACGTCGATCACCTTGCGGTAGTCGGCCTCCGAGAGCTTCTCGATCGGGTCGACGTGCACGATGCCCGCATTGTTGACCAGGCCCGAGACCGGGCCGAACGCGGCCTCGGTCTGCGCGACCACGTCGTTCCAGGCCGCCTCGTCGGTCACGTCGAGCGGAAAGAACCGTGCGGCGTCACCGATTTCGGCCGCGACGGCCTCGCCTGCCTCGGTGAGCACGTCGGTGATCACCACCCGCGCGCCCTCGGCCGCGAGCTTGCGGGCGAAGGCCGCGCCCATGCCGCGCGCACCGCCGGTGACGACGACGACCTTCGAATCAACCCGTCCCATGTCAGTTCTCCTGTGCCGCTTCGTATTCCGCTTCGGCCATATGGTTGGCCGCGATGTAGCCGAACACCATGGCGGGTCCGATGGTGGCGCCCGCGCCGGCGTAGTCGTTACCCATGACGGCGGCGGAGTTGTTGCCCGCCGCGTACAGGCCGTGGATGACCTCGCCCTGGTCGTTCAGCACACGGGCGTGCTCGTCGGTGACCAGGCCGCCCTTGGTACCCAGGTCGCCCGGCACCATCTCGACCGCGTAGAACGGGCCGCGCTCGAGCGGAGCCAGGGTCGGGTTGGGCTTGACGGTCGGGTCGCCGTAGTAGCGGTCGTAGGCCGAGTCGCCGCGCAGGAAGTCCTCGTCGCGGCCCTTGCGGGCGAAAACGTTGAAGCGCTCGACGGTGGCCGCCAGCTTGTTCGCCGGAATGCCCAGCTTGTCCGCCAGCTCGGCCAGGGTGTCGGCCTGCTTGATGATTCCCGCGTCGAAGTACTTCTGGGGCAGCGGCCGCTTGGGGAAGTTGCCCAGGAACAGGTACCGGTCGCGGAAGTTCTGGTCGAAGATGAAGTGCGCCGGAATGCTGCCCGGCACCTTCTTCTCCTCCTCGTACATGGTGTGCACGACATTCACGTACGGCGCGGACTCGTTGACGAAGCGCTCACCCTTGGCATTGACCACGATGGCGCCCGGCTGCGAGCGCTCGGCCAGCATGAAGAACGGCGGGCCCTCGGGGTTGCGCACGGACGGACCCCACCAGGCGTCGTCCATGAGATCCACTGCGGCGCCGGCCTTCTGGCCCGCCACGATGCCCTCGCCGACATTCTCGGTCGCGCCGACGGTCCAGCCGGTGTTCTGCGGCCCGTCGATGTACTGCTTGCGCATCTCCAGGTTGTGCTCGAAGCCGCCCGCGGCCAGCACTACGCCGCGGCGCGCCTTGATGGTGACCGGACGGCCCTCGTGCTCGGCCCGAATGCCGACCACGGCGTCGCCCTCGACGATCAGGTCGGTGAGCGGCGTGTTCAGCCACACCGGCACGCCCGCGTCGCGCAGCGACAGCCACAGCCGGGCCGCGAGGGCCTTGCCCAGGCTGAGCGGCTTGGCGCCCTTGATCAGGTTGAGCGCGGTCTGCGCGCCGACCTTCATGGCGGTCTTCTTGCCGGTCCAGGTGCGCGCGATCATGTTCAGGTCGTGGAAGTCCTTGACCGTGATGGCGATGCCCTTGGGCGCGGACATGGTCGGCTGGTTGATCTTGTGCAGATCCCCGCCGAGCAGGCGGCCGTCGATCGGCTTGGGCTCGATGCTGCGGCCCTGCGCCAGACCGCCCGGGAACTCCGGGTGGTAGTCGGAGTAGCCGCGGTCGTAGGCGAAGTCCCAGTGCTTGGAGCGGGCGCCGATGTAGCGGAACATCTCCGGGCCCTGCTCCAGGAACGCGCGCTGCTTGGCCTCCGGAACCCGGTCGCCGACAACGGCCTTCAGGTAGGTACGGGCCAGCTCCGGGCTGTCCGGCACGCCCGCGGCCTGCAGCACCGGGTTGTTGGGCACCCAGATGCCGCCGCCGGAGCGCGCGGTGGAGCCGCCGAACAGGCGGCTCTTCTCGATGAGGGTCACCGACAGGCCCCGGTAGGCGGCGGTCAGCGCGGCGGTCATGCCCGCCGCGCCGGAACCCACCACAACGACGTCGAATTCGAATTCCATGAATCTCGTTCCTTAATAGCCGCAGCTGGTCAGCATGCCGCCGTCGACGACGAATTCGCCTCCGGTGCAATAGCTCGAGGCGTCCGAGGCCAGGAACAACGCCACCTCGGACACCTCGACCGGCTGACCCCAGCGCGGAATGGGCAATTCGGAGAAGAAGGTGTTGCCGTCCACCCCGGACGCGCCCGCGACGGACGCGGTCATGGGGGTGGCGATGCCGCCGGGATGAATCGAGTTCACCCGGATACCCGAGTGCCCCAGTTCCCGGGCGGCGGACTTGGTGAGCCCGCGCAGCGCGAATTTGCTCGCGCTGTAGGCGGAGAGACCGGCCGCACCGACGAAGCCCTCGACCGAGGAGACGTTCACGATGGACCCGCCGCCGGCGGTGGTGAGCGCGGGCGCGGCCGTCTTGATGCCGAGGAAAGCGCCGGTGACGTTGATGTTCATGATGGTGTTGAACTCGTCCAGGCTCATCTCCACGATGCGCTTGAACCGCAGGATGCCGGCATTGTTGATCAGCACATCCAGCTTGCCGAACGTGGTGGTGGCCGCGGAAACCGCTGCCTGCCAGTCGCTTTCGCTGGTGATGTCGTGGTGCACGTAGTGGACGGCGGCGCCCAGCTCGGCGGCCAGCGCCTTGCCCTCGTCGTCCAGCACGTCACCGAACACGACCTTGGCGCCCTCGGCCACGAAGCGGCGCACGTGCTCCGCCCCCATGCCCCGGGCGCCACCCGTCACCAGCGCCACCTTGCCGTCCAGCTGTCCCACCGATTCCATCCCTTCCTCTGCTCGTCAACCGACGCTAAGTCCCGATGCGGAACCCCGGCACGATGTGGTCCCGGCCACTGAGACAGACCCATGACCTGAGGCTATGGGTGCAGTTGTATTCCGGTTAGGCATAAGCGCCCGGACGGGTGAGGCAGCGTCGCGGCAAGGAGCCCCGGATGAAGTTCTCGATGATCTTCGAAGCGCAGATGACCGACCCCACCGCCGCGCACGAGGCCCAGGTGCTGCGCGATTGCGTCGAGCAGGCCGTGCTCGCGGATCAGGTCGGCTTCGACGCGGTGTGGGCCGTCGAGCATCACGGGCTCAAGTGGTACGCGCACATGAGCGCGCCGGAGATCTTCTTGACCTGGGTGGCCGCCAAGACCTCGCGGGTGCGCATCGGGCACGGCGTGGTGTGCATGCCGTTCGGCTTCAATCATCCGGTACGCACCGCTGAACGCGCGGCCATGCTCGACGTGCTCTCCGGCGGCCGCCTGAACCTGGGCGCAGGCCGCGGCGCGACCGCCGTCGAAACCTCCATGTGCGGAGTCGATCCCGACCGCACCTATCAGGAGGTCGAGGAATCACTGCGCATGATCGCGGCCGCCTGGCAGGACCCTGAGGGCGAATTCGAGTACCACGGCGAGCTTTTGGACATCGACCCCCACCACCTGCTGCCGCGCCCGGTGCAGCGCCCGCATCCGCCGCTGTTCATGGCCTGCACCAAGAAGGACACCCTGAAACTGGCCGCCGAGTACGGAATCGGCGCGCTGGTCCTGGGTTTCGCGGGCATCGAGGAGATCGCCGAGCTGCGCGGCATCTACGACGAGGCCGTCGCGGCCCGCACCGGCGAACGCTTCGTCTCCACCGTGGTCAACGATCATTTCGCGGCGCTGTGCCCGACCATCGTCCTCGACGATCGGGAGAAGGCGCAGCAGATCGGCGCGCGCGGCCAGCGCTTCTTCGCCCAGTCCATCAAGTACTACTACGGCGCGGGCCCGGTCCCGGACGAGGCCGTGGATCCGGCCGTCGACGAGATCGCCAAGATGAAGCAGGTCGCCGACGAACACGTCGCCTACCTGCACGAGGCCAAGATCCCGGTGAAGACGGGATCCACCGCCATCTTCAATACCGAGCACGCCTACGGCACCGCCGACGACGCCATCGCCTACGTCGAGCGGCTGCAGGCGGCCGGGGCCGACGAGATCCTGTGCCTGATCCAGATGGGCACCGTGCCCCAGGACGCATGCCTGGAAACCATCCGTCAGTGGGGCGAGAAGGTCATCCCTCACTTCCGTGACCGATAGACGACCGACAAGTAGATGACACAGAAAGAAGTCGAAATGGCTGATCTGACAGGCAAAGTCGCCCTGATCACCGGCGCCGCCCGCGGCCAGGGCGCGGCCGAGGCGCGACTGTTCGTGGAGCGCGGCGCCAAGGTGGTCATCACCGACGTGCTCGAGACCGAGGGCAAGGAGCTCGCCGAATCCCTCGGCGACGCCGCACGTTTCGTGCGCCACGATGTCACCGACGCCGAGAGCTGGGACGCCGCCGTCAAGGTCGCCGTCGACACCTTCGGCAAGCTGGACGTGCTGGTGAACAATGCGGCCATCTACATCATGAAGCCGCTCACCGAGACCACCGCCGAAGAGCTGGAACGCATCCTGAAGGTCAACCTGATCGGCGCGTTCCACGGCATCAAGGCCGTGCTGCCCGCCATGACCGCGGCCGGCGGCGGCTCCATCGTGAACATCTCCTCGCAGGCCGGGCTCGAGGGCCTGATGAACCACAGCGCCTACGGCTCCTCCAAGTGGGGCCTGCGCGGCCTGTCCAAGATCGCCGCCCTGGAGCTGGGCCCGGCCCAGATCCGGGTCAACTCGGTGCATCCCGGCCCGATCGCCACCCCGATGGTGCCCTACCTGACCACCGGCCCCGGCAGCTTCCCGACCCTGCCGCTGGAGCGCACCGGCCTGCCCGAGGAGGTCGCCGAACTGGTCGCCTTCCTCGCCTCCGACGCCTCCGCCTACGTCACCGGCGCCGAGGTGACCGTCGACGGCGGACTCGCCGCGGGCAAGTTCATCCCGCGGAACATGCAGTAAGACAGCGCGATCCAGGAAGGCCCGCAATGACCCTGTCCCCCGAATGGCAGACCTTCGTCGACGCCGCCACCGCGGCGTTCCCGGCGCTGGGCACCGAGGTGCTCGACGCCGCCGAAGCGCGGGCCTTCCTGGCCGCCCGCCCCGCCGCCGCCGTCGAACCGATTCCCGTTGCGGGAGTGGAGGAATGGCTGGTGCCGGGGCCCGAGAACGCGCCGGAGGTGCCGGTGCGCCTGTACCGGCCGCTGGACGCCGAACCCGTTCCGGCCGTGGTGGTCTTCTACCACGGCGGCGGATTCGTGCTGTGCAGCCTGGACTCCCACGACCGGTTCTGCCGCACCATGGCCAACGAGGCCGGGGTCATCGTGGTCTCGGTCGACTACCGCCGCGCCCCGGAGGCCCGCTTCCCGGCCGCGGCCGACGACGCCTACGCCGTCCTGCGCTGGGTCGCCGACCACGCCGAATCGCTGGGCGGGGATCCCGATCGCATCGCGGTGGCCGGGGACAGCGCGGGCGGCAACCTCGCCACCGTCGCCGCCATCACCGCGCGCGACAACGGCGGTCCCGACATCGCCTTCCAGTTGCTCATGTACCCGCTGCTGGACCCGAACTGCGACCGACCGTCGCACACCGAGAACGCCGAGGGCTACTTCACCACCGCGGCCCACATTCGGTGGTACTGGGAGCAATACCTGTTCTCGGACACCGACAAGTCCGACCCCTACGCCAATCCCACCGTCGCGGACCTGACCGGACTCCCGCCCGCCCATATCGCCACCGCCGAATTCGATCCGCTGCGCGACGAGGGCGAGGCCTACGGGCGGCGGCTGCGCGAGGCGGGCGTCGAGACCGAGATCCACCGCTGGAACGGCACCGTGCACGGGTTCATGTCGATGGCCTTCCATCTGCGAGAAACCCAGCGCGCCAATGCGACCGCGTTCGGCGCGCTACGCCGGGCGCTGGCCCGCACACCCGTCGTCTGAAATTCCCCGTGGGTTCACGGGCGGACCGGTTAGCATCACCTGCGTTCACACATCGGAAACGTCAGGAATTCTCTTGCCGGTCGCACGCCTCATCCCCTCGGCGACGAATCATGCCCGATTCGCCACGGGGGCAGCCGCTCTCACCGCGGCCATCACCCTCACCGCGACCCTGGCGGGATCCGCCGGGGCCGCACCCCAGTCCTTCGGCACGCTGGCGCTGTCCCGGCTGAAGAACGCCGCGGTCGCCGACATCGGCACCACCAAGGTGACCGCCGACGCCGCCGCGATCCGCGACTGCGCCAACTACGACTGCGAGATCGTGCTCCGCTTCACCGGCGGCTGCGGCGCGGTCGCCCAGGGCGCGGACGGCACCTGGGGCTGGGCCCAGGGCGCGAGCCTCGACGAGGCCGAACAGAACGCCGTGAACGGCCTCGGCCAGAGCGCTCCCCCGTTCCCCGACCTGGGCAGCGCGCAGCCCCGCGCCGCCCACGTCGTTGCGAGCACCTGCACCGAAAGCGGGCAGTAGCACCGGCCCTCGGGGCTCAGTGCGGGTACTGGGCCTCGTAGGCCGCGCGTTCGGCGGCCCGGCGGGCCGCCCGCGCCGGATTCTCCAGGTCCTCGGGGAAACCGTGCTTCACCAGGCGGTGCGCCCGGTTCATCGGCATGTAGGCCACGATGTAGAACAGCGCCAGCAGCAGGCCCAGCAGAATCACCGCCAGCTTCAGCCACAGCTCACCCGGCAGCAGGAATGCCAGCGCGAACACCGGGACCAGCGGCACCAGCTGCCGCACGAGGTGCCGCGGCACCGCCCAGGGGCCGGTGAGGTCGTTGCGCACCCACTCGTGCAGATCCTCGGGCAGCACGCGCCCGCACGAGTAGCCGAGCCACTGAACAGGGTTGGGGCGCTTCATTTCCGGTTTCCCTTCGTCGATCCGGCCTGCTCGCCATCCGCCAAGACCGACCGCCGCGCCGCGGCGTTGACCCGATTCAGCACCTCGCGCAGCTCCTCGAGATCCGCCAGGCTCACGCCCAACCGCGCCACCACCGCCGGCGGAATCCGCTCCGCCTCCCTGCGCAATTCGCGCCCGGCGTCGGTGAGATCCACGACCAGATTGCGCTCGTCGTGACTGTCGCGCCGGCGAGTGATGAGCCCGGCCGTCTCCAGCCGCTTCAGCAGCGGCGAGAGCGTCGGCGAGTCGAGTTGGATGGCCTCGCCGATGTCCTTGACCGACATCGGCGCCTCACCCCACAGGGCCAGCATCACCAGATACTGCGGATGTGTCAGGCCCATGGGCTCGAGCAGCGGCCGGTACACCGCCAGCACCGCCCGATTGGCCACCGCCAGCGCGAAGCACACCTGCCGGTCCAGCCGCAGCGGGTCCTCGACCTCCAACTCCACCGCTCAACCCTCCTCGATCGTCTTGGTTAGGGCAATAATAGTTAATGCGCTAACTGTTCGTCGACGATCGGGTGGGTGATCGATGCCACACGCTCAACCCTGCAGCGCCTGCCGCATGGTCAGGATCCGACCGGTGTCCATGTAGTCACGGAAGAGCGTGACCAGGCCGTTCTGCACGCGAATCACATTGACGGAGCTGCGAATCCAGGCGCGCGGCTGCCCCGGGCGGGTGATGTCGATATCGACCTCGGTAATGAGCAGTTCCGGATCGCCGGTCTCGTGCACGACCGGACGGATGCCGTGCAGCTCCAAACTCGGCATTCCCGACCAGCGGGAGGCCAGGTACTCGCGGATCGCCTCCCGGCCCTCGATGCGGGTGGGCTCGCCGGGAATCAGGAACGGGATCTCGAATACGGCATCCGGATCGAAGAGCGCGACGAACCGGTCGGCATCGCGCGAGGGCAGGCTCTGAAACAGCTGTTCGACAAGGTCACGAGGGGTTTCGACGGAAGTGGACACGACTGCCTCCAAAAAGCGGAACGTTGGACCCGGTTAATATTCGGGGCGTGCGCCCCGTTTGTCAATGGTGGGTAGGCTGTCGGAGTGACGGATCGACCCCTGCGCGCCGATGCGCGCCGCAATCGCGAGCGGGTGCTGGCCGCCGCCCAGGAAGCCTTTGCCGCCGAAGGCCTTTCGGTGCCGCTGGACGAGATCGCCCGGCGGGCCGGCGTCGGGGCGGGCACGGTCTACCGCCACTTCCCCACCAAGGAGGCGCTTTTCGAAGCCGCCATCCTGGATCAGGTCGAGAAGATCACCGCGCACGCCCGCGACCTGACCACCGCCGACGATCCGGGGACGGCGTTCTTCGAATTCCTGGAGCAGCTGGTCCTGCAGGGTGGCGTCAAACGCGACCTCGCGGACGCGTTGCGCGCCAACGGCGGTGACTACCCGCGCACGGTCTCGCGCGACCTCGAAGCAGCACTGGCGACCCTGCTCTCCCGCGCCCAGCAGGCGGGCGCGGTGCGGCCCGACATCAGCGTCGGCGACCTGCTCACCATCATCAAGGGCATCTTCCTCGCCGCACACGACGCGGGCGCGACCCCGGGACTGCGCGAGCGCACCTTCGCGGTGATGACCGACGGATTACGCACCTCGCGCTGACCCGGGCGTTACAAACGGAGACCAGCCCGTCCGGCCGTTCGCAAACCTGGGGCAATAATCGCTGAAATATTGCGGAATTGACTGAGGCGCGGGCGAATCGCGCGTCCAGTTCGGCGATGTCCGCACGTTTTCTCAACTCGGATGCTTTGATGCACCATGTGCTGACCGGTTGCCTCTCCGGCACCTCGGCCCGGGGCTGTTCTTCGACGTTCATCCGCACGAGTTGACGACAGGAGATCGGATTCGATGAAGCGTGCGATCCGCGCCGTCGCGGTTATGACCGGACTGGCACTCGCAGCCTGCGGTAACACCCCGAAACCCGACGATGCTCCGCTGTCGGCGCCACCGCGGACGCTGACCATCGGCATCAAATTCGATCAACCCGGGCTGTCGGTCGAGGGGCCCGACGGCAAACCCTACGGCTTCGATGTCGACACCGCCGTCTACATCGCCGACAAGCTCGGCGTCACCCCCGACCACATCACCTGGCGCGAGGCCCGCACCGATCAGCGCGAGGACCTGTTGAACTCGGGCGCAGTCGATTTCATCGTCGCCTCCTACTCCATCACCGCCGCCCGCCAGCAACTGGTCTCCTTCGCCGGGCCCTACCTACTGGCCGGGCAGGACCTGCTGGTGCGGCAGAGCGAACGCGCCATCGACCAGCCCGAGGACCTGAATGGACGGACCGTCTGCACCGCCGAGGGCTCGACCTCCGCGGACAAGATCCGGCGCAGCTTCGCCCAGAACGTGAAGCTCGCCACCCGCGACACCTACGCGGAGTGCGTCGCCGATCTGATCGCGGGCACCATCGACGCCGTCACCACCGACGACGTCATTCTGGCCGGATACGCCCACGAACACCCGGGCGTGCTGCGCGTGGTCGGGCATCGCTTCACCCGCGAGCGCTACGGGGTCGGCGTGCGCAAGGGCGATCTCGAATTGCAGAGCCGCATCACCACGGTCATCCGCATGATGATCGACGACGGCAGCTGGCGGCGCGCCCTGGACGCCGATCTCACCGCGAGTGGATACCAGCCGCTGCCCGCGCCGGTGGTGTTCAATGCGCCGGATAAAACGGTCACTCCCGGCGATCCGACCAACCTCGATCCGGAATTGGTGAATGCCGCCACGGCCGTCGCGGCCACCTCCAACGCTCGCGACTGGGAGGGCTTTCGTTCCCTGGTCTGCCCCGAAACCGCCGACGTCATCGACCAGATCGTCTTCCAGTACACCCCGCAATTCGATAGATCACTCGGTGCGGAAGTGAAGAACGCGGGCTACACGAACACCGTCACCGGAGTCACCCAGAACGACCCGAACTCCGCCACCTTCGCATTCCACGAAAGCTTCACAAACGTCCCCGAGAAATACCGCAGCTACTTCAAGGACATCGATTACACCGGCACCATGGTCCGGCGCAACGGCGCCTGGAAGCTGTGCGGTCTCGCCGCGGATTTCGTCGAACCCTGACCGCTGGATAAATACGGTGCACCGGGACGGGCGGTGGACCTACCGTGGACGGCAGTCGAGAGGAAGGAAAGTCCCATGTTTCCCGTCGAGCTGCGCGGTACTCGGGCGCAGACGCTCATGTGGGCCCACGAGCACGAGGTCGAGCCGGCCGCGCTGCAGCAGCTGCGAAATATCGCGCAACTGAAGTGGGTATACGGGGTACGGGTGATGCCGGACGTGCACCTGGGCAAGGGCGCGACGGTCGGCTCGGTCATCGCCATGAAGGACGCGGTCGCGCCCGCGGCGGTCGGGGTGGACATCGGTTGCGGAATGGAGGCCGTGCTCACCTCGCTGACCGCGGCCGACCTGCCCGACAACCTGCACTCGCTGCGATCACGAATCGAGGCGGTGCTGCCGGTGGGATTCGCGTCCCACCACGACCCGGTGAACGTGAACCGGTTGAACGCAGAGGTTTTCGGTCAGCGCGCGGCGGGCACCACCCTGCGCGCGGGATGGGACCGCTTCTGGAAGACGTTCGATTCACTGGATCCGGCCGTGCAGGCACGCGAGTCCAAGGCACACAAGCAGATGGGAACGCTGGGCGGCGGCAACCACTTCCAGGAGCTGTGCATCGACACCGAGCAGCGCGTGTGGATCCTGCTGCACTCCGGAAGCCGCAATATCGGCAAGGAACTCGCCGAGCGGCACATGACCGTGGCCCGCAGACTGCCGCACAATGCGGATCTGCCGGATCGCGACCTGGCGGTATTCCTTTCCGGCACACCGGAAATGGATGCCTACCGCCATGACCTGACCTGGGCGCAGGAGTACGCGGCGCGCAACCGCGCCGTCATGCTCGCCCTGGTCTGCAAGGCGGTGCGCGACGAATTCCACGGTCTGGACGTGCGATTCGACGATCCCATTTCCTGCCACCACAACTATGTGGCGGAAGAACTCATCGACGGGATACCCATGCTCGTCACCCGCAAGGGCGCGGTGCGCGCGGGCGCGGGCGACCTGGCGCTGATTCCGGGGTCGATGGGCACGCGCTCGTATGTGGTGCGAGGCAAGGGGAATCCGGCCTCGTTCCAGTCGGCGTCGCACGGCGCGGGCCGGCGGATGAGCCGCAACGCGGCCAAGCGCCAGTTCACCGTGGCCGACCTGGTCGCGCAGACCGAGGGTGTGGAGTCCCGCAAGGACGCCGGGGTGATCGACGAGATCCCGGCAGCCTACAAGGACATCGACCAGGTCATCGCGGCCCAGTCCGACCTGGTCGACATTGTCGCCACACTGCGGCAGGTGCTGTGCGTGAAGGGTTGATCGGGGTCAGCGGCGGCGGAAGGTCGCCGCTGCACCCGCACCCACCAGCAGGATGCCCACGATGAGCGGGAATCCCGTTTGCAGCCACTGGAACAGCGCGATGTGCATGTCGTCGGACACCGGCAGATCGCCGATCAGGCGGAAGGTGTCGTCCGGGAAGATGAAATGGATGATCCCGGGCAGCACCCCCCACACCAGCCCGGCGATGATGGTGCCCGCCGGCGAATAGGCGGCCAGGGCCGCCACCAGCAGGAACACCACTGCGGCAATGAGGATCTCGACGGTGGAGCCGACGCGGTCGGCGAAGTCCCCGAGGATCGTCCACTGCCTGGTCCCGGCCGCGCCGCGGGCGGCGAGGACGATGCCGACGGGGGTCAGGATCAACCCCACCAGCGCGCCGGTCACCGTCCGCGAAACGCCTCCACTACTGCGAAACTCTGTACCCGGCGGAGTCCACCCCGCGGGCGACGGAAACTTCTCCGGCATCTGCGTCTCCCTGCGCACCCCCGGACGCCCTTCGTGCCCGGAACCCTATTGTCCGTCCGCGCACGGGATTCCGCGCGATCTTGACCCCACCGCAACCAAGGCGGTCTCCACCGGTGTTGTACAGGGCAGACGTTTGTCCGGTTCGGAGCATTTGCACTGTTGTCTCCGGGGCGAGATCCGCTGAGTCAGGACCTGCCCAGCTTCCAGGCTCCCCTCGATCGTCTAGTCGGCACGCTCGTCGACGCGCACCTGGCCGCCGGGCGCTGATCGGCGACCGCCCCGGGAACAGCGCAGGTCGCCCGCGCTGGCGGCACGCAAGGGGTGCGAAGTTGGTCGAAAATCCGGGCGGCGGGGGGTGGTGTCGGTGGGGTGGGGCACGATGGAGCGCGTGACCTCGACCGACCCCGCTACCTCGCCCGGCACCGACCCTTCGGCCTCGGCGGCGACCGGCACGTCCCGGCCGTCGCCCGAGGCCGCCGACCCCCGCGCGGCGGCCTCGGGGGCGGTTGGCGCGGGCGGCCTGCGGGAGGACGCCGAGTCGCTGCTGCGGGAGCTGGCCGGGCCGCAGGCGCGGCTGCGCGAGGATCAGTGGATCGCGATCGAGGCGCTCGTAGTGCAGCGGCGTCGGGCACTGGTGGTGCAGCGCACCGGGTGGGGTAAGTCGGCGGTGTACTTCATCTCGGCGAAGCTGCTGCGGGCACAGGGGCGGGGGCCGACGGTGATCGTGTCGCCGCTGCTGGCCCTGATGCGCAACCAGGTCGCGGCGGCCGAACGCGCGGGAGTCGTTGCGGCGACCATCAATTCGGGGAATGTCACCGAGTGGGACGAGATCCACGCGCGGGTGGCGGCCGGAGACGTCGATGTACTGCTGGTGAGTCCGGAGCGCTTGAACAACCCGGACTTCCGCGATTCGGTGCTGCCGAAGCTGGCCGCGGACGCGGGGTTGGTGGTGATCGACGAGGCGCACTGCGTGTCCGACTGGGGTCACGACTTCCGGCCGGACTATCGGCGGATCCGCACGCTCATCGCCGATCTCGGGTCCGAGGTGCCGGTACTGGCGACCACGGCCACCGCCAACGACCGGGTGGTGACCGATGTGGCGACCCAGATCGGCACGGACACATTGGTTTTGCGCGGCAGCCTGGACCGGGAGTCCCTGCATCTGTCGGTGGTGCGCATCCCCGATGCGGTCCAGCGCACGGCCTGGCTCAGCCGGCGGCTGCACGAACTGCCGGGCTCCGGCATCGTCTACACGCTCACGGTGGCCGCGGCCCACGATCTCGCCGACGTTCTCAACTCGCACGGACACCACGTCGCCGCCTACACGGGGCAGACCGACCCCACCGAACGGGAAGCCCTCGAGGCCGCGTTGCTGAACAACGAGGTGAAGGCGCTGATCGCCACCTCCGCGCTCGGAATGGGTTTCGACAAGCCAGATCTCGGCTTCGTCGTGCATCTCGGCGCGCCCTCCTCCCCCATCTCCTACTACCAGCAGGTGGGTCGTGCGGGCCGCGGCACCGAGCGGGCCGAGGTGGTGCTGCTGCCCGGCCACGAGGACCGGCAGATCTGGAGTTACTTCGCGTCGGTGGCCTTCCCGCGCGAGCACATCGTGCGCTCGGTGCTCGCCGCCCTCGACACCGACCGGCCGCTGTCCACCGCCGCCCTGGAACCGCTGGTCGAGCTCAACCGCTCCCGTCTGGAGATGGTGCTCAAGGTGCTGGACGTGGACGGCGCGGTGCGCCGGGTGCGCGGCGGCTGGCTGGGCACCGGTCAGCCCTGGGCCTACGACACCGAACGCTACGAGCGGCTCAGTGTGGCGCGCGAGGCCGAGCAGCAGGCCATGATCGACTACGAGTCCACCGCCGAGTGCCGGATGACGTTCCTGCGCAGGCAACTCGACGATCCCGGCCTCGCCGCGGACGCCCGCTGCGGCCGCTGCGACAACTGCACCGGCACCCGGGTGGACATCGCCGTCGACGCCGCCGACCTGGCCGATATCCGCACCCGCCTGGACCGCCCGGGTCTCGATCTCGCGCCCCGCAAGCAGTGGCCCACCGGCCTGGCCAAACTCGGAATCCCGTTGTCCGGCAAGATCACCGACGGCCCCGAGACCGGGCGCGTCCTGGGCCGCCTCAGCAACCTCGGCTGGGGTCAGCGCCTGCGCCCACTGCTCGACGGCCCCGACGCCCCGATCCCCGACGAGGTCTTCCGCGCCTGCACCACCGTGCTGCGCGAATGGAATTGGGCCCAGCGCCCGACCGCCGTCATGGCTCTGGACTCCGGCGTGCACCCGATCCTGACCCGCTCACTGGCCGCCCGCCTCGCCGAGGTCGGCCGCCTGGCGGACCTCGGCGTCCTCCACCTGCGCCCCGACCTGCCACCGGTCTCCGCCGCCAACTCGGCCCATCGGGTGGCCGCCCTCCACAATGCCTGGGAGACACCGGATCTCACCGCGGTCGACGGCCCAATACTGCTGGTCGACACCCTGACCGACACCGGCTGGACCTTCACCATGGCCGCCCGCATGCTCCGCGCCGCGGGCGCCGCCGCCGTCCTACCCTTCGCCCTGGCCACCCCGTCCTGATCACCGGCGCGCTCAGGCGTCGGCGGGCGGGCGGCGGTTCTTGAGGTCGTCGATGGCGTCGACGTAGCGGAGCATCAGCCGCGCGAAGTCGAGGCGGTCCTGTTCGGGCCATTCGGCGGTGATGTATTCGTAGGCCGCGCGTTGCCGGCGACGGAAGGTGCGCATGAACTCGAGGCCCTGCTCACTCAGCTCGAGGACCGCGCGGCGGCCGTCCAGCTGGGATGGGACCCGCCGCAGGTAGCCCGCCTTGATGCTGTCGGTGACCATGCGGCTCGCCACCGAGGGATCGACGCACATGCCCGCGGCGATACCGCCGACCGTCATCTCCTGCCCGGGATCATGGGGTTCTCGGCCGGGGCCCTGAGAGCAGCCGAGCACCATGCCCAGCAGCAGGGCCCGAGTCGAATCCTTGGTGCTGATGGGGTTTTCGACCTCCTGGAGGACACCGCGGCGGAGCTTGCCGAATGCCGGTCCGATGGCATCGAGCAGCTCGTCGGGGGTGCGGTCGTCCTGGGTCATGGGCACATCGTATCTGCATGCATTCGCGAACATATGTGTTGACTCGCAAATGTGTGCATGACAGCATGCATTTGTCCATCTGCATGGATTCTCACTCGATCGGAGTACGCCATGACCATCCTCGTCACCGGCGCCCGCGGCCAGATCGGCCGCGCCGTCCTCACCGCACTGCGGGCCCGGGGGCTGCCCGTCCGCGCGGCCAGCAAGGACCCGTCCGCCCTCGACCTCCCCGCCGGCATCGAGGTCGTCGCACTGCGCGGCGACGATCCCGAAAGCCTCACCGCCGCACTGGAAAACGTGCGCCAGGTCTTCCTCTACGCCGACCCCGGCACCGCGACCACCTTCGTGCGGGCCGCCGAGCAGGCCGGAGTCGAGCACGTCGTACTGCTGTCGTCCTCCGCGGTCGACTCCCCCGACGCCGCTTCCAATCCCATCGGCGCCAGCCATCTGGCGGTCGAAAAGGCGCTCGCCGCTTCGACTCTCGCCACCACCACGCTGCGACCGGGCGGATTCGACAGCAATGCCTTCGGCTGGATCCCGGCCGTCTCGGCGGGACAGCCCATCGAGCACGCCTACCCGGACGCCGCCCTGGCCATGATCCACCCGCTGGATATCGCCGATATCGCCGTCGCCGCCCTCACCGGCCCCGAATTGCGCGGCCGCACAGTCAGTCTCACCGGCCCCGAAGCGATCAGCTTCCGCGCGCAGATCGCCACGCTGTCGGAGGCCATCGGCCGGGAGATCCCGATCGTCACCATCACCCCGGAGCAAGCGCAGGCACAGCTGTCGCAAACCATGCCGCCGTACATCGTGGACGCGCTGCTGACCATCTGGGCGCTCACCACCGAGCAGCCCGAGACCCCGGCCGACACCACCGACACCCTGCTGGGCGTTCCGGGCCGCACCTTCGCGCAATGGGCCCGTGAGAACGCCGCCGCCTTCACCGCCGGCTGACCCGCGCCACGTCGGGGCTGATCGCCCCGCTGTCACGGAAATTACTGCCCACCAGGGACGCAGCGCGTAGGCTCAGGCAAATCCCGCAGTCGCCGAACGATCCCGGGGAGTTCATCCATGGCGTCCGCATCACTCAAAGCTCCACCGTTGCCGTTCCTGCGCGCCATCACCTGGCTCCGCGACGGCATGTACGCCCTGCATCGGCGGATGGTTCCCGGGCACATCGCGCTCCTGGAACTGGCCACGGCCGGATACCTCAGTCAGGCCACCTGCGCGGCGGCCGAGCTGGGCATCGCCGACGCGCTCGCCGAGGGCCCCAGGCAGCCGGCCGACCTCGCAGCGGCGGTCGGCGCGAACGAGGACGCGCTGCGGCGGCTCATGCGCCTGCTGATCAGTGCGGGCGTGTTCGCCCAGCGCCGGGACGGCGCGTACGAGCTGACCGGCATGTCGCAGGCGCTGTGCTCGGATGCGCCGGTCACACTGCGGGATCTGCTCCTGTTCTTCGGGGCCGATCTGCATCGCAAGCACTGGACGCACCTCAGCGGCTCGGTCCGGTCCGGCGGATCACTCTGGCCCGAGCTGGAAGGCATGGAGTTCTTCGAGTTCGCCGACAAGCATCCCGAGGCGGGGGAGATCTTCGACCGCGCCATGACCAGCGTCAGCAGTCTGTCCAACGAGCCGTTGCAGGCCGCCTTCGACTTCGGCCGCTTCGGCTCGATCGTGGATGTCGGCGGCGGGCGCGGCAGCCTGCTCGTCGACATCCTGCAACGCCACCCCTCCATGCGCGGCACCGTCTTCGACCTGCCCCGCGTGCGGGAAGGCCTCGAGGAAGAGCTCCGGATGCCGGGCCTGACCGGCCGTCTGACCTTCGAGCCGGGCAGCTTCTTCGACTCGGTCCCCAAGGGGGCCGACGCCTACCTGCTCAAACACATCCTGCACGACTGGTCGGACGAGGATGCCGAACGCATCCTGCGCACCATCCGCGCCGCCATGGAATCCGAGGCGCGCCTGCTCATCATCGAAATGGTCATGCCGCAACACCACCGCCCGCACCCGGGCAAGATCATCGACCTGGAGATGCTGATCCAGACCCGGGGCGGCCGGGAACGCACCCAGACCGAATTCGGAAACCTGCTCTCCCGCAGCGGATTCGTGCTCACCGGGGTGACCGCGACCGCCGCCCCCGACTGCGTGATCGAGGCCCATCCGGCATGGTGATCGGGCCTGCTGCCCGATGAGTGAGGCGCCCGCGGGGCGTGTCCGGCGTATGGTCACACGCCCGGCGCGGGCCTCCCGCCACCCGGATGCGGTTGCCGCACCGGCACTTCAGGCGGAACGGCGGATTCTCGGGCCGACAACCCCTGCGGCCCGATCGGTCCAGCCGTCCGCCATCTGCGCCAGCAGGAACCAGGCGGCGTGTACTTGTTCGTCCGATACGTTCTCGGCCGTCCGGAGCAGATGCACAGCGCGCACATGGGCGGCCGCCATGGCATCCACCACGGCCCCGAGGGATTCGGCCCGCGCTGCACCCCTCGGCAGCGCCCGGCTCGTCACCCACTCGTCGATGAACGAGACCAGTTGAGCGCGTAGCTCGTCGATCCCGCCCGCATCGCCGGACTGTTCCCGCCGCTGCAGGTGCAGTTCGGCCAGGGCCCGGGCCCAGCGGGTGACCGCGTGATCCTCGGGCTGATCACCGATGTGGCCGCAGAAGGCGGCCAGCAGTTCATGCCAATCGGGCAGTAGTGGGCGTTCGGCGAACCTCTCCTCGAAAGTCGTGTCACGTCCGCTCGCCCGCCACAGCTGTGTGCTATCAGGTTGCGGTACGTACATACCTACCTCCACGGGCGGTGCGGCGCACCCGGAGCCGCGGGCGATCACCGGACCGCGAGCCCGGCGCGGCAAGGGCGGACCGCGCCGGATCCAGGCGACCGCTATCGGCGAAGGGCACATCTCGATGCGGCACCGGGTGCTCCTCAAGCATGAACCTCCGGGCCGTCCCGCCCACTGCCCTTCCCCCGCCCTCCCCCTGCCCCTCGCCCGTGCGACCAACCGACCGGTTCGTGGCGTTACTTCGCCTCTCCCCCAATGCAATTCGCCCGTAACCGGCACTTCGCCTTCGCGAGCCGCGGGCGAAACCAGACCTTCACCGGGGCTAGACCTTCACCAGATCGTCGGCATGCACGACCGGGCGCTGCATGCTGTCGGGAAGGGCGGTGGTGGAACGGCCCTTCATGGTCTCCAATTCGTCGCTGTCATAAGCGGCCACGCCACGCGCGACCAGTTGGCCGCCGGGCGCGATCAGATCGACGACGTCACCGGCATAGAAGTGACCCGCCACCTCGGTGATCCCCGCCGCCAGCAGCGAGTGGCGGCGCTCCGACACGGCCGCGACCGCGCCCGCGTCCAGATGCACCGCGCCCCGGGCGTCGGCAGCATGCCGGACCCAGAACTTGCGAGCCGAGAGCCGCACCGGACGCGCGGCGAAAGCGGTGCCCACGGTCGCGCCCGAAAGCGCCGCTCCCGCATCCGAAGCCGCGGCCAGCAACACCGGCACGCCGGCATCCGCGGCCAGGCGGGCCGCCGACAGCTTCGAGGCCATGCCGCCGGTGCCCAGCGCGCCACCGGATCCGGCGATGACGCCGTCCAGATCGGCGCTGCTGCGCACCTCGGGAATGAAGTTCGCCGCACCCTTGCGCGGATCGCCGTCGTAGAGACCGTCGACATCCGACAGCAGGATCAGGGCATCCGCTCCGACCAGGTGGGCCACCAGCGCCGCCAGCCGGTCATTGTCGCCGAACCGGATCTCTTCCGTTGCGACAGTGTCGTTCTCGTTCACCACCGCGATGGCGTGCAGTGAGCGCAGACGGTCCAGGGTGCGCTGGGCATTGCGATGCGGCTCACGGCGGCCGAAGTCGCCCGCGCTCAACAGCACCTGGCCGACGACGCGATCGTAGCGGGCGAACGAGGTGCCCCAGGCGTGCGCCAGCGCCAGCTGCCCGACACTCGCGGCGGCCTGCTTGGTGGCGAGATCCCTTGGGCGCTTGGACAATCCGAGCGGAGCCATGCCCGCGCCGATGGCGCCCGAGGACACCACCACCAGATCCGATCCCGCGCGCATGCGGGCCTCGACCGCATCGGCCAGCCGGTCCAGCCGGCCGGTGTCGAGTCCGCCCTCCAGGGAGGTCAGCGCCGACGAGCCGATCTTCACCACCACACTGCGCGCCGACGCGATCGCCTGCCGCGCCGCACTGAGCTCTCCAGAACCAGCACTGAGCTCTCCGAGTCCAGCGCCCTGTCCCGTCACCTGAGTGCCGCTCGAACCCACTTGCACCACACCTCAATTCGCCCGCGGCGCCGCAGCGCCGTCGCGCCCGAATCCGTTGCCCACCCGCATCGGCCGCCCGCTCCGTCGCGAACGGCCCTGCGGCACTGTATTACTCGTCGTCCTCGGTCACCAGACCGCGGCGCACGCGCGAGGCGTGCTTCCGCTCGGCGGCGCCGATGCGTTCGGTCTGATCCAGGCGCGGGTCCACGCCGCGACGGGTCATCAGGGTCTCCACACCGGCGGAAATCGAAGGCTCCCAATCGAAGCAGTAATCCGCGATGGTGACCGACGCACCCGGCTCCGCGCCGAGCTTGACCAACTCGTCCTCGACACCGAGGCGGGCCAGCCGGTCGGCCAGGTAGCCCACGGCCTCGTCATTGTCGAACTGGGTCTGGTGCACCCACCGCTCGGGCCGCTCACCGATGACGATGAAGCCGCCCTCGACCTCGGGATCCTGAATGACCCGGAAACCGCTGTCGCCCTTGGCGACCGGTCGGATGATCTGCCGCTTCGGCTCCGCCTTCGGATGCGCCGCCCGGTACTCGGCGACCATCTCCGCGAGCGCGAAGGTCAACGGCCGCAAGCCTTCCCGGCTCACCGCCGAGATCTTGTAGACCGGCCAGCCGCGCTTCTCGAACTCCGGCAGCACGAACTCGGCCAGCTCGTCGGCATCCGGGATATCGGCCTTGTTCAGGATGACCACGCGCGGGCGATCCGCCAGATCACCCAGACCGGCGTCGCCCACCAGCGCGGGCTGGTACGCGGCCAGCTCGGCCTCCAGCGCGTCCACATCCGACACCGGGTCACGGCCCGGCTCCAGCGTCGCGCAGTCCACCACGTGGGCCAGCACCGCGCAGCGCTCCAGATGCCGCAGGAAATCCAGGCCCAGGCCGCGGCCCTCGCTCGCACCCGGGATCAGACCGGGCACATCGGCCACGGTGAAAGTGGTGTCACCCGACAGCACCACACCGAGATTCGGCACCAGCGTGGTGAACGGGTAATCCGCGATCTTCGGCTTGGCCGCCGACAGCACCGACACCAGCGACGACTTGCCGGCCGACGGGAAGCCCACCAGGCCCACATCCGCCACCGACTTCAGCTCGAGCACCAGATCGCGCTCCTGGCCGTCCTCGCCGAGCAGCGCGAAACCGGGCGCCTTGCGCGACTTGGACACCAGCGCGGCATTGCCCAGCCCGCCGCGGCCGCCCTGCGCCGCCACGTACGTCGAACCCACCCCGATCAGGTCGGCCAGCACCTCACCGTCGGTGCTCATGACGACGGTGCCGTCCGGCACCTTCAGCAGCAGCCCCTCGCCCTGCTTGCCATTGCGGTTGCCGCCCTCACCGGGCTTGCCGTTGCCGCCCTTGGCATGCGGGTGGAAGTGGAAGTCCAGCAGGGTGTGCACATTGGGGTCGACCTCGAGGACCACATCCCCGCCATTGCCGCCATTACCGCCATCCGGGCCTCCCAGGGGCATGAACTTCTCACGCCGCACCGAGGCACACCCGTGCCCACCCTTGCCCGCGCGCACGTGCAAAACGACACGGTCGATGAATTTGGACATATCGGTGATCATCCTCCTTCAGGACTAGTCGACTCTGTCTAATTTGCCCTCCGCTGCGCTCCGGGCTGGTTCGCGGCGCTGAAGGTCTCGTTCTTCCCTCCTCCGCTCCTCCGCTTCGCTCCCCCGCTCCGTCAGTCCAGAACGAGACGCGCCGCGAACCTGTGAGCATCGGCGGTGTGGTGCTGCTGTAAACAGCAAAGCGGGCCAGGGTTGATCCAAACCCTGACCCGCTTCGGAAGCTTGTGGAGCGAACTCCGGTGCGCCGGTCAGGCGTTCACCGGCTCCGGAACCACGATGTTGACGGTCTTGCGACCACGCTTGGTGCCGAACTGCACCGCGCCCGCCTCGAGGGCGAACAGCGTGTCGTCGCCGCCACGGCCGACATTCACGCCGGGGTGGAAGTGCGTGCCGCGCTGGCGAACCAGGATCTCGCCGGCCTTGACGGTCTGACCGCCGAAGCGCTTCACACCGAGCCGCTGGGCATTCGAATCGCGACCGTTGCGCGAGCTGGATGCACCCTTCTTATGTGCCATTTCAGAACTCCTCGTGCCGGGGTGCGAACCCCAAGTCGGATTACTTGATGCCGGTGACCTTCAGGACCGTCAGCTTCTGACGGTGGCCCTGACGCTTGTGGTAGCCGGTCTTGTTCTTGAACTTGTGGATGCGGATCTTCGGGCCCTTGGTCTGTTCGACGACCTCGGCGGACACGGAAACCTTCGCCAGCTTGTCAGCATCGGTGGTCAGCTCGGCGCCGTCAACGACCAGCACCGGCGACAGCGACACCGCAGTGCCCGGCTCACCCTCGATCTTCTCGACCTTCACCAGGTCACCGACCGCGACCTTGTACTGCTTTCCGCCGGTCTTGACGATCGCGTACGTTGCCATCGGTCGGCTGCCCTTCTTTCTCTTCAAGTGCGCGAAGTGCTCGGCACTCTGCTCACACGGCCGGTCGCCCGGTTCGCACCGGAAACCGCCGCAGACTGGTCTGGTGGTTTTCACCGCCGCCTCGGGCCTTTGGTTCAACCGAACCGAACCGGGCCCACTCACAGCACTAGTCACAACAGAGTGCCGTCGCAGGGGGCAGCGACTGACCAAGACTACAGGACACGGCCGACCCCCTCCAAACCGGGCCGCACCCCACCCCCGATGGTGTTCGTCACCGCCTGAAAAGGCCGTGGCCCCGCCGGAATTCGGCGGGGCCACGGCCTTGCTGACGGGAGTCGACTAGTTCTCGCCCTCCGGCGCACCGGCGGGACGGCCCGCGGCCCGGCGACGCGGGCGGGCCCGCGGCGGCACCGCGGCCGGAGCCAGATCGTCCAGGTTGAAGCCCGGCTTGTCGGACTGATCCGCGCTGGAGAGCACGAACACCGCACCCTGGCTGTCGGCGGCCGGGGCCGAGGCCGTGCGCGCCACCCGGCGACGGGTAGGACGACGACCGGGCTGCGCTTCGGCGGCGGCCACGGCGGCGACCGCCGCGTGAGCCTCGGCGATCGGCGATTCCGTGGCCACAGGCTCGGACTCGGCCACGACGGTGTCCACGGCGGGCGCGGTGCCGTTGGTGGCGGGCGCGGGCTCGACCGCCGCCTCCTCGGTGGCGGTCTCGACCTCGGACACCGCGCGCTCGGCCAGGGCGGCCTCGGCGGCGGCGTTCTCGGCCTCGCGGACGATGACGGACTCGGCGGCCTCGACATCGGCCACGCTCGCCGATTCACCCTCGGCCAGCACCGCATTCGCGGCATCGGCGGCGGCGAGGGCGTCCTCGTCCGCCGCGTGCACGGTCTCCTCGGCGGCGTGCGCGGCCATGGCCATGGCGACCGGGTGGGCGCGCTTGGCCGCGGCCTGCTCGGCCTTGACCTCGTGCTTCTCGACCTTCTCCTCGACCACCGGTTCGACGGCCGGAGCCTCGACGGCGGCCGCGCTGCGGTCCTTGCGGCGGCGGCGCGAACCCTCACGACGGCTCACACCCTCGCCGCCGTCCCCGGCCGGAGCCGACGACTCGACGGGATAGTTGTGCACCAGGATGCCGCGGCCGTGGCAGGTCTCGCAGGTGGTGGAGAACGCCTCGACCAGGCCGGTGCCCAGCTTCTTGCGGGTCATCTGGACCAGGCCCAGCGAGGTGACCTCGGAGACCTGGTGGCGGGTGCGGTCCCGGCCCAGCGCCTCGGTGAGGCGGCGCAGCACCAGATCCCGGTTCGACTCCAGGACCATGTCGATGAAGTCGACGACGATCATGCCGCCGATATCGCGCAGCCGCATCTGGCGCACGATCTCCTCGGCCGCCTCCAGGTTGTTGCGGGTCACGGTCTCTTCGAGATTCGACCCGCCCGACCCGGTGAACTTGCCGGTGTTGACGTCGATGACGGTCATGGCCTCGGTGCGGTCGATCACCAGGGTGCCGCCGGAGGGCAGCCACACCTTGCGGTCGAGCGCCTTCGCCAGCTGCTCGTCGATGCGCAGGGAACCGAACACGTCCAGGCCGTTGTTCTCGTGGCGCTCGACCCGGGCCAGCATGTCCGGGGCGACCGTGCGGACGTAGTTCTCCACCGTGGTCCAGGCGCGCTCGCCCTCGATGACCAGCTTGGAGAAGTCCTCGTTGAACAGGTCGCGGACCACCTTGACCAGCAGGTCCGGCTCTTCGTACAGGGTCTTGGGCGCGCCCGAGCCGTTCTTGGACTGCTCCTCGATGGTGCGCCAGGTCGCCTGCAGCCGTTCCACATCGCGGGCCAGCTCGGCCTCGGAGACACCCTCCGACGCGGTGCGGATGATGACGCCCGCGTCCTGCGGCACGATGTCGCGCAGGATCTCCTTGAGCCGCTTGCGCTCGGTGTCGGGCAGCTTGCGGGAGATACCGGTCGAGGTACCGCCCGGCACGTACACCAGGAAGCGACCGGCCAGGCTGATCTGCGTGGTCAGGCGGGCGCCCTTGTGGCCCACCGGATCCTTCGAGACCTGCACCAGCACGGTGTCACCGGGCCGCAGCGCCTGCTCGATCTTGCGCTCCTTGCCGCCCAGACCGGCGGCCTCCCAGTTCACCTCACCCGCGTACAGCACGCCGTTGCGGCCGCGGCCGATGTCGACGAACGCCGCCTCCATCGACGGCAGCACGTTCTGCACCTTGCCCAGGTACACATTGCCGACCATGGACGCCGACCCGGTGGAGGTCACGAAGTGCTCGACCAGGATGTTGTCCTCGAGCACCGCGACCTGGGTGGTGGAGGTGGGGTGCTCGAGGAAGTGCTTCTCGCGCACCACCATCACCCGGTCCACCGCTTCGCGGCGGGCCAGGAACTCCGACTCGGTCAGGATGGGCGGACGCCGGCGGCCGGCCTCGCGACCGTCCCGGCGGCGCTGGCGCTTGGCCTCCAGGCGGGTCGAGCCGCTGATGCCCTGCACCTCGTCCACCTGCGCGGCGCGGCGCTTGCTGCGCGGCTCGCGCTCGTGCACAACGGTGTTCGGCGGATCGTCGTCGGCGGCCTCGGGCTCGTTGTCGTCCCCGCCCTTGCGGCGGCGACGGCGACGGCGGCGACGGCTGCTCGAGCCCTCGGGCACGGCCGCGCCCTCGTCCTCGTCCTCGGCGACGTCGGCGGATTCGGCCGACTCGTCGGCCTCGCCCTCGGGCTGCTCGTCGCCCTCGGCCTCATCGGTGTCGTTTTCTCCGTGCTGTTCGCCACGACCGCGACCGCGACCCCGGCGACCCCGGCGGCGACGCCGCGAGGTGCCTTCACCGCGCTGGTCGCGGTCCTGGTCGCCGTCCCACTCGCCCTCGTCCTCGGTGTCCTCGGACGCGGCCTCCTCGGTGGCTGCCTTGGCCTCGAGCTCCTGCTCCTCAGCAGCCTGCTCCTCGGCCCGGGCCTTGCGACCGGCGCGCTCGGCGCGGCGCTGGCGGCGGGCGTCCTCGGCGGCCGCGGCGTCCGGCGCCTGGAACAGCGGCGCGGCCACCATGGCGGACGGCTGGTACTGGACCGGCTCCTCGAGCTGCGGCTCGGCCTGGAACGGGCTCGCGAACAGCGTGGTCTGCTGGACCGCGGGCGCGGCAGCCTCGGTGTCCTCGACGGCCTCCACCTCCTCGGCGGCGATCTCGTCGGCCGCCCGGTCGTCGTCGGCGGCGATGGCCGCGTCGACGGTGGCCTCGGCGATCGGCTCGGGCCCGGCCGGGGCGGATTCGACCAGCTCGACCTCACGCGGGCCGAAGGCGTCACGGACGGTCTCGGCGACGGTGCGGTCCAGACTCGATTGCGGGCTTCGCGCCTGCGCGCCCATCTCGGTCAGGTGGGCCAGAATACGTTTGCTGGTAGTGCCCAGCAGCTTCGCCAGTGCGTGCACTCGGATCCGTTCCGGCAATTGTTCGGCAGCCGGGGTGATCTGAGCGCCCTCCCCTTCACCGTTGCTCTGCGATGCTTCCAGCGGCTCTTGATCGGCCACGAAATCTCCTCGGGGCCCCCGGGCGCGTTCCTCCGAGGAGCGACGCGGCCGACGCGGGGGCGCTTGTCTTGTCGACCTCACGCCCGGGGGCGCGCGATCGTAAGTCTTCGCGCCGCGTGTCCCGTTATCACCGGTATCTCGTCGTTCGGGCTAACAGTTCACGTGGCGCCTGGTTTGGTTGGCTCAACTCCGTGTCACGAGCGTTCATCCAGCGTGCCTGCCCGGCGGCCGAGTCTTGGAAGCCGTCGGCGGCAGCGATGATCGTCCGTCGCTCCGCGGTGTCAATTCGAAGGTGATCGGCACCTGCCGCAAACGGCCCGCGTCGGTCACTTCCACAGCCAGTATCCCACACCACGCCGGGGCGTCGTGTCCGCGCGGCCCGGAGCGGGCCTCGCGAGTCTCACGCGGACCGCGCCGCAGCCGTCGGTGTGTGGCGGAGGGCCGCCCGCCCGCGCCTGCCTTCCGGGGCGCAGGGGCGGGCGGCTGCCTCTGCCTTCGGGGTCTCCCCCGGACCTATCGAGTGTGTGCGGGGAGCGGTGCCCCGCACGGGTTCAGAGCGCGAATTCCGGGAACCAGAGCGAGATCTCGCGCTTGGCGGACTCGGGCGAGTCGGAGCCGTGCACGAGGTTGTACTGGGTCTCGAGGGCGTAGTCACCGCGGATGCTGCCGGGGACGGCCTTCTCGACCGGGTCGGTGCCGCCCGCGATCTGACGGAACGCGGTGATGGCGCGCGGACCCTCGAGCACGGCCGCGACCACCGGGCCGGAGGTGATGAATTCGATGAGCGATCCGAAGAACGGGCGCTCGGCATGCTCGGCGTAGTGCACGGCGGCCAGCTCGGGCGAGACGTTCACGAGCTTCAGCGCCGCGATCTTCAGACCCTTGCGCTCGATCCGGGTGATGATCTCCCCGACGAGGCCGCGGGCCACGCCATCGGGCTTGATGAGTACCAACGTCTGCTCAGTCACGCCGCCACAGTACCGCCTCCCCGAAACTCCATCGCACGGCCGGGAGCCGTCGCCGGCCCCATTCGCGTGCCGGCGGTCAGGATGCGAAGCGATTTCGGACGTACCCGACGAGTTACCCCGAGCGCAACGAAATCAGTTGTCGCCTGAGGCAACGAGAACTCATGCGCCGGACATGCGCTGGCTGGGCAGCTGGCCCGCCTTCATGCGCTTCTGCACATCGGAGCGCAGGAACAGGATGAAGGCCCAGACGGCGACGAAGACCACGCCGATCACCAGGATCGACAGGTGGATGAAGCCGCCGAGCAGCAGGGCCGCCTGCAGGGCCAGGTTGAACGGGATGGCCCAGGGCCGGCGCTGCAGGCCCGCGCCCAGGAACATGACCACGGCCAGGCCGACCACGTAGAGGATGGACCACCAGCGCAGGCCGCCGCCGACCGCGCCGATCACCGGCAGCGCCAGCAGCACGGTGATGGCCTCGAGAACCAGGGTGCCGGCCATGACGCCGCGCAGGCCCTTCCACGGGTCGGTGGCGGGCGGCGGGACGTCGGGCGTGGCGTCGGAGGTCATGCGGGATCCTTTCCGAACAGGCTGCGGGCGGCCCCGGCGGTGACGACCGAGCCGGTGATGACTATGCCCGCACCGGAGACCAGTTCGCCGTCCTCCCCGCCCTCGGCGAGGGCGATGGCGGTCTCGATGGCGTCGGCCAGGTCGTGGGCGACGGCCACGCGTTCGTCGCCGAAGCGCTGGACCGCGAGGTTGGCCAGGTCGTCGACGGGCAGGGCGCGCGGGGAGCCGTTCTCGGTGACGACGATCTCGTCGAAGACCGGTTCCAGGGCGTCGAGGATGCCGCCGGCGTCCTTGTCGCCCAGCACCGCGATCACGCCGACCAGTTTGCGGAAGTCGAATTCGCTGGTCAGCGTGGCCGCCAGGGCCGCGGCACCGTGCGGGTTGTGGGCGGCGTCGATGAAGATCGTGGGCGCACTGCGCATGCGCTCCATCCGGCCGGGGCTGACGGCGGCCGCGAATCCGGCTCGTACAGCGTCGATGTCGAGCTGCCGGGACGCGCCCGCGCCGAAGAACGCCTCGACCGCGGCCAGCGCCAGCACCGCGTTGCGGGCCTGGTGCTCGCCGTGCATGGGCAGGAAGATCTCGTCGTAGACGCCGCCGAGCCCTTGCAACTCCAGCATCTGGCCGCCGATGGCGACGCGACGCGACAGCACCTGGAACTCCGCGCCCTCGCGGGCGACGGCCGCGTCGACCTCGACCGCGCGGCGCAGCAGCACCTCCATGGCCTCGGGTTCCTGCTGGGCGATGACGGCGACGGTGTCGCGCGGGACGAGGTCGTCGGCGGGGGCCTGCTTGATGATCCCGGCCTTCTCCCCCGCGATGGAGGTGAGGTCGGGGCCCAGATAGTCGATGTGGTCCAACCCGATCGGGGTGATGACGGCGACCTGGCCGTCGATCACATTGGTGGCGTCCCAGCGACCGCCCATCCCGGTTTCCACCACGGCCACGTCCACCGGCGCTTCGGCGAAGGCCGCGTAGGCCATCGCGGTCAGCACCTCGAACTTCGACATGGCCGGGCCGCCTGCGGCTTTCGACTGCGCATCGATCATCTCCACGTACGGCAGCAGTTCGCGGTAGATCTCGACATAGCGCCCGGGCGTGATGGGCGCGTTGTCGATGGCGATGCGCTCGGTGGCCAGCTGCAGGTGCGGGCTGGTGATGCGTCCGGTGCGCCGGTGCAGCGCGGTGAGCAGCGAGTCGATCATGCGGGTGACCGAGGTCTTGCCGTTGGTACCGGCGACGTGGATGGCCGGATACGACTGCTGCGGCGAGCCCAGCAGGTCCATCAGCGTCGCGATGCGGGTGAGCGACGGCTCGATCTTGGTTTCCGGCCAGCGCTGGTCGAGTTCGGCCTCGACCAGCGCCATCTCGGCCAGGTCCACCGGCGAGGTGCCGCTGCTCAGCGGGGCACCCTCGGCGTACTGACGCTCCGGTTCGTCGTTCACTGGGCCGCCAGCTTGGCGATCTCGGCGAGGCGGGCGGTGATCCGCTCGACGTCGCCCTCGGCGATCTCCTTGCGCGCCTTGATCTTCGCGACCACGTCCTCGGGGGCCTTGGCCAGGAACGCCTCGTTGCCGAGCTTGCCGGTGGTGCCGGCCAGTTCCTTCTGGGCGGCGGCGAGGTCCTTCTCCAGGCGGCGGCGCTCGGCGTCGAGGTCGACCGTGCCGGAGGTGTCGATCTCGACGGTCACCGTGGCGGCGCTCAGGCGCACCTCGAGCGAGGCGGTGGCGGCGAAGCCGTCACCGGCCGGGGTGAGCTTGGCCAGGTTGGCGATACCGGCCTCCTGCGCGCGCAGGTCGGCGGTGTCGATGCCGTTGAGCTTGGCGGCCACCTTCTGGCTGTCGCCCAGGCCCTGGTCGGAGCGGAAGCGGCGGATCTCGGTGATCAGCTTCTGGGTGTCCGAAACCCGGCGGGCCGCGGCCGTGTCGGCGGTGGCGCCGGAGACGGCCGGCCAGGCGGAGATGACGATGGACTCGCCCTCGGCGCCGTCGGTGAGGGCCTGCCACAGCGTCTCGGTGACGAACGGAACGGCCGGATGCAGCAGGCGCAGCACGGCGTCCAGGACGGTGCCGAGCACCAGGCGGGTGCTCGCCGCGCGCTCCTCGGACTCGGCGAACTGCACCTTCGCCAATTCCAGGTACCAGCTGCAGAATTCGTCCCACGCGAAGTGGTACAGACCCTCGAGGGCCTTGCTGAACTCGTAACGGTCCAGGGCCGCATCGACTTCGGTGACGACCTCGTCGAGGCGGTCCAGGATCCAGCGGTCGGTGTCGGTGAGGCTCTCGCGCGCGGGCAGCTCGCCCGGCTGCGCGCCGTTCATCAGCGCGAACTTGGTGGCGTTGAACAGCTTGGTGATGAAGCTGCGCGAGGCCGTCACGTGCGGAGTGCCGACCGAGAGGTCGCCGCCGGGCTGCGCGCCACGGGCGAGGGTGAATCGGGTGGCGTCGGCGCCGTATTCGTTGATCCAGTCCAGCGGGTCGATGCCGTTGCCGCGCGACTTGGACATCTTCTTGCCGAACTCGTCGCGAATCAGGCCGTGCAGGAACACGTCCTGGAACGGGACCTGCTTCTGGTTCGGGTCCTTGCCGACGGTGAGCACCGGGTCGTCGGAGACGAACATGCCGAACATCATCATCCGGGCGACCCAGAAGAAGAGGATGTCGTAGCCGGTGACCAGCACGCTGGTCGGATAAAACGTGCTCAGCTCGGGCGTCGCGTCCGGCCAGCCCATGGTGGAGAAGGGCCACAGGCCCGAGGAGAACCAGGTGTCGAGCACGTCCGGGTCCTGGACGTAGCCCTCGGGGGCCTGCTCGTCGGGTCCGACGCAGACGATCTCGCCCTCGGGTCCGTACCAGATCGGGATGCGGTGACCCCACCACAGCTGGCGCGAGATGTTCCAGTCGTGCATGTTGTCGACCCACTCGAACCAGCGCGGTTCCTGGCTGGCGGGGTGGATCTTGACGTCGCCGTTGCGGACCGCGTCACCGGCGGCCTTGGCGATGCCCTCGACCTTCACCCACCACTGCATGGACAGGCGGGGTTCGATGGGTTCGCCGGAGCGCTCGGAGTGGCCGACCTGGTGGATGTAGGGATACTTGCGCCCGACCACGCGGCCCTCGGCCTCGAGCCGCTCGCGGATCTTGAGCCGGGCCTCGAAGCGGTCCATGCCGTCGAATTCGGTTCCGCTGTCGGCGATCTTGCCGGTCTTGTCCATGATGGTGGGCATGGGCAGGTTGTGGCGCAGGCCGAGCTCGAAGTCGTTGGGGTCGTGTGCCGGGGTGATCTTGACCGCGCCGGAACCGAATTCGGGGTCCACGTAGTCGTCGGCGACGATGGGGATCTGGCGGCCGGTGATGGGGTGATAGACGGTCGTACCGATGAGGGCCCGGTACCGCTCGTCGTCCGGATGCACCGCGACGGCCGTGTCACCGAGCATCGTCTCCACCCGGGTGGTGGCCACGATCACGTGCGGCTCATCGTCGTTCAGCGAGCCGTAGCGCAGGGAGACGAGTTCGCCCTCGACCTCCTTGTGGTCCACCTCGAGGTCGGAGATGCCGGTCTGCAGCACCGGCGACCAGTTCACCAGGCGCTCGGCGCGGTAGATGAGGCCCGCGTCGTAGAGTCGCTTGAAGATGGTCTGCACGGCGCGGGAGAGTCCGTCGTCCATGGTGAAGCGGTCGCGGCTCCAGTCCACACCGTCGCCGAGGCGGCGCATCTGGCCCTGGATCTGGCCCCCGGACTCGCGCTTCCAGTCCCAGACCTTGTCGACGAACAGCTCGCGGCCGAAGTCCTCCTTGGTCTTGCCGTCGACGGCGAGCTGCTTCTCCACCACGGTCTGAGTGGCGATGCCGGCGTGGTCCATGCCGGGCAGCCACAGCACCTCGAAACCCTGCATGCGCTTGCGGCGGGTGAGCAGGTCCATGAGGGTGTGGTCGAGGGCGTGGCCCATGTGCAGGGTGCCGGTGACGTTCGGCGGGGGCAGCACGATCGAGTAGGCGGGCTTGGCGCTACCCGGGTCGGCGGTGAAGTAACCGGCGGCTACCCAGCGCTCGTACAGGTCGGCCTCGACATCGCTGGGGTTCCAGCTCTTGGGGAGGGCATCGGCACGATTACGCGGGTTCTCAGAGGCTGCGCTGGTCACCGGTCGATTCTAAGGGCTGGGATTATCGCCGAACGACCGGGTTTTTCCTAGGCCCGATTTACCGCCGCATGGGGCCCGGATGGATAGCCGAAGGGCGAGGCTTCCGACGGATGAGGGACACCGGAAGCCTCGCCCTCGATGGTCAGCCTACCGCCGTTTCGGGCCTCCCTCCCGGATCCAAAGGCAATTCTCAGGTTCTGGCCCAAATTGGCCAGGGTAGACCAGATTTCGTTGCATCGACGTTGCGTCCGCCGCATTGTTTTCGCGTCGTGACAAGCACATTGCGAGGTCCCGGCGAAGCGACCGGCGGGTAACCTGTCGAGCATGAATCCGATTGTCTCGCGGGTGATGTCGACGGTCGCCGGGCAGCTGGGAAATCCGCACGGAGTGCTGGGCAAGGGCGTGGCGCGCCTCCTCAATCGCGGCAACCGGCCGATGATCGAGGCCGCGGTGGCGGCGACCGAGGTGGCCGCCGGTGACGCGGCCGCCGATATCGGATTCGGCGGGGGTATCGGGCTGACCCTGCTCCTGGACCGGATCGGGTCCGGCACGGTGACCGGTGTCGAGCTCTCCCCCGACATGCTGGCGCGGGCCCGATCGGAGTTCGCGGCCGACGTCTCGTCCGACCGTCTGCGCCTGGCCGAGGGCTCCCTCACCGAGCTCCCGGTCCCGGACGCCGCCCTGGATGCCGTGATCACCTGCAACACCATCTATTTCGTGCCGGAGCTGGATCGCGCCTGCACCGAGCTGGCGCGTGTGCTCGCCCCCAAGGGCCGCTTGGTGATCGGCATCGGCGACCCGGACGCCATGGCGAAAATGCCTTTCGCCCCATACGGATTCACCCTCCGCCCGGTCGCCGAGGTGAAGGATGCGCTGGAGCGGGCCGGGCTGAGGGCCGATCACCGGTTCCTGCCGCGAAAGCCGATTTCTGGCCACTTGCTCATCGCACGCCCGTCCTAGTCGGTGCTCCGACCGCCTGTCGCATTTGCCCGGTCAGAACATGTGAGCTGAATCACTTTTATCGGCCGGAGTGGCATAAATCACTCGAGCCTTGCCATGGTTACCTGCGGTGATGTGTTCTGGCTACCCGGCTGGATCCAGCCGCCACCGTTCACCGCAGTAATCGATACAGCTCCGCAGGACATCTCTCCCGCCGCTGGAAAGCGAGTCATCATGCGTGTTCGAACATTTGCTCTTGCCGCGGCCGCCTGTGCGGGGCTCGGTCTGGCCGGATTGGCCGCCGCCGGAACCGCTTCCGCTGCAACCCCGTTCGTGATTCCACAGGTCGGTGCGGCGGGAGTGGAGCTGAATCACAATGAGACGCAGGCCCTGGCCGAGAGCCCGATTCCGGCGCTGATCGACCGGTATGCGCCGCATAATGCCGTGATCGTGGGGCTGCAACCCGATTCGACTCTCATCCAGAACGGCCATGCCGTGTTCGCGGATATGCCGGCGGTCGTCGGTGAGGCCGCGGACCATCCCGACGGCTCGGTGGATGTGGTGCTGAGCCCGAAGGGTTTGGGCGTGTTCCAGGTCTGGTGAGAGTTTCGACCCACCTTCCTCAGACCCCATATGACAAATGCGCCCCACGCCGAAAGACATGGGGCGCACCGCTTTTGCCGGATCGACCGGACGCGGTCGGGCGGTACGGCAGGGGTCAGGGGACCAGCACGTCCAGGGCGCCACGAACGGCGCGGAAGTGCGCGGGGAGCAGTCCGGCCGGGTCGCCGTCGGCGGTGGCGGGCGCGCCGGGAGCGGTCAGGCGGATCTCCCGGGCCTGGTATTGGACCGCGGCGGGATGGTCGATGCGCTTGCCGGAGGACAGGGTCGGGAGCAGGCGCAGCATCTCCAGCCGGGACATGGCCCCGACCACGGTCAGGTCCAGCAGGCCGTCGTCGATGAGCGCGTCGGGGCAGATGAGCATGCCGCCGCCGTAGGTGCGGGTATTGCCGACGGCGACCATGACCGCGTCCAGTTCCAGGACGGTGCCGTCCGGATGGTCGGGTGAGCCGGTCAGTTCGATGCGATAGGGCACGGCCAGCTTGCCCGCGAGTTCGAGCAGGGCGGCGACGGTGTAGCGCATCGGGCCGTTGGGCCAGCGGAGAGCGTTGGCGCGCAGGGTGACTCGCGCGTCGAGGCCGGTGCCGGTGACGGTGGCGAACCAGAGGGCGCGGCCCGACTCCTCGGTTTCCACGGTGCCGAGATCGATGGCGCGGGTCCGGCCGCCCACGACCGTGGCCACCGCGGCGTCGGTGTCGTCGGGGACGCCGAGTTCGCGGGCGAGGTCGTTGCCGGTGCCGCCGGGGATCAGGCCGAGGGGGACGCCGGTGCCGACCAGGGCCTGCAGCACCACGCCGACCAGTCCGTCGCCGCCCGCCGCCACCACGGCGTCGGGGCGGGCGTCCGGGTCGGCCAGCGCCTTGCGCACCAGCCGTTCGCTCTCGGCGGCCGATTCGCCGCGGATCTCGGTGACCTGGACGCCGCGGGCGGCGAAGCGGTTGGCCGCCTCCACGGCGACCAGCGCGCCCTTGCCGTGACCGGACAGCGGATTGGTCACCAGGGCGATGGAGCGGATCGTTGTCACGGAATCAGCTTCCCAGGGTTGAGGATTCCGGCGGGGTCGACGGCATTCTTCACCGCGCGCAGCACCTGCACACCCAGATCGCCGATCTCGTCGGTCATCCACGGCCGATGGTCGGCGCCCACCGCGTGGTGGTGGGTGATGGTGCCGCCCGCGGCCACGATGGCGTCGCCCGCGGCCCGCTTGGCGACGGCCCACTGCGCGATCGGGTCCGCGGCCTGCTTGCCGACGACGGTGAAGTACAGCGACGCGCCGGTCGGGTAGGTGTGCGAGATGTGGCACATGACCAGCGCGGGGGTGCCCTGGGCGGTGAGCGAATCGGTCAGCGCCGCGGTCACCTTCGCCTTGAGGTTGGCGAGATCGGCCCAGCTGGTGGCGGTTTCGAGGGTCTCGCAGAGCACGCCCACGTCCAGCAGCGCATCGCGCAGGTAGGGGGCGGCGAAGCGGCCGTGTTCCCATTCCCGGGCGGGGGTTTCACCGAGGGCGGTGCCGCCGGCGGCGGCCAGCAGGGCGGCGGCCTCGGCACTGCGGGCGGCCACGTGCGCGGCGGTGCCCTCGAAGGTGGTGACCGCGAGGCAGCCGCCGACGGGCGCGCCGCCGATGTCCCCGGCGCGGGCCAGGTTCAGGCCGGTCTCGGCCTCGTCGGACAGGCGCATGACGGTGGGGGCGGCGCCGGCCTGGATGACGGTGCGCAGCGCATTGGCGCCGGTGGCGAAGTCGGGGAACGACCAGGCCTGGTAGCCGGTGGTTTCCGGGACCGGGTGCACCCGCAGGGTGACGCCGGTGATGATGCCGAGGGTGCCCTCCGAACCGGAGAACAGTTCGCGCAGGTCGGGTCCGGCGGCCGAGGCAGGCGCCCGACCGAGGTCGAGATCGCCTGCGGGCGTGGCGATCCGGAGCCGCTGGATCATGTCGTCGAAGCGGCCGTAGCCGGCCGAGGCCTGGCCCGAGGAGCGGGTGGCCGCGAAGCCGCCGATGGTGGCGTATTCGAAGCTCTGCGGGAAGTGGCCGAGCGAAAGGCCTTGGCGGGCAAGCAGTTCCTCGGCCTGCGGACCGGACAGGCCCGCGCCCAGGGTGGCGGTGCCGCTGACCGGATCGACGTCGGTGAGGGTGTCGAGGCGGCGCAGATCGAGGGCGACGACGGCCGCGAAGCGGCCGCGCGCGGGATCCAGGCCGCCGACCACGCTGGTGCCGCCACCGAAGGGCACGACCGCGATGCCCTCGGCGGAGCAGTACTTCAGCAGCGCGAGAACCTGGTCGTGATCGGCGGGGAAGACGACGGCATCGGGCGCGTCCTGCTCGCCGTCGGCGCGGCGGCGCAGCAGGTCGGGCGTGGATTTGCCGCCGGCGTGCAGCAGGCGGTCGCGATGGTCGATCGACAGGTGCTCGGCTCCGACCACCGCGACGAGCCCGGCGTGCTGTTCCGGCGTGAGCGCCGAGGCGCGCAGCGGCACGTCGCCCTCATCGCGACGGGTCACCGGCTCACCGGACACCCCGAAAACCTGTGCGAGCAGTCCCCGAATCTGCTCGGACAGCGGTTTGTGTCCGGACGGGGAGCCCCAGGCGTCCCACACCATACTCGCGCGAACCTGCGGCTCGCCCGGGTTTTCCGTGGACGCGGCAGCTGCTTGTGTGTCGACCATGCGTTACAGTCTGACATAGAATGTCAAGCAGTAACGACAACTACTCTCCGGTGGTGGCAACCATGAGTTCGACCGAACCATCCTCCGCCGTCGATCGGGCCATCCTCGACGCGGCACGCGCCTGTGTGGCCGAATTCGGCGTCCGGCGCACCACCCTGACCGAGGTGGCCCGTCGCGCGGGCGTCAGCCGGCCGACGGTGTACCGCCGCTGGCCCGATACCGGGTCCCTGGTGGCGGACCTGCTGGTGCGGGAACTGCGCGAGATCATCTCCGACACCGCGCCCAGCACGGGCAGCGCGCGCGAGCGGCTGGTCGGGGCCATTGTCGGCGGCGGCGCGGTGATGCGCCGGAATCCCCTGTTCGCCAAGATCTTCCGCGCCGACACCGACATCATGCTGACCTACGTGTTCGAGCGGCTGGGCCGCAATCAGCGCGCCCTCATCGACCTGTTCGCCGACGCCATCCGAGAAGGCCAGGCCGACAACTCGATTCGCGCCGGGGATCCCGGGCAGCTGGCCGCCATGCTGCTGCTGATGGCCCAGTCCGCGGTCCAGTCGGCGACCGCCTTCGCGCCGGTTCTGGACGGCGACCACCTCGACACCGAACTCGCCTACGCCCTGCACGGCTACCTGACCCCCACCGGCGCCTCACCGGGGACCCAGTAGCTCCACATGCTCGACAACCGACAGCGGCACTGATCGAAAGGCCTTCCCATGACTTCGAATACGGCTCGGCCCGACTCGTCGCTCAACGCGGCGCGGCGGCGGCGAGAGCTGTCGGCACTCGGTGACGACGCGACCATCGACGTGCTGGTGATCGGTGGCGGCATCACCGGCGTGGGTGTGGCGCTGGACGCCGCCGCGCGCGGGTTGCGGACGGTACTGGTGGAGAAGCACGACTTCGCGTTCGGCACCAGCCGCTGGAGTTCCAAGCTGGTGCACGGCGGGCTGCGGTATCTGGCCAGCGGCGGGGTCGGGATCGCGCACGAGAGCGCGGTCGAGCGCGACATCCTGCTCACCCGCACCGCGCCGCATCTGACCCGGGCGCTGCCGCAGGTGGTGCCGCTGCTGCCGAATATCGGTGCGGCGCAGAAGCTACTCGTGCGGACCGGCTTCCTGGCCGGGGACGTGCTGCGCCGGGCGGCGGGGACGTCGGCGTCGGTGCTGCCGCGGTCGCGGCGGGTGGCGGCGGCCGAGGCGCTGCGGCTGGCCCCGACGGTGCGCCGGGCCGGGCTGCGAGGCGGGCTGCTGGCCTGGGACGGGCAGCTGGTGGACGATGCGCGGCTGGTGGTGGCCATCGCCCGCACGGCCGCCCGGGAGGGCGCGACGGTACTGACCCGGGTCGAGGCCATGAATGTCACCGGCGGGAAGGCCACGCTGACCGACACACTCACCGGCGAAACGCTGGACGTGACAGCGCGTTCCGTCGTGAACGCCACCGGGGTGTGGGCCGATCAGGTGGATCCGAGCATCGAACTGCGGCCCTCGCGCGGCACGCACCTGGTGTTCGACGCCGCCGCGTTCGGCGGTCTCACCGCCTCGCTGACCGTGCCGATTCCGGGCAGCACCAGTCGTTTCATCTTCGCGTTCCCGGCCGCGCACAACCGGGTCTATCTGGGTCTCACCGACGAGGAGGCGCCCGGCCCGGTGCCGGACGTCCCGCACGCCACCGACGGCGAGATCGACTTCCTGCTCGACACCGTGAACACGGTGCTGCGGGAGCCGTTGCGCCGCAGCGATATTCGCGGCAGCTTCGCCGGCCTGCGGCCGCTGCTGCGCACCGGCGACGACAGCACCGCCGACATCTCGCGCGAGCACGCCGTGCTCACCTCCCCCACCGGCGTCATCACCGTGGTGGGCGGCAAGCTCACCACCTACCGGAAGATGGCCGAGGACGCGGTGGATGCCGCGGTGGCGCACGCGCACCTGGCCGCCGCACCGTGCCGCACCCGCAGCCTGCCCCTGGTGGGCGCGGTGTCCGGCGCGGCCCGCGATGCCATCCAGGCCCCGACGCGCCTGGTCGAGCGCTACGGCAGCGAGGCGACCACCGTGCTCGCGCTGGCCGGCCGGCATCCGAGCCTGACGGCGGAGGTGGCGCCCGGCATGGATGTCACCGCCGCCGAATTCGCTTTCGCCGTCGCCCACGAGGGCGCTCTCGACACGGCCGACCTGCTCGACCGCCGGACCCGCATCGGCCTCGTCGCCGCGGACCGGCAGGCTGCCGAGGCCGCCGCAAAGGCGGCCTTCGAGTAGCGGCTGATCAGCGACACCGGGCATCGACTGGTCGACCACGCCGGACCGCGGCCGGTCCACCGCACCGAGGGCGGTCGGTTCACCACACCGCACAGCGGCTGGTCGACGGCATCGGACGGCGCCTAGTTGGCGACGCCGCAGCCGGAGCCGGTCGGCAGGCCGTTACCGACCTGGATGTCGACGTACGGGAACACGTCCTGCCCGCCGGGGCGGCGCTGCCAGACCTGCAGGCGGTGCGGTCCGGCGGTGACGGGCGTCCACCGGGTCTGAGCCAGCGAGCCGGAGGGAGTCGCGTAGGCGAAGGGAATCCCGTTGTCGTAGAAGACGACCGGGGTGACCGGGTCGTCGACGATGCCGTCGATGTCGTAGCTGCAGCCGGTGCCGTAGTTGGTGGCCGAGCCGAAGCTGATGCCCGGGTCGATGCCGACCCGGGTCGCGGTCGCGCCGGCGGGCGCGGCCAGTCCGGCGACGGTCGCGAGCGTGGCGCAGCCGATCGCGGCGGCGGTGGTGGTCCTGATGATCGTGCCCCTCATGGTTCGGTCCTCATCGGTGACGCCGGAGCCGGATGCACCGGCACGATGCCTCGATCCTCGCGCCCGGATCCCGGCCAGGGGCGGCATTCCCGCAAACCGGGTGAACGCGTGTCGCCGGGCGTCCCGTCGGATCGGCCGTATGCCCGGGCCGCGGAACGGTCCTATGCTTGGCTGCGATGTTGTGGCGCCGGGAGAGGGAGGCGCGGATGGGTCGGATTCCGACGACGGTCGGGTTGATACCGGGGGCAGGACTGGTCGCCCGGTTCGGGAATGTGGTCATGTTCCTGCACGGTGAAAGTCCGTCCATGGAACGGATTATCGGCGCGGCGGAGACCGCGGCGAGCGCCGCGGATCCCGGTGTGGCGATCGCCCAGCGGCTGGCGGCGACCGTGTTCACCAGCGGTTCCGCGCAGCCGCCGGCCTTCGGGGTGGTCGCGCCGACGGCGGGCGGGATCCTGATCCTGCTGCGCGGCGCGGTGACCGCCGCGGTCGACGGGCCCGAGGGCGCCCGCCTGCTGTCCGGGGAACGCGCCCTGACCTGGGCCGACGAAATCGTGCGCGATCCGATCCGGCGGCTCACCGTGGTCGCCGACGACGCGGGCAGCGAACTGCCGCACACCGATCTGCGTGCCGGAGTCGTGGCGGGCGGCGGTTTCGTCCTGCACGCCCCGGTCTCGGGACTGACGGCCCCGCGCGCCGGCGAGACCCCGCCGGAGTCACCGCCGGTCGCCGACCTCACCCGCCGGGCCCCGACCCCGACGCCTTCCCACCCGCGCTTCTCGGTACCCATCCCGGCACGGGGCGCGGAACCCGCTGCCGGACAACAGGTTTCCCTGAAACCTCCGGAGCCCGCGCTCGAACCCGTGAATCCCCGCAATGCCGCTACGACTCCGGCTCCGGGCTCACGGCTCGCGGGTGACTCCGGTTCGGACCAGCCTGGGCCGGCGCTCGACAAGCGGGTGCGGATCGAGGCGCAGGCCGACTCCGGACCCGATTCCGGCCCTCCGGCCAGGCGAAAGGATCGCCCCGCCCCGGAGGATCAACCGCCGACGGCGGCGTACAGCCCGGGCGCCGAAGACATCGGCGAGCCCGGAGCCCGCGCCACCGCCGGGCCGCAGCCGCCCGCGACCTCGGCCATGGCCGCGGCGGGCGGGGCGCTCACCAGTACCGAGGGCGCGGTGTATCCGCTGGATCGGCCGTATGTGATCGGACGGGATCCGATGATCGACGAGGCGGTGCGGCGGGCGGTGGCCTCGCCCATCGTGATCGCGCGGGATCGGCACGTGTCGCGGGTGCACGCGCGGGTGTTCGTCGAAAACGGCTTGGTGTACGTGCGGGATGCGGGGACGCCGGGCGGGACCTTCGTGGCGGCTCCCGGTGCGGCGGACTGGGTTCGGGTGGGGCAGCGGCCGACGGAGTTGAAGGCCGGGTGGAGCCTGCGCATCGGCGAGCGGGTTCTCACCTATCGCACGGCGCAGGCGGCCCCGTAGGTCACAGCGCCGACCAGGTGGCTACTGGCGCAGGACATCCCGCGCTTACTGCAGTGCGGACCAATCCCCGCGCTGCAGGGCATTCCGGGCCGCCCCCGGTATCGCTTTCCGGGTGCGGACGGCCTGCTGCGCGGCGGCCACATCGGTGGGGTGATGGCCGAGCACGATCGCCCCGACCGCGCGGTCGCCGGAAATGACCAGCCGCCGATAGGACCGCACGGGTGATTCGTCCACCACGATCACCTCGTCGCGCTGGCCCGGCTCGACCTGCCCGATGCTGAACAGCTCCAGGCCGACTCCCTTGAGGATGGTGGCGGGCGTCTCCGCGGTCAGCACCTGATCGCCGCCGAGCGCGTTCACCGCCGCGGCCTGCGCCTGTTCGGCGGCGATGGGCCACAGGCCGAGCACGCGGTCGCGATGTTCGGCCACGTCTCCGGCCGCGTACACGTGCGGCACGGCGGTGCGCATGCGGTCGTCCACGAGAATGCCCCGCCGGACCGCGATTCCGGCGCGCGCGGCCAGGTCGGTATTGGGGCGGATACCGGTGGCGGTGAGGAATACCTCGCACGGCAGGACCGTCCCGTCCTTCAGGACTACGGACCGGACCGGATCGGAGTCCCGGCCGGGCCCGCGCGGAGTGCCGGGTGCGACCGCCCTGGAATCGGCGGTCAGCGCGGCGGTCTCGGCCCGGTGCCGGACCTCGATCCCGGCCCGGGTGAAGTGGTCCAGCACGATGGCCGACGCCCGCGGATCGAGCTGCTTGCCGAGTAGCCGCGGCCCTCGTTCCAGCACGGTGACACGTAATCCCAACTGGTGCAGGGCATATGCGGCCTCGAGACCGAGCAGACCGCCGCCGGCGACCACGGCCCGAACGCAGGACCGCTGCTGGGCGTAGGCGCGAATGGTCATGGCGTCCCCCGCCTCGCGGAGCACGAAGCTGCCGGGCCGGTGCAGTCCGGCGATATCGGGCAGCGCGGCGGACGCGCCCGTCGCGAGGATGAGCCGGTCGTAGGGCAGGACGTCACCGGTGCCGAGGTGGACCCGCTGCGATCGCGGATCCAGGTGGGTGGCAAGGGTATTGAGCCACGGCGTGATGCGGTGGTCCTCGTACCACTGTTCGGGCAGCAGGTGCAGGCCCTGCATGGCGGACCGGCCGGGTATGAGGCGCGAGATGCCCATGCGGTTGTAGAAGTCGTGGGATTCCCGGCCGACCAGGTGGATTTCGCAGTCGGGGTGGCCGCGGCGCAGGAAGTCGGCGGCGGTGATGCCCGCGATGCCGGTGCCGATGACGACCAGGCTCATCAGGGAGCGATCGAAGTGGGCGGGGCGGTCGCCGGTGCCGTGCCCGGGTTCGGGGGTGAGCGAGACCCGGACGCCGCTGCCGTTCACGCGGGCGCAGCAGGCCATCCGGGTATTGTCGGCGAACCCCAACCGCCGCAGTGTGTTCCGCTCATCGGCGGTCGGGTCGCACAGCTGCTCGCCACCCTCGAGGATCGCGACCGGGTCGGCGCCGCAGACGCCCATGCGGCAGCCCGACTCCAGGGGGAGGTTCGCCTGCTCGGCGAGATCGAGCAGGCTCACGCCGAGTTCGGCGGCCACGGTCCGGCCGTCGAAGTCCACCGAAGCCGCTGGGGCAGTGGCATTGTCGTCGGTGCGCGGCCGCGGGAAGGGCAACAGGACGGGTTCGATGCGAGCGCCGGTGCTGAGCGCGTACTGGAGTTCGCTGACCCGGGTGCGGGCCAGGAACAGCAGGGTCGCGGCCAGGACGAAAAAACTGATCGGCCAGCGTAACCAGGCCACGCCGCCGACACCGGTGATGGTGGTGAACGAGCCGAGCAGCACCGGTCCCGCGAACCAATAGAAGCCGTTGAGGGCCACCACCGCGTACACCGCCGACAGCATGGCCGGGCTCACCCCGGTCAGCGCCTCGACGGCGAAGTAGCCACCCACCGCGACCAGCAGAACCAGGCCCAGCGTCAGATACCGTTGCGGCACCGGCACTCCCGGATATCCGGCCAGCACTATGAACCTGAGCACGAATCCGGGCAGCGCGGCGGCGAACAGCTTGCGCGGCGCGCTCCAGCCGCGGTCCGGATCGGCCATATCGGCCTGGTAGGCGGCGCGCGGCTTGAAGTCGAAGCAGTTCTTGGCGCAGCCCACGCACGGGCGGCAGTGATTGTTGGCGATGGTGACGAACGGCGTCTGCCCGTAGGCGCGCTGCAGCGGGAACAGCGGGCAGATGCTGCTGCACCAGCCGCTCTTGCCCTTGAACACGACACCGCCGGTGAACGCTGCCAGCAGGACCGCGGACAGCACGACACCCGTGGCGACGCCGCTGCGGTCCAGGCCCGCGAGGCGCGATCCGGCGATGCCGAAGAACAGGGCGACCGCGATCAGATAGCCGCGCTGCTGCAGCCAGGCCGGCGGCGTGAGCGCGCGGGTGAAGCGGAACAGCCGCGGCAGCTGATTGGTGGCGGCCAGCGGACAGGTGTTGCGCCACAGGCCCGGTGCGATGAGGAACAGTCCGGGCAGCAGCGGCACGACGATCCTGAAGAAGACGAACAGCCCGCCCGCGGGCCGCACGAACAGCGTGACGATGAGCGCCAGGTAGGCGGTGATGCTCAGGAGGCGCGCCGCCTGCCAGACCGGCAGCGGTATCCGGCTCGGCAGTTCGGTGAAGGCGGGGAACAGGTTTCGCTCACCGGTCGGGTCGAGGCCGAGGGTCCGGTTGGCGAGGGCCACCCAGCGTGCGGGTGTCGGCTCGCCGCCGGGCGGGCGGGGTATCGCGCCCGACGGCCCGAGCACGGTCTCGGCGGGGACGGGCTCATCCGGTTCGCCGGTCGGGGCGTGCAGCACCAGGATCTCGCTGCGGCCCAGGCGCACCACGTCACCGGTGACGAGTTCCCGCCGGCCGGTCAGGGCCACGCCATTGACGGTGGTGCCGTTGCGGCTGCCCAGGTCGACCACGGACAGGGCCGTCGGGGTGGGCACCAGCCGCAGGTGCTGACGCGAGACCCCGCCGTCGGCCAGCACCTCGTGACCACCATCGCGCCCGAAGACGATGGGCCCGTCCAGCAGCCGCCGCCGCGCGGGCCGTCCCCATTCCCGGATCTCGATGACCGGACGCCCCGCCATGTTCCCGCCCCTTCCCGGCGCAGTCGTCGATCTCGCTGCGCTCGTGCATATATCGCCGGAATCCCGGTTCACCATTACCGCCGCGCTGCCTCGAGGTCAGGCGCGCTCCCGGAGCAGTTGCACCCGCAGATAGCGGTACCGCTTGCCGACCCGGCGGCAGCCGACAGCCAGGGCCAGTCCGGCCGCGACACCGCCTGCGGCGCACACGATCACGCCGGGCAGGGTGGGTTCGCGGCCGAGCAGCACCCACGCCGCCCCGGCCGCCGCGATCCCGAGCAGTCCCGTGCTGATGGCCAGCCCGACGGTCGCGCCGAAGCGGGCACTGCCGCGCCGCAACGTGCGGGCGTTCGATTCGGCGTATGCGGCGGCGAACAGCAGGAGCAGCAGGAGTCCGACGGCCGTCGCGGTGGTCGTGGCCCGCTGCCGTGTCCGCACCCCGAACCGATAGGTGGCCGTCTCGGAACCCGCACGGGACAGCGACAATTCACCGGTCAGCCGACCCGCTAGCACGTACTGGTTCACCGGCGCGGACAACTCCCCCGACCCACCCGGCAAAGCGGCACCCTGTCCCCCGGCCCGCACACCCAGCACATCCACCGACAGCCTCGCCTCATCCGCGTCCACCCCGTTGACAGTGATCGGCACCGGCTTGGACAGATCGAGATCCACAGTCCCCGAGGCGGGATCCACCCCGTCGATCCGAATCATTCCCGCAGGCGGCACATTCCGCTCCGGGGCGCCCACCCCGAGCACCGCAACCACCCCCGTCACCGCCACCAACAACGCCGCCACCAGCAACGGCACCCGAGGCGACGGCAGCGTGACCACCCGCTGCACCGGCAACAGCTCCGCCCGGTCCACCTCCGCCAGCCGCACCCCGCCACGCTGAATCGGCTCACGCGGCCGTATCCGCTCCAACGGTGCGGAAGCCCCGGGCCCGAACTCTCCGCCCGGTCGCGGACCGCTTCCATACCCGAATCCCGCTGGGCCACTGCCGAACCCATGTCCAGCGGGCATTCCGGCTTCACCCCGTCGCTGGGGCGCAGCGGGCCCGCCGCGCCAGGCGGCTGCCGGCCCGCCTCGGTCGGCTCGCCGTGTCGGTTCCGAGCGAGGGTCGGCGGGTGGCGGCGCAGCGCTACCCTGCCCTGCGCTCGGGCTCGAGGGCGATCCGTGCGGTGTGGCGGCCCCGCCGGAGGTGCGGCGACGCTGTTCCCGGGACTTCGACTCGGCGATGGGTGCGTCCGGCGGGATGTGCGGGCGAATCGGTTGTGGCGGAGGTGTTATCGGCCCGGAGCCGCGGTCGTGGGTCACCGCGCCGGGCGCTGGGGGCATCGCACCGGGCGGCGGGGTGTAGAGATCGTGGGAGCCGGGTCTCGGGGGTGGGGTCTGTGGAGTGAAGGGGCCGGGGATGCGCGGGTTGCGGGCGCTGCCGGTGGCGGCGGCCACGATGGTGTCCGCGCCGATGACCGGGATGCCCACGGGGGTGAGCCAATTCGCGCCCCAGAAGTGCGCGGCGGGCTCGGCGATGGCGACGCCGAAGGTTTCGGCGGTGTCGTAGCGGTCGGCGGGGTCGGAGGCCAGGCCGCGCATGACCGCCTCGGCGATGGGCTGAGGGACGAACGGGGCCACCTCGGTCAGGGGGATCGGGTCACCGTAGGCGTGGGCGAACAGCAGGGACAGGGCGTCGGGTCCGGGCGGGAAGGGCAGTACGCCGGAGAGCAGCTGGTAGAGCATGGTGGCCAGGGCGTAGACGTCGGTAGCGGGTGAAAGCCCCTGGCCCCGTACCTGTTCCGGCGCAATGTAGGAGGGCGTGCCGATGATCTCGCCCGCCCGCGTCACCAGTGTGTCCGCGCCGCCGACGATCTTGGCGATCCCGAAATCGGTGAGCTTGAGCGCGCCATTGGCCGCGAACATGAGGTTGGACGGCTTCACATCCCGGTGCAGGATGCCGCTGCGATGCGCGGCGTCGAGCCCGGCCGCGCACGACAACGCCACCGCCACCGCCGCGGTCGCCTCGAATCCCGCTGTGATGAAACGGTTCTCGACGGTGCCGCCGGGCAGGTACTCCAGCACCAGCAGGCACAGGTCGTCGTGCTCGATGTAGTCGTAGACCGGCACCACGTGCGGGTGGTCGAGCGCCGCCATCATCCGCGCCTCGTCGACGAACCGCCGCCGCACCTGCATATCGTCGGCGAACTGCGGCGGAATCTGCTTGATCGCGACCCGCCGGTGCAAGCCGCGGTGCATGCCGGCCAGCACCACCCCGCAGCCGCCGCGCCCGATCTGCCCGCCGACCTCGTATCCCGGCAGCGCCGCCCGCACCCGGGCCAGCTCGGCGGTGCCGGTATTCCCCACGCTCATCGGCCCGCTCCCTCCGGCCGGAAGCCCGGTCCGCCGGGCCCGCTGCGCAGTGTCGGCTCGTCCCCCGGATCCACCGCCTGGACTGCCTGCGTTACGGCCTCTTCCGAACCTGATCCGCCGGTCGGGTGATACGGTACGAACTCCGTTGCGCCAGAGTCTGATTGAGCACGCACGTCCAGGTCCGGGTAGGTGCCGCCCCGGATTCCCACCGCACCGAGGTCGCGGAAGGTGCCGCCATAGGGCGGATTGGGACCTTCCACGCCGGCATTGGCATCGAGTTCCTTCGCGGCGGCGAGATCTTCGGGGTCGAGGCCGAGATCGTCGGACTGCCGCGGGGTCGGCGAGAGGTAACCGGCCGCGAAGAAGAGGGCAGCGGTGGCACCCGCCAGGGCGAGCCACAGGGCGGTGCCGGGCACCCACCAGCGCGCCACCGAACCGGTGAACCCGATCATCAAGCCGATGCCGAGGCCGGGCGCGAGCAGGCGGAGGCCGCGCTGCCAGCGATTGGCCGAGAGGCGGTGGCGCGCAACGGTCAGGGCCGCGTCGACAACGGCCAGGGCGGTCAGGACCGCGATGATGATGCCGAACAGCCCGTACACCGACGCGAGCGAACCCCGCACATCGACGACGGTGTGCACCGCGGTGAGCGGCTTGCCGTCCGCGCCGATGAGCGTGAGGTCGGAGCCGATGAGCCCGGTCGCCTGCCCGTCCAGCCCGGCCGGATCCAAACGGTAGGTGAGCTTCTCGGTCTTGCCCGCCGCGACCGTCAATTCGACCGTCGTGGAGTACGAATAGAAGTTCAGGCCGAGCACGTGCCCGGCGAGATCGACCCGGCGGACCGACACCGGATTCGCGGTCCCATTGGTCACCTCGACGACGACCTGCGCGACCCGCTTCGGATCCAGGCGCACCGGATTGCCGGCATCGGCACCGGCAATGGCCCGGCCGTCGAGGGTCGCGGTCGCGCTCACCCCGGTGGCGGCGCGGGCGGGTCCGGCCACGAAGACGACCGCCACGACCACGAGGGCGACCATGAGCAGGGCGCCGAGCACGGTCCCGCCGATCGACCGGTGGCTGCGGGCACGAGCGACGTGCCGCGATTCCCTCTCGGCGCCAACAGGTTCGGCGGGTCGCTCGGCGGCCGGCCGGCCGTCGTCCCATCCGGTATCGAGTTCCCACCGGACGCATCGGTCACTTGCGCACCGGATTTCCGGCAAGCTGGGCGTCTGCACCTGGTTCGGCGCGGGTGTGCGACTGGTCATCGGGGCCTCCGTGCCGGGAGATGGGAAATCAGGCGGTGGCCGTAGAACCACCCGCCTACGAGCAGGAAGAACAGCAGCACCGTCATCGTCGCCGCGCCGCCGCCGACCTGGCTGACCAGCACGATGTCCAAGGGCGCGGCCAGCTTTCGCCCGCACTCGGCGGTCACCTCGTGCTGGCCGACCTCGGTGCCGCCGGTGGCGAGGGTGGCCGCGAAGCCGCCATCGGCCCGGGCCGTGGTGTCGGCGGCGGTGGTCCCGCCGATCGACAGCTTCACATTGGCACCGGGATCACAGCCGGTGCCGCTGGCCTGCACCGGCGCCCCGGGCGCCACCGCGGGCGGCTCCAGGGAGAGCCCGGAGGTCTGCGCGGGAACGGGAGTGGTCGAGGCGGGCGGCTTGGCTTCCGAACTCGGTGGAACCGCCTCGGTGGTGGTCGGCGGCGGCACGGCGGTCGTCAGCATCGACGTGGTCGGCACCGGATTGGGTTGCGGCTGCGGCTGATTCCCGCCCGGCGTGGTGCCAGGCGGTACGACGGCCGTGACGCATGTTCCGCTCGCGGGCTTGACCGAACCATCGGGGCAATACTGCGGCTGCGCGGAGGGGCACACCCCGCTGGAGGGTTTCACCGAGCCGTCCGGGCAGTACTGCGGCTGCGCGGACGGACAGACTCCACTCGCGGGTTTCACCGAGCCGTCCGGGCAATACTGCGGCTGCGCCGACGGACACACCCCGCTCGCGGGTTTCACCGAACCATCCGGGCAATACTGCGGCTGCACCGACGGACACACCCCACTCGCAGGTTTCACCGAACCATCCGGGCAATACTGCGGCTGCACCGACGGACACACCCCGCTCGCAGGTTTCACCGAACCATCCGGACAGTACTGCGGCTG